>JAQTIF010000001.1:1803762-2405016 GCA_029433525.1 Enterobacteriaceae bacterium ESL0689 | reverse complement strand
TATTTTTTCGTGCAAATATCAGAAAACGGCATCGAACTCATTAAACGATTCGAGGGTTGTAGTCTATCAGCATATCCTGACCCTGGAACAGGACACGCGCCATGGACAATAGGATACGGATGGACACAATCGGTAGACGGCAAACCGATCAAACCCGGACTGAGGATTGACCAGGAAACAGCTGAGCGGTTATTACGCTGCGGTGTGGTGCAGTTTGAGCAGGCGGTTAATAAACTGGTGCGGGTACGGCTGAATCAGAACCAGTTCGACGCGCTGGTGTCGTTCACCTATAACGTCGGGCAGCGCTCGTTCTCGTCCTCCACGCTACTGAAACGTCTGAATCAGGGGGATTACGCAGGTGCTGCGCGTGAATTTGCCCGCTGGAATAAATCAGGCGGTCGTGTGCTGGCCGGACTGACTAAACGGCGTGAGGCAGAGCGCAAGTTATTTGAGCAAAAATATTCGTAACCATGAAAACAGGAGAAAATTGTGGAACCTCTAACACTGACTATCAAACAAATCAGAGAACTGGCTAAATTTGCTGAGGAGAACAGCCAGCCCGCCTACACAATCACAGATACTGTTATCCCAGAATTTGAATCAACGGACGGGGGTATCGTTCCTGAGTATTCCGGGCTGGTTGCCTATTCCGAGTCAGGGGATTCTGTCCTCGAACTGGGTGAGTAAATAGTCGTGAACTGGCGTTATCAACTGGCAATCGTGGCCGTGTGTGGTGTGGCTGTCTGTTCGGCTGTTCACTACCACGGCAAATACACAAATGAACGGGAACGTGCAAACACAGCAGAAAACAACCTCAGGCTGGCGAACAATACCATCACCGATATGGCGCGACGCGAGCGTGACGCAGCGGCACTTGACGCGAAATATACACAGGAGTTAGCCATTGCAAACGCTGAAAACGATTCTCTGCGCCAGCGTCTGGCTGCTGGTGGCCGGGTGCGGGTCGCAGGTAAATGCACCACCGTGCCAGCCACTGCCCAAACCACCAGCACCCCCGGCGTGGACACTACTACCACCGTCGAACTCTCTGAGTCTGCTGCAGAAAACGTTCTCGCTATCCGGGCCGGAATTATCCGAGACCAGACAGCCCTGAGAGCGTTGCAGGAGTACGTCAATACGCAGTGCCTGAATTGACAGACTAGCCTGTTTCCTTTATTGTTTATCTGTGAGGCGTAGAAACCTCCCATTAGCGGTCAGAACCAACCCCGTCAGTGTTGGATTTTTTATGCCTGTCATTTAGTGAACGCACCGCGCGGTCACACCCCGACCAGAGTCGGGAGGGCGACGAATACAACACCCGAAAGGGGAATAAGTCCGCGGTAACTTTTGGGCCGTTTCTACCCTCCTGACACCATATTGATTGACGATATCTCAGTTTATATTTTATAGTAATACCCGGTGCTCAAAACACCTCTGATAGCGGTTCCCACGCCCGATAGTTTGTGGTTTTTTATGTCCAGATTTCATGATTTATGACCGGGCGTGTGGCTAATACAATACCAGCAATGGGAATATGTCCGCCGTCTATCAGCGGTTTTGAGCGCCCGGTCACCACATCTGTGGAATTCAAAATATCTGATAGGGCATAAAAATGAATAACCAACTCATTCCTGTGTTCAGTGGTTCTATTTCTAACGAATCTGCTTTACTTTGCAATGCTCGTGATTTACATGTCTTTCTTGAAGTCGGTAGGGATTTTTCTAATTGGATTCGGGAACGGATTTCAGAGTATGGCTTCACTGCAAACTTAGACTACATCGTATTTTCGCCAAAATTGGCGAAAACTGTAGGACGTCGTCGTAAGGAATATCATCTTACCCTGGATACAGCCAAAGAGCTGGCGATGGTTGAGCGCAACGAAAAGGGACGTCAAATCCGTCGCTATTTTATCGAGTGTGAAAAGAAACTCCATCAGCAGCCAGCCAGCCAGCCCGCGGCACTGGAAGACGAACCAATGACAATCACCCTGACTCGCGAAGAGCTTTGCTCCCTTTGCTGGATATGGAATGCCGCCGAATATATGCGGAAGAATATCGAGCTGGCCTATCCTGCAATGAGAACCCTCAAATCTGAATACGCGCCGAGCTTCTACTCTATGGCATTTGAGTACCAACGGACTCTGGAAGCCGGAAGAAAAGTTCTCGAACGAGAAACGCGCGCGATTGTTCCGCATCCTCACTGTGTATCAGATGAAAACTGGCGGCGGGTTTTACCGAAACTGCGGAAAACCGCACTACCAGCACAGTAGAGGTGGGAAGCCTCGCCGTTTCCCGGTGTGCCGTAAAACCCCGTCCGTCAGGGGACGGATATCAACTCTGACAACGAGCCTCGCAATCGCGGGGCTTTTTTATATCTGCAATCCACCGCGCCTTGCCCGGCGCATAAATCACACAGAGCTTTCTGGAAACGAGCCTCGGAGGAACGCCGTTATTGGTGGTGACCTCTCTGTGGGCGTCGTTTCTGGGCAACGAGGCTCGTTTCTAAAAGGTGTCACTATGAATATGAAATCTGCTCTAACGTTTAAAAACCACACTGTAATCCCGTTTGACAACGGGGATGGAAAGATCTGGTTTACCACTGATGCGCTGGCTGACCTGCTGGGTTATGCCAGTCCGAATAAAGTTTCTAATATTTTCAAACGTCACGAGGATGAGTTTTCAGAGAGTATGTCTGTTGTGACCAAAGTGAGGAAGGATGGGATAAACAATAGCTTACGTGAAATTGATGTGCGTTTATTCTCTCCTCGTGGAGCGCATTTAATAGGAATGATGTCTCGCACAAACGTAGCCAAAGATCTCCGGATCTGGCTGCTGGATTTGGTTGAAAAAGAATCAGTGGTGAGTATTGGCACGCTTGACGCTAACCAGCTCATTAATATGACTGGTCAGCAAATCCACAATCAGATTGCCACGTTTGATCGTCTGTCGTTTGAGCACCGAGGACAGAGAGGGAGCGTGCTGATGGCGCAACGCAAGCGCGATATCAAAAAATCCGGGAGGCAACCAGGATCGCCCTACAGCTGACTCAAATTGCTATCCCCGATCTGGGTGATTTTCCCGAGGGAGAACCAGCGTGAACAGACAGGAATTTATTCACAAAAACGTCACTGCAGAGCTGGTGAGGCTGGGATACGACGACCAGAACACGGCGTTATCTGGTGCTGACGCAGCTATTGATTACTACCACAGAAAATCCCACCTGAGTTCAAAAGGGAAAATTTTTGAGGATTGCCTGAATGTCGCAAAACAATGGGCGGGCAAGAGAAGGTTGGGGATGCCCAACGCGCATAAATGATAATATAGCGTGAACACAGGACAACATCATGGCAAAACCGGACTGGGGAGCACTGCAAGACCAGTTCCTCGCCGAGCACGCCAAAACAGGAATATCCCCGAAAGACTGGTGTGCAGCGCAGGGACTGAATTACACATCTGCGCGGCGTTATATCAAAAAGCCAACTGCGCAGAAGAAAGTGCGCAATGCGCAGGCTGAACAAGTCCCCATAACTGCGCAGCATGAGCAAATGCCAATTGATGCGCAGAACGATACACCGGAAAGTGCGCCACCCTTCAACCTGCGCAATTACGGACTAAACGATATGCAGGTCAGGTTTGTTGAAGAATATCTAGTCGACCTCAATCGTACGGCTGCTTATCGGCGCGCTGGCTATAAAGGCGAAGGTAACACGGCATACGTTAACGCCTCTCGATTGCTAAGGAATGCTAAGGTCAGCCAGGCAATCCGCGATGCTCTGGACGAACGCTCGCGAAGAGTGAGGATAACGCAGGACGAAGTGTTGAAGTGGTGGTGGGATATTGCAACGGCAGACGCTACGCAACTGACTGAACATCATCGTGGCTGTTGCCGTTACTGCTGGGGGATCGGTTTTAACTACCAGTGGCGCGACGTTGTTGAATTTAAGGAAGCCGAGGAGAAAGTTGCTGGGATGGAAGGTGTCAAGGCACTGCAGGACACGGGCGGTTACGGCTACGACGGCACGGTGGATCCTAACCCTGATTGCCCGCGTTGCAATGGCGTCGGCATTGGTCGCACTGTATTCCACGATACGCGTGATTTAACTGGTGCGGAGCGGAGGTTATTCGCCGGGATTAAAGAGGGGAAATCAGGCCTTGAGATCATCACCCGTAATCAGGATGACGCCATGAAGATGGTGGCCCCAACACCTCGGCATGCTGAAAACAAAAACCGAACTGAGTGGGCCGAATGGTGAGCCTATCCAGCATAGTCACTCTGTAAGTGTGGAGGATCTCACTGATGAGCAACTCGCCGCAATTATCGGCGGTAAGTAAACAGGCAGCAGCTAAGGAACTACTCAAGCGGCGCAGCGCCCGGGCAAGCCTCCACGACTTCATTCAGTACATTAACCCCGAATACATCACCAGCCAGTTCTCACAGACGGTTTGTGATGCTCTGGATCAGTTCCTGCTGGATATGCTGGACGGGGTGCGCCCGATACTGATCCTCGGTGCGCCGCCGCAGCATGGTAAATCGGATATTGTTTCGCGTTATCTGCCAGCGTATTTCTTTGGCAAATATCCCGAAATGCGTGTGGGTGCGCTGTCGTACTCTGCTGATCTGGCGGGGGACATGAATGCCGACGTTCAGCGCATTATGTCCACGCCGGAATACCGCAACATATTCCCGGGCGCATGGCTGGGTAACAAACCCGACGATGGTGTCGCCGTAAAGCGCAACACTGACGAATTCGGCATTGCCAACCATAAAGGGACATATGTCTGTGCTGGCGTAGGCGGACCGTTAACGGGTAAGAAAATCGATCTTGGTATCATCGATGACCCGATAAAAAACGCTAAGGAAGCGCTGAGCCCGACAACAAAAAAATCTGTCTGGAACTGGTACGTTTCCACGTTTAAAACCCGCCTGTCGAAAAACAGTGGTGAAATTATCATGGCGACCCGCTGGGCGACGGATGACTTATCCGGTCGTGTAGTAGAAATCACGCCACGCGCTAAGGTTCTGGCGTTCCCTGCGATCAATGAGCAGGGCGAAGCGCTGGTGCCTGAACTGCACCCGCTGGATAAATTGCTGGAAACAAAAGCCATTCTCGGGGATTATTTCTGGTCTGCGATGTATCAGCAGAAACCAAAACCCGGAGACGGGCAGATATTCCATGAAGAATTTGCCCGGTACTACCTGCCGAAAGATCTGCCTGATGCCTTTGATGAAGTGATTCACAGCTGGGATATGACGTTTAAGGACAGCAACGGTACGGATTATGTTGTGGGTCAGGTATGGGGTAAGAAAGGCGCTAATGCTTATCTGCTATATCAGACCCGCAAGCGCATGAGCTTTACCGAAACCCTCAAAGCCGTGAAGTTACTGGTTGAGAAATACCCGCAGGCGCGGCGCAAGTTGGTGGAGAATAAAGCCAACGGTCCGGCAGTTATTGACTCACTGAAATCGATCATATCAGGATTAATTCCGGTAGAGCCGGATGGCAGTAAAATCGCACGGGCCCACGCATGTACCGCAGAATGGGAGGCGGGCAATGTCTGGCTGCCACACCCTGATATTGCACCGTGGATCACCGAAACGGTGGAAGAAATCACGACATTCCCGTTTGCCGGGCACGATGACACCGTTGACGCCATGACGCAGGCGCTACGTTATTTGTACCAGAGAAAAACCCTCAGTCCACTGGATATCCTGTAATGGCGAAAAAGAACTTTGTTGGCCGTCTGAATGATGGTCTGGTTAGTTTAATGACCTCGCTCGGCGAGAAGATCGGCGCGGTGCGGTACAGCAGCAGTAAACCCGATGTGTCGGATAAAGAACTGCTCGCGATGAATAAGAAATCGTGGGTGGTGAAGAAGTACATCAACAAAACGGCCGATGACATGCTGAAGCTGCCCCGGAAATTTTCGGGTGATGTTGATAGCGCTCTGATCCAGCGAATTACCGATGCAGAAAAAGAATTGAAGCTGAACGAGGTATTCCATAGTGCTCTTGGCTGGGCGTCCTTGCTGGGTGACTCGCTAATTGTGGCTATCACAGATTGTGCTGACGACCAGATCGCCTCGCCCCTTAATCTGCAGAACGAAGATATCGTTAAGTTCCTGGTGTTCCGGAAAGGTGAGTACACGCCAGACAGGACCGTCATCACTGATATCCGCTCTGACTGTTTTGGTGAACCGCTGACGTATCAACTTGATGTCGGGACAAAGCAACTCAGGTTTCACCACTCCCGCTGCTGCCGGACGAAGCTGGGCAATCACAGCATTAAGGATCGCGCGCAGTTTGGCACGTCAGACCTTCAGGCGCCTTACGAGCATGTTAAAACGTTCGACACTGCAATCCTGAGCACCGGCGACACCATTCAGGAAGCGAATGTCGATGTGCTGTTTATTCCCGGCATGAATAACCAGATCGCAGCGGGTCAGGAAGGACAGGTGCGCGAGTACGCCAGGGTGATGAAGGAAACCAAATCCTCTACCGGGCTGCTGTTGATTGATGCGGGAGACGCACAGACGCAAGGGCGATATGAGCAGAAGAACGCGCAATTCACCGGCCTCTCTGACGTGATTAGCAAAATGGCGATAGTGCTGTCTGGTGCCCTGGACCGACCGATAACGGTGCTATTCGGTGAATCGGCCAGCGGGTTCAGTAGCGGCGAGGAAGACAATAAATCCTATTACGAAACCATTAACGGCCTGCAGGAATCGCGTCTGCGCCCCATGCAGGATTTCGCCGATCAGTTCATTCTGGACAAACTCGCCATCACGGAAAGTCTGACCTATGAATACCCGACAATCGACAGCATTAACGAAGCTGATGAGGCAACCCGGTTTAGCCAGTACGCCACCGGGTTTAACACGCTGGTCACATCGTCAATTCTGACTGACGAGGTTGCTATCCGGGAGATGATCAATCGTGGCGTGCTGAAAACCGTCACGGAAGAGGAAATAAAGGGCATCGTCAGCGCAGGCGCAGATTCTGATTCATGGAGCAGCTATGGAACTTCAACAACTACTGGAGCGCAGGCAGGGCCAGCGGAAACCGCGACGGCGGAGAATGCGGCCACTCAAGCCGGACAAGCGCTGTGAAATCTGGTACCGCGACCGCCTGACTGAGTTTATCGACGGCATGGTGCGGATAGTTATCGACGAACTGGCAAGCCCCGCGCTCAATGATGCACCCGCTACACCCCCTCTCATTATCACCACCCGGTTATCAAAAGTTATTCAGCGCCTGGCGGGCATATCCATTGCTGAAATTGCCAGTCGATTATCTGTGGGGCTGGTAACGCGGGCGAATACCCAGAATAAGGTGCGGACGCAACGCATCTATAACGCTGCGTTCGGAATTGACCTTTCCGGGATGCTGGGCGACGGGGCCATCAAAGCGCAGATGGACAAGGCGGTGCGGGAGAATGTCGCCCTGATTAAGTCTATTCAGACCGATTTTATCAACGATATCGGCGAGAAAGTTTTTGGCAATCTCGCCGCGGGTGGCAGGCATGAAAACCTCATCGATACTATCCGGGAGCGGGGCAACGTTACAAAAAGCCGGGCGAAATTCATTGCCCGGGATCAGACTGCAAAACTCAATGCCGACCTGACAGAAGCGCGCAGTGTGGCGCTGGGTCTTGATTTGTATGAATGGGGTGGGGCAGGTGACGAACGTGAACGCCACAGTCATCGGGTGCTGAACAATATGCTCTGCAAATACTCCGACCCGACAGTCTACTCCGCTGATGGCGGCAAAACCTGGAAGAAGAGAAAAAGTATCGGCGCATACGAGGGTAAACCTGGTGAGGATTATCAGTGTCGTTGCGTCGCCCTTCCATACGTCTCATGGGATTAATTCATGGCCTGGAAACGAACACCGCAGGGGTATGTTATTACCACTGCGACGATAACCCGTGCGGGGCCGGTTGAGTATTACGGCCACGAACTGGGATTAACTGGCAGCGATGCCGGCAAAAAAGTTACCGTTATCCGCACCCTCGACGAGCTGTCAAAGCCCGAAACCCTCGCTTCATTTAATGGCCTCCCCTTCACGCTGACCCATCCTGATGATGGAGAAGTGACCGCTGTGGACCATAGGGATAAAGCAGTTGGGCATATTGCTAACACCCACATAGAAGGGGATACCGTAGTTTGCGATGTTTACCTCACTGACGCGACAGCCATAGAGGCGCTGGAGGCAACCGGTATCCGGGAGGTGTCGGTCGGGTATGAACCGGCAACACTCGTCGAGCGGGGCGGAAAGCTTTACCACATCAACATCCGTGGCAATCACGTCGCGGGCGTGGCAGAGGGGCGTTACGGACCTCAGTGTAAGTTAAACGACAAAAAAGGTAAGACGATGTTCAAAACATTAACTGACGCCCTGAAATTCCTGAAGGGCAAAAAACTGAAGGATGCGGAAGGTGCCGCCCTGACCGCTGATGAACTGGTCGGCATGATCGCCGCGCTGGAAAAGGCGCTGGAAGAACTCCAGGGACAGGGAACGGAAGAAGCAACGGAGAAGGCTCAGGAAGTGCTGGCGCAACTGGCGGAACTTAAAGCGCAACTGGAGAGCGTGACGGGTGCGCCGGTGACAACCGACGACAATCCCGCAGCTGATGGTGGTGATGATAAGGACGCGAAAATCGCTGCACTGGAAACCGAAAACGCAGACCTGAAAGCGAAGGTGGAAAAACTGGAAAAAGAACTCGCCGATCTGAAAGCTGACGCAGAAACCGAAGCGACCCTGACCGATGCGAAAGTCCGTTTCCCGAAAATTAGTTTCAGTGATGCTAAATCCGCGCGTGATGTTCGTGCCGCTGTGCTGGTAAGTACCCGGGCGTTTAATGACGCGCAGGTCAAAAAAATGACCGACAGCGAAGTCCGCGCGGCATACGCGGCCATTCAGGCCACGTCAAAACCACGTAGCGAGATTGGCGCTCAGTTACTGAAAGACAACAAGCCAGCTTCGAAAAAACCGCAACGCAACGCCTTGGAGGAAAATAATTATGGCATTCGGGTTTACTGACTGGGACGGTGCCGAAGGCACCATCAAACCGGGCTCGATTAAACGAGCCTCCAGCTCAAACGACAAAGTCTGGGGCGAAGAGAACCTGACCGAAACGAAGTTGCCCTATGGCACGTTCGTAGCGGTCAACCCCGAGGGTGGCGTCATGCCTCTTGCTGACGATACCCGTATCCACGGGATTGTGGTGCGCGATATCTATGGCGACGGTGCGCCGCATAACAAACAGGTCAACGTGGGGCATTTCTCGCACGGTGACTGTGTCGGCGCACTGACGGTCGATGACGCTGATTTTACCCGTGGCGATACCGCCTATATCGTCGCGACGGGTGCCGATGCCGGGAAGGTGACTACCGAAGCAACCGGCAATATCGATCTGGGTTACTGGGTGGAGGATGTGAGTGCAGGTAATAACTGCGTGGCCATCACCCTGGGCTATGTACAACAGGCAGTTCAGCAGACGGAAGGAGCATAACCAATGCCTATGGAATCAGCAGATTTCGAAGAAGTGCTGCAGGAAGCGCTAACCGAGCGCGATATGGAGCTGCAGGAAAAAGAACTACCGGAGATCAACATTGGCGAAGCGCTTCCCGTTAAAGAGGGGCTCGATTTTTCCCGGGAATATGTGGATTTTGGCGTCTCGAAAGCAGTCGGATCGGTTAAAGACGGCATCATCGGAAATAAAACCAACAGCCTGAAAACCATTGACAGTGATATCGAATGGCTGAAAGCACCTGTCGGCCAGTGGGCTAAGGCGGCCACCTGGACGCAGCAGGAACTGGAGAAAATCGCCAGACTCAATATTAACCTGCAATCCAAGAAACAGGATGATTTGTACGCTAACGCCCTGTCGACTATCCAGTACGCGGGTTATGTCGGGCATCAGGGTGTGAAGGGCCAGGAAGGTTTACTGACGGGCACGGGTGTGCAAATTATTATCGACGCTTCCGGCAAAACCATTGCTGAACTGACATCGGATGAGTTTGTTAAGCTGGTTTTGGATGCTTACAACGTAGCCTGGCGAAAATCCGGTTACCGCATCCAGCCAACGCATATCGCAATGGATGCCAGCGACTTCATGCTGGCGATGCAGAAATTCGATCCAAACCCGATTGTTGTCGGTACCGACCTGCTGCCGATTGCGGCAATGGACCGCATCATGGCGGCGCTGCGTAAGGCTTCCGGCAACGATAATTTCAGTATCACTTTTGTCAAAGTACCCAGCAATTATGCGGTTGGCATCAAGACGGGTAAAACCCGCATGGCTATCTACACGTATGAAGCGGATTACGTTGAAATGGAAGTGCATATGCCAGAACTGCTGGCTGTACGACCGCGTGATCTGCTGACCTACGAGTGCGGCTATCGCTCGGCATTCGGTGGTGCAATGTGGAAACAGCCACAGTCGGCTGTTTACGTTGACTATAAATCCTCGCCAGCAGAGTAATCACGGGGGGGTAGCATGGAATTTACCGCACGTTACCCTGAATTCACCGCTATATCGCCAGAGCGTATTGCAGGCGCCCTGCAGGATGCTGCAAACCAGATGAGCCGCAGGGTGTGGCGAAAGCTCTATGAACAGGGCCAGCACGCCATGGCGGCGCATCTGCTTTATGCCTCTGGCGTGTTAACCGGCTCAGGCAATGCAAATGGAAAACCGGTTATGGCCGTTACCAGCAAAAGTGCAGGCGGCTTGTCGCTGGGTTATTCCGCACCTGACGCTGGTTTCGGGGTTAATCACGACGGCTACGCCTCCAGCAGTTACGGGCAGGAATATATCCGGCTGCGTAAGCTGGTGGGTGTGCATGTACTGGCGATACGGTGATGATTAAAAATTCGGGAAAATTTAAAGGCGCGGGACTTAGGGCACTGGAGGCCCGTATTCGTGCGCTGGGACGGACGAAAGTGGTTATTGGCGTACCAGCAGCCAGCAATACAGGGCGTGATGATGGTCTCAGCACGGCCACGATTGCCGCCGCGCATGAGTTCGGCGTGCCAGGTCATATTCCTGAGCGTTCGTTTCTGCGCTCTACCCTCCGTGAGAATAAGGAACAGGCCTCACGGTTTCTGGCTAAACGTCTTCAGGAAGCGATTTTCGAAGACGGACAAACGGAAGCGGCGTTTGCGCTGAGACGCGCTGGTGGGTGAAAAACTTGCTGGCGAGGTTAAACGCAAAATCCAGTCGGGAATTGCACCACCGCTGGACCCGAAAACCATCGCCAGAAAAGGGTCCTCCAGACCGCTAATCGATACCGGGAATTTACTGCAATCCATCACTTATGAGGTACGCGATAAATAATGGACGATTTTGCCGACGAAATATTCTCTGATCCGTTCTTTGGTCAGGAGTGTGAATTTACCGCAGCATCCGGCACCATGCGGAAACTTATCTGCATTGTGCGGCCTGCCAGCAACGATGACCTGCAGATCCTGCCTGAGGGTGATCGCTATAACCCGACGGTGCGCGTGATGACGCAGGCACCTGTTGAGAATAAAGAGTTGTTCTCATGGAATGGTCTGCGCTGGCGCATTATCAGTAAATCATTATGGAATGATTATGGCTATTACGACGCTTTCGCAACTCGATATGAAGGCAGTCAGGCAGACGATAGCGGCGGTTTTACAGTTACCTGAGGGCCGGGTGATTGACGGAAACGAGGAAACCGATGTTTCGGCGCTGGATTACTTTATTTCTGTCAGCAGCATGACGTCCGATCTCATCGGTGAAGAGCGCCGCTTTGACGGGGTAGCCGAAGCCGAGATCATTACCTCAACCCGTGAAACGCTGATATCGGTTAACGCCTTTGGACCTAACGCCTGCCTGATTATCGAAAAACTGTCGTCATCACTCAGTACTCATTACGCGCAGCAACAATTCAAACAGATCCCCGCTGGAATTGTCCGTAAGCCGCAAATCCGCAATCTGCCGACGGCGATTGCTGGTGGCAAGGAGCAACGGGCGCAAATCGATTTAACACTCTCTCATATCCATCGTATTGCCGCACCGCTTAACCGTGGTGAGACGGTGGATATTATTCTTTATGAGGATTAGCAATGAGCTTACCCATTAAGGAGGTCATCAATGCACAGATCCTGCCGCAGGCTACCGCAGCACAGCGCCGGGATTTGAGTATGGTTACCATTTTTACTTCAGACGTTGGCGAACCGTTCCAGGATGCCACAACCCGCTATTTGTTTGTATCCGGCCCTGAGGATGTAGCCAGTCAGTTTGGTTCGAAGTCAGAGGTTTACAAAGCGGCACTTTCGCTGTTCAGTGCCCGTCCGCGACCGAAACGCGCCATGATTGGCCGGTTCGCCGCTGAAACACAGGAAATTGCTGCCACCGCAAACGCGCTCAAAGGCTCAACGATTTCCGCTGGCATTAACACATTCAAAGCCATCACCGACGGCGCTATGACGCTGAATATCGGCGGTGTCGCCACCACGCTGAGCGGGCTGGATTTTAGCACAGCGATTGATTTCAGCGATGTGGCCGCTGTGATTGACGACCAGCTCCCGGAATCAGGCAACATCGGCGCGTTGTGGGATGGTGTCGGTAACCGCCTTATTATTCAGGCGCAGACTGCCGGAGCCTATCCCGCAACCCGTATTGGTTATGCCACCGACCCCGGAACCGGTTCTTATATCGGCAGTCTGCTGAAGCTGGAAGACGGGCAGGCGACGGTAATCACCGGGCAGGCGGCACAGACAGTCAACGCCGAACTGCCATCCGAAGCGATGCATAAGTTGCAGAACCTTTACCAGAACTGGTACGATTCCGCCTATTTCGCTGATGCACTGACAGATGAGCAACTGGACGACGCGCATTCCTGGATTGCTGCGGCGGATTTGAAAGTGCTGGCGTACACCGCAGTGCGTGATGAGCAAATCGAGTGGAACAACGCGAATATGCTCAAAAAACTGTACGACAAAAACAGTGGTCGCCTGATGGTGCAGTACAACAAAACCGGTGATAACCATGCTGCAGCAGAGCTGCTGGCGATTGCCGTTTCAACGCTCTGGCAGGGACAGAACACCGCTAAAACCGTCAAGTTCAAGCAGCAGACCAGCGTGCGCTCGGATGACCGCATCACATTAACCGAAGCGGCGAAATGCCAGCGACTGGGCATCAATTTTTATACCGACTATGACGGCATCAACATGCTGGCTGAAGGGCAGATGCTGGGTGGCACGTTCATCGATGAAGTGATGGGGCTCGATGCGTTTCTTGACGCCTGCCAGAAACAGGCATTTACCGCGCTGCAGGGCAACCCGAGCAAAGTGCCGCAAACCGACAAAGTTAGGCGATGCTGATTGGCTCCTGAATATCATTGGTGCTGAGTTCGTGCGCAACGGGTTTCTGGCAGGTGGTCTGTGGCGGGGTAATGACGTGGGTGCGCTGACGTGGGGCGACCGGCTCGACGAAGGCTTCTATTTCTACTCCGACAGTTTCGACCTGCAGTCTGATGCCGATCGCGAGGCCCGCAAAATGATGCCGGTTATGTGCGCCATCAAACTGGCGGGAGCGGGTCATTCTGCTGACCTGCTTATTCAGTTTAACCGTTAAGGATAAAAAAATGATAAAAAACATGACCGCAGCATCCTGTCATGCACCGCAGCACCCTGTCGCTGAACGGTTACGAAATTACTGCGTGGGACGAGTCCAGCGACTCGTTTTCTCTGGCACCCGTCGGGGATGATGGCGCGTATACCATCGGTGCCGGAGGGCGCGGGGTATTTGTGTTTACCGGCAACGAGTCCGGTATTCTCACCTTTAAGCTGTTACAGCATTCCGCTGACAACAAATTCCTGTGCGATTTGCGTAATCAAATCCTCAACAGCCAGTCGGCACCCACTCCGATTGAGATGTACTTTAAGGATACCTGGAACGGGGACGAACTGGTCGGACAGGCGGGATTTTTACCACGCCGCCGACCCATGCCCGTGGTACTGCGCATAACCCCAACACCTGGATTATCCAGTTCGAACGTATTGTTACCCGATTAGCAAAAGGGGCATTAAATGAATAAAGATGATGTGATCTATGAACATCGCCAGGCCAATTTTATCGAGGCCAAAAACCAGGCAATGAAACTGCTGGCGCTGCTTAAGTATGTTGACTGGATGTCGCTCTCGGGATGTATCTCCATGCAGGATTCGAAGGTTGAAATCGATATTGGCGGCATCGTGTCGAATATCGGCTCAGCAGAAATGCAGGGTGTTGAGGCATTTATCATTAAATACGTTACGGTACGCGATGAGAACGACCAGCCGGTCACGCTCAACCGTACCGATGTGTTTAACCGTCATTTCAATGCTCACCGCTCACATTACATTCCGCTCATTATTGAGGGGATAATGTTCCACTTTGCTGATTTTTTGCCCGATGGGGTCGCCTCTGCGATAAGTATGCCAGACTCGGTGACGCTGACGGCCCCGGTAAGTGATGTTGACTGGATAAAAATGCTCCCGGTGATGGAAGGTATCTACACCGGGCATGATTTACGCACCACGGCCACGCTCGAGGATGTGCTGGATTTCCACGAGGCATATGTTGAGCGTTTGCTGGCGCAACAGAGGTCGGACGATGGAGATCGAGGAACTGCTGGTCGCTATCGGCGTTGATACGACGCAGGCGGCAAAAATAAATGACGTGGTTGTCGCTCTGGGTGTGGCAGCGGCGCAGATTGCCAGCGAGGCAAACCGGGTAAACCGGAATCTGGACGATATCGGCGATCATTCGATACGGACAACGGAAGAGGCCACACGCAAGGCGAAGGAGGCGGAGAAATCGGTCGGTAAGCTGAAGATGCTGGCGGCGGGTGTGGGGGCTCTGATTGGCTATGTATCCGGGCGGGTACTGGGCTTTATTGATCAGGCCGTGGGTGGTGCGCGTACGCTGTCAAAAGAGAAAGGCTTGCTCTTCAACATCTCACAGGCAGAGCTACAGCAGGCTGACGAGTACCAGGCCGCAATGAAACGCACCGGGGTATCGATAGAGTCAGTTAAAACCAAAATCGCGCTCAACCTGCTGCCCCAACTGACGAATGCGGTGAATGGTTTTAACAACTGGCTCAGTGCCAGTAAAGAGCTGGTTGCGGGCGGGCTAACGAAAACTATCCAGTTTGGCGCGCGCGCGATACAGGTGATTGTGAATACCGGCAGGGCGATCGGTTCGGTGGTTAAAAACACCATCGGCTGGAAAGGTGCGCTTGTCATGCTGACGGCGGCGTTCGCCATCCTCAACCGCACGATGCTGATGAACCCGATTACCTGGATAGTTGCTGCAATTGTCGGTTTAATGCTCATCATTGACGACTTGATGGTCTATCTGGATGGGGAGAATCACAGTTCGGCGAATTCTGGGAAGCTGTATTGCCTGGATTAAGCGCGTAAAAGACTGGTGGTAATTTATCCGGTGAGTTTAAAACCTCGCTGAAACTCCTGGGCTCCATGTTTGCAGCAGCGTTCGGCACTAATCTGTTCCTGTCCGTTATCAAAGGTACAGGAATGTTTGGTCGTGCGCTGGCGCTGCTGACCTCTCCGTTCAGCCAAGTTATTAAACTTGTGGGAACGGCAGGTAAGGCGTTTATCTGGCTCGGTCGTGCGCTGCTGATGAACCCCATTGGACTGGTTATCGGACTGGTGGTGGGACTGGGGTATGTGCTGTACGATCTGTACCGGTGGCTGAAAACGGGTGAATCGTCCTTCGGCGACTTCTGGAAACCGTCCAGGAGACATGGGAGAAGATTAAGACGTTCTTCAGCGACGGGGTAAAGAACATCCTCAAATCACTGGGGATGAGCGAGGAAGGCGCCGGGAAGACCGTTAAAGCGCTCGGCGCGGCGTTCGCCCGGGTGTCTGGGCTTCTTACCTTACCATTTCAGCAGGGCTGGGAGTTAATTAAGGGCCTGTTCGATATCTGGGGCAGTGATACCGACAGTTTTACCAAAAAAATCGGCGACACCTTCAGACTGGTGACCGATATGATTAAGAAACCGTTTGAGGAAGCCTTTAACTGGGTCACGAAGAAGTATGATGATACGGTCGGCAAGCTGAAGGGATTATGGGACGGAGCCAAAGACATGGTAGGGCTTGGCGACGGCGATGTTGATGTTAAAGGGAAGGCGATCGACCTCGATCAGACCATAAAATCCATCACACAATCACCCTCTCCGGTCGCGGGTAACGCAATGATAGGTAACGGTGTGACGAACGCCACGACCAATAACAGCAGGCAGACCAGCATCAAAAATGACATCCAGGTAACCCAGCACATTGCCAGCACAGATCCGGTGCAGGCTGCAGACCTGTCAGCTAAAGGGCTGGAAAAATCGCTGAAGCAGACGGCCAGAAACCTGGAGGGAGGGGTTAATCGTTAAGCCCTCTTATATTTTTCATTTCCGGAGTCCTATGGATATTCTTAGCGGATTTAACACCTCACGTCGGGCGACGGTCATCACGCGCTCAATTGGCGATTTTATTCTGGACTGCGTAACCGTGGAAGGGCATGGATCCACGTTGCGCCTGACTGAGAACCCGGTTGAATCAGGAGCCAGCATTGCCGATCACGCCGTTCTCGAACCAAAAGAAATCACCGTGTCTGGTGTGATGGTTGGCTACTCGCCACCGCAACAATTCAAAAATCTGACCGGTTACGACACGTCATTTTATGAAGCCTACCCGCTCCCCCTCGAAATCACCGCATATACCCGCCAGACTGAGGCAATGGCGAATCAGTTTCTGACGATGGCAGACGGAGCAAAAGAGCAGGTAAGCCGGGTTTTGGCTCCCTGGTATCCGGAAGCGGCGGGGCTTGCTAATGACACCTCGGCTACGCTCGACCGGGTAGGAAAAGCGTATGAAGACCTGCTGACCCTGCAAAAAAGCGGCGAGACAATCACCGTTCAGACAGGGATCCGCCAGTACCACAACATGATGATCCTGAGTCTCAGTGTTACGCAGATGTACGACGGTTCGGCGGAGTTTACGCTAACGCTACGGGAAATATTTATCGTTGAGTCACAGAAGGCCCGGGGTATCCATCCGGATGTGAAATCATCGTCACCTGCCAAAAAGAACCTTGGCAAAACACAACCGAAAGAAGTCAGTCAATCGGGAATTAAGATGATCGGCAAAGAGCTTAAATCAATGATGGGGGGTTAACGCATGATATACGAAATCCCGGTTTCAACGGGTGAAATACAGGAGCAGTCATTTTCGCTATTCGGCATGAACCTGAGACTGACACTGTATTTCAATCCTGTCTTAAACGGCTGGCAGTTCGATTTACTGAATACGAACACCGGCGAACAAATAACCCGTCTGCAGGGATTAACGGTTAACGCTCCGGCACTGCTGGAGCGTAAATTACCCTTCGTCCTGGTGCTGGCTGACGGCTCGGGTCTCGGAATCAATTCGCTACAGCGCGGCGAGCTGGGCAACAGACTGATGCTCTACGCAGTCGAAACGGAGGTATGGCGTGAGGCAATTCGGACGAACGCTACGGCTTAATATTGGCAACGCCAGTGAATCCATCGAAATAACCAGCCTGCGGGTTGCGTTCTCGGTAGAAAAAACATTAACCAGTGAGCCTAATCCGGCCGTTATTCGGATCTGGAACGCCAACCTTCAAACCGCAATTTAATCGCCAGTAAGGTTTATGACCGGCTGTCGTTGTCCGTGGCCTATCGCGAGGATGAGTTACGTCTGATTTATACCGGTGATATTACCAATACGGTCACCCTGCGGGATGGCGTTGACTTCATTACCGAAATGACCTGCGGTGATGGCCACGCGGCCTGTACAAAAGCGGGGCTGAATAAAACGCTTCAGGCCGGAGCCAGTGACAAAGACATTCTGGCGGAAGCATCCAGGTCGATGGGGCTGGAAAGCGGCGTTGTTGATCTGCCTGAAGACCGGATCCTGCCGCGTGGAAAAGTGCTGACAGGAAACGCACGCGATACCCTGCATAAGATCGGTAAAAACAATAATGCCGACTGGTCAGTACAGGACGGACAATTGACTGTTTTACCAAAGGATAAGGTGGCGTCTGATAACGACGGATTTGTGTTGTCGCAGGAAACCGGAATGATTAACAGCCCGGAAAAAACCGACGACGGGTTGCAGATAACCTGCCTGTGTAATCCCGCATTGTGTATCGGTGGGCTGGTGCGCGTCGTGTCCATCATCCCCGAGTACAACGGTGATTATAAAATCACTGAACTGACCCATACCGGCGATCTGCTGGGAAATGACTGGTACACAAAGCTACTGTGCGTCGGCGGGCGATTTAAAAAGGCAGGTACCTGATGGAAAAAAATCCCAGTTTGCTGGATGTGCTCAGTCAGAACGCAGACAACCAGCGACGTGATATTCACACCGCGCTTCCCGCTACGGTAATTGCGTGCAACGGTCATACTGCAACGCTACAGCTTATGATCGACCAGGTTATGCGTGACGGCGTGCAACTGGCATTGCCACCGCTGGTGGATGTGCCTGTTGGTTTTTATCGGGGTGGAGGATTCTGTGTGACAGTTCCCCTGAAACCCGGTGACGAGGGCTTAGCGATATTTTCCGAGCGCTGCATCGATGGCTGGTTTGTATCCGGCCAACAGTCCGCGCCACTCGATACCCGCTTTCATGATTACTCAGACGCATTTTTTCTGCCGCAGGGCAGCAGCCGACCCAAAAAAATCCCGGCGTATTCAACGGATGCACTGTCGATGCAGACCGATGATGGCGCAACATTCATTCGTATCACGCCGGGAAAAATAACCATTCAGGGTGATATTGAGCACACGGGGAACCGGGTGCAGACCGGAAATTCATTGATTAACGGTAACCATTCGGTTACGGGCGATAGCGAATCCAGTGGTGGCATGATGACTCACAACGGCAAAAATATTGGTGATACACACACGCACACAGGCGTACAGACCGGTAGCGGCAATACAGGAGCACCTTGCTGATGAGAACCCGACGACTGGACAGTAATCACGACTGGATGTTTGGCAACGGGCGCGGGGATTATGCAACTGAATCACAGGCGATAGCCCAGTCAGTAGAAACCCGCCTTTTGTCGCTTTATGGTGACTGGTTTTTAAACCGCGAGCATGGACTTAAGTGGTTCGACTGGCTGCAGAAAAACCCGGACCTGATTCAGATGGAATCTGCGTTAAAAAATACTGTACTCAGCACGGCTGGAGTAACAGAAATCACTGCTTTTGCAATCGGTCTTGATCCCGATACCCGACGCATGAGCGTGCAGGTGAGCTATAACGACATCTATGGCGAGAACAACCAGGTGGTAACCCATGCTCCGGATAACTGATACCGGCATTATAATTGACCAGCTCGCCGATGTGCATCAACGCTTGATCGAGGGCTTCAGGCGTATCTATGGCGATGATATTAATCTCGATAGCGATACCCCGGACGGTCAGATGATCGGGCTGTTCTCACAGGAAATAGCCAACGTCAACCAGGCTATTGCCATGATTGTACAGATGCTGGATCCGTACAAGGCCACAGGAACCTGGCTTGAACAGCGCAGCATGTACGCGGGGGTCGTCCGTCGTGGTGCGGATTATAGTTATATCCATGACGTGGTATTCACGGGCAGGCCGAATATCCCGATCCCGGCAGGCGCGGTACTGGTCGACAGCAATCGCGTTAAATGGCTTACGCTGACGGCTATCAGCCTGAACACCAACGGTTCAGCGCGGGCGGGCATTCGCAGTGTTGAGCTGGGAGGATATTCTCTTTCCAGTGGTTCTGAGCTGACAATGGAAACAGTCACGGTTGGCGTTGAGAAGGTCACTACCACATCGGCCGCAATACCGGGGGCGTTTGAGGAAACAGACGGCAACCTGCTTATCCGCTTTATGCGTTCACATTCCATTAATAACCACGATGATCGCCAGGGTCTTGAGGGGCACTTCTTGATATTGCGGATGTAAAACAGGCGCGCGTATATGAGAACTACACCAGTCAGACCGATGGTAACGGTGTTCCGGGACATACGCTGAATGCAGTGGTTATCGGCGGCAGCGATTCCGATATCGCGCGAACCATTCTTAAAAAGAAAATGGGTGGCTGTGGTCTGATGGGTAATGTGGCGTATGTACTTCAGTATGCGGATCTACCGCGCACCGTCTATTTTGATCGCGCAGAGATTATCGACATCAGCATCAGACTGGTGCTGGAGCGCACGTCCGGTTTTAACGATATAGATACAGACGGTATCAAAGCCGCGCTGGCCGCAACGGAATTCACCATAGGCGAGAACGTTTACGCCATGCGGCTGACCTGCCAGGTTAATTCTGTGCCGGGTTTTTATATCAAATCCATACGGGTTAACGGTTCAGATACAGCGCTTATCGGCGTTCGCCAGTGCGCCAGGATCACGCCTGAAAATGTGGAGGTACTGATTGAGTAAATCGCGGGAAGATTTTTTAATCTGGCAGTACAGAGGAAAACCGAAGGCCCGACAAACCGTCGGGCTTTTGCTTTCTGAAACTAAAAAAAGTGTTTGGATCCGCAATTCAGCTTTCCACCCTGCTGGATGTTAATACCGCCACCGGCTATGCGCTGGATTTAGTCGGGCGGCACGCTGGGATTGACCGGGTGATGAAGTCCATTATCCCCAAAGAGTATTTTGGCTGGTCGGAAGTTGAGGCGGCACTTGGGTTTAATACCGGTGTGTTCTACCGCTACGGTGACGCTTTAAAGGCATCTTCTGTACTGAATGATGACGAATATCGGTTTCTTATCAAAGCAAAAATCATCAAAAACTATCAGCAGCCTGATATTGCCGGTATTACGTATTCATTACGTCATTTACTGGGCGAGCAGGCTTTCATTATCGATAATTATGATATGTCGATGAATGTCGTTATCCCTGCCGGTTATTTAACACCTTTTCGTATCCATGCTCTGAAAAATCTCGACATCTTATCGAGACCGGTGGGTGTCAGTTATAAATATCTCATTATTACCGATGCGCAGCCATTTGGCTGGTCCGGGGACCCGCTCGCATTTGGTTTTAACGATGGAAAATTTACGAGGTTAATGAATGTCAGTTATTAAAAAACCCGATTTAAAAATATTTGCGCAGGACGCTAAAACGGGAGAAATCGAAGCGTTCCCCGATGTCCTGAGGGGATGGGGAGTAACGCTGGACAGAACAGCGGGCAAACCACCGTTAGAGTGGTTTAACGCAGTGGGTAAGCGTGTCGATGAATGGCTGATGTACCTGACGCAACGCGGGGTCGCCGAATGGGACGCTTCACTTTCCTATCCAAAAACTGCCATCGTTCAGTTCGGAAACGTTATTTATGTCTCTGTGAAAGAAACGAAGGGGGAACAACCGGATAAATCGCAGGCATCCTGGTCGACCTTTGACAGGTTTCTGGGGTTAAAAAACTATTACACCAGAACGGAATCCGATACCCGGTTTCAGCCAAAGGGAAATTACCAAACCGCCGGTTACAGCTATTCAAAGCAGGAATCGGACGGATTGTATCTTCCTGCAACGGCACTGGGCACCGCTAACGGTCAGGTAATGACGGTAAATGGCCGCTATCCGTCCGCAAATAACCTGACGACTGCGTTTATGTCAAACAATACCCCGGATCTCCCGGGTGCGACTGGCGACAGGAATAAGCCCTCCCTTGAGGTGAGTAACGGTGGTAACAAATCGGCATCTGCGGCAATGATGTTTCACCGGGAGGGGGACTTTGCCACCTTTTTCGGACTGGATACCGATAACTCCTTAGCTATTGGCGGGCATTCACTTGCCGGAAAACGATACCGGATTTATCACGAGGGCTATACAGGGGATCTGTCTACCCAGACTGACGCACAGAACAGAGCAAACCAGGCTGAGCAGAATGCTAAAGACTGGACAAGCGCTCAGGTTACAAGTCTCACTAACAATATCAATACCCGTGCTACGCAGGAGTGGGTGGATCAGAATTTTGCGAGAAAGCCGACCGCATCAATACAGGCTACCGGTTGGTTTCGTGACGCTGCAACGGGCCTAATAACTCAGTGGGGTATTGTTAATCGAGGTGGCGTTTCGACTCGTGTCTGGTTCCCTATAGCGTTTCCTAGCCTGTGCTTAAATATTCAACTGACGTTACGGAACTCCAACGCTGGTGGTAGCTCAGCTAACGTTTTTGCTAACGGTGAGGACGGACAGGGATTCAATTATATATCTAACAATAATGAGCTTCAGTCATTTTGGATGGCGATAGGGTATTGATTATGAATAAGTATAAGTTCAGTGCAAAAACAAACGGATTTTATCCAGTAGATCTACTCAAAAGCTATGAAGAGGCCGGGACATTACCACCCGACCTACTTGATGTTACAGATGAAACGTATGCCATATTCAGCGGGCATCCACCGAAGGGAACCGTTCGTGGAAGTAAAAAAGGTATGCCTTGCTGGATAGATATTCCACCACCAGATACAGAACATATACAGGAATAGGTAAAGGCCAAAAAAAAACGGCAACTGACTGACGAAACTTCTGATGTTATAATCCCGCTGAAACAAGCCGTTACTCAGAAGGGGGGATCGGGTCAGTTCCACCTTGTGATAACATTTGATTTATTTTTAATTACGGGGGGGGGGTGGTTGTTGAAGACGTATTATACCGGAATACAATATTTACGTGGAGTAGCAGCGATCTCGGTAATTGTCTACCATGCGATGGTGATGCAGGCCGTCAGTCAGTTTTTTCCGTCCCCGGTTGGTAATTTTGGGGTGGACGTATTTTTTGTTATTTCCGGTTTTATAATGTGGGTTACAACAACAACGGGCAAGAAAGTCACCCCCGGTGAATTTTTTAGGGCTCGGTTGTTTAGGGTCTTCCCGCTTTACTGGTTTTTTACCTGGGCTCTTCTTATTGCAATTTTTACCGTGCCGTCTGCGTTCCTGAATCAGCGGAATTTAGATATTATATATACGCTAAAATCATTTTTTTTAATTCCTGCCCGTAATCCAGATGTTGGTGACGTTACGCCATTATATACGATAGGGTGGACGTTAGTTTATGAAATGTTCTTTTACGTTGTATTCGCACTGGCATTGTTTTTTAATGACGGACGGCATAGATTAATCTGTCTGGCATCGGTGTTTTGTGCGCTGGTTCTTATCGGTATCGTTATTACTCCTAAAGGTGCTATAGGAGTAACTTATACCAGTCCTGTTTTATTAGAGTTCCTCTCAGGAATTATGATTGGTGTAAATATTAATAGGTTATCTAATTTAAATACAAGATATGGTTTTATATTTTTAGGTTTATCGATAATGTGTTTCGTGTGGGGGTATTTAAATGAGGCCGTGTTATCCCGTGTTATCGCGTTTGGTCCGGGGGCAATACTATTAGTTGTTTCAAGTCTTGTTTTTGAAAAGCGTTTAACCAGGAAGCCGAATAGAGTCGCACTTTTGCTCGGCGGAGCGTCTTACTCTATGTATTTGGCTCACCCTATAGCACAGAGAGCCTGGTATGTCGCTGAAACTCGCGTTAGTGGTAGCCTATCCACGTTGCAGAGTGCAGTAATATACTCTATTGGTGCTGTTGTAGTGGGGATCGTGGGTGGGGTAATTTGTTATTTTTTAATTGAAAAACCCGGTATAGCGTTAGGCAGGAAAGTGAAACAGAAATTGAGTTCAGGAGCCGAGAGGTAGTTTGATTCGTCTTGACAATCGGTACTGTTTTTGATATGAATAAACCTGCTTTAAGTCAGATAGATACGCTTAGTGTTCCCCGCGCGAGCGGGGATGAGCCGCCTTTGTAAATTCTCATCCTCCCACAACCCTCTAGTGTTCCCCGCGCGAGCGGGGATGAGCCGTAAAAAAGGGGGGGAATCATGATAATCACCTGGAATATTTATAAAAAATGCATCGTATCTTGTTGATTTTTAACGGGAGTAATTTTGTATTTTATTCCAAGTATTTTTAATAACTATTTGATTTTAAATGTATTTTCTTCGGTCTTGAAAACCGGCGAGGGGCGACCCTCCCAGAGTTCGAATCTCTGCGCTTCCGCCATATAAAACAAGGGGTTACCGTAAGGTAACCCCTTGTTGTTTTGCGCCTTTGAACAGTTCTGGAATATCTTTTCTCAAGTGGTTTATCCCTGGACAGAAGAGTGCTGTTTCTCTGTCTTGTGTCCACGGAATAATCGCCTGCCTGGCTGTGACTCTCACAATCTGATATATCTTTGATGATGCAATCTTAGCGAATCTTGCGGATTAAAGATTTACTACGTCGCCACCAACTAACAACCCGGTTCCAGCCACAAATGCTGATTCATCGGAGGCCAAATAGACTGCGGTCTGGGCTAATTCATTAGGCTATTTTACTTGTCATTCTGGCCCTGGGCAGTGTTCGAAATCCTCGCGTACTCCGTGTACGCTGCGGTTTCTCCGCGCTGTCTGTATCCAAACTGGCTGCGTCAATAACGCCTGGTGGGTCAGGTTCTTACTCTTAAAATATTTTCATGACTGATAATGAACTTTATTTTTAAATCAACGCTATGATCGATTAATATTGCAGCAAGTTAACTATGGAAATAACAGGAATAGCATATGGGAAATCGCTCTAATTGTTATGGACGGGGAACAGCATTAGATGGGGATATCACTATCACTGGTGCACGATGTATTGCTTCGATGTCGAACCATAGCGAGCATGGTCGTAGAGTGATTCATGTAGAAGATAAAACCACGCGCTGCCCGAAATGCGGGCAAGAAGGGGTTGTTATGACGGGTGAACCACGTCACAGGAATATGGGCAGAATTGTGGCGGTGGATGGCTCTGATATAGCGTGTGGCTGTCCTTCCGGTACAAACCGGATTATTGCTCCGGCTGGGCAGTGGATTGGTAGTGAGCCGAATCCGGCTGAGGTGAAGCGGATAAAACTGTTAGCCGAACGCAAAGCGAATGCCGAAGAAAAAGTGAGGTAACAACAGGTTGAGCAGGAGCGCAATCGGTTTTTGCCAAATCCTGTCTGCGTGGTGAAGGCTGTAATGATGCCGGAGAGCAACAGGAACCACATACTCACTTTGCGGAGATGGCCTTTTACCAGACTACTTTCCTTGCTGCGGGTACGCAGGCGGCGACAGAAGGAACCAGTGTTTTCGGTTTAATTGGGGGCAGGGCACTGACTCCAGGCACATGGGCTGCAACAACGGTAACAAGGCTCGGTCAGATTGCGGTGGCAGGTCCTGGTGCCCCGATAGCAGCCTTACTGGTGGGGATGTATCCAGGCAGGCTCAATGACGGTGAGCAGGATTTTATCGACCGGATGCGGCTGGAGCAAATGCGGGAAGCACCCACGCAGGTACGCTATACCTGGGAAATCAACAGCCAGTGATATCTGGAGCCCCATGGCTGGCATACGCCAGCGGGAAAAGACCAGGTTCGGGTACGCAGAATGGCGTGGGACAGTTATCGCAAAGCGTATACCTTCACCACGGAAGAAGTGCCTCGGATTACCCTTATCTGGACACCTGACAGCTCAGGCGTCCATGTGCCTGCGAATTCGGGCAACCAGAATCCGATCAGGATACCGAATCCAGTCATGGTCGATCCGCTGCCGGAAAGCAGCCGTATTGAAGCCACAATCAGCCCGGTTGTGGAAGAAAAGGATTTTGCTGATTATATTCTGATCCTGCCGATAGTGGATATTCCGCCGATTTATGTATATTTAAGTAGAAGAAAAGGAATGCCAGAAGAAGGACATTCCTATTATTCTGCGCCAGATACGAATGAGATTACAGGTATTCCTGATCTTATTATGGTAAAATGGAAAACTCCCAGACAAGGCGGCGGAGGGATGCGAGAACGTTGGATGGATAAGAAGAAAAGACGGATTTATGAATGGGATTCACAACATGGTGAATTAGAAATATATCTGGCAAGTGATGGAGAACATCTTGGATCTGTGGATTATCAGACCGGTTCAGAATTAAAACCTGCTGTCAAAGGTAGAAATATTAAACGTTATCTATGAGGTTGCTATGTCTTATAAGATGAAGTTGATGTGGTATAATAAAGAAAATTTTGAAAATGAAGGATATGATATCTCTGCTATTCTGGATAACAGTATTTGTTTTTTGGATGCATTAGGGCTTGCTAATGATTCAAGAATTTATGATGGAGGTTATGATGTGAAAGAAAATTGGCTGCAATATATACAACCCTATTTTCAGCATCAAATAGATTTACAACAATATGATTATCAATTAGCATTTCGATATGTTTAGATTTTTTAGTTGCTTTTAAATTCATTTGACAGTGCGAAAGCATTATTACTATATTGTATGGAGGAGTAGTACATCAGAAATTTGCAATACTGAAAGAAAACCGTCGAATAGCCACGCGCTCAGAAAAAACAGCCAGAAACTATCTGAGCATGCTAAAACTGGGGGCAATCAGGTTGTTTTTAAGGCGCTTGTTAGGTTAAGGGACACAGCCTAATGAGGCCAGAGAGCACGAATTTTCATCAGGGCTTATGAAGCCGGATATATGTTTGTGACTACATTGTCAGAAAAGATCTGCTGATGCTTGCATCGGGGAGGTGTCCATATAGCTATTTAGTATGTGAAGTGTAGGATAAAGACTACATAACGATGGATGCACTACCATGAATATAAACAGTATGGATTTACAGACAAAGTTAAAAGCGACGATCACAAAAGCATCTGTTTTACTGCCCTATAATGTCGGATAGCAGCTATTGGCACTGGTAACACCACAGGCCTTAGCAAAAATGGCTGGAGTTATTGTGATATGGGCAGGTTCACATTTCTTAGGTATAGGTGAACTTGCTGATGTGATCCTGCTGGTTGTAGGGTGGGTAGCTGTAGGCGGTATTGCAGTTGAAGCCGGGAAGAAGCTTTATGATTTTGCAGTTAAAACGAACAATGTGCAAACAGAGTCCGATCTTGACATCGCAGCGTAAAATTTGGCTGATGCGATAACATTGATCGGTGTTGATACTGATCAGAACCAAAAATTTCACTTAAGATAAAGCCCGCATTTTCTCACCAGGGGACTTTTTATGGCTTATTCTAAAGAAACTCAATCTATTATCAATTCAATTCTGCCGGCCATCCGCAACCTGGCTGATTTGCTCAACAGCGACAGTGACAATGCAGACGAAGCATTCGATACCTTCACTGAACTGCTGAATGGGCATATTGAGGATATGGGCGAGGATCAATTCTGTCAGAATCACAAGGACGGTATGACCGGCTATGACCTGGTGGGAATAGTGGATGACAGCGCTATGGGCAACAGCTTTATGGTGGACTGGAAAGACACTGAATCCGCCATTGAGTGGCTGGCGGACGTAATGGATAATGAGGATATTTCGCTGGCTTTTGATTATGGCACGGACGATCCAGAGAACACACTTGACGTACATCAGATTTTTGTCCGTAGTAATCTGCAGCTGAATACCATCGGCTGGCATTTACTTGGTATTGAAACCGGGGATGATAGTTTCTGTGAAATTTTATTGCATACATCTCTGCTGGATAACTTTCTGAATATTATGAACATACTGGGTATGGAAATTAATATGAACGAAAAAGAATAGGCAAGAATTTAATCATATTCTTTAACCCATGTTTTTTCACTGAGGGGGGTAATTCCCCCGAAAAAGCAGCATATGCATAAGTAAAATCTCCTCGTCATCTGAGCACAGGAGATTCACTATGAAAAATAACTCCTGGTGGACCAGGCGCTAAGTGACAATATAACCTTATAATTTTTTAGACCAATACAAGAAGTAGAAAGCGATTATGCCCAATAAGAGTGCTCCGGATAAAGTATTTCCTATTATTTTAGGGATAAATGATTTGTCTTTTCGATAATGATAAATAGCCGGACCCCATTTACGACACTCCTTAAATACGCCTTTCTTATACGAAGAATAGCTATTATGGAGAGCATGTAAACCTACAACTACATAGAATATAAGTATGGTAATATTAAGTATTTTTTTGTCCATATTTTTTTACAATTATATTACAATACCTTGCTATGCATGTTATACTAACAGCTTTTTTCTTTGATAACCAGAGTGATTGACAGGGTTGAATGCATTGCTGTCTGATTATCGAATCAGGCCTTATTTTTTCAAAAAATTAACATATCGATACTGATTTGCCTGCCGTTGCCATGGCGTTAGACTGCCGTTTTGCTACATTGCAGCGATTCACGACGATGATCTGACCGATCATCATGACAGCAGAAAAATTGCTTAGAGACTGATACGCTTCTGGTTTATATTAATCCATTGAGTATATAAAGGCCGTTTATAATGAAAAATAATCTATTTCAAACGACCAGGAAACTTCAGTTCAAATGGCTGGTGATATTCATTGTGTCGTTGATTATGGCTGGGGTGGCATGGCGTATCTTCCCCGCCTGGAAAAACAGTCATCAGGGGAAAAGCCGGGGAGAGGCCTATTCCAGTGTTACGCTGGTACACAGTGGAACGGCAGGAATAGCCGATGTCCCGGTTTATCTTAATGCCCTGGGAACCGTTATCCCTAATGCCTCAGTGACCGTAACCAGCCGTGTCGATGGTCAACTGGATGAAGTCTATTTTACCGAAGGCCAGAAAGTGGAAAAGGGCCAGTTGCTGGCGCAGATCGATCCACGTAGCTATCAGGCAACACTGCGACAGTATCAGGGCGAATTGAGTAAAGATAAAGCCCTGTTGCAAAGCGCTGAGCTAACGCTTGCACGGTATCGTAAATTATATGACCAGCGTTTGCTGGCCAGCCAGGATCTGGATGCACAGATTGCAACGGTGGGACAATACCGGGGTGCGGTGGCGGCGGATGAAGCACAGATAGCCAACGCACAGTTGAATATTGAGTACGCCCGGATTGTCGCTCCGGTGAGTGGGCGTGTCGGTTTACGGCTGGTCGATCCTGGTAACCTGATACAGAGCGGCAGTAGCAGCGGGCTGGTAACGATTACCCAGATGCAGCCGGCTGCCGTGACCTTTAGCGTTCCACAAAGCGATATTCCTGAACTGATAAAAACGTTACATCAGGGAGCGACATTGCCCGCGACCGTCTTCGATCAAAGTGGTCTGCAGATACTGGATGAGGGCGTTGTGCAGTTTATCAGTAATCAGATTGATACCAGCACCGGTACGGTAACACTGAAAGCGCTATTTCCGAACCAGCATGAAACGCTGTATGCCAATCAGTTTGTTAACTTACGTCTGCAAACCCGCATTCTGCCACAGGCGACCGTAGCACCCGTGCAGGCGCTACAACTGAGTAGTGAGGGATATTTTGTCTATGTGATCCACCAGGATAATACCGTGACCCGTCAGGCGGTGACCGTCGGCCCACGCTGGCAGGAAGATCAGCAGGTGATTTTATCCGGTGTCGCGCCTGGAGAACGGCTGGTGACGGACGGTATCGATCGCCTGTACAACGGGAGTAAGGTCACCATCGTCGGCAATCAACCCGTACACTCACCACAGACAGCCAGTACGCAATGAATCCATCTCGCCTTTTTATTCAACGCCCGGTCGCGACAGTTTTATTGATGGTTGCGATTTTAATCAGTGGCGTTCTCGCCTATCGTTTTTTGCCGACATCGGCCCTGCCGCAGGTTGATTACCCGACAATCCAGGTGACGACGCTTTACCCCGGGGCGAGCCCGGATGTGATGGCCGCGTCGGTGACTTCACCGCTGGAGCGTCAGTTAGGACAGATGGCGGGCCTCAGTCAGATGACATCGACAAGTTCGGCGGGATCATCGATTATCACTTTGCAGTTTTCGCTATCATTATCACTGGATGTGGCCGAACAGGAGGTGCAGGCAGCCATCAATGCGGCCAATACCTTGCTGCCACACGATTTACCGAATCCGCCAACCTATAAAAAGGTTAATCCGGCAGACAGTGCGGTTATCACGTTAGCCGCCAGTTCTGAGACATTACCGCTGACCCAGGTGCAGGATCTGGTTAATACACGCGTTGCGTTGAAACTGTCACAGATCTCTGGCGTTGGAATGGTCACGCTGGCCGGTGGCCACCAGCCAGCGATCCGGGTGCGTATCGATCCGAAGGCACTGGCCGCTCATGGACTGACACTGGAAGCAGTCAACACACTGATAAAAAACAGTAACGTCAATGGATCGAAAGGCGGATTTGATGGTCAGTATCATTCGGTTACGATTGATGCTAACGACCAGCTTCGCAGCGCACAAGAGTATGGCAACCTGATCCTGCGTTATCAGGAGGGGGCAAGCTTGCGTCTGAGCGATATTGCCCACATTGAGCAGGGGCCGGAAAACCGTTTTCAGTCGGCATGGGCCAATCACAGTCCGGCGATTGTTATTAGCGTACAACGCCAGCCCGGTGCCAATGTCATCCAGGTGGTGGATGACATCAAAGCGCGTCTGCCACAGTTGCAGGCGGCCTTACCGGACGGCGTGAAACTGGCGGTGCTTTCCGATCGTACCCAGACGATCCGCGATTCTATCAGTGATGTTCAGTTTGAATTAATGCTGGCGATTGCGCTGGTAGTGATGGTCACCTTTCTGTTCTTACGCAATGTGGCGGCAACACTGATTCCCGGTATCGCAGTACCGCTGTCGCTCATCGGCACCTTCGGTGTGATGTATCTGGTCGGTTTTAGCCTTAATAATCTGTCACTGATGGCATTAACCATCGCCACCGGATTTGTGATCGATGACGCCATTGTGGTGGTGGAGAATATTGCCCGCCGTCTGGAAGAGGGCGAGTCACCGATGCAGGCAGCGCTGAATGGCTCACAGCAGATTGGGTTTACTATCGTATCACTGACTTTTTCGCTGATTGCTGTCCTGATTCCGCTGCTGTTTATGGAAGATGTCGTCGGACGTCTGTTTCGCGAATTTGCGATTACCCTGGCGGTATCGATCCTGGTTTCAATGATCATATCGCTCACGCTGACACCGATGCTTTGCGCCTATTTGCTGTCCGCTACTGCACCGCAAAATCAGTCCCGCTTTGCCCGTAATGGCGAGCGCATGTTTGAGCGACTGATTGATGGCTATGATCGCTTGCTGACCGTGGTGCTGGATCATCGTCGGACGACCTTACTGGTCGCGATGATGACATTTGTCCTGACTGCGATGCTCTATCTTTTTATTCCGAAAAGTTTTTTTCCGGTTCAGGATACCGGCATGATCCAGGGGATGACCCTGGCTTCACAGGATATTTCGTTTAGCGCGATGGCGAAGCGTCAGCAAGCGCTGGCGGAGGTGATCCTGCAAAATCCGGCGGTGGCAAGCCTTTCATCGACCATGGGTATTGATGGCAATAATACCAGCCTGAACAGTGGCAGACTGCAAATTAACCTTAAGCCTTTTGCCCAACGTCAGGAAAAAGCGACCCAGGTGATGAAACAGCTACAGCAAGCGGCGCAGCATGTGGTCGGTATTCAGCTCTATCTGCAACTGGCCCAGGATCTGACGGTCAATGACCAGCTGACCGCCAGTCAGTATCAGTTCACGCTGGATGATATCGACAGTGAAAATTTGCTTATCTGGACGCCGCAGCTAATAACAGCACTACAACAACGGCCGGAATTTAATCATGTGGTGAGCAATCTGCAATCCCAGGGGCGTGTGGCGTATATTGAGCTTGACCGTGATAAAGCCGCACGTTTTGGTATTACTGCCGCAGATGTTGACACCGCGTTGTATAATGCGTTTGGTCAGCGCCTGATTTCGACTATTTTTACTCAGGCCAATCAGTACCGGGTGGTGCTGGAAGTGGGGCCACAATATCAGCAATCGCCTGCTTCTTTAGAGGATGTCTGGTTACAGCCATCGGCGAGTACCACCCGCGTATCAACCATCACGTCATCATCGACCTCAGAGAGCCAGAACACCAGCGGACTGGTGAAATTAACCGCCATCGCAACGATTCATCAACGCACAGGTTCATTGATGCACATGCGGCTGAATCAATTTCCGGCCGTAATGGTATCGTTTAATCTCAATGACGGATATTCGCTGGAAGCGGGGCAACAGGCGATAAATGAGGTCAGCGAACAGCTCAAAATGCCTGCCAGCATCACATTGCGTTATCAGGGCGAAACGGAAGCCTTCCGCCATGCGACCAGTAATACCGTGTGGCTGATTCTTGCGGCGCTATTAACGATGTACATCGTGCTGGGGATTTTGTATGAAAGCTTTATTCATCCGATCACCATTCTGTCTACCCTGCCATCGGCGGCGATAGGGGGGTTGTTATCGTTAATCCTCGCCGGTACTGATTTCAGCCTGATTGCGCTGATCGGCGTGATTCTGCTGATTGGTATCGTAAAGAAGAACGCCATTATGATGATCGATTTCGCCCTCGAAGCGGAATATAAGCAACGACTGAGCCCACGTGAAGCGATACATCAGGCATGTTTGCTGCGTTTTCGGCCTATCATGATGACCACAATGGCAGCGTTATTAGGCGCATTGCCGTTAATGTTAGCGTCAGGATCGGGCGCTGAATTGCGTCAACCGCTGGGGTTGGTGATTGTCGGAGGGCTGGTGGTGAGTCAGATCTTAACGCTGTTTACCACCCCGGTTATCTATCTGTGGTTTAATAGTATTTCTGCCTGGGGTCGTCACTGGGTAAAACGTAAACAGCAGGGACAGTGATGAATATAACCCGGATATTTATTTTTCGCCCGGTGGCGACACTGTTAATCACCCTGGCGATCCTATTGCTGGGGGGGCTGGGTTACCGTCTTCTGCCAGTGTCACCACTGCCACAGATTGATTTTCCAACCATTATGGTCAGCGCCAGACTCGCCGGTGCCAGCCCGGAAACGATGGCCGCCACCGTTGCCACCCCGCTGGAGCGCGCACTGGGGCAGATAGCGGGCATTTCTGAGATGACATCCAGTAGTTCGCAGGGATCGACGAATATTATCTTACAGTTTGATCTTGACCGCGATATCAACGGTGCGGCCCGTGACGTGCAGGCGGCCATTAATGCCGCCCGTAGTCTGCTACCCAGTGGTATGGCATCACTGCCGACTTATCGCAAGGCTAATCCCTCTGATGCGCCGATTATGATATTGACCCTCACCTCGGCCACGCGAACAACCGGCGAACTCTATGATCTGGCAGAGAGCAAAATCGGCCAGACCCTCGGACAGGTACAGGGGGTGGGTGAAGTCTCGCTGATGGGCAGTGCATTACCGGCAGTCCGTATTGATCTGCAAGCGCAAAAATTAACGCACTATGGCATCTCATTAGACACCGTGCGCAATGCGGTGGCTAACAGTACCACCAACCTGCCGAAAGGCCGATTACAGGATGATAACCACAGCTGGATTATTGATAGTAATGGTCAGCTCGATAAGGCGGCACAATACCGTAATCTGATTATTAGCTATCAGGATGGCAAAACGCTGCGTTTAAGCGATGTTGCTAACGTGTATGAAGCGGTTGAGGATAAATATCAGGCGGGCTTTCTGAATGGCAGCCCATCAATCATGATCGGTATTATGCGTCAGGCCGGTGCCAATATGCTGGAAACCATCGATGGTATTAGCGCACAATTGCCCGTGCTGGCGAAAAATCTGCCCGCGGATACTCAGCTCAAAGTGGTGATGGATCGTTCGACGACGGTGCGTGAATCGCTCTATGACACCGAAGAGACACTGTTGATTGCGGTCGCGCTGGTGATCGCGGTGGTGTTTATCTTCTTGCGTAATATTCAGGCCGTAGTGATCCCGGCACTGGCCTTGCCTGTCTCACTGATCGGTACCTGTGCGGTGATGTATCTTCTTGGCTATAGCCTGAATAACCTGTCGCTGATGGCCTTGATTATCGCCACCGGTTTTGTGGTGGATGATGCGATTGTGGTGCTGGAAAACATTACCCGCCATATTGAACAGGGGCTCAGTCCGTTGCGGGCGGCGTTGCGTGGGGCGCGGGAAGTCAGTTTTACTGTATTGTCGATGACCGTATCGCTGGTGGCGGTATTCATTCCGATCCTGTTGATGGGGGGGATTATCGGCCGTTTATTCCGTGAATTTGCGGTGACATTAAGTGTATCACTGCTGATTTCGATGTTTGTCTCCCTGAGCCTGACCCCGATGCTCTGTGCGCGGATGCTGAAAAAAAAGCCCGCCGTCAGTCAGAGACATCACCCTTTTTATCAGTGGATTGAAACGATCCTCAATCGCCTGCTGGCTGCCTATTCACGGGGTCTCAACTGGGTCATGAACCATCAAAAAAAGGTGATGTTCAGTCTGTTGCTGACCATAATGCTGAATATTTTTCTTTATGGCGTCGTGCAAAAAGGGTTTTTCCCCAATCAGGATACCGGGCTATTGATTGGCGCTTTGCGGGCGGATCAAAATAGTTCTTTTCAGGCGATGATGCCTAAAGTGCAAACGGTGACTCAGCTTATCCAGGCCGATCCGGCAGTCGATAGCGTAGCGTCATCGGTAGGAGGAGGGCGATTTGGCTCGCGTAATTCAGCGCTGTTCTTCGTTCTGCTGAAAGATAGTCGTCAGCGCGAGGCGACGGCGACGGAGGTGGCCAATCGTCTGAGCCGGAAAATGGGCAGCTTGCCGGGTTCACAGATGTTTTTGATGGCTGTCCAGGATTTACGTGCCGGGGGACGCAATGCCAACGCCAGCTATCAGTACAGTCTGCAGGCCGATGATCTGAAACTGTTACAGACCTGGACGCCAAAAGTGCAGGCGGCGCTGGCGGCGTTGCCTGAACTGAATAGTGTCGACTCCGATATGCAGGTCGGCGGGCAGGAAGTGGTGATCCAGATCGATCGTGAACTGGCGACCCGTCTTGGTGTCGATGTCAGTATGCTGGATACGATGCTGAACAATGCATTCAGTCAGCGACAAATTGCTACGCTTTATCGCACCATGAATCAGTATCATGTGGTGATGATGCTGGATGATAGCTATACCCGTGATCCAGCGATATTGCAGGCGTTATATGTCATCAATAATAATGGTGAGCGTGTACCGCTATCGGCATTCGCCCATTTTAGCGGTGGCAATACCCCGCTTTCGGTGGCACATCAGGGACAATCGGCGACCACCACGGTGGCTTTTAATCTTAATGATGGTGTCTCACTGCAACAGGCGCAGGCATTGATTAAAATGAAGATGGCGGAGATAGGTCTGCCTGTTTCAATACAGGCCGGATTTCAGGGGACAGCGAAAGTTTACCAGAAAATGGCGGCGACGATGCCGTGGCTGCTGGTTGCTGCGCTGGCGGCGATTTATATCGTGCTGGGCATATTATATGAAAGCTACATTCATCCGCTGACGATTTTATCAACCTTACCCTCGGCGGGAGTCGGGGCCTTGCTACTGCTGTTATTGACCAATACCCAGCTTACCGTGATTGCCCTGATCGGTATTATTTTGTTGATTGGTATTGTGAAGAAAAATGCCATCATGATGATCGATTTTGCCCTTGATGCGCAAAGACGGCGGGGATTGTCACCCCAGCAGGCGATTGTTCAGGCATGCCTGATGCGTTTCCGCCCGATCATGATGACCACACTGGCGGCTTTTTTTGGCGCTTTACCGCTGGCATTCGGCAGCGGTGGTGATGCTGATTTACGCAGCCCGTTAGGACTGGCGATTGCCGGGGGGCTGGCGATGAGTCAGTTACTGACTTTATTCACCACGCCGGTTGTCTATCTCTGGCTGGATAATTTAAGTCGTCTGACTCGCCGTCAATATCAGCGATTCCGCGTACAGAAGTCTGATGCCTGAAAATAGTATTATCGAGAGGAACGCCAGGGAGAGATAAAACCGGATAAGCGATGGTATTATCCGGTTTTATCTGTAACGGTGATGATCTCTTGTTGACATCACAACCCACATGGCCAGACAGCAGCCTGATATGGCTGACAGGATGCGATCAGTCAAACATTTTTACGTTCAATGGTCTGTTCACCCCAGAAAAGCGTGTCTTTATCTGTTTTGGCGAACGCTAAAGGCAAGACTTCATCGCTTCCTTCCTGCCAGATTTGTTCTGCTAATGCTTCATCATATCCTGCTAATTCAAAGATTGCGGCCGCTATCTCCGGGGAGGTATTTCGCAGACTTGCCCACTGGGCAATGTGATGGGTTTTTTCTTCGTGTAGTGGCATAACAATCTCCTTATCAGAATTTAGCCAAATAATTTAACCGCCAGTCCGGCGACATGCTCGCCCTGATAACTGGCAATGGCGAGCTCCTCCTGGCTGGGCTGTCGAGAGCCATCGCTACCGGCAATGGTCGAGGCACCATAAGGGGTTCCGCCACGAACAGTCGATAGATCGAAAAGCTCCTGCGCACCATAGCCAATCGGAACGATGATCATGCCATGATGGGCCAGCGTACTCCAGCTGGAGGTAATGGTTTGTTCCTGTCCACCGCCAGTCCCTGTCGAACAGAAGACGCTGCCCAGCTTACCATATAAGGCACCGGCTGCCCACAGACCCCCTGTTTGATCAAGGAAAGTACGCATCTGTCCGGACATATTGCCAAAGCGGGTGGGTGTGCCGAAGATGATCGCGTCATACTCCACCAGTTCTTTGGGTGTTGCAACGGCGGCGGTTTGTGTCTTGCCGCCAGCTTTGGTGAACACCTCAGCGGGCATGGTTTCCGGTACACGTTTCACTACAACCGAAGTACCGTCAATACTCTGCGCCCCTTCGGCGACAGCATGGGCCAGGGTCTCGACATGCCCATACATCGAATAATAAAGCACCAGAATTTTCGCCATTTATCTCACTCCTCAGCCATTTTATCGTGTAATCCGATAACGGATTACTTTTAAAGATAAGTCGTCTGGTCAGGAGTGCAAATCTGATAAGGCGATAAAGCACAGAAAATTTCGCCGCATCAGTGGTGGCGAAAAAGCCAGGCATTACATCCCGATAACAATATCCCCGCTGGCCTGGCAACAACAGGGCAGGATTTCTCCGGGCTGAACAAAAGCCAGCGGTTCAGCGAGCCATTTCACCTGTCCGGCGAGCAGCCGTGTGCGGCAGGCACCACAATAGCCTGCCCGGCACTGATATTCGACCGCAACATGATGCGCCTCCAGCGTCGCCAGCAAAGAGGGATGTTCTGCCGTACAGAGGATGCAAACGGCGGAATTTTGCAGAAAAATACGTTTCATGATTCGATGGCGAATACCCCTTGCGGCAAGCGATCAGTGGTTTCAGAGCTGGAAGTGGCTCAGATCATCCGTATCCACTTCAGCGTCGATCTGACCAACCAGATACGAGCTGACCTCCACCTCCTGTGGCGCGACCTGGACATTATCAGAGGTGAGCCAGGTGTTGATCCACGGAATGGGATTAGAGCGCGTCTGGAAGGGGAGATCCAGCCCGACCGCCTGCATCCGAATATTGGTGATATATTCGACATACTGGCAGAGAATATCCCGGTTCAGGCCGATCATCGAACCGTCGCGGAACAGATAATCCGCCCACTCTTTTTCCTGTTGTGCCGCGTCGACAAACAGGTCATAGCACTCCTGCTGGCAGGCGGCGGCGATTTCCGCCATTTCCGCATCATCGCTGCCTGAGCGTAGCAGATTGAGCATGTGCTGCGTACCGGTCAGATGCAGGGCTTCATCGCGGGCGATCAGGCGGATGATTTTGGCGTTGCCCTCCATCAGCTTGCGTTCGGCAAACGCGAAAGAGCAGGCGAAGCTGACATAGAAGCGAATAGCTTCCAGTGCATTGACACTCATCAGACACAGATAGAGTTTCTTTTTCAGCTCACGCAGATTAACGCTAACCGTTTTACCGTTAATGGTATGGGTGCCTTCTCCCAGCAGATGCCAATAGCTGGTCAGCTCGATCAGGGTATCGTAATAATGAGAGATACCCTGTGCCCGTTTCTGGATCTGTTCGTTAGTGACGATGTCATCAAAGACCAGTGACGGATCGTTGACAATGTTACGAATGATGTGGGTATAGGATCGAGAGTGAATGGTCTCCGAAAACGACCAGGTCTCTACCCAGGTTTCCAGTTCCGGAATGGAAATCAGCGGCAGCAGGGCGACATTGGGGCTGCGTCCCTGAATTGAGTCCAGCAGAGTCTGATACTTCAGATTACTGATAAAAATGTGTTTCTCATGTTCAGGTAATCCCTGATAGTCAATACGATCACGGGAAACATCCACCTCTTCTGGTCGCCAGAAAAAGGAGAGTTGCTTCTCAATCAGTTTTTCGAATACTTCATATTTTTGCTGATCGTAACGTGCCACGTTAACCGGCTGGCCGAAAAACATCGGCTCCAGCAGCTGATTATTTTTAATTTGTGAAAAAGTGGTATATGTCATGAGAAGTCCTGTCGGAATTTTATCACGCCGGCGAAAGCGGTTTCGCCGGGCAAGGCAAAATTAAATCTTACATGCGCCGCTTTCGCAGCCATCGTCCTCAACCGCCGCCGCCAGATCATCCTGGGCATCTTCTGCACCGTCACGGGTATTATGGTAATACAGTGTTTTGACGCCCCATTTATAAGCATTCAGCAGGTCTTTCAGCAGCTGTTGCATCGGCACTTTACCGGACGGGAAGCGCGTCGGATCGTAGTTGGTGTTGGCGGAAATCGACTGGTCGATGAATTTTTGCATGATCCCGACCAGTTGCAGATAGCCATCATTATCTGGCATCTCCCAGAGCAACTCGTAATGACCCAGCAGTGTTTCATAATCGGGTACGACCTGGCGCAGGATGCCATCTTTTGAGGCTTTGATGCTGACATAACCGCGCGGCGGCTCAATGCCGTTGGTGGCATTGGAGATCTGCGAGGAGGTTTCGGATGGCATCAGCGCGGAAAGCGTCGAGTTGCGCAAACCGTGGGTTTTAATCGATTCGCGCAGTGTTTGCCAGTCATAATGCAGCGGTTCACTGACGATGGTATCGAGATCCTTTTTATAGCTATCAATCGGCAGGATCCCCTGAGCATAGCTGGTCTGGTCAAACCACGGACAGGCACCTTGCTCTATCGCCAGTTCGTTGGAGGCTTTCAACAGATAATACTGGATAGCCTCAAAGGTTTTATGGGTCAGGTTGTTAGCGCTGCCATCCGAGTAACGTTTCCCTTGCTTCGCCAGGTAGTAAGCGAAGTTGATAACCCCAATACCGAGTGTCCGGCGTCCCATTGCGCCCCGTCTTGCGGCCGGGATCGGGTAATCCTGGTAATCCAGCAAAGCATCGAGGGCGCGCACCACCAGGGTCGCCAGATCTTCCAGCTCATCCAAATGATTAATAACACCAAGGTTGAACGCCGATAACGTACAAAGTGCAATCTCCCCGTTTTCATCGTTCATATCGTTGAGGGGCTGAGTCGGCAGCGCAATTTCCAGACACAGATTAGATTGATGGATCGGGGCAATCGCCGGATTAAACGGGCTGTGAGTGTTGCAGTGATCGACATTCTGGATGTAAATCCGCCCGGTTGATGCACGTTCCTGCATCATCAATGAGAACAGCTCAACCGCTTTGATCCGTTTTTTACGGATGTTGTCATCCCGTTCATAACGGGTGTACAGACGCTCAAACTGATCCTGATCGGCGAAAAAAGCATCGTACAATCCGGGAACATCCGAGGGGCTGAACAGCGTGATCTCTTCCCCTTTTAGCAGACGGGTGTACATCAGTTTGTTGAGCTGTACGCCGTAATCCATATGGCGTACACGGTTGGCATCAGTGCCCCGGTTATTTTTTAATACCAGCAGACTTTCGACTTCCAGATGCCACATGGGGTAGAACAGCGTGGCCGCCCCACCGCGCACACCGCCCTGCGAGCAGGATTTTACTGCGGTCTGAAAGTGTTTATAGAACGGAATACAGCCAGTGTGGAAGGCTTCTCCGCCACGAATCGTACTTCCCAATGCCCGGATGCGTCCTGCGTTAATGCCGATTCCCGCCCGCTGGGAGACGTATTTGACGATGGCGCTGGAGGTCGCGTTAATTGAATCAAGGCTATCACCACATTCAATCAGAACGCAGGAGCTGAACTGGCGTGTTGGCGTGCGGACACCTGACATAATCGGTGTCGGCAGCGAAATTTTAAACGTCGAGATCGCATCATAGAAGCGGCGGATATAGTCCAGACGTGTCTCACGTGGATAGCGGGAGAACAGGCAGGCAGCGACCAGCATATAGAGAAATTGCGCACTTTCATAAATTTCGCCGGTGACCCGATTCTGTACCAGATATTTTCCTTCCAGCTGCTTAACCGCCGCGTAGGAGAAGCTCATATCACGATCATGGACGATGAAGCTATCCATCTGGCGGAATGCTTCTTCGTCGTAGTCTTCAAGCAAATGCGAATCGTATTTGCCTTTTTCAACCATCTTCTTAACGTGGTCATACAGTGCCGGGGGCTCGAACTGGCCATAGGCTTTTTTGCGCAGGTGGAAGATAGCCAGTCGTGCGGCGAGATACTGGTAATCCGGGGCATCGCGAGAGATCAGATCTGCCGCTGCTTTGATAATGGTCTCATGAATATCAGCTGTTTTGATGCCATCGTAGAACTGGATGTGGGATCGTAGTTCTACCTGTGAGATCGAGACATTATTCAGTCCTTCTGCCGCCCAGTCGAGGACACGGTGGATTTTATCAAGATTAATTCGCTCGCTGCGTCCATCACGCTTTGTCACCAGCAAACTTTGATTCATGTCAGTAATACCTGCCGATATAAGGAAAAAGATCCCCTGTTTATCTGGTAGACAAATTGTGACTGACCAAAGAGATAAACACTATATATAGGGGTGTGGAGATAAATGAAACCCAAGATGGTGAGTATTCTAGTAAGGATTCTTTTGAGTACAAGAGTTGATTTTGGCGTAAATTTGAGATCGAAAAATGCTATCAGCAGGAGAAGCACGCCCCATAAGGGCTGATGGAAAAGTCAATAAACTAAAAAATAAAAATCCTGGTCATATCGGCTGCTGATTTCTTCGACGGCGAACAGAATGACGCTGGTGATGGCTGTGTCATTCTGATTCTGGTCATCGGCGAACATCGCGGGAATTTATGCCTGACAGGCGATGGTATGTAGCATATAGTTGGCCTCTACGCCTGCTGCCAGCCGGAAGCTATCGCTGAGTGGTTGATAATGCAGACCAATAATATGCTGCTCTTTGAGATGTGCCTGACCGGCCCAGGCGATCAGTTCTGCGGGCTTGATGAATTTTTTACTATCATGCGTGCCTTGAGGCACCATTTTCATCACATATTCCGCCCCGATAATCAGGAGTAACCAGGCTTTAGCCGTACGGTTAATGGTGGAGAAGAAGACATGCCCTCCTGGTTTGACCAGCTGCGCACAGGCCCGCACCACCGATTGCGGATCAGGGACATGCTCGAGCATTTCCATGCAGGTGACGATATCATAGCGCCCGGGATATTGTGCGGCGTGTGCTTCGACCGTTTGCTGAACATAATCCAGCTGAACACCGCTTTCCAGGGCATGGAGACGCGCCACCTGTAGCGGTTCTGTTCCCATGTCAAGGCCGGTGACAGTCGCCCCTTCACGGGCCATGCTTTCGGCAAGGATCCCCCCACCACAGCCGACATCAAGCACCGTTTTAGCAAACAGACCACCGCAACGCTGGATAATATAGTCAAGACGCAATGGATTGATGCGGTGTAAGGGTTTGAACGCGCCTTCACTGTCCCACCAGTGGGCAGCGATGGCGTCGAATTTGGCAATTTCATGATGATCAACGTTGTCGCTCAGCGGTTGTTTTTCACTCTTCATCCGCGCAAGGTCTCCTTGTTCTGTGTATATCTCCTGAGTATATCAGGCTGTGATGATGAATAAACGGTAATGGTTTAGCTCTGTCATCAGGGTTATGTTATAATTCGTGACTTTTAAACCCGGGATACATGTAGAGGGATAGCGGTTAGATGAGCGACCTTGCGAAAGAAATTACACCGGTCAATATTGAGGAAGAGCTGAAAAGCTCATATCTGGATTACGCGATGTCGGTGATTGTTGGCCGGGCGTTGCCAGATGTCCGTGATGGTCTGAAACCGGTACACCGCCGTGTACTTTACGCCATGAATGTGTTAGGCAATGACTGGAATAAAGCCTATAAAAAGTCAGCGCGTGTCGTCGGCGATGTCATCGGTAAATATCACCCTCATGGCGATACTGCCGTTTATGACACCATTGTTCGTATGGCGCAGCCATTCTCCTTGCGCTATATGCTGGTCGATGGCCAGGGTAACTTCGGTTCTGTCGATGGCGACTCCGCCGCCGCGATGCGTTATACCGAAATCCGGATGGCGAAAATCGCCCATGAACTGATGGCGGATCTGGAAAAAGAGACGGTCGATTTCGTCGATAACTATGACGGCACGGAACAGATCCCTGACGTTATGCCAACCAAAATCCCCAATTTACTGGTGAATGGTTCATCCGGTATCGCCGTGGGTATGGCGACCAATATTCCGCCCCACAATCTGACCGAAGTGATCAACGGTTGCCTGGCGTATATTGACGATGAAGATATCCCGCTCGAAGGGCTGATGGCGCATATTCCTGGGCCTGATTTCCCGACCGCCGCGCTGATTAACGGGCGTCGTGGTATCGAGGAGGCGTACCGTACCGGGCGTGGCAAAATTTATATTCGTGCGCGGGCTGAAGTGGAAACAGATGCCAAAAGTGGACGGGAAACCATTATCGTTCATGAGATCCCCTACCAGGTAAATAAAGCGCGGCTGATTGAGAAAATCGCTGAGCTGGTAAAAGAGAAGCGGGTTGAGGGTATCAGTGCGCTGCGCGATGAGTCTGATAAAGACGGGATGCGGATCGTTATCGAAGTGAAACGCGATGCCGTCGGCGAGGTGGTGCTTAACAACCTCTACTCCCAGACGCAGTTACAGGTTTCTTTCGGGATTAACATGGTTGCGCTGCATCATGGTCAGCCCAAAATCATGAACCTGAAGGAGATCCTCTCGGCGTTTGTGCGCCATCGTCGTGAAGTGGTCACCCGGAGGACCATTTTTGAGCTGCGCAAGGCACGTGAACGTGCGCATATTCTGGAAGCGCTGGCCATTGCGCTGGCCAATATCGATCCGATCATCGAGCTGATTCGCCAGGCACCGACCCCTGCAGAGGCAAAAACCGCGCTGGTTGCCCGCTCATGGGCGCTGGGTCATGTCGCTGCGATGTTAACCCGTACCGGTGATGATGCCGCTCGTCCTGAGTGGCTGGCCCCTGAGTTTGGTGTCCGTGACGGACAATATTATCTGACCGAACAGCAGGCGCAGGCGATTCTGGATCTGCGTTTGCAAAAACTGACCGGCCTTGAGCATGAAAAACTGCTTGATGAATATAAGGATTTGCTGACTCAGATTGCTGAATTGCTGCATATTCTCAGCAGCGCAGATCGTTTGATGGCTGTGATCCGTGAAGAACTGACCGCGATCCGCGATCAGTTTGGCGATGCCCGGCGTACTGAGATCACTGCCAACAGTGCAGATATTAATATTGAAGATCTGATTAATCAGGAAAATGTGGTTGTGACGCTGTCACATCAGGGCTATGTGAAATATCAGCCACTGACCGATTATGAAGCGCAGCGACGGGGTGGGAAAGGGAAGTCTGCGGCCCGCATTAAAGAAGAAGATTTTATTGACCGTTTGCTGGTCGCCAATACCCACGATACGATCCTCTGCTTCTCCAGCCGTGGCCGTCTCTACTGGATGAAAGTCTACCAATTGCCTGAAGCCAGTCGTGGTGCCCGTGGTCGTCCTATCGTTAACCTGTTGCCTCTGGAGGCTGACGAACGTATTACCGCGATTCTGCCAGTACGGGAATATGAAGAAGGGGTTAATGTCTTTATGGCGACCGCCAGTGGAACGGTGAAAAAGACGGCGTTAACTGAGTTCAGTCGCCCGCGCTCTGCCGGTATTATCGCGGTCAATCTCAATGATGGTGATGAACTGATTGGCGTCGATCTGACCCACGGCAATGACGACGTGATGTTGTTTTCTGCCGGTGGTAAAGTGGTGCGTTTCAGGGAAGAGGCTGTGCGCACGATGGGACGTACGGCAACAGGGGTGCGTGGCATTAAACTGGCACCGGACGATAAAGTGGTCTCGCTGATTATCCCGCGTGGTGATGAGGCTATTTTAACCGTAACGCAAAATGGTTATGGCAAACGTACTGCGGTAACGGAATATCCAACCCGCTCCCGTGCCACCCAGGGGGTGATTTCGATCAAAGTGACCGAACGTAATGGTACGGTGGTGGGAGCGGTGCAGGTAGCCGATTGTGATCAGATTATGATGATCACGGATGCCGGTACACTGGTGCGTACCCGGGTTTCGGAGGTCAATATCGTTGGCCGTAATACCCAGGGCGTGATTTTGATCCGTACCGCACCGGATGAGCATGTCGTCGGGCTACAACGGGTAGTGGAACCGGTTGATGATGAAGATCTTGATGCGATTGACGGTAGCGCCGCAGAAGGTGATGACGATATCATCCCGGAAGTGGAGATCGATGATGATGATAACGCCGACGATATTTAGTCAGTCGCGGCGATAAATATGCGCTGAAGGCGTCGGGAGATTTCTGACGCCTTCTGTCAGGCTTTTAACAGCCGGATTGACTATCTTGAAATATCTTGCCTCTTTTCATACAACGCTGAAAATATCGCGCTATCTGTTTCGGGCGCTGGTGTTATTGTTGTGGCTGGTGATTGCCGGTATCAGTGTGCTGTTTATCACTCATGCACTGCGTAACAGAGAAACAGAAATTCTCCTGGCCTTTAATCTTAATGCTAACCAGGCTCAGGGCTATATCCAGCATGCTGCCGATATCATTAAAGATCTGAAATACATTGCCAGTAATCAACCGATCAGCAGCGAAACTAGCTCACTGAAAGTGAATAATCCACTGACTGTGACCGATTTTACCCCGCTGGATAACCATGCGGATTGTGACACGATGAACGAGCGCTGGCGTGATTTACTACAGTCACTGACTGGATTTATGCATTACTGGCGGGATAATTTTTCCGCCACTTATGATTTTAATCGCCTCTTCTTACTGGACAATAATAATCGCTGTCTGATCAATCTCGGTTTACACAATATATCGCGGGAGCATGAGTGGGCTCTGAAGGTTTTGTATCAGCGTGTTGAGCACTACCGTGATACGCCACGTAACGAACGTGCCGCGAGTCTGTTCTGGTTAACGCCGGGCATCGGTCAGGGTATCGGCTATTTTTATGTATTAACGCCGATATACCGGGATAATCATCTGCAGGCGATGTTAGGTATAGAGCAAACGCTACGCAAAGAAAACCTGTTGATACCCGGCAGTTTGCCGATGTATGTGGCGATCCTGGATGAAAACGGCCAGCCCTTGCTCTCTCTGAGTGAGAAGGATCACCCTGTTCAGATTGACATTCGTCATCGTCAGGAGCGCGTCTGGTTTGGTTATACTGCTGACTTTCGTGAGCTGGTATTCAGCAAACGCTTATCGCCGTCATCGTTCAGTATTGTCTATTCGATACCGCTGACGCAGATCCTCGGACATTTGCGGATGTTGATTATCAATCTGCTCATCTTCAATCTCCTCTGTGCGCTTATCCTTTTTATTCTTGCGCGTCTTTATGAGCGGCGTTTTTTTATTCCGGCGGAAAATGAAGCCCAGCGACTGACCGAGCATGAGCAGTTTAATCGTAAAATCATTGCATCGGCCCCGGTGGGTATCTCTATTTTACGCATCGTTGATGGCAGCAATATACTGAGTAATGAACTGGCACATAATTATCTCAATATGTTAACCCATGAGGATCGGCAGCGATTAAAGCAGATCATCAGTGGCCAGCAGCTCAATTTGATCGATGTATTGACCAGCAATCATACCCATCTGCAAATAAGCTTTGTCCATTCGCGTTATCGTAATGAAAATGTTGCTATTTGTGTGCTGGTGGATGTCAGTACACGGGTCAAAATGGAACAGTCATTACAGGAGATTGCACGGGCTGCCGAACAGACCAGTCAGGCGAAGTCGATGTTTCTGGCTACCGTCAGTCATGAGTTACGTACACCTTTATATGGCATTATCGGTAATCTCGATCTGCTGCAGACCAAAGCACTGCCGCAGGAAGTTATCCGGCTCATTATGGCGATGAGTAACTCATCCAGTCTGTTACTGAAGATTATCAGCGATATTCTCGATTTTTCGAAAATGGAATCCGAACAACTTAAAATCGAGTTGCGTGAGTTTTCACCCCGCGATGTGGTTAATCATGTTGCGGCTAACTATCTACCGTTAGTGTTAAGTAAACAGTTAGCGCTGTACTGTTTTATCGAGCCGGATGTTCCTTCAGTGATGTCGGGTGATGCCATGCGTTTACAGCAGGTGATCTCTAATTTACTGAGTAATGCGATTAAATTTACCGGTACTGGCTGTATTGTCATTCATACCCAATGTGTGGGGGATTATCTGCAAATCAGTGTGCGCGATACCGGATCGGGGATCGCGGCAAAAGAGGTGATACATTTGTTTGAGCCTTTTGTTCAGGCAGGAACCGGTGGGCAACACGCTTTCCAGGGAACGGGGCTTGGACTGGCGATCTGTGAAAAATTGCTCACCATGATGGATGGTGATATTGCGGTAATAACCGAACCGGGCATTGGCAGCCGTTTCACCCTGCGCATTCCTTTGTATGGGGTAAAAAATATCGCTGCTGAGAGCAGCGATAGTCTGGCAGATAAATGTTACTGGCTGGCGATCCGTAACAGCGCGCTGGCGGCGTTTATCACTTCGTTGTTGCAATATCATGGCTTGCAGGTACGCCTCTATCATGGACAGCAGCCGGAAAGTGAAGGTATTCTGCTGTGTGACGAACCGTGGGAGGCCTCGTGGGCGGGAAAAGCAAAGATCATTTTTAGCTGTCATCATATCGGTATGCCACAGGAGCGTAAGGCCGGTGAGTGGGTACATGGTGTGACCACTCCCCATGAATTACTGTCGTTATTAACGATTATCTTCCGCCCTGAGACGGTCGTCAGTGAGCAGAAGTCTGTGCCAGCGATATCGACGACGGATCATAGCGATAAAATCATCCTGATCGTCGATGACCATCCGATTAACCGCCGTTTACTGGCCGATCAGATCAGTTCGCTGGGCTACTCGTGTGTAACAGCCAATGATGGTATTGATGCGCTCAACGTGCTGATGAAACAGCATGTCGATGTCGTACTGAGTGATGTTAATATGCCGAATATGGATGGTTATACCCTGACGCAATGTATCCGGGCGCGCGGCATGCAATTACCGGTGATCGGTATTACGGCTAACGCGCTGGCGGAAGAGAAGCAGCGCTGTCTGGCGGCCGGAATGGATAGCTGCCTGTCTAAGCCTGTTACCCTCGATATCCTCAGACCCGCTTTAGCGTTATACGTTGCACAAGCCAGCAATCAAAATCCCTAGCCGCGCCACGGATTTACCCGCCAGAATAAAACAGCAGGGTATCAGGTTTTGTCAGCAGTATTCAGCGAAACGGAGGAGAGATAATTGAGCAAAGCGATATCATTTTCGACACCGAGTTTCATCATGGCTGATTTTTTCTGACTACTGATCGTTTTGATACTGCGGTTTAATTTCTTAGCAATTTCGGTAACCAGAAAACCTTCTGCAAACAAACGCAGGACTTCACTCTCCTTGGGCGACAGATGTTTGTCACCGTGCCCATTGGCGCTGATTTTTTCCAGCATACGTAATACGCTTTGTGGGACGAATTTTTTGCCCTTGCGTAATGCTGCCAGCGCCTTGGGTAGATCGGTTGCAGCGCCCTGTTTTAGCACCAGTCCATTAATATTCAGGTTCAGTATGGTACTCAGAATGGCGGGATTATTATTCATCGTTAAAATGATAATCGAGAGATGCGGGAAATGACGCCTGATATATTTGATCAACATGATCCCGTCGCCATATTTATCGCCGGGCATGGAGAGATCGGTAATCAGCACCTCAGCCGTCGATTGCGGTAGATGAGTGATCAGCGATGTCGAGTCTTCAAATTCGCCAACAATATTGACGGAGTCGATTTGCTCAAGTGATTTACGAATACCGAACAGCACTATTGGATGGTCGTCAGCAATAATTACGTTCATTATGTCCATGTTATTAAGTTACCTTGCTACAGCAAACTTTTGACGTAATTGTCCAGTTCGCTGATATGTTTTTTTATGTTTTGTGTCTTTTTTTCACTAATCAGATGCTCAATTATTTCACATAATTGTTTGCCCGTATTCAGATTTAGCATCGCGAATACGCCTTTAAGGCGATGTGTTATTTGTGCCAGGGTCGTGAAATTATCGGCTTCAACTTCAGTATACAGTTTGCGTAGATCATCGGGAACTGTATCGATAAAGAGGGCATAATAGCCACTGGCATGAAGCATGGCGCGGCTGTCATCAGATAAAGAAGATGACGGCAGGGCGGGGGGCTGTGCCAGTTGTCGTTCGATCAGGTACAGAATAGCTTCCTGCAGGGCTGAGCTGATATTAAAATTAACCCGCAATTTATCCTGACTAATTTTGCCGATCCCGATTTCATCGGCAGTGAGCAATATGCCTGATGTCGTAAGATGATCGGGATTATCGGTTAAAAACAGATCGCAGGGTTGTTTGAGCGGTCTCTCATCTGATGTCATACAATTCGCCCCCCAGCCGGTGAGCTGGCGGCTGACTATCTGCCGGACTTCACTGGCGGTAATATCAAGCATCACCATCATATCATTGAGCAGATGTGCACAGGAAGTCTGCTTTTCTTCGCTGACCGCCATAGTGAGAGCCAGGGTGTAGTGTGTGCCCAGTGATTCACAGGAGGTAATATTCATCTGCCCCTGCAGCTGATGCACCAGACGATTGCAGAGCCAGAAGGTGAGGGCATTGGCTTTACCATAACGATCGGACTGTGTTTCGTGGAGAAACGGGAAATGAATATTATCGACTTCATCACGCGACATGCCATTGCCGGTATCACGAATATGAATTATCAGTTGATCCGCTTTGTCTGGCTGCTGACTGATATCAAGCGTAATTTTGCCCATTGAGGTTGTGGTTACTGCATATTGTATTAACAGCAGAAGGATATGATGCAGCGTATTGCGATCACCGTAATAGTGTTCATGAACCGGCAGCGTATTGTTAACCAGTAATTGCAGACCTTTACGTTTGAGGAACGGTAAGATTTCCGTCACGATGTCATCAAGCAGCGTCTGGAACGAGAAGACCACGGACTGGCTTTGCCAGTTGTCGCTTTCCAGCAGATGAGCCAGTTGCATTTCATCGACTAATTGTCGGATCTGGTCCGTGTGTTGCTCCAGTTGAGCGCCTTGCGTGCTATCTAACGCCGCCGCTTCTTCTGCCAGCTTCAGTAATGGTTGCGTTAATGCGCTGGTAATATGTTGCATAAACGCGCTGTATCCCTGGCGGTTTTTTTCATACAGGCGTTGTGCTTGTTTGAGCTTCTGACGGGTTAATAATTCCTGATCCTGATTGCGAATAATGAAAACCTGTATCTGCGGCTTCACCTGGCTGTGATACTGACGAATTTCATACAGCTTGTTATCAATCGTCAGCTGGATCACCCCCTGGTGTTGATCGGCGATGGTGATGATGTCAGATAAATTCAGGTGGGGCAGCAGGTGGTCGGCAAGGGGATTACTGATAACCGTGCGCTGGGTTTGCTGATCATGCACCAGTAATCCCAGTGGTAACTGGGAAATAATCTCTTCATTCAGCGCCTGCAATGCCAGTGACTGGCTGTCCGCAACCGTGGGCGCCGCAGGGTGAATCGGGCGGTTATCAGCAGTGGTGTGACGAAATGCTATCAGGCCAGACAACATGAATATCAGTAAACAAAACATCAGCAACACAAGCAAGAAGTTGTTTTGCAAGACTTCTGCTATCAGGGTTGTCAAGGGAACTTCCCAGATAAGGCGCATATTCATATTATCAACCGGCATAGTGATCGCCAGTCGTGAACCGACAAAATCAATATGATTAATCAGTTTGCCTTCTGCGCTGCTGGTTGCCTCTGCCGTAGTCTCGGATTCAATACGGAAATTATCGGCCGACATTCCAGGGGGGATCAGATCATTAATCGGCATATCTAAAGCGATAACCGTCGCCAACAGACCGGGCTGATTAAAGGTTGTGCGCAAGGTAAAATAACGCTCATGATGCCAGGGCAGATAGCGCAGGGCAGAAAATGTCTCTCTCTGATCCAGGGTGTTGGCCTGTAATAACATTTCACCCCGTCGCGAGGCGACAATATGGGTGACGGAAGGTTCCTGCGCATGGGACAATAACGCTCTTAATGGCAAGGTTGATACCAGGATCAGACTATTATCGACACCGTTAAGATAATACATCGACCAGGGAAGCGTTTCTGCTCCCCACAGAATATCAAAATAGCGGGAGATAATGTCGGCGATTTCCAGCGAGGTATTATCATGAGAGCCAAAAATAAGCGCTTCTGTTTTCCGTGGTGATTTTTCCAGTGCGTAGACATCCGTTTGTAAGCGCATCTCCTGTCGCTGGTTATCGGAGCGCGAGGCAGGAAGGGCGGCAATATCGTCATAAATCTGCCAGGTGGCATAGCGCCAGGTGGCCATGCGCTGCTGTAGCGCATGGCTCATGGTGATAATCTGATCATTTCTGACCTCTAGCCAGCCATGAATGGCATTGTGCACCATGACGCCGATTATCAGCAGTAACAGGCTGATAATTAAAATGAAGAAACGGCCAGGGTTATTCGCTATAAAAGACAATTTTTTTGCGATCATCATGTAGCAAAGCAATTCGTCAATGTGAGTCAGCAGGGCATGCGCTTCAGATTATTGAGCGCTGAGCCAGTATATTGAGCAGTATAAAGACTAATTGATTAAATCCCTACTCCAGATTATGCGCCCATCAGGCGGTATGCCAGAAATCAAAAACATCCCAGCTTAATTATAAATCATTATCGGTTGTTTGGTGATTGTCTCAGGGACAGCCTTATCAGCACTATTTTACCGCACACGCTGAACAAATAAATAATAACTGATATAAATAATATTCACAATAATCATTGTGTTATTAATTTATTCAGCGCGTGATTTTCACTGATAGATGACTGTCTTATTATTTTCTGTCAAGATGAGAAAGTTCCCTTATATTTACAATTTGAAACATATTTCGATAAAAATGTAACGTTTTAGAAGGTTCAGTATCATTTTCTTGTTGGATTATTCTGCATTTTACCGCACAATAGGTGCGGCTAACTGGTTAGGACAATTAATCAGTGCGCAGTGGTAATAAAAAAGCATATAACACAGAGGGTTAATGACATGAAAGTTAAAGCACTGTCCCTACTGATACCAGCACTGCTGGTAGCAGGCGCAGCGAATGCGGCTGAAATTTATAATAAAGACGGTAATAAATTAGATCTGTACGGTAAAGTCAAAGGTCTGCACTACTTCTCTGACGACAAAAGTCAGGATGGTGATCAGACTTTTGCACGTCTGGGGCTGAAAGGCGAAACTCAGGTGAATGATCAGCTGACTGGTTATGGTCACTGGGAATACAACATGAAGGCGAACCAGGCTGAAGGTGAAGGTAGCCACTCATGGACACGTCTGGCTTTTGCCGGTCTGAAGTTTGCTAACGCGGGTCAGCTCGACTATGGCCGTAACTACGGTGTTGTTTATGACATCACTGGCTGGACTGACGTACTGCCTGAATTCGGTGGCGATACCTACGGTTCTGATAACTTCATGCAACAGCGTGGTAATGGCTTCCTGACCTACCGTAACTCTGATTTCTACGGTCTGGTTGATGGCCTGAATTTTGCTCTGCAGTACCAGGGTACCAATGGTAGCGTCAGTGGTGAAAACGATGTGACCAATAACGGTCGCGGTGCGCTGAAGCAGAATGGTGATAGCTATGGTATGGCTATTGACTATAACTTCTGGGACGGCATGAGCGCTGGTTTCGCCTACTCGCACGCAAAACGTACTTATGACCAGAACCAGCTGGGCTTCGGTGAAGGCAAATATGCTGAAACCTACACCGGTGGTCTGAAATATAACGCAAACGATATCTATCTGGCTGCTCAGTATACTGAAACCCGCAATGCAACCCGTCTGGGTGACATCGGTTTTGCTAATAAAGCACAGAATTTAGAACTTGTTGCTAAGTATACGTTCAGCGACTTTGGTCTGACCCCATCTCTCGCTTACGTGCAGTCCAGAGCGAAAGATATCGATTATCAGATTGGCAACCAGGATCTGGTCAAATATATTGAAGTCGGCGCTACTTATGCCTTCAATAAGAACATCTCCACCTATGTTGATTACAAGATCAACCTGCTGGATGACAACGACAACACCAGAGCCTTAAACATCAGCACTGATGACATCGTCGCTCTTGGCGTTGTTTACCAGTTCTAAGTCTGCTTGTTGCTATCAAAAAAGACGCCGACAGGCGTCTTTTTTATTTCGCTATTCTCCCTTTCTGTTTGGCTGGATCATGAAAATCCCTTTTATCCCCATGATGTTCCTGGGTCTCTGTACGCTCGTAGCTAGTTGCGATTCGTCACTTTCATCTTCAGCGCCCGCACATCGGGCAACGGTGCTTGAGGGCAAGACGATGGGGACATCCTGGCGGGTCAGTATTATTGATGTCGGGGAAGATCGCCTGCCGGCATTACAACAAAAAATTCAGGCGCAAGTCGATGCAGATGATTATCTGCTTTCCAGCTGGAAAAATGACTCTGCGGTGATGCAATTTAACCAGGCAGTCACAACCGCACCGTGGCCAGTGAGCCCTGAGCTGGCGGATATTGTCACGCTTTCCTTGCGCATTGGTGCCAGAACGCACGGTGCGATGGATATTACCCTCGGGCCATTGGTTAACCTCTGGGGATTCGGCCCTGGCACACCACCGCTGCAGACGCCTGACCCGCATCAGATTGCCACCGCCAAAGCGCGGATCGGATTGCAGCATCTGCAGGTGATTAACCATGCTGACGGTCAGTATTTGCAAAAAGATATTGCCGATCTCTTTATTGACCTCTCGACTGTCGGCGAAGGCTATGCCGCTGACCATCTGGCACGGTTAATGGAGCAGGAGGGCATTTCCCGTTATCTGGTATCGGTCGGTGGGGCGCTGGTGAGTCGCGGGATGAATGCGCAAGGCGTACCGTGGCGCGTGGCGATTCAGAAACCGACGGATCAGGAAAACGCGGTACAGGCGATTGTCGATATTAATGGCCACGGGATCAGCACTTCCGGTAGCTATCGTAACTATTACGAACTGGATGGCAAGCGTATCTCACACATTATCGATCCGCGTACAGGCTATCCGATCGATCACCATTTAGTCTCCGTCACCGTCATTGCGCCGACCGCACTGGAGGCGGATGGCTGGGATACCGGGCTGATGGTACTGGGGCCAGAAAAAGCACAGCAAGTCGCTCTTGAACAGGGGCTGGCGGTCTATATGATCATCAAAGAGGGAAATGGATTTACCCGCTGGATGTCGCCGCAATTTCATACTTTCCTGTCAGAGGAAAAAAACCGATCATGATATTTTTTATCTGACAGCAAATAGGACTTTCTTTATTAAGCGCGTCACTTAACGCTTGTGGTACTCAACAGTGACCTGTCTCGCAGCCTGCGAGATCAGTCATATTTTGTGGTTTATTTGTCTCTGCCGATGGCACTACCTTATCGGCCGTTTTTATCTCTTCACGCTATGCTTATATGATCCAGGTTGTTAGCAGGGTTATCTGTCATGTCTGTTATCTATAAAAAAAGCGCCCGGTTGCGTGATGCCCAGCGTATTCGGCTGATCTGGCTGCTGACTTTCGATAAAGCGATAACTTCTGCACTCTCGGGCCATTTAACCCTTGCGGAACGCTATGATGATGGCAGCCTCGAGGATGATTTACGGGAGGTGAAGTGGCTGGTGAATTATCTGCCCGCCGCCGATCTTGCCGATGCGCTGGAGGCGTTACCGGAAGATGGCCGTCGTGCGCTCTGGCAACAAATCAGTGATGATAAACGCGGTACAGTGTTGCTCAATGCCTCAGAAAGTGTCAGAGGGGATCTGATGAATACGATGAGCGATCAGGCGCTGCTGGAGGCATGGCACTGGCTGAATAGCGATGAGCAGGTCTCTTTAGTGCAATATTTACCCGCCAAACTGGCGCACCGCCTGCTGATAATGTTACCTGTGGCGCAACGTACACAGATAAGCCAGGCGATGGGGTATGCCGATGACAGCGTTGGCGCGCTGATGAAGCCGGGCGTTATCACTGTGCATGCTGATATGACGCTGGCAGCGGTACGACACCATTTGCTTGAGCTGGAAACAATACCGGAAAATACCGATAAACTGTTTGTGATCACCGATGATCAGCGTCTGTCTGGCGAGCTGACGCTGCAAAAAATATTACTGAATGATGCCCGGATGCCGGTAAGTTGTGTGATGGATAAAGAGCCAGTGACTTTTCATCCGGATGAACAGGCGGAAAAGGTGGCAAGAACCTTTGAGCGTGATGATTTAATCAGTGCCGCCGTGGTTGATGATCAGGGAAAGTTATTAGGTCGTCTGACCATCGATAAAATTGTCACCGTGATTTATCAGGCAACGGACAGTGATTTTCGGGGTATGGCGGGACTCAGCAGTGAAGAAGATGTTTTTGCGCCGATCAGCAAAACCTTAAAAACCCGCTGGCCCTGGCTGGCGGTCAATTTATGCACCGCTTTTATTGCTTCGCGGGTGATTGATGGTTTCGAGCACACCATTGCCCGGCTGGTGGCGCTGGCTGCGCTGATGCCTGTTGTTGCTGGTATCGGTGGCAATACCGGTAATCAAACCATTACCATGATTGTGCGGGCGATGGCATTACAGCAAATTCATCCCGGTAGCTTTTCGTTTCTGTTACTGCGCGAAATCAGTGTGGCGCTGATTAATGGCGTGGTATGGGGGGGATTGATGGGCGTGATAACCTGGTGGCTGTATCATGATTTACGTCTGGGTGGCGTCATGATGCTGGCGATGACCCTGAATTTATTACTGGCGGCGATCATGGGCGTGCTGATTCCGCTGATCATGGCCAGGCTGGGTCATGACCCGGCCGTGGGATCGAGTGTGATGATTACTGCGATAACCGATACCGGCGGTTTTTTTATTTTTCTCGGACTGGCGACGATATTTCTGATGTAACTCATCGCCTTTGATACTCTCTTGCTACCAGAGGGATCGCTGGCGATGGATAATCTACCGGTCGTTCTTGGCTTTGTTGAATAATAGTGAATCATGCTGTTTTATCACACCTGTTTTGGTCATAAATGCTGGTCTCTACTGCGAGAAGCTTCCGACCCTGATCTTAACCTTCTGATTTTACGTTGAGGAAGACCGATGTTTTTGTAGGCACGCAGCATAATATCTATTTATTCAACAAAGCCGTCGTTCTTTCCTTCGGCAATAAAGGCAGCGTCAATTTCATCGGTATTATCGGCATGTTCCCGGCCAGATAATAAATTCCAGCAGGCAATAAACAGGGCGGCAATTAACGGGCCGATAACAAAGCCGTTAATACCATACACTTCCATCCCGCCGAGTGTAGTGATCAGAATAAGATAATCGGGCATTTTAGTGTCCTTACCCACCAGTAACGGACGCAGAATATTATCCACTAAGCCAATAATGATAATAAAGAAAGTAACAATAAATATACCCTGCCAGAGTCTGTCGGTGGCAAAAAGGAATATTGCGGCAGGAACCCAGACAATGGCAGAACCGACAGCGGGAATAAATGACAGAAATGCCATAATCGCGCCCCACAGAATGCTGCCATCCAGACCGGCGATATAAAAGGCAATCCCGCCAAGCAGCCCCTGAACAAGAGCGACGGCGACGGTGCCCTTAACGGTTGCGCGCGAGACGGCGGCAAACTTAGCAAACAGATGCAGCTTAACGTAATTAGACAGCGGTAAGGCTTCAAGGAAGAGCATGATCAGATAAGGGCCATCTTTAAGCAGAAAAAATAACAAATAGAGCATGATGCCAAAACTGATGGTAAAACCAAAGGTGCTCTTGCTAATTAAAAAGGCGCTACCGGCGAGGTATTGGCCGCCTTTGAGTGCCGCATTAGCCAGCTGCTCCTGAATTTGGCTGGCACTATCGAGATGATGTTCTGAAAGAAAGTTCCGCGCCCAGTCAGGAAGATGTGCAAACAGGCTGGCCACCACCGCAGGAAACTGGGTGTCATTATGCTGGAGTCGGCTATAGACCATATTCAGTTCGTAGGCCAGCGAGGAGAGAATAACCGCCAGTGGCGTAAAGACCAGCAGGCAAATCATGATGACAGTTACCAGCGAAGCCAGGCCATTACGGTTACCAAAACGCAGGCGTAATTTATTTTTAATCGGATTAAAAATAACAGCCAGAATAGTGGCCCATAAGATAGCGGAATAATATGGGGCGAGAATAGCAAAAAAGGCAAGACTGACCGCCAGTAAAATCAGGATGAAGAAACCTTTTGTAATCCCATTGACTCTCATCTTGATGATCCTCGTATCCGCACAGAGATACGTCGAATAATAGAAACTATTTTCTGTTTTACAATGATCAGCGGGTTTTAGAGCCTGACCCACCAGGCTGAAATTGCCCGGTATCCGATGTACGCGGTAGTGACTCGCTCTTTTTCAGAGGGTGACGTTACCGCTATAATATGATTAAAAGCAGGATGTTAATGATGGTTTTATCGGCCGCTGGCTTCCCGTTGGTTGCCGATGTGCTTTTTCTGCCACAGAACAGGGGGAAATTATGCAGACGAGTAAAAAAATGACAGGTGCTGTTTTCCTGCTGTTCCTGATTTTGTTTATCAGCGGATGTTCAGCGGAAAAATCAGAGAAATCGTCGCCCCCTGCCTGCTCAACGAGATCAGCGCATATTATTTGCGACTGGAATAATGTCTCAGGTAACTGGGATACGGTGACAGACGACGATATTGAGTGATCTGATCAGCATCGCCGTGCAATAGCCGATAATTTTGGTTATCATCACTCCATGTATATATAACCAGTATTTGTATGTCTTTTACCTTACGTCCTTACCAGCAAGAGGCGGTCGATGCAACGCTCAGCTGGTTCCGTCAACATAGCGAACCTGCGGTGATCGTTCTGCCAACCGGGGCGGGCAAAAGCCTGATTATCGCCGAACTGGCCCGACTGGCACGTGGCCGGGTGCTGGTACTGGCGCATGTTAAAGAGCTGGTGGCACAAAATCATGCGAAATATTGCGCGCTGGGGCAGGAAGCCGACATCTTTGCCGCCGGATTGCAGCATAAAGAGAGCCACGGCAAAGTCGTTTTTGGTAGCGTACAATCGGTTGCGCGTCATCTTACGCAATTTAAACATCAATTCTCACTGTTGATTATTGATGAGTGTCATCGTATCAGCGATGATGATGATAGCCAGTATCGGCAGATTATCAATCAGTTACAGGAGATGAACCCCCACTTGCGTCTGCTGGGGCTTACCGCTACCCCTTTTCGCCTCGGCAAAGGGTGGATCTATCAGTTTCATTATCACGGCATGGTACGGGGTGACGAAAAGGCATTGTTCCGTGAATGTATTTACGAGTTGCCGTTGCGTTATATGATCAAACACGGTTATCTGACCCCACCGCAACGCCTCGACATGCCGGTAGCGCAGTATGATTTCAGCGGCATACAGCCACAGGATCATGGTTTATTTCGTGAATCTGACCTGAACCAGGCACTCAGCAAACAGCAACGTATTACCCCGCATATTGTCAGTCAGATAGTCAGTCTGGCACAAACCCGCCATGGGGTGATGATTTTTGCAGCGACGGTCAACCATGCACGGGAAATTACCGCCCTGTTACCGGCAGGCGAAGCCGCGCTGATCACTGGGGAGACCTCCGGCCCGCAGCGTGATTGCTTGATCGAAAATTTCAAAGCGCAGCGTTATCGCTATCTGGTGAATGTGGCGGTACTGACCACCGGTTTTGACGCGCCGCATGTTGATCTGATTGCTATTCTGCGTCCCACGGAGTCTGTCAGCTTGTATCAACAAATTGTGGGTCGTGGTCTGCGTCTGGCGGCGGGGAAAAGCCACTGTCTGATCCTTGACTATGCGGGTAATCCTCATGATCTCTATACCCCCGAGATCGGCACGCCAAAAGGGGAGAGCGATAATGTCCCGGTACAGGTATTTTGCCCGGCGTGTGGCTTCGCCAATACGTTCTGGGGCAAGATAGCGGCTGACGGTACGTTAATAGAACATTTTGGTCGCCGCTGCCAGGGCTGGTTTATCGACGATCAAGCCAGCGGTCATCGTCAGCAATGTGATTTTCGGTTTCGTTTTAAAAACTGCCCGCAATGTCATGCCGAAAATGATATCGCCGCCCGTGGCTGTCATCAGTGTGGTGCGGTGCTGGTCGATCCGGATGATCAGCTCAAGGCGGCGTTAAGACTGAAAGATGCGCTGGTGTTGCGCTGTAGTGGGATGGCTTTACAGCCTGGCACCGATAGTCAGGGGGAGTGGCTAAAAATCACCTATTATGATGAGGATGGCGCGGAAGTCAGCGAGCGTTTTCGTTTACAAACTGCCGCACAGCGCGCTGCCTTTGAGCAGATCTTTCTCCGTCAACACAGCCGAACGCCGGGCGTTCCCTTATGCTGGACCACTGTGGCTGATATTCTCACTCAGCAATCGCGGCTGCGCGCGCCTGATTTCGTCATTGCCCGCAGGAAAGGGCAATACTGGCAGATCCGTAGTAAAATATTCGACTACCAGGGGCGTTTCCGGCGCGCTAACCAACTGCGCTAATAGCTAACCGGCACAGGTTTTCGTTGCCGTTATGCTGGCTGAAGGCTATAATGCCGCCCGCTTTTGCATTCGCAAAGTGGATCATCTGCCTGCTACTGGGTCGCCTGTGGCAGGAATCAAACCAAAGAAGAGAGATTATGATTACAATCGACGCACAAGTACGTAAAGAGCAGGGTAAGGGTGCGAGCCGCCGCCTGCGTGCTGCTAACAAACTTCCGGCTATTATCTATGGCGGAAAAGCAGAGCCAGTAGCCATCGAACTGGATCAGGACAAACTATGGAACCTGCAGGCTAAAGAAGAGTTCTATACTGATGTGCTGACTATCGTTATCGATGGTAAAAAAGAAGAAAAAGTCAAAGTTCAGGCTATTCAGCGCCATCCGTTTAAACCTAAACTGGAACATATCGATTTCCTTCGCGCTTAAGAGCGAATGATACGCTGAAGAGTCAACGCCCCGGCCTGAATCAGGCGGGGCGTTTTAGTTTGCTTTATCGCGGGCTGTCTCCCACGCTATTGCGCGCCAGAAGTGCGCCGTTGCAGTTGATCGCGTAGATTAGGGGGCGTTCCTTTGATCGTCAGGGTATCTGTCGCCGGGTCCCAGAATATCCGCTCTCCCAGTAGCAGGGCATCAAAGTTAATCGTGAGTCCGCCACCACTGCCGGTAAATTTGGTGAGTTGACGTAATGTGCTGCGATCTGCCGGGAAGTGTTGCTCCAGATCATAGCCTTGTTCGGCAGTAAAGGTCTGGAAGCTCTTCTCGCTGACCCCGGCGAGCTCCTGAGAAAGCGAGGTCAGTGCAATCTCTTCACCCGCCTGGTACTGCTCATTGCAGTAGCTGTAGACCTGCTGGCGAACCTCTTGTCGCTCCGCTTTATCAAGCTGGGCCTCAGCGGCAAAATCATCCACCGCCTGCAATAAACTCCGGTTTTGCGCTTTGGCGTTTAACCCTTCCTGAGCACCGAGAAAATCCATAAAAAAATCAGAAACTTTTCTGCCAACCCGTCCTTTCAGAAAGGTCAGATAGCGACGTGACTGCGGATCGGTTTCCCATTCGGTTAAATCGATACGAGCGACGATATCGGCATGATTGATATCGAGATAGTGCGTCGCTCTGACATCCAGTTCTTCATTGACCAGCAGGCTGCTTAAGTTGTTCAGTACCGCCACAAGCAGGTACTCCACCGCCAGATAACGATACTGACAGAACAACACAATCCCGCCTTCGGCAAAAGGATACTTCGCCAGTTCATCACGCAAACGCCCGGTGGCAGCACGGCTGAACGGCAGAAAATCTTCTTCGCCACGGCGCTGCTGACGTAATGCCTGGGCCAGCTCGCTCTCGTCATTAAATAGACCGTAAGCTTTGTTTTTGGCACTATAGACACGATGCAGCTCAGTGATCATCTCCGTTACTGTCGCATTTGGCTCCAGTAAGGTATCACGCAGGATCAGATCAAGGTTTTGTTCATCGCGTTTAATTAACTGATGCAGGGCAATCTGGTCGATATCCAGACTCATGTTACACTCTCCTTCCAGGCCGAAATGCCATCATCACCGGGATGGCGAAAAAATGCAGAAAAAAAAACCCTGCTACGGTAATATGTCGCCCCTTGATGAACAATTAAATTTTGACTCTATGCCGCAATTATCCCGCTATAGTGATAAAGATGTTGAACAAATGCTCAGTGAAATCTGCCAGGTACTGGAAGCACACCAGGCAGCGATTGATCTGTCATTGATCGTATTAGGCAATATGGTGACCAATATTCTCATCAGGCATTTTGCCCCCGGAGATCGTGAGGAGATGGCCGAAGTTTTTGCCCGGACACTACAGGCTTCGATTCATAACAGTCACAAGCCACCACACTAAGGATAATCAGTAACTGAATATGGTGACTCTTCATCAACCTTACCGGGAAAAAATCTCCCAGATGATTAGCTGGGGGCATTGGTTTGCGCTGTTCAATATATTTTTGTCCATTGCCCTGGGGAGCCGTTATCTTTTGGTCACCGACTGGCCGGCAACGCTGGGTGGCCGTATTTTTTCCTATGTCAGCCTGGTGGGGCACTTCAGTTTTCTGGTCTTTGTCTGTTATGTCCTGATCCTTTTTCCGCTGACCTTCGTGGTTGTATCGCAACGCCTTATGCGTTTCCTGTCGGTGATGCTCGCCACCGCCGGAATGACATTATTGCTGATTGACAGCGAAGTCTTTACCCGTTTTCGTTTGCATCTTAATCCGGTTATCTGGCAACTGGTGATTAATCCTGACCGCAATGAGATGGCGCGGGAATGGCAATTGATGTTTATCTGCGTACCTGCGCTCTTTTTGCTGGAGCTGTTTTTTGCTTCCTGGAGCTGGAAAAAACTGCGCAGCCTGACCCGCCGCCGTCGCTATGCCAGGCCGGTCGCCGGGTTATTCTTTATCGCTTTTATTAGTAGTCATCTGGCGTATATCTGGGCGGATGCTAATTTCTATCGCCCGATAACCATGCAACGGGCAAATCTGCCGCTTTCTTATCCCATGACGGCCCGCCGTTTCCTCGAAAAACATGGCTTACTTGACGCCAGGGATTATCAACGTCGTCTGATGGAACAGGGGGCGCCGGAAGCGGTGGCGGTGGAATATCCGCTGAGTATGCTGCATTATCGTGATGCGGGAGCGGGCTATAATGTGCTGCTCATTACCGTCGATAAACTGAACTACTCCCATTTTATGCAGAATATGCCGGTACTGGCGGCCTTCGCGCAACAAAATGTCAATTTTACTCAGCACATAAGTGCTGGTAATACCACGGAGAATGGTATTTTCGGCCTGTTCTACGGCATTTCTCCCGGCTATATGGATAGTATCTTATCCGCCCGTATGCCAGCGGCGCTGATGACCGCCCTCAATCAGCAGCGTTATCAGCTGGGGTTATTCTCGTCTGATGGCTTCAGCAAACCGCTTTATCGTCAGGCTTTACTGTCTGATTTTTCCCTGCCGGGCATTAAAACACAAACCAATGAACAAACAGCAAACCAGTGGATCAACTGGCTGAACCGTTATACTCAGGATGACAAATGCTGGTTCTCATGGCTTTCATTGACCACGCCTGCGTTTCCTGACAACGGCATACAGAAAAATCAGCTACCACGTTATCTTCGTGCAATGGGTGATATCGATACACAGATTGAACGGATACTGACAACGCTGACGATGGCAGGCAAACTGGATAATACCGTTGTTATCATCACGGCAGGCTACGGTATGCCGTTAAATTCACCCGATAACCAGTTTGGCTGGTCACGGCAACAGCTACAGGTGCCGCTGGTAATACACTGGCCAGGGATTCCGGCACAGCGTATTGCGACACTCAGTAATAGCAAAGATGTTATGACCACTCTGATGCAACGCCTGCTCCATGTCTCTACTCCGGCGAATGAGTATTCGCAGGGGGAAGATCTGTTTAGTCCCGCGCGTCGCTACAGCTGGGTCACGTCGGCTAACAGCAATACACTGGCTATCACATTACGGGATGACACGATTGTGTTAAATCGTAACGGCACTTACACCACCTGGAACCTGGAAGGTGAAAAAATGATTAATCATAAACCGCCCTTCAGTCTGCTGTTACAGATCCTGACGGACGAAAAACGTTTTATCGCTAACTGATTGATTACTTATAAATCAATCGGAACTTTTCCGGCTTGCATTCAGGTAATTAACAGGTAATACTATGCACCACTTATCGGCACGTAGCGCAGCCTGGTAGCGCACCGTCATGGGGTGTCGGGGGTCGGAGGTTCAAATCCTCTCGTGCCGACCAAATTATCCCCAACGTTTTGTCTACTGAAGACAAGACGATAAACAACAGAATGAACAGCAGGTTGTACAAACCTGCTGTTTTTTTTGTTTTTCAGTAAAGTCCACGCTGATACCGTGAAATCCAACATTTTCAGGCATACAATCCATCATGTCGTCTGAGCCATATGCCTGACCAGTGGCTGGAGAATGAGATGGCGCGTCAGACCAAGTCCTTTAACAACACCGAAATTAAAAATGCCAAAGTGACCGAATGTGCCACTATCCTGTACGATGGGGATGGCTTAGAGCTACTGGTTAAGCCCGGAGGCTCAAAACTCTGGCGATTCCGCTATTACAAACCTTTCACTCGCAAACGCGCCATGATTAGCTTTGGTGCTTACCCTGCTGTATCTCTCTCTGAGGCTCGTCAACTTCGTGAAGATGCCCGTCTTCTATTGAGCAAAGATATTGATCCGCAGGAGCATAAAAAAACCGAACAGTTGCGGCAAAAAAGTGCCACTGAGAGCACCTTTGAAAAAGTTGCAGGAGACTGGTTTAAAACCAAAGAATCAGCGGGGCTGGCAACTCATACATTAAACGATATCTGGCGTTCAATGAGTAAATATGTTTTCCCACATATTGGCTCTATGCCCATTGCTAGGCTGTGTCCCTTAACCTAACAAGCGCCTTAAAAACAACCTGATTGCCCCCAGTTTTAGCATGCTCAGATAGTTTCTGGCTGTTTTTTCTGAGCGCGTGGCTATTCGACGGTTTTCTTTCAGTATTGCAAAGCAGCGTTCCACCACATTGCGCTTTTTATATAACTGACGATCCAGTGTTCGACGACCATCACGACTTGCTTTTTCGTTTGATTTGAAAGGAATAACTGCCTTTATTCCCTTCGTTTTTAAATAAATACGAAGATTACCGCCTGAGTATCCTTTATCCGCCAGCACAGCTTTGGGGCGCGACTTCAGACAACCACTTTTTCGAATAACACCGATTTGTCTGAGTAAGGGTTTTGCGTACTGACTTTCGTGAGCCTGCCCACCGCTCAGGCAGAAACTTAAGGGTAATCCTGTACCATCTGTTGCCAGATGGATTTTGGTGCCAAAGCCGCCGCGTGAGCGACCCAGCCCATGGTCATCTGAGTCATCGGGATATTTTTTTTTGCACCCGCAGCCGCTTTCAGGGCCCCTGATGTTACTTCCGTCAAGTGCGATGACATCCCAGTCAATCAACGATTTTTCATCAAGTATCTGAAGTAATTTATTGAAAATACTGTTCATTACGCCACTTTTTGACCACCGGTTAAAACGGTTATATATCGTTTTCCAGCAGCCGTAACGTTCAGGTAAATCCCGCCATGGGGCACCGGAACAAAGGATCCAGAATATGCCATTCATGACGTGTCTGTGAGAAAAATAAGGGCGTCCCCCTCTGGAAGAGGCTTTTTCAGGTGGTAGCATGGGAGAAATCAGTGCCCACGCCTCATCCGGGAAATCGTAGCGAGCCATATCTAAAGGACTTCCTGTAGTGAGACAGATACCAGATTGTACAAAAAATAGTTACGGGACACACCCTAAAACTGGGGGCAATCAGGTTGTTTTTAAGGCGCTTGTTAGGTTAAGGGACACAGCCTAGATATCACCCCATACCCTTATAGGATGGACAGCATTCTGTTTCTCCCTGATAACACACGAATGTACACAGGTAAGCAGGTCGATAATATCCGTCAAGCTCTGGTTGATGATCCCGACGTGATCAGGTGGTTGTACCTTGCCAGAAAACGATTTGAAATCTTAAATACTGGCGACCTAGCGAACCAGCATGGACGTATTGAATTGCCATCAAAATTAGCCAAAGAGTACAGCAAAGTTATGGATGAGATAGACAGGCTAAACTCTCGACTAAAACGCAGGTATTCATGACGAGAGCGTTGGGCAAATAGAGGCCTTACGAAGTTAACGAATTGAGGCAACTGTAACTTAGAGTGCGTACACTCAAGAATCTCCGATGGCGATGGTAGCAGGTGACAACACACCCATCATTAGCTAACTGACTGGCTTGCTCCGCGTTGATTGATACATAGTGATGTCAGCTTTATCCGCTTCTGGCACAGAACTGACGGAAGTGGCGACTCTAAAGGTCAGCTGTGAGCGAGGAGCGAAAGTTCGGAATGCATACTTACTTCGATGCGTGTTAAGCAATGGGGAGTAGGTCAGTAATTTATTGGCTTTGTTGAATAATAGTGAACCATGCTGTTTTATCACACCTGTTTTGGTCATAAATGCTGGTCTCTACTGCGAGAAGCTTCCGACCCTGACCTTAACCTTCTGATTTTACGTTGAGGAAGACCGATGTTTTTGTAGGCACGCAGCATAATATCTATTTATTCAACAAAGCCTAATTTATTGTGAAAGCAATAACACTAATAGCATTAGTGAAGAGGCTAAAGATTTGTTTAGAACCCGCCCCCTTAAGAGGCGGTATTCTTGGCAAACATTTTATTTACTGTTTATCAATTGCAATAATGGGATCTCAGCTACATCACTAGGAATATAGGGGTCATCTTCTTTTAAATTAACCCCAATGCAATCAACATCATTTAACCCAATTTCCCAAGCCCATCTAACATCTAACGTACTCATTTCTATCCCTAAACTATCTCTTTGTGGATGCTCAGGAACAATATTTTTTAACATCGCATCACATCCAAGATAGAATTTTCCACAAGCCTGATATGCAGCAAGAAACCTTTCTAAATTGACATCGCTATCAGGAGTCATCGTATTAATTCTACTGATCATTGTCATTCTTTTAGTTAACGGCGTTGTCATCATATTTTCAGATATTAGTACTCTATAATGAGTTGGGTTTTTAACTGAAATACCCTTGACAATACAAACCCGTAATCTGGCTTTACTATCTACCAAGCCTACTGATGATATAAGATCTTTGAAAATGTCCTTGCCTATATCGGGGTGTTTAAATAATAGATATAACCCTGGATAACACGATTTAAATTGAGCGAAGCCTACTCCTTGCCAGCGTGTTCTATCCCATAGACGAGGCTTGATTAGACTTTGTATGGAATAATCTTTATGTGTTATATTTTCGGAATTAAGTTCCTCTTCAGGCATTCTTCCTTTACCAGGTGTTGGAGCTTTTATATCCTCGATCTCCAACACTTTCGGAAATTCACTATCCCAGGATTTATCTCTTAAAAGAGGATAAGTTTTCTTTTCAGCACTGGTGGAATAAATTTTCTTAATTTGTTGATCAATATCATTTCCAAGAACATTTTCAATAGATTTGATACAGGCACCAAAACTAATTGCTCTGTCGAATGCAGCATCTTCGAAGATCATTTTTTCAATGTATTCCGTATTTTTTATAAAAAATAATTCAGGGATAAGATCAAATACTAATTTCTTGAATTCATTAGTGATTTTTTGTTGAGCCTCGATTCTAAAATCACTTGCATCAAAACCAGCGCAATTTATTGTAAGATTTAGTTTTCCACTATTGCTATTTATTTCATGTGATAAGGATAAGTCATCATCGTCATCTGCTATTACTTCAATAATTAAAAATGCTTCTTTAAGATGGATGTTGTCAATCGTACAGGTTGCAAAAGCACCCTCTAAAAGTGATAAGACATTAGTTGAAAATTCTATAAATGGTGACCGATTCGGAAAGTTAATTTCTATGGTGCATCCAAAAATAAAAGATGTATGTACTCCTCGTTTGTCATGGTTATCTTTTATGCCCTTACTATTAAATCCTGCATCAAAGTCACGTATTTTTTGCAAGAAATCATTATGATCTTTATCGGCAGTAACTTCGTACTCACGTTCAAAATCTTCAATATAACCTAAAGCATATTTAAGACATCCCGATGATACAAAAAGGCCTAATCTATCGAGTTCATCGGGGATATTACTCTGTCGATTTATTCCCTTTAGGTCAGTGTTCAAAATGAGTTGACTTATGTAAAAATCGACTTGCTGATTTTCTTTATCGCCGAACGAGCTATCACTGATATTCTCGTTAATTATTAAAAACAGTTCATACCATAAAAGGGCATGTGCTAATTTCCCTAGTTTTATTTCTGTTAGGCATAAACTATAATAAATCTCAGCCTGCTTTAATGATATCTCATCATACTTCCAGAAGTTATCTGTAATCAAAGAAGCGGATAGAAGCAAGCATGAACGTGAACTCCATAGCAATCCAATGGATTCGTAAGCATAAGCAATAGCTTTTAATGCTAATATAAATTTATCTCGTGATTCCTCTTTATAGAGTGGAATAAAAGATTTTCCTAAATACTTGATTGCCTGATAAGGGTGACCATTTTGAAGCCTCTTTATACCTCTTCGTAGATTTAATAATGCCCCTTTAACTTCACCACCTCTAACAGCAGATTGCTCAGTCATATAGTCTAATAAATTTTCATATGCATCTACATCGAAAAAAATGTCATCTAGTTCGTTCAAAAGTTGGAAGTTTTTCTCAAAGGGATAGCCTATTAAATTCCCACTATTTTTAAAAATTTCATGTAACTCTTCAAATACAACCGAAGCATCTTCTACATCTGAAAACGTTGTCAATTTATAAATGGCTTTGTGAGTTCTCGCTGTTAGCGCATTACTGGGACGTGAATCATCGACAGCTATCTCATCTAGTTTGGCGAGCATGTTACGTTCAATATTCTCAATGTCGATTGTAGATGTTGCGTTGTTAAGTCTAATATAACTTTTATGAACGGTAACTAAATTTAAAACTTTTTCCCATTTTGAGGAATTAGTTGATGATGCTATACTTTCATACGCTAATTGAAGATTTTCTTCGAAGAGATTAAAATCTTCCATCCAAAAATGGGACTTCCAGGCGTATTGATAATACGCATCTAGCAATTGTTGATTAGTCCCGAATTTTTTTGAGATTTTTATAGCTCTTTCAAATAGACCTTGTGTTTCAATTAGTGGTTTCTCAAGTTCAGCGCTTAACTCTGCAATTTCTAAAAAAACATCCACTTGTTCATATGAAATTTCAGCAGGGTTTATTTTCTCTCTAATATACTCGGTTAATTCTTCATATTTTTTATGTTTCTTATAATCATTTTCTCCAAAAATAACTTCTCTTTTATATTGTGTTGGAACTGACAATGAATCAATGACCAATTGCTCAAAATGGTTTTTGTAAATTTGATCTAATAGCCAATTAATATCTAATATACGGACATCTATTCCAGTTTTTGTTTTTAGTGTATCCTCAACCTCTGAACGAATATTGGACTTTGCAGATTGATTCGTTACGCAAAATACTTTAGTATACCCACGCTCTGTTTCTTTTATCTTAAGTACATCTTCATGACATTTTTTCTTCCAGTCTTTACGTGTACTTACCGCAAAGGCCCAACGTTCTTTATTTGATGCTTCATTAACACCTTCGAACCAAAGAAGCTTATTCTGTTCCGAAACAGGGAATGTTTGTGTGTCAGTTTTACCATCCCCCCCTGCTACAGGACCAGTCTGTTCAAGGAGATTAGGGCAAATTATTTTTTCACATATTTTTTTTGCAAAATCTTCGAATTGTAATTCTTGATTTCTTGTATTTAGTGTAGAGAGGAAGTGTTCCAGTACAACTCTATCTAAAGTACCAGTCTCTCTGATTGTTGAATCAGAAAATTTTTCAGGGCGACGGCGCCTTAGAAATTCTTTAGATGAAAATTTGGTTTCCTGTACATTCATGATTGTGACGCTCCTCTTGCTATCGACAATAAACCTTTGTATGCACCAACAAGATTTATTGTTCATACAGCCTTTTTGAAGAAAAAATTGCGGAAGTTTATTTCTAGACAAGCTATCTATGTAATCACTATACCACTGCATCATCTGTTGTCTCCCTTCCAAATATTGTGCATGATTGTAAGCCCCGTGAATAGCGTTCTTATCCACATGTGCAAGCAGTGTTTCGATCCATGCAGAGTTGTATCCTTCTACGTGCAGAATGGTACTCATTGTGTGACGAAAACCATGCCCCGTCAGCCTTCCTTTTTATCCTAATAGCCCAATTACCTGATTAATGCTTTCCTTTGAGATCGGCTTAGTACGATCATTACGTCCAATGAATACGATCGGATAGATGCGCCTAATCTTTTAACATCGTGTTTTCTATGTCCGTTCCAGGCACACAGGAGACGTTCATAGGGACGTGCGCCAATTGTGCTCCGTGGTCACCAGCTCACAGTTAGCTTAACTTTGCTGTCACTGTAAAAAACAGGGGAAGTTCAGGTAACGTGAAATTCCCCGAATCTGGACAGCACCAACTTCGATAACCTCCGTCTCAGGAGCTTCACTCCTTTCTTTTCCCGAAGATTTGTATAGTAGCCCCATCGCAACGACAAGGGGAAAACAAAATGAAAAATGAACCAACCCGTCTCATCCGTCTACCAGAAGTTCTTAAGCGTACAGGCTACGGTAAAGCGTGGATCTATCGTCTCATCAGTGAAGGGCGTTTTCCTCAGCCAGTGAAGATTGGACTCCGTGCTGTCGCCTTTGTTGAGAGTGAAGTCGAGGACTGGATTCAGTCCGTTATTGAAACGACCAGAAAAAATGTTGCCTGAATGGGAGAAAGAAAATGGGTCATGTATTCAACGTGTTTATCATGTTGTATAATCACTCTTTTTAACAGGTGCGCCAGATGGCTAAAATTGATGTAACATGCCCGTTTTGTCAACAAACTGAACCCGTTAAAAAGCATGGTCTGGGCAAAGCTGGATTTCAGCGCTATCGCTGTCAGTCATGCTGCCGTACTTTCCAGGTCGATTACGCTTACCGTGCCTGCCAGCCCGGCATGAAAGAACAAATTGTTGACCTTGCCATGAATAATGCCGGTATCCGCGATACCGCAAGGACTCTGCATATCAGCATTAATGCCGTTGTCCGCACTTTAAAAACTCGCCCCACGATGTGTAACCACGTTTCCGCTGGATAATCAGCAAATCCAGCTTATCTGTGAAGTGGATGAGATGTGGTCTTTTGTCGGCAATAAAAAGCAGCAACGCTGGCTGTGGTATGCATGGGAGCCTCGCCTCACACGAATTATTGCTCATACTTTTGGACGCAGAAGCAAAAAGACACTGCGCAGGTTACTGAAATTATTGTCAGGTTTTAATGTTGCCTTCTGGTGTACAGATAACTTCAGTGCTTATGATCTGCTGCCGGATGAAAAACATATCAGGGGTAAGCTTTATACACAGCGGATTGAACGGGAAAACCTGAATTTGCGTAACCGATTAAAGCGACTGAATCGTAAGACTCTGGGGTACTCAAAATCTTTTGAAATGCATGACAGGATCATTGGTACTTTTATTGAGCGCGAATATTATGTTTGAGACGAAATAAACACATTGAATACATCACCAGAAAAAGGGCTGGGAGATGGCAGCCCGGTTTATGAGAAAGTGGTTTAATGATCCATTTTATGAAATGACTCAAAAAGAGAAACTAAACAAAATTGATATCAGCACAATAGAAAAACAGCACATTCTCGACGATTTAGATTTTGAATGGTTATTAACTTCATCCTCGCGAATCAAACCAATCTATGATAACTTTGTAATGAAAGTTTCAAATATCATTGAATATGATGATTTTCTGGGGCGAAAAAACAAATTTTAAATCAGCTTTCGAAAGGACTTTGCTATATTTTGTACAGGCTGGAAATGGCTGGCTTTTTGGTTAACAATGAACTAAAAAGCTGTTATGTAAATTATGATAATATGTCAGCAATCGAATTGGATAAGACAAGTCAGTTTAACTTTATAAAAATCAGTAGTACATTGTGGGAGAAGGTAACTGATAGTCTGGATGATGTGTATGGTGCTTTAGGTTCTTTTATAATCAAAGTCGCATTTACAAATTTAAATGTAACAAGAGATCAAAGTGGGTTTATGAGACTGGAGATTAGAGAGCTTGGACTGTACGTCAGGGACACTTACGAGTTTATGAATGATAGTGATGATCAACCTTTAGGTTATTGGGGAGAGTGTGGAGTCATCAAACCCGGGGTAATTAGCGAAATTATGAAAAAAGAATTCATCGATGAGGATGGCTGTAGATACTTTAGGGTTACAAACTTATCCTTTATCAAATACAGAGAGAAATACAAAAGCGACAATAAAACTGGAGATTTTTTTGTATACTCCACAGTGAGGAAAATCCCTGCAAACATTGTCATTCATTTGAATAAAATAGATATGGAGGAGTATTTTCAATGGAAAAAGGAAAATATAAATGTATAGGTTTATAAAAAAAACAGGCATTATTATGTTGCTGCTGATTCTCTTTTGTTTTACCTTGTGTATGGCAGTCAAGATAATGGCTTATCGAAATGCCACAACACGTGATTCTATATGGAATTATAATAAACAGTGCAAGCTCGTTACTTATGTTCCTTATTATAGTCCGTATGGTGGAATTGGAAGAGTGTTGCGGTTATATTCTAATGAAGCTTTTTTCATAGTGTATGATGCAAGCGGAAATAAAATAAGAAGCTCGGCATGGTATTTTTGGCAAGCTCAGTTTGCCGATGTAGTAGCTTCAGAGTGGCATGGAGGACATGCGATCTATCCTACAAGTGATGGGTGGGCAGGATGGTATATTCCTGAATGCGGTTAACATTATCGCAATTCATGGTTGAAACAATTAAATGACCAGCCGTAAACAATATTGGTATTGAGGAATTTACGGCGATGGGTTAAAATATGCTTAGCTCAATCAAGTTTATAGTGAAAATGATATTCTTCTTATTTATATCACTATCTGTTTTTCTTCTGTCTGTAAAGATAATGGCTTATGTAAATGCCATACCCGATGAAGTAATGTGGAATAAAAAAGGCACTTGCTATGCTATTACTTACAGACCTAACTACAAGCCTTTTGGTGGTGTGGGGCGGGTATTACGTCTTTATTCAGATCATTCATTTTTCGGTGATGTATCCAATGTGTTTATCTCGTCTCAAACATAATATTTGCGCTCAATAAAAGTACCAATGATCCTGTCATGCATTTCAAAAGATTTTGAGTACCCCAGTGTCTTACGATTCAGTCGCTTTAACCGGTTACGCAGATTCAGGTTTTCCCGTTCAATCCGCTGCGTGTAAAGCTTACCCCTGATATGTTTTTTATCCGGCAGTATGTCATATGCGCTGAAGTTATCGGTACACCAGAAGGCAACATTAAAACCTGACAATAATTTCAGTAACCTGCGCAGTGTCTTTTTGCTTCTGCGTCCAAAAGTATGAGCAATAATTCGTTTGAGGCGAGGCTCCCATGCATACCACAGCCAGCGTTGCTGCTTTTTACTGCCGACAAAAGACCACAACTCATCCACTTCACAGATAAGCTGGATTTGCTGATTATCCAGCGGAAACGTGGTTACACATCGTGGGGCGAGTTTTTTAAAGTGCGGACAACGGCATTAATGCTGATATGCAGAGTCCTTGCGGTATCGCGGATACCCGCATTATTCATGGCAAGGTCAACAATTTGTTCTTTCATGCCGGGCTGGCAGGCACGGTAAGCGTAATCGACCTGGAAAGTACGGCAGCATGACTGACAGCGATAGCGCTGAAATCCAGCTTTGCCCAGACCATGCTTTTTAACGGGTTCAGTTTGTTGACAAAACGGGCATGTTACATCAATTTTAGCCATCTGGCGCACCTGTTAAAAAGAGTGATTATACAACATGATAAACACGTTGAATACATGACCCGTTTTGGCTTGCTGTGGCTGAGTGTCCAGAATTGATGCGTCAGTTTAAAAGCCTGAACCAAATGGAAATAAGAGAAGGTAATGCTCCTTTCAGCATAGTGCCAGAGCAAGTTGGTGGCAGGAAAAGATTTGAAATACACCATATAAAACGTATTATTGATGGTGGTGCTGTTTATGACTTTGAAAACATGCGCATATACACCGTTAGAAATCATATTAGTTTACACTCAAAGAAAGATAGGTGATTTATGGAGCTTAAGTCAAAACTTGAGGAATACACAGAAGATGAATTTAGATCGTTCCTAAATGAATTTTTCACAAACCCTAAAAAATTAAAAGGTAAAGAGCGACAACAATACATAGATAAATTAGTTGCACACTTTGACCTAATTGTAAAGCATCCTGAAGGCAATGGATTACTATTCTATCCGCCGGATGACCGTGAAGATAGCCCTGATGGAGTAATCAACGAAATAATAAGATGGAGAAAATCCCAGGGGCTTCCACTTTTCAAAGATAGTCAGAGAGAATAAGATTTTAAAAACACCTGCAATTTCAGGCGAGGAAAGGATGTTCGGATTTAAAAGGGGCTTGTTAAATAAATCGAATTACATTCCGTCTGCGGGTGAAGGGAGTGACAGGGTTCCCGGACGGGATGAATTCTGGTACGAAGAAGAACTGAGAGGCTTTGTTGAATAAATAGATATTATGCTGCGTGCCTACAAAAACATCGGTCTTCCTCAACGTAAAATCAGAAGGTTAAGGTCAGGGTCGGAAGCTTCTCGCAGTAGAGACCAGCATTTATGACCAAAACAGGTGTGATAAAACAGCATGGTTCACTATTATTCAACAAAGCCGAACTGAGACAGAAAGCCCTTACCGGAGCAAAAGCGACAACCCGGGTAAGATTCTTCTGGCGACAGGATGAGCAGGGCAATATGCGGGTCTATGGCGTCCATACCGGTGAAGGGACGCCGTATGAAGGTGTGCGCACGGCAAACATGGTGTGGAATAGTGAAAATAACCGCTATGAGTTCACACCGGCTCATGGTATCGACGGCCCGCTAATTACCTGGACGCCGGAGAGGCCCGAAGGCCGTGACCTTCCGGTGATGTATTCAATGTGTTTATTTTGTCTCAAACATAATATTTGCGCTCAATAAAAGTGCCGATGATCCTGTCATGCATCTCAACAGATTTTGAGTACCCCAGGGTCTTACGATTCAGTCGCTTTAAGCGGTTACGCAGATTCAGGTTTTCCCGTTCAATCCGCTGCGTGTAAAGCTTACCCCTGATATGTTTTTTATCCGGCAGTATGTCATATGCGCTGAAGTTATCGGTACACCAGAAGGCGACATGAAAACCTGACAGTAATCTCAGTAACCTGCGCAGTGTCTTTTTGCTCCTGCGCCCAAAAGTAGGCGCAATAATACGTTTGAGACGAGGCTCCCACGCATACCACAGCCAGCGTTGCTGCTTTTTACTGCCAGCAAAAGACCACATCTCATCCACTTCACAGATAAGCTGGATTTGCTGATTATCCAGCGGCAATGTGGTTACACATCGTGGCGCGGGTTTTTTAAAGTGCGGACAACGGCATTGATGCTGATATGTAGAGTCCGTGCGGTATCACGGATACCGGCATTATTCATAGCAAGGTCAACAATTTGTTCTTTCATGCCGGGGCGGCAGGCACGATAAGCATAATCGGTCTGGAAAGTACGACAGCATGACTGACAACGATAGCGCTGAAATCCGGACTTACCCACGCCATGCTTTTTAACGGGTTCAGTTTGTTGACAAAACGGGCATGTTACATCAATTTTAGCCATCTGGCGCACCTGTTAAAAAGAGTGATTATACAACATGATAAACACGTTGAATACATGACCGAAAAAAGTGATATATATGCCTATTCAGCAAGATTCATGATTAAACCTGATAATATAATAACATTAGAAAAAATGATTGAGTCTCATTTTCAAAAGAAAATAACAAAAGAAAAAGAATGCCTGCTAAATAATGAAAAAACGTTACATTACTATAGATTTGAAGAGTTTCATCAGACAGTAATCGATATAATAACAAACAACAATCATTTTATTAAAGCGCTGTGCGAAGAAGGCCTTTAATCCCCGACTCCAAATGATGTTTTTCCGTGTTGTGATTTTGAAACAATCGGTAGTTTGCAGGGAGGAATGGAATTCTGGTGGGATGTCTACTGGTCTCCTTTTTGGGTTTCTCTGTCGAATGAAGGGAAGAAAAAATATTTACAATGCAATCATATATCAAACGAATTAGCCGAATTTTTGTTTTTACACGATTAAGAGTCTATACCACTTGGTTATTGACGCAGCCAGTTTGGATACGGACAGTGCGGAGAAACCACAGCGTACACGTACCCGGTGGCGGGAACGGATTTGCAGTTTATCCAGCACATTCTTTCGGAGGTGGGGATCAACTGGTGCACGGAGAATAACGAAAAGCGCCCGCATAGCGCTATACCGCAAAGGAAAAGTGGGCTGGAGATCCTGACTGGCGGTGGAACTAAAAACAGGAGGGACGACACTGGCAGCGAGATGAAAGGGATGTGAGTTGTCCGTTGCCTGCTTAACTGAGCCAGAATAAGCCAGACGGTAAGGGTATATCGAAGAAACGGATAAAAGAAAAAGCGCATGTTAATTAATAACATGCGCTCGTAATATGGCGGTGAGGGGGGGATTCGAACCCCCGATACGTTGCCGTATACACACTTTCCAGGCGTGCTCCTTCAGCCACTCGGACACCTCACCATATTGTCATCCCCGATGCTAGCGGGAACGGGCGCTAATGTAGGAAAATCTCGATCATTCGTCAATAAACTTTTGCAAAAAAAAGCGTATTTAGCCAAACTTCAGGCAATTTGCAGCTTAAATATACGATTATCCCGCTGTTTACTGATGATAACGCTGATGCTGGCGTACATCCCGCTGGCATCGGCGCGCATAGTGGCGGGATGGCGCACTATTTTGTTAATCACCGACGCGAATTCCTGCTATCCTTGCCGCAAACAGAGGAGGAAAATGTGATGTATCCTGTTGACCTGCATATGCATACTGTCGCCAGTACCCATGCTTACAGCACCCTGCATGATTATATTGCGCAAGCAAAGCTTAAGGGGATAAAACTGTTCGCTATTACGGATCATGGACCCGAGATGGCCGATGCGCCGCATTACTGGCATTTTGTCAATATGCGTATCTGGCCGAGACGGGTAGATGGTATCGCTATTTTACGTGGCATTGAAGCCAACATTAAAAATGTCCACGGGGAAATCGACTGTTCTGACGCGATGTTATCTTCACTGGATTTATTGCTTGCCGGGTTCCATGAGCCGGTTTTTGCGCCACAAAATAAAGCGGTTCATACTGAGGCGATGATTGCCACAATGGCGAGGGGGGCGGTGCATATTATTAGCCATCCCGGTAATCCGAAGTTTCCCATCGATATCCCGGAGGTGGCAAAAGCGGCCGCGCAATATCAGGTGGCGCTGGAAATCAATAACTCCTCTTTTGTTTCTTCGCGTGCAGGCAGTGAACATAATTGCCGGGAGATTGCCGCCGCAGTACGTGACGCCGGAGGATGGGTGGCATTAGGCTCCGATTCCCATACTGCATTTACCCTGGGAGAATTCACGGCGTGTCGTAAAATTCTTGATGATGTTAACTTCCCTGAAGATCGGATCCTGAATGTATCACCACGTCGTTTACTCGACTTTTTAATCGCTCGTGGCATGCCAGCTATTCCGGAATTTGCTGATCTTTAGCGCCTGGCTTATCAGGCTATTTTACTTGCCATTTTGTCCCTGGGTAGTGCTCGAAAACCTGTACGCTGCGGTTTCTCCGCACTGTCCTTGTGCCAATAATGCCTGCTGGGCCAGGCGTTTAGTTTAATCACAGGAAAGAAAAAATGAATGAATTTTCCATGCTTTGCCGGGTGCTTGGCTCATTGTTCTATCGTTCGCCACAGGACCCGCTGTTAATACCGCTATTTGATGTGATCCGTGAAGGCAAACTCGCCGCAAGCTGGCCGCTGGAGCAGGATAAACTGCTAAAACGGTTACAAAAAAATTGTGCAATACCCGCACTGACCGCAGACTATAACGCCCTGTTTGTGGGGGAAGCATGCTCTGTTTCTCCACAAGGTGGGTGCTGGAGTGAAGCGCTGAATGAGCCAGATGTCCGCCACTTTTTGTCTCAGCATGGCGTGCCTTGTGAAGAAGGTAAGGCCGATCATATTGGCGCATTGTTGCTGGCTGCCTCCTGGCTGGAGGATCATCGCGCAATCAATGAAGATGAAAATGCCATTCTCGAAACGCTGTTTGCCCGCTACATTATGCCCTGGTATGCCACATTCCTCGGAAAAGTCGAAGCCCATGCGGTGACACCGTTCTGGCGCGCGATGGCTCCTTTAACCCGCGAAGCGATTTCGGCAATGTGGGATGAATTGCAGGAAAGTACGCAATCATAATTAACCGGTGCCGCAGAAGTCGCGGCACCTGGCAAAGGAGCGATCTCAGTCGGAAGAGCCGTGTACCGGGAAAGGAGTAGCCGCAGGTAGTAAGGAAGATTTTACTCCGGCGGCTGGATATTTTCCTGAAAAGAGAAAGCGTAATAGCGGGAGCCGCAAATGCGCTTCATACAACATCAGTGCGATACCCATAACGAAGACCAGGCCAGCGATAAAACCTGCGCCGTTGGATTGAATCATCGGCGCGATCCACACGCCATACAGCAGAGTCAGTGGATGATGCACCAGATAAATAAACAGCGATGCGTTAACAAAATACGTGACGCGAATTGACTGAAAATCAAGCAGTCGATAACCCAGCGAAAATACCACATTGACCATCCAGACGCCCAGTACCATGGTGATAATCGCATCCATTTCGTATAGCCATTCGCTGCCAGAACCATAGTGTTGATTCAGACGGTAGGCAATAAAGCCCAGTACAGCGCCGAGGAAGCATCCCGGTGATGGGGTGGTAAACCGTTTCTTAAGGCGCGGATTGATAAATATTTGTGCACCAAGCAGGAAGAAAGGCAGATAAAACAGTGTCTGCATAACCATGAAATGAAATAGCCCATTGCTGAGAACGGGCGCATATAAGATGAACAGCGTCCGACGAAACAGGGCATACAGCACACCCAGTAGCAGAAAGAGTAAACTGATTTTACTCAGCGTGACGGTGTCACTAAGTGGCGATAAATTTCTGCTGCGACGGTGGTTTAGCCATCTGAATAACACGACAGCCAATGATGTCAGCAATACCAGCACCAGTAAAAACCACAGATGTGAAATTAATTCCCATGACAGAATATTGAAGTGATCATAGCCAGAAAGGGTATGCCAGCGAGCCGCTTTACCACGGGTATATTGCAGCATGATAAACTGTGGTACTGTCAGCAGTGGGATAGCGGTCAGCATCGGAATGGCGACACGTTCAATACGGATAGTCCACCATTTCCTGAGCGGATAACGCAGGAACAGCATGTAAGAAAAGTAACCCGAAATGACAAAGAATACCTGCATACGAAAAGCATGGATGAAGTCGTTAAACAGGGTCAGACCCCACGAAGGCACGGCACTATTGACATGCCAGTGGTGGGTGGAATAGATCAGTGACAGGTGAAACGGGATACCCAGCAGCATCAGCCATGCCCGGATGCTATCCAGGAAATATTCACGTTGTGGTGGCGTATTTTTCATACAATAGAAGTGGCATTAAAATTTAATGAACTTGCCTTATTACAGAGGCAATAATATTTACTTTGTCAATCAATTTACATTAATGCTAATGGCCTGTCTCCAGGATAAATACGCAAAATGTATGTACAAGTGTTACTTTGCGCTGGTCAGTATTGATAGCATTAATAACGCAGGGTTTATGTTGTCGGATTACCTGGATTGCCATTAAAATAGCGCGGATCGACTTAAGCACATAAAGGGGGGAAGTGCTTACTTATATGAAAATAAAATCACAGATGATCCAGCTGCGCTGGCTAAGCGCAGTCGTGATGTTGTCCCTGTGCACTCCATCGGCATGGGCGTTCAGTATTGATGATGTTGCAAAAGAGGCCAGGACGTTAGCCGGAAAAAGTTATGAAGCGCCGAAGAGTAACCTACCCTCCGTTTTTCGTGATATGAAGTATGCGGAATACCAGCAAATTCAGTTTAATCACGATAAAGCCTACTGGAACAATCAAAAAATCCCGTTCAGGCTTGAGTTTTATCATCAGGGGATGTACTTCGATACCCCTGTCACGATCAACGAAGTGACGGCCAGTAGTGTCCGAAAAATCAAATATAGCCCGGATTATTTTGATTTTGGCAACGTTAAGTTTGATAAAAATACGGTAAAAAACCTCGGTTTTGCTGGATTCAAGATCCTGTATCCGATCAATAACAAAGAAAAAAGAGACGAAATCGTCAGTATGCTGGGTGCCAGTTACTTCCGTGTTATCGGCATGGGACAGGTTTATGGCTTATCTGCGCGTGGGCTGGCCATTGATACCGCCTTGCCTTCCGGGGAAGAGTTCCCGCGTTTTCGTGAATACTGGATTGAACGTCCCAAACCGCTGGATAAGCGTTTGACTATTTATGCGTTACTGGATTCGCCTCGTGCGACAGGGGCATACCGTTTTGTGGTTATGCCGGGTCGTAATACCACGGTTGATGTTCAGTCAAAAGTGTATTTACGCGATAAAGTCGGCAAACTGAGTATCGCGCCATTAACCAGTATGTTCCTGTTCGGTTCCAACCAACCTTCACCGACACTCAATTATCGACCAGAGCTGCATGACTCTGATGGCCTGGCGATACTGGCCGGTAATGATGAATGGATCTGGCGTCCGCTGAATAATCCAAAACGTCTGGCGGTCAGCAGCTATACCATGGAAAATCCTAAAGGATTTGGCCTGCTGCAACGCGGACGACAATTCTCCCGCTTTGAAGATCTTGATGATCGTTATGACCTGCGTCCGGGGGCGTGGATAACACCGAAAGGTGACTGGGGTAAAGGGAAAATCGAACTGGTTGAAATTCCGACCAACGATGAAACCAATGATAATATCGTAACTTACTGGATACCGGATCAATTACCGGAACCAGGAAAAGAGATGGAGTTTCAGTACTCGATTGTTTTCAGTCGTGATGAAGATAAACTGCATGCGCCAGATAACGCCTATGTTTTACAAACCCGCCGTGCTGTCGGTGACGTAAAACAATCCAATCTGACCCGTCAGCCGGATGGTACGGTAGCCTTTATTGTCGACTTCACCGGCGCTGAAATGAAAAAACTGCCTGCTGATACCCCGATAACGGCACAGGTCAGCAGTAATGATAATGCCGATATTATTGAAAATGTCGTTCGTTATAATCCTGCGGTGAAAGGATGGCGTATGATTCTGCGTGTCAAAGTGAAAGATCCGAAGAAAACCACTGAAATGCGGGCGGCACTGGTCAACGCTGATCAGACATTGAGTGAAACATGGAGCTATCAGCTACCTGCCAATGAATAATACAATCAAGTATATTAAAGCGCTGCCGCTGTCAGACGCTGAAAAGGCCGCGCTTCCTGATACCAGTCTGCAGGCCGTGCATCAGGCGCTGGATGCTGAACATCGTGTTTATCTGCGTGATGATGACTCACCGTTGGGTTCTGTCCGATCACGGCTGGAACATAGCTGGCCAGACTCGCTGGCAGGCAACCAGTTAACAGAAGATGCGGAAGATCGTACCCAGCTTCGCGCGACACCAAAAGTGAAACGTTTTCCGATGTCCCCTGATCCGTGGCGAACCAACCCATTTGGTCGCTTCTGGGATCGATTGCGTGGACGTGACGTCACGCCGCGTTATCTTTCTCGTCTGACCAAAGAAGAGCGGGCGATTGAGCAAAAATGGCGCACGGTGGGGACAATTCGGCGCTATATCCTGTTGTTGCTGACGCTGTCACAAACCGTGGTTGCCACCTGGTATATGAAAACCGTTCTGCCTTATCAGGGATGGGCGTTGATTAACCCGCTGGATATGGCCGGTCAGGATCTGTGGATCTCCTTTATGCAATTGCTGCCGTATGTGCTGCAATCCGGCATTCTGGTGCTGTTCGCCATCCTGTTTTTCTGGATTTCAGCTGGGTTCTGGACGGCATTGATGGGATTTCTGCAACTGCTGATCGGACGTGATAAATACAGTATCTCCTCTTCTGTTGTCGGTAATGAGCCACTGAATCCTGAGCATCGCACTGCGCTGATCATGCCTATCTGTAATGAAGATGTTGATCGAGTGTTTGCCGGGCTGCGTGCGACCTGGGAGTCGATAAAAGCCACCGGTCAGCAACAGCATTTTGATGTCTATATCCTCAGTGACAGTTATGATCCCGATATCTGCGTTTCTGAGCAGAAGGCCTGGATGGAACTGATTGCTGAAGTGCAGGGCGAAGGGCGGATTTTTTATCGCCGCCGCCGCCGTCGGGTAAAACGGAAAAGCGGTAATATTGATGACTTCTGCCGTCGCTGGGGTAGCCAGTATAGTTATATGGTTGTGCTGGATGCCGATTCGGTCATGACCGGGGAATGTCTGACGCAGTTAGTGCGTCTGATGGAGGCCAATCCGAATGCCGGAATTATCCAGTCCTCACCGCGCGCGGCGGGGATGGATACGCTCTATGCGCGCTGTCAGCAGTTTGCGACGCGTGTCTACGGGCCGTTATTCACGGCTGGTTTACATTTCTGGCAGCTTGGCGAATCCCATTACTGGGGACACAATGCGATTATCCGGGTGAAACCGTTTATTGAGCACTGCGCCCTGGCGCCTTTGCCGGGAGAGGGCTCTTTTGCCGGGTCTATTCTGTCTCATGACTTCGTCGAGGCGGCATTAATGCGGCGTGCCGGATGGGGAGTATGGATTGCCTATGATCTGCCTGGCTCCTATGAAGAACTGCCGCCGAATTTGCTGGATGAACTGAAACGCGATCGTCGCTGGTGTCATGGCAACCTGATGAACTTCCGCTTGTTCCTGGTAAAAGGTATGCATCCGGTACATCGGGCGGTATTTCTGACCGGGGTGATGTCTTACCTGTCGGCACCGCTGTGGTTTATGTTCCTTGCGTTATCGACGGCATTACAGATCGTACACGTATTGACCGAACCACAATACTTTTTACAACCGCGACAGTTATTCCCCGTATGGCCACAGTGGCGTCCGGAACTGGCGATCGCACTGTTCGCATCGACAATGGTGCTGCTGTTTTTGCCCAAATTACTGAGCATCATTCTGGTATGGTGCAAAGGTCCAAAAGCCTATGGTGGCTTTTTCCGCGTGACGCTTTCTTTGTTACTCGAAGTGTTATTCTCGGTGTTGCTGGCACCGGTGCGGATGATGTTTCATACCGTATTTGTGGCCAGTGCCTTCATGGGCTGGAAAGTGGTATGGAATTCCCCACAACGTGATGATGATTCGACACCGTGGCGTGAAGCGTTTAAACGGCATGGTTCTCAGTTATTACTGGGGCTGGTATGGGCGACAGGTATGGCATGGCTGGATTTGCGCTTTTTATTCTGGCTGGCACCAATTGTGTTCTCACTGATTCTATCCCCCTTTGTGTCGGTGATTTCCAGTCGGGCAACCCTGGGATTGCGTGCTTTACGTTGTAAACTCTTTCTGATCCCGGAAGAGTATTCGCCACCACCGGTCTTGCAGGATACCGATAAGTATCTGGTGGTGAATCATCAGCGAGCGCTGGATAATGGCTTTATGCATGCCATCTTTAATCCCTCATTTAATGCGCTAGCGACAGCGATGGCGACTGCGCGTCATGGTCAGAGTGAAGCGCTGGAAATAACCCGTGAACGCCATATAGAACAGGCACTGAGCGAAAAACCGGAAAAACTGGATCGCGAACATTGTCTGCTGCTGTTAAGTGACCCTGCCACAATGTCACGGTTGCACTATCGGGTCTGGGCGGCCCCTGAGCAATATGCGGCATGGGTGACGGCATATCAGCAATTAGTGCTTAATCCACAGGCACTGGTGTTGAAAACAAAATAATAAAACGGGAGTATGCGAAGGCATGCTCCCGTATATCTTCTGCCACGGTAGCAATACGGGATACCCGGCGAAAACAAGTACAAGGGGATCAGTTTGGATATCGAAAATTATTGTACGTTAAGGTCGTTTTTTAACCTCCCTGCTTTAGCTGGCCGCAGCCGACGAAACTTACCGGAAGCCGGTATTCGATTGCTTTTCCAGATATAATCGCCTGTAAGATTGATGTGTTCCCAGCCTGGCGAGGACAAATACGATAGCAGTTGCTCGTTGATCTTCATCCCTTTGCGCTTCAGGGCATCGACCGCTCTTTCCATATATACGGTATTCCACAGCGAGATAGCTGCCGTCAGCAGCGTCAGTCCACTGGCGCGGTAGCTCTGATGTTCCGGTTTACGATCCCTGATTTCACCCAGATGGTGCAGGAATACCGCGCGCGTCAGCGCGTTACGGGCTTCTCCTTACAGCAAGCCATCGAGAACAGGGGTTGAATCCCTGACCCGACTTATTATGCAGGTGTAAAATGGGCTGTATTGATCCGAAATATGGGTATAAAACTGACGTCCAGGCTCTTGCCCATATTTCGGGTTAATCTGCCCTGCATAGCGGCCTGAGCTAATTCTGTCCATCTGCCCTCAGAATGCCGCCAGCGCCAGAAGCAGGGAATTGAACGGTCACATACACTGGGGAAATACTGGGGTAAACAGGCCGATCAGGAGCGACATCAGAAAGTCCTGTACTACCGCCAGGTCAAGAAACTAAGCATTCGTGAAACGGCAGACGCGACAGGGTACAGGCCCTCCCGGATATGCCGCATTCAGGCACTGTACCGGCAATCAGAAGCGAGTGATTTTGATTAAGTTGTGATTGTTGTATGATGCTGGTGAGTATAACCGCTTATATGCTTATATATTGAGGGATTAATGATGGCAAGAGCACTGGCCTGCCTTGGCGACAAAACAAGTTACGGTGAAATTATTTCGGTAACGGCATCCTGGTTTGAAGGGAATAAAGCGATAGCCCGAACCGGCGATAAAGCCTCATGCAGCAAATGTAATGGCTATTTTGAAATCCTTGCCTCTGCACAGGACTGGGCAGAAGAAGGCAAAGCATATGCTGCCACAGGTGACAAAGTGCTGTGCCGTTGCCCCGATCACTATGTTTACGGTTCAGCCACACAGTCTACCAGCACAGGTACTGGCTCTCTGACCTCCCGCAATACCAGTCAGTCGCCTGTCCCGGCGCAGCAGGCACAGGATGCCAGCGCCCGGAACTGTATTCGCTTTCAGTGCGCTGGTGACGATGGCCAGCTAATGGCTGGTTGCCGCTACACTCTGATGTTCCCGGACGGACGTGCTGAAGCTGGTATTACCGATGAATACGGGGTTACCGGATGGCATTATGCCGAATCTGCTGAAAATATTAACCTGCATATATTAATGGATTAACTTATGGCTGTTTACCACCTCAGTACCCGTATTAAATCAAATGTTCCAGCGGATTCCCTCCGGTATGATCTGTGTATTTACCGCATGGACTCAGAAAGGAATAAATATCCACTGATTGATGTGAAGCAACAGTCGTTTCTGAGCAGTTATGAAACACAAAGTCACATGACCGGAAATATAAATGAGTCACTCTCGACTATTTATATTATGGAAATGAAACTTTACCGAAAAACCATGTTGCATACGCATTGTGTTACGCCCGTTCCGTTCACTAAAATGTATACACTAGAAGAATTTGCGTCAGGCAAAGCCTGGTCTCCTGTGAAGCGGGAGAACCCCTGTTACTTTGAGTCAAAAGGGACAATGAAACCGGAGAGTCAGGGGGGAGAAACAAAGCACATTAGAATTACTGTTCCGGAGCGGCCATTTATTGCGAAAGAGTATCCTATCGGAACGCCACAAGATCCGTTTGAAAAAAATAAAATTGAGTCTGATATAAATGACAGATTTTATCACCAGTCTTATCCATATCAGGCCAGTGCCAGTGTATGCGGTCCTGCTGCGTTTTTTTATTGCCTTCAAAAAGATCGTCCTGATGTGTATGCTCAGGCAGCAAGGGAGCTGTGGCGGTACGGGAAAACTAAAATCGGTGAGCTTAAGATAGCCCCCGGAGAGGGATGTAGACATCCTGTGGGTTATTTCTATGATGATATATCGGGTCTTGACTGGATGACTCTGGCAGGACTCAGAGATTCGGAGAATGCAATCTTTAGTTTTGATACACTTGATTCCCCTGTCGCCGGTATCACTATGTGGCGAACACTAACTGAATGGTTTGAAAAAGCAGGCTATGAAAAGGTATTCAGTAACGCGGGAATTACTCAGGCAGGTGCCCAGGGAATTAGGGATTTCAATAAATATATAGATCAAGGCTATACAGTCGTCACATTAATAAATGATGGACTTCTTGAAGGTAGCTCGAATAACACAACATTACCTACACACTGGGTTGTATGGGATAGTTGTGTAACGCAGGATGATAATGGATATGTTAATCTAAAATTATTCCCCTGGGGGAAGTCAGTCAACTGGGTAAAAAAGAAAAAAGATTTACCGTTTTTTATCAAAAGATTCTTCGGGGGGGTGGTTTTCAAACCATTAAAATAGCCATGAAGATATTTTCTGTTGTTTTTGTTTCATTTGCATTATCAGCGTGTACTTTACATGCTGATGTCACTCCTGACGGTAATGTTCTTAACAATGCCATAGTCGGAATGCCATATTCCAGTGAAATAAATATAAACGGTGGTGCAGTATTTTCTTTGGATTCTAACGGAAAAGAAAAATTTGTTGGTGAAATAAGCCCACCTGATACAGGATTAATTTTAAAATATTGTAATGATTCCCCAGCCCATAATTGCGTCAGGGTTCAGGGTATACCGATTAAACCCGCAGTTGTTAACGTACGAGTATCTGGCGGATTGTTTGGTACTAATGTAGCGACGGGAGGGCACTTTGATAAAACCTACACTATTACGATTAAGGGTCCAGAAGGATCTTCCTGAGATCGCTTGAGAGGTGTTCTCAGCATTGATCATCAAGATACGAGAACCCGCTCAGAGAGCGGTTTTCTCACATCTCAGTGGTAAAAAAACGACCTTAATGTGCAATAATTTTCGATATCCAAACTGACCCTTACAAGTAAATATGACAGTCAACGATAAAGCCAGCGCCCAGCCTTTGCCGCATCGGCGAACATTCGAATGGTTAATGGTTTTTTATTCTGCCGGACGGGTGTGCGGATAAACCACTTTCGGAAAAACCATGGAATTGACCACGGTAAATAATTTTCAATATTTAATGGCGAGATATCAATATTAAATGCTTCAGCATATTTATTTATCGCATGGGCAAGATCTTCAACCTCAGCATATTCCTGCAGGATCGTGTCTGGCGTGAGCGGAATTTTCTTTAAGAGTAAAGAGGTCACTAAAGGCAGTTCTTTCTGAAAGAACTTCAGGACATCATCATCTTTTACCATATTTTATTGTCTTCGACGCCACAAATGGCGGGCAGAATAGATAGCATTGAAGAATACTACGCCAGCCGTGACCAGAAAGACTGCGCGAAATCCGTAAGTTGCAGAAACTGCGGAGCCTATCAATGGCCCGGTGACGTTGCCGATATCACGAAATGATTGGTTATAGCTGAAAATACGGCCAGCAACCTGATTGGTTGAGTTATATACCAGCAGTGTCTGAACCGCGGGGATCAGGGCACCGTCGGCAGCGCCGAGCAGAAAACGCAAAACCGCAAGTTGTAAGGGAGTGTTGACCAGCGACATGGGAATTAAAAGCAGCACTGAAATAATCAGCGTGGTGATCAGGACTTTTTCCGGCCCGATGCGATCCCCCAGCTTACCAAGACGTGGCGTACTGATCAGCGCGGCAATACCCGGTACAGAAGCGATAACGCCACAAATAAAGGCAATATCGCCGGTATGGTTTACCAGTTCCCTGACATATAACGTCAGAATTGGCGCAATCGATCCGGTCGCAACCTGAATAATCATGGTGGTGATGAATAAGCTAAACACCAGGCGGGGGTTTTTCAGTGAAGAAAAAACCTCTCTGGCACTGCGCATCTCTTTTTTAGTGACCGGGACGAATTGTTCGCGGATAAAAAAGAGGGTCAGAAAAAAACAGACCAGCAATACGGATGCGGTGAGAAAGAAAACGAGGCGTAAGCCCCAGTGATCGGCGAGAAACCCGCCAGCCAGAGGGCCTAGCAGTGTTCCGCTCACCACCCCGGTTGATAACGTTCCCAGCGCCCAGCCACTTTTCTGGCGCGGGATTTGGGTCGCAATCAGCGCATTGGCATTCGGCACAAAGCCACCTAATAGTCCCAGCAGTGCGCGCAGGATCAGAAATTGCCAGATATTTTGCGCCATGCCGGTTAACAGCATCACCAGCGCCATGCCGAGCGCGGAACGTAACAGCATAATCTTACGCCCTTTACGGTCAGCCAGACTCCCCCAGAAAGGGGAGGCAATAGCGGAAAACAGAAAGGTGATACTGAAAACGCATCCTGACCAGATATTCAGCGCACGATGATCGGTTATCCCGAGTTGTTCGACATAGAGCGGAAGAAAAGGCATGACCAGGCTAAATGCAGATCCCGTCAAGAAACAACCCAGCCATGCGACAGCGAGGTTGCGTTTCCAGTTGATAGCACTATTTGCAGGTGACATAAAATCCGGGTATCCTGGCCGACTGATAAAAAATGCGCCTGTTAATTATGTGCCAGGGAGAAGCTCCCCGCAATCAAAAGGTCGCGTTAATCTCAGTCCGGGAAAAGTATTCCAGCCCTGACTTAATAACGGGAAGGTACACCCGCAGGGCGTGTTTTAAAACGGCGGTGGAGCCACATATATTGTTCTGGTGCCATCAGAATACATTGCTCGACGATTTTGTTCATCCAGGCCGCGGTGGTTTCGGCATCCTCCAGCGGTGGCTGACACTCCGCGGGCAGAATGATGAGTTCATACCCTTTGCCATCGGGCTTTCTGCGTGGTACGAAAGGCACAAAGCAGGCGTTCGACATTCTGGCCAGCATCCAGCTACCTGAAGTGGTTGCGGCCTGATCGACAGCGAAAAAGGGCACAAATACACTGGAGGTGGGGCCATAGTCATGATCCGGGGCATACCACAGCAGTTCTCCTTTTTTCAGCGCTCGCACCATGCCCTTCAGATCCTTACGATCCAGCATATCTTTATTGGAACGCAGACGCCCCCAGGTCTGTAGCCAGTCAATCAGCGGGTTATCGTTTGGCCGGTAGACACCAATACCCGGTGTGCTGACGCCAAATATGCGCGCGCCCAGCTCCAGTGTCAGGAAGTGAATACCGATAACGACGATGCCACGCTGCTGCGCCTGTATCGCTTTGACATGCTCAATACCGATCGTTTCCGACCAGCGCATAATACGCCGGTCTGACCAGAACCAGGCCATCCCGGTTTCCATTAATCCCATACCGACCGACTCAAAGTTGTCGACAACCAGCTGGTGGCGCTGTTGCGCACTTTTATCAGGGAAACAGAGTGCCAGATTGCGGTAAGCAATTTGCGCCCGTCGTTTCATAAAATACATCGCCAGACGGCCAAGGGTTTTGCCAAGGCGGTATATCAAGGGATAGGGAAGCTGTACAACCAGCCACAGCAGACCAATACCTGACCAGAGTGGCCAGTAACGCGGGTGTAATAAAGCGGCAGAAAATTTCGGTAGCTGGCTCATCTTAATATCTGTTTCATTCAATAACGAATCTCCGTTATCCATCCGTTTTTTTGATGACTGGTGAGGTTTGTCACCCCGATGGCACGTTTTGCCAGCCATCGGGAGGTATTTCTTTATTATCGCATTTTTTTTTCTGGTCGCCAAAAAGCGGCATGCTGTCGCAGGTGATTAGCGTGAAACAGCGCCGCGTTTTTGTGATATCGCTATTGCTGAAACCGTGTTAGCGAGAACGGGGTCAGATCGAATGCGGGCTGCTCTCCGAGAGCAAATTGCGTGGCGATTTCACCGAGTACGGGCGCAAATTTAAACCCATGACCGCTTAATCCACTGATTAACAATGTCTGCGGAAATTCGGGAAGCGTATCAATAATAAAGTCCCCATCGGCCGTATTATCGTAGGTACAGGATGAGCCGTGCAGACAGCCACCAATGCCGGGTAATACATTGCGCAGAAAACGGAAGGATTCGGAACCGTCTGTGGCTACCGTGCCGAAAGCGGTACGCTCTTCGGGGGTTGAGATCGGCTGACCGCCGTTATGTTTGCCAATTTTCAGCTCATTGTCCTGCGCCGGGAAACCGTAGAATTGATCACCATCGGGCAGCTCTCCGGTAAAGGCGGGAAAGTGATTTTTACTGCTATAACGACCATCCGCCTGGAACCAGGCAAAGATTTTCCGCACCGGCTGAACCGGCAGCCACGGAAGTAAGCGGGTAATCCAGGTTCCGGCACTGATCACTAGTTTTTTACCCTCAAAGCTGCCATCTGCGGTGTCAATCGTCACCCCATTTGGGTGGTGATGAATGGCGGTCACCGGGCAGTTAAACAGCTGAGCGCAGCCTGCCTCACGGGCGAGACGTATCCAGCTGGCGATTGCCTTTTCGCTATACAATACCCCGGCGTCAGGTTCGAATAAGCCACGGTAATCATCGGGCAGCTGAATTTGTGGCCAGCGAGTCATTATCGCTGAAGCGCTCAGTTCTTCAACAGTAAGCTCAAACTGACGGGCACTGCGCGTGGCATTAGCCAGAAAGGCGGAGTCTGCTGGCCCGAGGTTAATCACCCCGGTACGCTCAAAGAGCGCTTCTCCGCTGGCGGCGGTGAGTTGATCCCACAATGCCTGTGCACGCAGGGCCAACGGGACATATTTTGCCCCCTCACCATAAGCATGGCGCATCAGGCGAGTAGTGCCATGATGGCTGCCCTGTTGATGGGGTGGCTGATGAGCGTCAGTCATCAGCACATTAAGTCCGGCCTGGCGTGCGTAATAACCCGTAGCGGCACCGATGGAGCCACTGCCAATGATGATGAGATCGTAGTGCATAATCTGTCCTGGTTGTATCAGTCTGGTTTATCAGTCAATCGTACTGGTGAGTAGGTTACGATTGTTTGGTGCGCTTGATCAACAAACAGCCTGCGCCCGTAGACGAGCATCAGGAGACCCGTTTTTTTACCGTCCAGGGAAGGGTTTCACCAGCAAGAAAAGGGATCAGCGTATCGTCCGCCAGGACGATGCAGTCTGGTACGCGATACGTTTCGCGTACCAGTTCGATATAGCTCTCATTTAGCGGTAATCCATAGAAACGTGGCCCATTACAGGAACAGAACGCTTCAAGGTGTTGCAGGGCATTCATCTGTTCAAATACCGTGGCATAACATCCCAGTGCGCTGGGGGCGTTAAAACACCCGGCACATCCACAAGCGCTCTCTTTATGATGGCGGAGATGGGGGGCGGAATCTGTTCCGGAGAAGACGCGAGTAAAACCACTGGCCACCAGTTCACGCAGTGCACGCTGATGAGCATGACGTTTCAGGATCGGCAGACAGTAAAAATGTGGCCGAACTCCCCCGGCCAGCAGATGGTTACGGTTAAACATCAAATGCTGAGGGGTGATGGTGGCTGCCAGCAATTCATTACTGGCGCGAACATATTCGGCGGCTTCCCGCGTGGTAATGTGCTCCAGCACAATTTTCAGACCGGGTAAACGCTGGCGCAATGGGTCAAGGACGGTGTCAATAAAACGCGCTTCACGATCGAAAATATCCACGTCGGCATCGGTCACTTCGCCGTGGATCAGCAGTGGCATTCCCCATTGTTCCATGCCGGACAGCAGGGGCATAATGGTATCAATACTTGTCACCCCGTGGCGGGAGTGGGTTGTTGCGTTAGCCGGATAGAGTTTTGCGGCGGTAAAAACGCCCGCAAGAAAGCCACGTTTCAGTTCGTCAGCATCAAGGGTATCGGTCAGATAGCAGGTCATCAGCGGGGTAAAATCATGCCCGGCAGGCACCGCGTCAACAATACGCTGGCGATAGCGAATGGCTGCATCAATGGTGGTAATCGGTGACAGCAGATTTGGCATCACCATCGCCCGGCCATAGCATTCACTGGTACAGGGGACGACGGCTTTCAGGATTTCGTCATCGCGCAGGTGAACATGCCAGTCATCAGGGCGACGGAGAGTTAATAGGCCGGGGGAGGGGGTCATAGGATATTCCTGCTCATCAATGTCAATGGGTTGCTGAATAGCCAGGCGGCCCTTGCTGACCGCCTGGCTATTCATTAAGAAGTGAAATAATAATCTCGCCAGGTTTAACTTCGATATTTTTGACCAGTTTTTTCGCCAGCGCTTCACCGGTACTGGCATCTTCGCGCAACACATAGGCGGGATGCTGATTAAAATAGCTCCGTAGCGATTGATTCAGATAGGGAAGCAGTGTTTGCCCCACCGAATGCAGTTTGCGCGAAGAAAGGGTCATATCGATCAGTTCCATATCCCGCAGAAAGATAGCACCGCGGGTTTTATCAAAAACCGGTAATGCCTGAAGCTTCAGGTTGAGGGTGGTGCTCTGACGCCCGAGTAATGATTTCAGATCAAGGCTGGCGGTACCGTTGAGAATGATTTTATCCGGTGCTTCCCGGCCAATGGCACTGGTCAGATCATGGAGTTCAAAATGGGCGTCAGCGAGACCGGGCAACTGAATATCTTTTGTGAAATGATGACGTTTTTGCAACGCATCGTTAATCGCCTGCTCACTGACAGCATAGTGGATGGCAGTATCACAACCGATTAACAGCGTATTGATAATCAGTATGACTGCGATAAGGATCTTTTTCATTCGGATACCTGATGAGTATGCCAGGGCGCTATCCTGACATAAATCGATGTCCTCTGCCAGTGATCAGCGCTGGCAAAAGAGAAAGCTGAAAAAATAGTATCATTTTGATTTAAATCAGCTATGTGGTTTTATAATGCCTGAAGGAAATGAGCGCTGGTGAAATTGCCACCATAAAGCGGCTGCCGTCATCAGGCCGATAGTTCCTAAGATCAACCACGGTAACTCGGGCTGGTTGAGCGCTTTCCCCGCATCGAGGATCCAGCCACCACCGGTATAGCCAATCGCGCCACCAAAGGCCAGCCCCAGACGGCTAAATCCGATATAACTGCCACGCGCCTGTGGATCAGCCAGTGAAGCCCCCAGTGTTTCCCTCGCGGGTTCCGCGATGATCGAACCAAAATAAAAGAGACAGATGAGCGCGAATAACGGAGGTAAATGATGGGTTAACCCGATCGGAAACATGGCGGATGTCATGATTAACAGCCCGGTTATCAGGCGCGATTCGAGGCTAAAATGTCGTTCGCTCCAGAGGGCGATAGGATACAGCAGCGTGAGTGAGAGAACGGCCTCAATGGCATACATCCATTTGACTGCCGTGACCGAGCCTGCGATGTCATTGACCATAATCGGCAGCATCAGCATCACCTGAACACCCAGCATATAATAGCCGGTCAGGCTCAGTACATAGATAACAAAGCGTTTATCACGCATCACCCGTCCCAGGCCTTCACGGACAGGTGTTTTCACCGTTGACAGTTTCCACGCGGGCAGATAGCGGGCATTAAATGCCGCACAAATGAGGAACAGAACCGCACCGGCGATACAAACAAAGCGGAAGTCATATTGCAGCAGCCAGCTCCCCAGTAATGCGCCAATGACCGCGCCAGCGCTGTCCTGCATCATCAGCAGAGAAAAAAAACGGCCACGCAAATGCGGGCGCACCAGTTTGACAACCAGGGCGCCACGTGGTGGATCGAACAGCGTGCCGCCAAGCCCGGATAAAATGCAGGAGAGCCACAATATCCAGGGTTCATGGGCGACAGCCATCAACCCAAATCCGCCTGCACGCATCAGCATTCCGATGACAATCATCGGTTTAGCTCCCAGACGATCGGCGATAGCACCGCCAAAAATACCTAATCCCTGTTGCACCAGTTGACGCAAGCCGAGGGCGAGTCCCACCAGCAGAGCCGCCCAGCCCAGTTGATCGACAAAACGAATAGAAATAAGTGGAAAAACGACAAAGAAACCGAGAACAACCAGCATATTATCGACTAACAGAAAATACTTACCGAGGTTCCTTGCTTGTGCAACGTGAGACATTTCCCCTCCAGGGAAAAAAGCATGCTGGCATCGTCACTGCCAGGATTCTGGTTAAATGACGATGAATCAGCGTCTGGATAAACAGTAGCCGGGGGCCATTCTTAATACGGGTTAATCGCGGGATAACCTGCTTTAGCGCCTGGCCCATTAGGCTATTTTACTTGCCATTTTGTCCCTGGACAGTGCGCGAAATCCTCACGTACGACCTGTACGTTGCGGTTTCTCCGCGCTGTCCGTGTCCAGACTGGCTGTGTCAATAACGCCTGATGGGCCAGGCTCTTATTCATCACTTCTGTTATTGAGCATTGGGCTGGGATCTTATTGCCGCCAACTGACTGATCAGAAAGTAAAATGAACGTCGCGACACAGGATAGCAAGAAATCTGACAAGACTAAAGTCAGCAACAGTGCTTATAGACAGATGGTTATCAACGCTTGCCTGACAGTCTGCTAATTCTTTATCGATGGTGAATATTTGTTCAGAAAAAAGGCGTGTTTTCACAACATGCCATGTGGCAGATATAATACCAATACCCAGAAATCGTCTGTCCGGAGATCAGGATAAAGTGATATTTAGCTATCGTCATAACTTACCACAGGTACGACTGACAACCGATCGCTTGCTGGTGCGACTGGTCTGTGAGCGTGACGCCTGGCAACTGGCAGATTATTACACTGAAAACAGAGCGTTCTTAAAGCCCTGGGAGCCGGTGCGTGATGAAAGCCACTATGACTTCGCTGGCTGGCAGGCACGTTTATCGATGATTAGCGGATATCATCAGCAGGGTTCAGCATTTTATTTTGCTTTGTTTGATCAACAGGAACACGAGCTGCTTGGTGTGGCCAATTTTTCCAGCATCATGCGCGGGGCGTTTTACTCCTGCTACCTTGGCTATTCTCTCGCTCAGAAATGGCAGGGCCAGGGACTGATGTTTGAAGCGCTGACATCGGCGATCCGCTATATGCAACGCACACAGCATATCCATCGAATTATGGCCAATTATATGCCGCACAATCAGCGCAGTGGTGATTTACTGGCACGTCTTGGTTTTGAAAAAGAAGGGTATGCGAAAAACTATCTGATGATCGATGGGCAGTGGCGTGATCATATTCTGATGGCATTAACCACGCGCAACTGGCGTGCGGGGCGCTAAAAAGTGGGCAGATATCTCAGGAAAGAACGCATGCGGAAGTCGTAATTGATCGTAAACCTGGTAAACTATCGCCATTTTTCAGCGCCCGGATGACGGACGTTTTATTTCAGGATTGTGGATCAATGAATTTATTAAAATCGCTGGCGGCAGTCAGTTCGATGACGATGATCTCCCGGGTTTTAGGATTTGCGCGTGACGCTATCGTGGCGCGCATTTTTGGTGCTGGCATGGCAACTGACGCCTTCTTTGTGGCCTTTAAATTGCCCAATTTATTACGGCGTATTTTTGCCGAAGGGGCGTTTTCTCAGGCTTTTGTGCCGATCCTGGCGGAATACAAAAGCAAACAGGGCGAAGAAGCCACACGGGTATTTGTGGCCTATGTTGCGGGTCTGTTAACACTGGTTCTGGCGCTGGTCACCCTGGTGGGGATACTGGCCGCGCCGTGGATTATCATGGTGACCGCGCCAGGGTTTGCTGATAACGCGGATAAATTTACCCTGACCACCCAATTATTACGCATTACCTTTCCTTATATTTTGCTGATCTCACTGGCATCGCTGGCCGGGGCGATCCTCAATACCTGGAATCGTTTTTCCGTCCCCGCCTTTGTACCCACGCTACTGAATGTCAGCATGATTAGCTTCGCGCTATTCGCTGCACCCTATTTTCATCCGCCAGTGCTGGCACTGGCATGGGCGGTGGTGGCTGGGGGGGTATTGCAACTGGCTTATCAACTGCCATATCTGAAAAAAACGGGGATGCTGGTTCTGCCACGTATCAACCTGAAAGATGCGGGAGCGATACGGGTCGTCAGGCAGATGGGGCCCGCCATCCTGGGGGTCTCTGTCAGTCAGATTTCTTTGATTATCAATACCATTTTTGCCTCATTTCTGGTCTCCGGTTCCGTCTCATGGATGTATTACGCCGATCGGCTGATGGAGTTTCCGTCAGGGGTTCTTGGGGTGGCTCTGGGCACTATTTTGTTGCCATCACTGTCGAAAAGTTTCGCCAGTGGTAACCACGATCAGTACTGTCGGTTAATGGACTGGGGACTACGCCTCTGTTTTCTGCTGGCGCTACCGAGCGCGGTGGCATTGGGTATTCTGGCAAAACCGCTGATTGTGGTGTTATTTCAGTACGGTAAATTCAATGCCTTTGATGCCGCGATGACCCAACGTGCGCTGGTCGCTTACGCCATCGGCCTGATGGGGTTGATTGTGGTAAAAGTATTGGCTCCTGGTTTCTATTCACGTCAGGACATCAAAACACCGGTGAAGATTGCGATCGTCACGCTGATAATGACCCAGGTGATGAATCTTATCTTTATTGGCCCATTGAAACATGCCGGTCTGTCACTCTCTATTGGTCTGGCGGCCTGCCTGAATGCCAGCTTATTGTACTGGCAGTTACGTAAGCAGAAGATCTTCACGCCACAGCCGGGCTGGTTAGTGTTCATCCTGCGCCTGCTGATAGCTGTCGCCGTGATGTCATCGGTACTGCTGGGGATGATGTATCTCATGCCTGAATGGTCACAGGGTGCCATGCCATTACGCCTGTTGCGGTTAATGGTTGTCGTGGTGGCGGGGATCGTGGCTTATTTCGTCACGTTGCTGCTGCTGGGATTCCGGCTGAGAGAGTTCTCTCGTCGCATCGTTTAAAGAGTACGTGCTCAGATGATATTAAAAAGGGTTCATGCGGATGCATGAACCCTTTTATTATGTCTGGCTATTGACGATTGACTGACATCAACGCGCCATTTTACGACGCTTCCACTGGCTGTGGGCGAGTGGCATCGGCTGCGGCATGGTGGCTGGCGCTATGAGCACCGGCTGCCCCTTTACCGTTAAACACGAAAGGTGGACGAACCCAGTCACTCACCGGCACGACTTCAGGCAGATAGTCTGGCGCGGGGGCGCGAGTGACCGACGCGCTGACATGGCATTGCGTCGTGACAGGGGTTTCGGCAGCAGAAGGTATCGCTACCGTCACTGTTTCCTTCGCAGCGGCAGATGTTATTTCCGGTTCAGCTTGTGTGCTCAGTGATCGCGTCGCTTCGCGGACGGCTCCACTGTCGGCCACCACCGGCGCAACCGGGCTATTAGCGATCGATTCAGCCGCAGCAACGGCCGTAGTGGGCTGGTCAACTTCAGCGACCGCGACAGCTTCCTGTGACTGCACAACAGGATAATGGACCCAGACTTTACCGGATGCCATTTCCGGTGAGGCGCAAGCGACAGTCAGTGGCATCGGTGATTGTGGCAAACAGCGTTCATCACGATAACGACGACGACGCTGGCCACTCACCCGCAGATGACGCGGTGAACGGCGGGAGCGACGTGGCATGCCATTAGATTCCCGGGCATCGTTATAATTGCTATTGCGGTTATTGCCATTATCAACCGCTGGCGCTGCTTTCTCTGCCTCAATCTTAGTATGTGGATCGGCAACCACTGGCAGAGCCACCACCGCGGTCTCCTGGTGGGTTGGGAGTACGGCTTCAGTGACTACCGTGTCGGCATTGAGGCGCACTTTTTGGCTTAACTGCCGTCGCTGACGACGCGGCATCACCACCGTGCGCTCTTCCGCTAGCGTATTCAGTTCTTCGCCGGATGACGTCTGTGGCTCTTGTTGTGCCTGACGTTTATCATCATGGCGGCGACGTTGACGCTCACGACGCGCTGACTGATCCTCACGGTTTCTGTTTTTCTCTGTCTCATCAGGGGTGGCGCTACGGGAACCACGCAGTTCCGCATTTTGTGGCTGTTTTTCGCGACGGTTACGGCGATTGTCTTCGCGTGTCTCCCGATTTTCGCCACTCTCCGCACGGTTATCGCGGCGCACATTGCGTTCCCGACGATTGTTATTACGCGATTTACGCTGTTCCTGTTTCTCTTCAGCTTTTGGCGCTTCGCTCTGTCCAGCAGCCGGTTGAGCACTCGTTTCGCCAGCAGAGAAGATATTTTTCAGCGTGCCAAAGAAGCGGGTGAATAACCCTGATGATCCCGCCGGGGTATCGCTGCTTTCTGGTGCGGTTGCCACTGTCGAAAGCGCTTTCTGCTCTGTGACTGTCGGCGCGTCTGACATGGCAAAGGCAGAGAGCGCGGGTTGTTCCTGACGTTTCCGCTCTGCTGGCTCTTCATCGGCTGATAATGTCATCTCCTCATGCAGTTTCGGCAACAGATAGCTCAGGGTTGGCGTCGCTTCCCCTTTACGTACCCGCAGCACCGAGTAGTGTGGGGTTTCCATCTCATTGCTTGGCACGATGATAACCCGGACATCCCCCTGACGACTTTCAATCGCGCTGACTGCGGCACGTTTTTCGTTCAGCAGATAAGAGGCGATAGGCACAGGTACAATCGCGTGAATTTCCTGGCTGTTTTCTTTCAGCGCTTCTTCTTCGATGAGCCGCAGGATGGAGAGTGACAGGGATTCGTTATCACGCACATGACCTGTCCCGCTACAGCGTGGGCAGACGTGATGGCTCGATTCGCCCAGCGACGGACTCAGTCGCTGACGTGACATCTCCAGCAGCCCAAAACGAGAGATATGGCTAATCTGAATACGTGCCCGATCCTGACGAACCGCTTCACGCAGCTGGTTTTCAACCGCACGCTGATGACGAACCGGGGTCATATCGATAAAATCGATTACGATAAGACCGCCGAGGTCGCGCAGACGTAACTGACGGGCGATTTCATCGGCCGCTTCCAGATTGGTGTTAAGCGCGGTTTCTTCAATATCGCCACCGCGCGTAGAACGCGCCGAGTTGATATCAATCGCGGTTAATGCTTCGGTGCTGTCGATAACGATGGAGCCACCGGAAGGCAAGCGCACCTCACGCTGAAAAGCAGACTCGATTTGTGACTCGATCTGATAGTGGCTAAAGAGCGGGATCTCACCGGTATACAGCTTGATTTTACTATTAAAATCAGGTCGCCCCAGCGCTGAGATATGCTGGCGAGCCAGCTCCAGTATCCGGGGATTATCGATGAGAATTTCACCAATGTCCTGGCGCAGATAATCACGGAAAGCACGAACAATCACGTTACTTTCCTGATGGATCAGAAAAGGTGCGGGACGATTTTCGGCGGCTTTCTGTATCGCCTCCCAGTGTCTCAGGCGGAAGCTCAAATCCCACTGTAATGCCTCAGCCGATTTTCCGACCCCGGCAGTACGCACGATAAGCCCCATACCTTCCGGTAAATCCAGACTGGCTAAGGCTTTCTTCAGTTCGATACGATCATCGCCCTCGATGCGCCGGGAAATGCCCCCGGCACGCGGATTATTGGGCATCAGTACCAGATAGCTTCCCGCCAGGCTGATGAACGTGGTGAGCGCGGCCCCTTTGTTGCCACGCTCTTCTTTATCAATTTGTACAATAACTTCCTGGCCTTCACGCAGAACATCCTTGATATTTGGCCGACCGTGTCCGTGATAGCTGGTGGGAAAGTATTCGCGGGCAATTTCTTTCAGGGGGAGAAAACCATGACGTTCAGCGCCATAGTCAACAAACGCGGCTTCAAGACTGGGCTCAATGCGGGTAATTTTGCCTTTGTAGATATTCGCTTTTTTCTGTTCATGTCCTGGGCTTTCGATATCCAGGTCGTACAGCCGTTGCCCATCGACAAGAGCAACACGCAACTCCTCTTGCTGAGTTGCGTTAATTAACATTCTTTTCATTGTAATTTACTCATTATTCTTACATTGACGATGCAACTGCGGACAGAGTAATTCCTTACCGGGGAAGACCGATGGCCTCGTGTCTGTTTCACGCCGCCAACCTCGCGGTTGTCGTGCGTTTAAGAGGCGCAGTGTGTCGGTTGCCTGTCTTTCAAATGGAAACACAGCGCAGTTAGCAGGGAAATCCTTCTGGATATAACGCCAGTGCAGACTTCTTTTATCTCAATTGTCTTTCACTGAGGTATGAAATTCATCGAGACCTGTACCGATAAGGACTGCCACTTGCAGTCTGTTAATTGTCTGAAAAGTCAATACGTCTTACGCCATTGCTGCGTAGATGATTCATCAGACAAAACTGTTTAATTCGCTGCTTTCTTGCTCTGGCAAGAGTCAACGCGGAAAACGATCTATTATTCCATTGCTAACCTTGTTATAGCAAGTTGACTTTCATTTTTTATCGTCTGTGATTGTCGATAAAAAATGGCGGCTCTCAGCGCACTCAGGCTGGCGATAACGCCAGTGATAAAAAACAGTCAATGATAAGTATAAGCCGATAAAAATGAGTAGCGCTAATACGTCAGGCTAATTAGAATCGCCAGTTATGAAAACTGAGACTATAAGCGTACAAAAGGTTGTTATCACCGCCGAACAGGCGGGGCAACGTATTGATAACTTTTTACGCTCCCGACTGAAGGGAGTGCCGAAGAGCGTGATTTATCGCATTTTGCGTAAAGGTGAAGTGCGGGTAAATAAAAAGCGGATTAAACCGGAATATAAACTGATCGAGGGGGATGAAATCCGTATCCCGCCGGTACGCACGGCGGAACGTGATGCACCAGCGATCTCGGTGCATCTGCAAAAAGTGGCGGCGCTGGCAGCGGCCATTCTCTATGAAGATGATCATATCCTGGTCCTGAATAAACCCTCGGGTACTGCGGTGCATGGTGGCAGTGGTTTGAGTTTTGGCGTCATTGAAGGGCTGCGGGCCTTGCGCCCCGAAGCGCGCTTTCTTGAGCTGGTACATCGTTTAGATCGCGATACATCCGGCGTGCTGCTGGTGGCGAAAAAGCGTTCTGCCTTGCGCGCACTGCATGAGCAACTGCGCGACAAAGGCATGCAAAAAGATTATCTGGCACTGGTGCGTGGTGAATGGCCTTCACATATCAAAGTGGTCAGCGCTCCGTTACTGAAGAATATTCTGCAAAGCGGAGAGCGTATCGTTTGTGTCAGTCAGCAAGGAAAGGCTGCAGAGACGCGCTTTAAAGTCGAGGTGCGTTATCCCCAGGCGACGCTGGTGCGCTGTAGTCCGGTCACCGGACGCACGCATCAGATTCGGGTGCATACACAATACGTGGGGCACCCGATTGCATTTGATGATCGCTATGGGGATCGTGACTTTGATAAGCAGCTTGCAGGCACGAGCCTGAACCGTCTGTTCCTGCATGCGTTAGCGTTGCAGTTTACGCATCCCGCTTCCGGTGAGGTGATGCGTATCGAAGCGCCACTGGATGATGTGATGAAATCCTGCCTGCAATTATTACGTCATCAATCATAAAATAAACGGGTGATGTCATGAATCACCCGTTTACCTTAGCAACGGGTCACAATTTTCACGGCGCAGCATCTGACACAACGCGATCAATGGCAAACCGACCAGCGTGTTGGGATCGCGCCCCTCCAGCTGATCGAATAAGCTAATCCCCAACCCCTCACTTTTAAAGCTACCTGCACAATTCAGCGGTTGTTCTTTATCAATGTAGTTGTCTATTTGTTGTGAACTGAGCCTCAGGAAATGGACATGAAACAGTTCACAGTGGGTCTGTAATCGGCCACTGGCGGAATGATACAGTGCCAGACCGGTGTAGAACGTGACCACCTGTCCACTGGCCTGCGCCAGCTGTTGTCGCGCATTCGCTGCATTATGTGGTTTTCCGGTTATTTTTCCGTCCAGCATGCAGACCTGATCACTGCCAATAATCAAATGCTGTGGGTAATAGGGTGCGAGAGATTGCGCTTTCATCTGTGCCAGACGCAGCACCAGATCAGTGGCCGATTCACCGGTCAGGGGTGTTTCATCAATTTCAGGTGCGGCACAGGTAAAGGGGAGCGCCAGTTTTTGCAAAAGCATTCGCCGCGCCGGTGACGTGGAGGCCAGAATAAGTTCAGACATATTTTTTTATCTTACATATAGCACTTCGTAGCGCATCATTTTAAACTATGCGCCGCAATGTGTGCGAATATAATGGTGAAAGGTCAGCTGAGGCTGCCTTTTTCTTTGACTCAATGAGATTACACAGTTAATATGCGCGCCCTATGCAAAAAGTAAAATTACCCCTGACTCTTGATCCGGTGCATGCGGCTCAAAAGCGTCTTGATTACGCAGGTATTTATTCTCGTAATCAAGTTGAGCGTATCGCCAGTTCTGTAGTCAGTGTGGACAGCGATGTGGAATGCAGTCTGTCATTCACTATTGATAACCAGCGTCTTGTCGTTATTTATGGCGATGCGCAAGTATCAGTAACTCTGGAGTGTCAGCGCTGCGGGAAACCGTTTTCTCATCGTGTGCACACAAAATATTGTTTTAGTCCCGTCACCCGTGGTGAACAGACTGAAGCGTTACCGGAAAGTTATGAGCCGATTGAAGTGAATGAATTCGGTGAAATCGACTTACTGGCGATGATCGAGGATGAAATTATCCTCTCTTTGCCGATTGTTCCGGTGCATGATTCTGAACACTGTGAAGTGTCCGACGCGGAGAGAGTTTTTGGTGAATTGCCTGAAGAGGCGCAAAAACCGAATCCCTTTGCCGTATTAGCTAGCTTAAAGCATAAGTAATTGAGGAGTAAGATCCATGGCCGTACAACAGAATAAACCCACTCGTTCTAAACGTGGTATGCGTCGTTCTCATGATGCGCTGACCGCAATCACTGGCTTATCGGTAGATAAAACATCAGGTGAAAAACATCTGCGCCATCACATTACTGCTGATGGTTACTACCGTGGTCGTAAAGTTATTGCGAAATAATCACGCATTAGCGTGATGGCGCTTAGTGAGCATTTTCCCGACTTAGCGGGAGAAGTCATCGAAGCGGCCAGTGATGATACTGTAACAGGTCTGACGCTGGCGTTAGATGTCATGGGGGGAGATTTTGGCCCATCTGTGATAGTGCCTGCAGCATTGCAGGCACTGAACGCAAGCTCGCAACTCACACTTCTTTTGGTCGGTTGTCCCGACGTGATTATGCCGTTACTTGTCAGAGCGGATCGGCAGCAGCGTGCGCGTTTACAGGTTATTCCGGCACAGTCGGTGATCACCAGTGATATGCCACCTGCAAAAGCTATCCGTTGCAGTCGTGGCAGTTCGATGCGTGTGGCGCTGGAGTTGGTCAAAGAAGGGCGAGCGCAGGCCTGTGTCAGTGCCGGTAATACTGGCGCGCTGATGGGACTGGCAAAGTTATTACTCAAGCCGATTGCAGGAATAGAACGTCCGGCGCTGGTGACGCTACTACCACATCAGCGACAGGGAAAGACGGTGGTGCTTGATTTAGGGGCTAACGTAGATTGCGATAGCACCATGCTGGTGCAGTTTGCGATTATGGGATCGGTACTGGCAGAAGAAATTGTCGGCATTAAGGATCCTCGCGTTGCCCTGTTAAATATTGGCAAAGAAGAAATAAAAGGGCCGGGATGTATCCGCGATGCTGCAGCGGTTTTAGAAGCGTTACCTTCCTTTAACTATATCGGTTATCTGGAAGCCGATGAGTTACTGACCGGTAAAGCGGATGTACTGGTTTGTGATGGTTTTACAGGCAATGTCACATTAAAAACGATGGAAGGCGTTGTCAAAATGTTCCTTTCGCAACTGAAATTGAAGCGCGAAGGTAAAAAATGGTCGCGGTGGTTATTGTTATTGCAGCATGGACTGCAAAAAGGTCTGATGCGTCGATTCAGTCACCTCAACCCCGACCAGTATAATGGCGCTTGTCTGTTAGGATTGCGTGGTTCTGTGATTAAAAGTCACGGTGCGGCGAATCAGCGAGCCTTTAGTGTGGCGATAGAACAGGCAGTGCAGGCTGCGCAGCGTCAGATCCCTCAGCGGATCGCTGCTCGTTTGGAATCTTTATATCCGGCGGGTTTCCCGTTGCCTGACGATAATCATCGCAAAAAATTCCGCTAAACAACCGGGATGAATAAAACAGATGATTGCCCAGGTAGTATGAATGAAAGCCGGGTATATTACCCAAGAGTGACTGAGCGTACATGTATACGAAGATTATTGGCACAGGCAGTTATCTGCCCGAAGAAGTACGTACTAACGCCGATCTGGAAAAAATGATAGATACCTCTGACGAGTGGATTGTCACTCGTACAGGGATCCGTGAACGCCGTATCGCTGCAGTCGATGAAACCGTTGCGACGCTAGGGTTTGAAGCTGCCAGAAATGCGCTGGATATGGCAGGTATTAAGCCAGAACAGATTGGCCTGGTGATTGTGGCGACCACCTCGGGCACCCATGCGTTTCCTGGCTCAGCCTGTCAGATTCAGGCTATGCTCGGTATCCATAATGGTTGTCCGGCGTTTGATGTGGCAGCAGCATGTGCCGGATTCACCTATGCGCTGAGTATCGCCGATCAATATGTAAAAAATGGCATCGTGGAAAATGCGCTGGTGATTGGCTCGGATGTGCTGGCTCGTACCTGCGATCCCACTGATCGTGGCACGATCATTCTCTTTGGTGATGGTGCCGGTGCCGTGGTATTAAGCGCATCTGAGACACCGGGCATTATTTCCACTCATCTGCATGCCGATGGCCGTTATGGTGATCTGTTAACCCTGCCTCATGTCGATCGGCTGAACCCCGAAAATCCCATCTACTTAACCATGTCGGGCAATGAAGTCTTTAAAGTTGCCGTGACGGAACTGGCGCACATTGTTGATGAGACGCTGGCCGCTAATCATCTGGAACGCTCTGCCATTGACTGGCTGGTACCACACCAGGCCAATCTGCGGATCATCAATGCGACTGCGAAAAAGCTGGGGATGTCGATGGACAGTGTCGTGGTGACCCTTGACCGCCACGGAAATACCTCGGCCGCCTCCGTTCCTTGTGCGCTGGATGAAGCGGTACGCGATGGTCGCATTCAGCGTGGTCAACTTATCTTGCTGGAAGCTTTTGGTGGCGGTTTTACCTGGGGCTCCGCACTAATTCGTTTTTAGTATAAGGATTTAAGCATGACGCAATTTGCTTTTGTGTTTCCGGGGCAGGGTTCTCAGACGGTAGGTATGCTGGCTGATATGGCGGCGACCTGGCCTGTGATTGAAGAAACTTTCCGTGAAGCCTCTGCAGCGTTGAGTTATGATCTGTGGGCGCTTGTCCAGCAAGGGCCAGCGGAGGAGCTGAATAAAACCTGGCAGACACAGCCCGCATTGCTGACCGCGTCTGTGGCGTTATACCGTGTCTGGCAGCAACAGCAGGGCAGAACACCACAATTACTGGCCGGTCACAGCCTGGGGGAATATTCTGCGCTGGCCTGTGCGGGAGTGCTTGATTTTACTGATGCCGTGCGACTGGTCGAAATGCGTGGTCAGTTTATGCAGCAAGCGGTGCCGGAAGGAACTGGGGCAATGTCAGCGATTATCGGTCTTGATGATGCATCGATTGTACAGGTTTGTCACCAGGTTGCCGAAGGTCAGGTGGTTTCTCCGGTGAATTTTAACTCACCCGGTCAGGTGGTTATTGCCGGTCATAAAGAAGCGGTTGAGCGCGCTGGCGTGGCCTGTAAGGCTGCGGGGGCGAAACGTGTCATGCCGCTGCCAGTGAGTGTGCCATCTCACTGTGACCTGATGAAGCCTGCGGCGGAAAGACTGGCGATTGAACTACAAAAAATCACTTTCAGTGCGCCGCTTATTCCGGTGGTCAATAATGTTGATGTGCGGTGCGAAAGCACACCAGAGGCGATACGTGATGCCTTAATCCGGCAGCTGTATAGCCCGGTGCAATGGACGAAAACGGTTGAGTTTATGGCTTCACAGGGAATAACATCGCTGTATGAAATCGGGCCAGGTAAAGTGCTTACTGGATTGACAAAACGGATTGCCAATACTCTGACCGCCTCTGCGCTTAATGAACCTGCGACGATGTCAGCGGCGCTGGCACAATAATAATTAGCGAGGAACATCATGAATTTTGAAGGGAAAATTGCGCTGGTTACCGGTGCAAGTCGTGGTATTGGTCGGGCGATTGCTGAAACACTGCTGGCTCGTGGTGCGACAGTTATCGGTACGGCAACCAGTGAAAAAGGTGCGCAAGCGATCAGTGATTATCTCGCTGCCCGGGGAAAGGGCATGGTATTGAATGTGACCGATCCGGCATCCATTGAGTCGGTACTGGAAAATATTCGAACAGAATTTGGCGAAGTGGATATTCTGGTTAATAATGCCGGTATTACGCGCGATAATTTATTAATGCGCATGAAAGATGATGAGTGGAACGATATTATTGAAACCAACTTGTCATCTGTTTTCCGTTTGTCAAAAGCCGTCATGCGTTCGATGATGAAAAAACGTTATGGTCGCATTATTACTATCGGCTCTGTGGTGGGCGTTATGGGCAATGCCGGTCAGACTAATTACGCTGCGGCGAAAGCAGGGCTGATCGGTTTTAGTAAGTCGCTGGCACGCGAAGTCGCCTCCCGTGGCGTGACGGTCAACGTTGTGGCTCCGGGTTTTATTGCCACCGACATGACCCATGCGCTGTCGGATGAGCAGCGTGCCGCTATTCTGACACAAGTTCCGGCAGGTCGCCTCGGTGAGGCTAATGAAATCGCCAGTGCCGTAGCGTTCCTGGCTTCTGACGAAGCGGGTTACATTTCTGGTGAAACCCTGCATGTCAACGGCGGGATGTATATGGCCTGAGCGGAATTTGCGTAAAATATTCCTGTATTGTGTGAGCTATGCGCTATTATGGGTATTTTATGCAAAAAGATTTGCATTTTATGGATAATTAGCCGCAAAATAGCATAAAATCATGGCAAAATCTGCCGGGATTTAGTTGCAAATTTTTCAACATTTTATACACTACGAAAACCATCGCGAAAGCGAGTTTTGATAGGAAATTTAATAGTATGAGCACTATCGAAGAACGCGTTAAGAAAATTATCGGTGAACAGCTAGGCGTTAAACAGGAAGAGGTGACTAACAACGCTTCTTTCGTTGAAGATCTGGGTGCTGATTCTCTTGACACCGTTGAGCTGGTAATGGCTCTGGAAGAAGAGTTTGATACTGAGATTCCGGACGAAGAAGCTGAGAAAATCACCACCGTACAGGCTGCCATTGATTACATCAACGGCCACCAGGCGTAAGTGAGCATCTCCAGGCGGTCACTCGACCGCCTGAGTTTTATCTTTTTCCTACAAGAATTTATATCCCTCCCTGGAGGACAACCGTGTCTAAACGTCGTGTAGTTGTGACCGGACTGGGCATGTTGTCTCCTGTCGGCAATACCGTAGAGTCTACCTGGAAAGCTCTCCTTGCCGGTCAGAGTGGCATCAGCCTGATCGACCATTTTGATACCAGTGCTTACGCAACCCGTTTTGCAGGCATGGTAAAAGACTTTAATTGTGATGACATTATTGCGCGTAAAGAGCAGCGCAAGATGGATGCTTTTATTCAATATGGAATTGCTGCTGGTGTTCAGGCGATGCAGGATTCCGGGCTGGAAATTAACGAAGAAAACGCTCCCCGTATTGGTGCAGCGATTGGTTCGGGGATCGGCGGACTTGGCCTGATCGAAGAGAACCATGGCGCGCTGGTGAAAGGGGGGCCACGGAAAATCAGTCCGTTCTTCGTGCCATCAACGATTGTCAATATGGTAGCAGGTCATCTGTCTATTATGTACGGTTTGCGTGGGCCGAGTATCTCCATCGCCACCGCCTGTACATCAGGTGTACATAATATCGGTCATGCAGCACGGATCATCGCTTATGGTGATGCCGATGCCATGCTCGCAGGTGGGGCTGAAAAAGCCAGTACCCCATTAGGTGTCGGTGGCTTCGGCGCAGCGCGAGCATTATCTACCCGTAACGATAATCCCCAGGCGGCCAGTCGTCCGTGGGATAAAGATCGTGACGGCTTTGTGTTAGGTGATGGCGCGGGGATCCTGGTACTGGAAGAGTATGAACATGCCAGAGCGCGCGGTGCGAAGATCTATGCTGAAGTGGTTGGTTTTGGCATGAGCAGCGATGCTTATCATATGACCTCGCCCCCTGAAGATGGTGCCGGTGCTGCGCTGGCAATGGTTAACGCCCTGCGTGATGCGGCTATTAAGCCGGAGCAGATTAGCTATATTAATGCCCACGGCACCTCGACTCCGGCGGGAGATAAAGCAGAAGCGCAAGCGGTTAAGTCGGTCTTTACCGATGCGGCCAGTCGAGTGCTGGTCAGCTCCACCAAATCGATGACCGGTCACTTATTAGGTGCAGCAGGCGCAGTAGAGTCTATCTTCTCAATTCTGGCATTACGTGATCAGGCGGTTCCACCGACGATCAATCTTGATAATCCGGATATCGGCTGTGATCTGGACTTTGTGCCACGAGAAGCGCGTCAGGTCAGCGGAATGACATACACCCTGTGTAACTCCTTTGGTTTTGGTGGAACCAATGGCTCGCTGATCTTTAAGAAAATTTAAGCCGGGCGCTATTCAGCACCTCACCCGGACTCAGGTCTGCATTGATGGAATGCAGACCTTTTTTCATTCCGTTTTTCTGCTTGCCCTGTGTCACTTACACTGAGACACTGGTGAGCTCTGGATCGGACGCTGTTTCGAGAATAACGGGTTACGGTGCGCGGCGGTGGCTGGCACATGACCGTTTCTGTACGCTTATCATTTGCTAACACCACTGCGTAAGCTGTTGACTGAGTTTATGAAAAAAAAATTACGTTTCATCCTGCCACTCTTGCTCCTGTTATGTGTCGGCATGAGTGCAGTCATATGGAAAATTCGTCAGTTTGCAGATAGTCACCTTTTGCTGAAACAAGAGATGATTTTCATCCTTGCATCAGGCACCAGCCGTCAGGCGTTAAGTACGCAACTTTATGCGGATAAGGTGATTGACCAGCCGCGTGTTTTTCAATGGCTGCTATATCTGGAGCCTGAATTATCCCATTTTAAAGCCGGAACCTATCGCCTGACACCGCAAATGACGGTGCGCGACCTGCTGCAACTCTTTGTCAGTGGCAAGGAAGCGCAATTTTCACTGCGTTTCATTGAAGGGATGAGGGTCAGTGATTATTTGCGTCAGCTGCGAACCGCACCCTATGTCAAACATACACTGACTGACGATGATTATGAAACGCTGGCTAACGCCCTCCATCTTGAGCATAAAGATTGGGTGGAAGGCTGGTTCTGGCCGGATACCTGGATGTACACCGCGAATGCCAGTGATGTCATGATCCTCAAACGCGCCCATCAAAAGATGGTCGATCAGGTGGATAAAATATGGCAGGAACGCATGGATAATTTGCCTTATCAGAATCAAAATGAGCTTCTGACGATGGCGTCAATTATTGAAAAAGAGACCGCAGTTGCCGAAGAACGCAGCCGCATCGCGTCGGTATTTATTAATCGCTTGCGAACCGGCATGCGTTTACAAACCGACCCGACCGTGATTTACGGTATGGGAGAGCGCTATAATGGAAAGCTGACACGACAGGATCTTACGACGCCCACCCGCTACAATACCTATCTGTTTAGTGGGTTGCCTCCGGGGCCTATCGCTGTGCCGGGGAAGGCATCATTGCAGGCGGCAGCGCATCCGGAACAGTCATCCTATCTCTACTTCGTCGCGAATGGTAAAGGTGGCCATACTTTTAATACCAATCTGACCAGCCATAATCGTTCTGTTCAGGTTTACCTGAAAGGGCTTAAGGAAAAAAATGCGCAGTAATTATATCGTCATCGAAGGTCTGGAAGGAGCCGGAAAAACCACCGCACGTAACACGGTAGTCGATGCCCTGGCACAGCATGGTATTCGCGATCCCCTGTTCACGCGCGAGCCAGGAGGAACTGTTCTGGCGGAGAAACTGCGTAATCTGATCCTCGATCTGCAGTCGACAGAGGATGAGCTGATTGACAGCCAGGCAGAAGTGCTGATGTTTTACGCTGCCCGGGTTCAGCTGGTGGAGAAAGTGATCAAACCCGCACTGGCGCGCGGACAATGGGTGATTGGTGATCGGCATGATTTATCCACCCAGGCTTATCAGGGTGGAGGACGTGGTATTGACCAGACCATGCTGACGACCGTGCGTGATGCTGTGCTGGGTGATTTTCGCCCGAATCTGACCTTATATCTGGATGTTGAACCTGAAGTCGGCTTAAAGCGGGCACGGGCGCGTGGAGAACTTGATCGTATTGAGCAGGAGTCGCTGGCTTTTTTCGAGCGCACCCGTGCGCGCTATCTTCAGCTGGCAGCCCAGGACCCGACGATTTATACCATTAATGCAACCCAACCTCTGGCAGCCGTCACCCGCGACATACACAGCTCTATCACCCGCTGGCTCAGGGAACAGCAGCCATGAAGTGGTATCCATGGCTGCGCCCCGCTTTTGAGCAATGGATCGACAGCTATCAGGCGGGTCACCGTCATCCGGCGTTGCTGCTTCAGGCGTTACCCGGAATGGGGGGCGAAGCACTGATCTACGCCTTGTGCCGCTATCTGTTATGTCAGCATCCACAGCAATATAAAAGTTGTGGTCATTGTCACAGTTGTCAGTTAATGCAGGCTGGAACTCACCCCGATTATTACACGCTGATAGCGGAAAAAAACAAAACGGCTCTGGGCATTGATGCGGTGCGCGATGTGAATGAGAAACTGTATGAGCATTCGCATCTGGGCGGCGCAAAAGTGGTGGCGGTGAGTGATGCGCAATTACTCACCGATGCGGCAGCCAACGCATTATTGAAAATTGTCGAAGAGCCACCCGAAAATAGCTGGTTTTTCTTTATCTGCCAGCAGCCAGCGCATTTACTGGCGACATTGCGCAGCCGTTGTCGGCACTATCATCTTGTTCCACCGTCAGAGTCCTGGGCGCTGGCATGGCTGGCACGTGATCTCCCCCTGTCGCAGGATGTGCTGCTGACCGCGTTGCGCCTGAGTGCTGGCGCCCCCGCCGCGGCTCAGATGTTACTTGAGGAAACCCATTGGGCGCCCCGGCAACAATTAATTCAGACCCTGGAAAGCGTTCTCTTTGACGGTGACTGGCTGGCATTATTGCCGATCCTGAATCATGAGCAGGTCGCTTATCGCCTCTACTGGCTGGCATCACTGTTTTTCGATGCACAAAAGCGGCAACAGCGGGTCACTCGCCTGACCAACCCTGATGCCAGCATGCTGATCGATAAGCTGGCGCAAACGCTGTCGATCGCCTGTTTACAGGCCATCAGCAGTGATATCTTTCGTTGCCGTCATCAACTGCTAACGATTGCCGGTATCAATCGGGAATTGTTGTTAACCGAGCGTCTTTTGCGCTGGGAACATTATCTACAACCGGGGGTGGTACTGCCCGCCCCCCATCTCTGAGCGAAATATTATGTTTTTGGTTGATTCTCATTGCCATCTGGATAGTCTCGATTATCAAACGCTGCATAAAGATGTCGATGATGTGCTGGCGAAAGCGGCAGCACGTGATGTCAGGTTTTTGCTTGCGGTGGCTACCACATTGCCGGGATACCGGCAGATGCGTCAGCTGATTGGTCAGCGTGACAATGTCGTCTTCTCCTGTGGCGCTCACCCGCTTAATCTTGATGAAGAGTACGATCCCGCCAGATTGCATACCCTGGCGGCAGAAGAGGGCGTCGTGGCATTGGGTGAAACCGGACTGGATTACCATTACATGCCAGAAACCCGGCAACGTCAGCAGGATGTTTTTCGTGATCATATCCGCGTTGGTCGCGCATTAAACAAGCCGGCGATTGTCCATACCCGTGATGCCTGTGCCGATACGCTGGCTATCCTGGAGGAAGAAAAGGTCATGGATTGCGGCGGGGTGCTTCACTGTTTTACTGAAGATAAACAGGCGGCCGGAAAATTGCTGGATATGGGATTCTATATTTCATTTTCCGGAATTGTGACCTTCCGTAATGCAGAGCAATTACGTGATGCCGCACGTTATGTTCCTCTTGATCGCCTGTTAATCGAAACCGATTCACCCTATCTGGCGCCTGTCCCGCACCGGGGAAAAGAGAATCAGCCCGCCATGGTACGCGATGTTGCCGAGTATATGGCGGTACTGAAAGGGGTATCAACAGAACAACTGGCACAACAGACTACCGCTAATTTTGCCCGTTTATTTCATATTGAGACACTGATCCAGGATCGAACATAACGCGGTATTGAGCTTGAAAGAGATAGCGTCACTCGCTCATACTGTTACAGGAAATGAATATACTTGCCCTGATTGTGACAGGGTCACCAGGACACAGCATAAAATAAATAAGGAGTCACTGATGGCAGAAGAGACCATTTTCAGCAAAATTATTCGTCGCGAGATCCCGTCTGAGATTGTTTATCAGGATCAGCAGGTGACCGCTTTTCGTGATATCGCTCCCCAGGCACCGACTCATATTCTGATTGTGCCGAATACCCTGATCCCGACGATCAATGATGTCACTGTCGAAGATGAACAGGTACTGGGACGGATGATCACCGTGGCGGCAAAAATTGCCCGTGATGAAGGCATTGCGGATGATGGTTATCGCCTGATTATCAACTGTAATCGTCATGGCGGTCAGGAGGTCTATCATATTCATATGCATCTGTTAGGGGGATGCGTGTTAGGGCCGATGCTGGCGACTCAGCGTTAAGGGATGCGGACGGTGCATTTCGCCGCCTCGCGGGATGAAGGGTTGCCCGCAGGGGGGTGGCACCTGATAAAGCGCAGACAGCTCACGCTTCAGCCCCGTCTGTATCTTTATCTGTAAGAGGGAATAATGATGTTAAAAACAGGTCGCTATGTATTGATAGCCTCCCTGACACTATGGCTTGTCGGATGCGGTGATCACTACGCGCGTCAGGCACCGATTGAGAAAGTCAATCCAGCAACCGTCGCACCAGAGCCCCCGCCAGTAACCACCGTGCCTGCCATTCCGCGGATACCTGGGCAACCAGAGGCGGTGCCGGTTACGCCGCCTGTGCGCCATTATCAATGGGAGGCGACGATACAGCCGATGATTGATCAGATGCTGCAGGCAAAGGGGGTTAACCCCGGAAGTGTGTTGCTGGTTGATAACATGAATAACCGCACCAATGGCGCGCTGGATATTGACCAGGCCACCAGCGTATTACGCAATGCCGCAGACAATAACGGTAAGCTGACGCTGGTATCGCCGCAACAATTAACTGCTGCCAGACAGCAACTGGGGCTATCGCCACAGGACAGCCTGGGGGGGCGTAGCAAAGCGATAGGGATTGCCCGTAGCGTCGGGGCGCAATACGTGCTGTATTCCAGTGTGACAGGCAGTGCCAGTCTCCCTGAACTTAAAATGCAACTGATGCTGGTACAAACCGGCGAAATTATCTGGTCGGGTAAAGGTGTTATTCAGCAACAATAAGCTGACATGCGACGAAGTTTTATCGCGTTTTTTTCCGTCCTGGTCACCCGTGATGACACCATACCATCATGGGTTGAGTGGGCGTAGTTGCATTATCAGTGATGGTATACGGCGACGGGTAGTACGCTGGTCAGCATCGTCTCATTCCGCCGTGCGCGCATTTCGCCGTCACTACCGGACATTGTGCCGCTTACCGGCGACCCTCGTTCCCGCTGTCTGTTTTTATTCACCACGTTGTATGGTGGTGACCTATTATGCCGGTGAAGTGAAAAACACCCTGCCGGACAGTCGACAACTGGCCGGATTATTATATCATCTGCACCAACAGCCAGCGCTGGGCTGGCGTATTACCCTGGCACCATTGCTGACCACCTACTGGCAGCAGTGTGATAGTCGGCGACGCACACCGTTATGGTTGCGCTGGCATAAACGCCTGCTACAGTGTGCCGAACCCTCTCCTTTACGCCTGGCACCTCTGCATATGGATGTCCACAGCGGTAATATTGTCCATACCGCCGCAGGATTACGACTGATTGACTGGGAGTATGCCGGAGATGGTGATATTGCCCTGGAGCTGGCAGCGGCAGGGGGAGAGCATCGGTTAGTGAGTGAATATGCCCGGCTGGCAAATATTGATCAACAACAGTTATGGCAACAGGTGCGACGCTGGCGTCCGTGGGTCATCTTATTAAGCGCTGGCTGGTATGAATACCGCTGGCAACAAACGGGGGATCGGCAGTTTATTACCCTGGCCGATGAAACCTGGCGTCAATTATCGACAGAATAACAATAACAGTGGTCTGTTCCATCAGGTGTTATGGATACCTCACGCTGAATAGCGACAGCAGAGGAAAGCGGCTCATACATGACCGATATGAGCGCTGACCGGGGCATACAAGCGTTCTGATGTAGCGGGCACCAGGAGGCGTTTATATGGGTCCGCTGATGCTGGATGTTAATAGTTTTGAATTAGATGCGGAAGAGCGTGAGATTTTAGCCCATCCACTGGTGGGTGGCGTGATTTTATTTAGCCGTAATTATCACGATCCGGCTCAGTTACGCGAACTGGTGCGACAAATTCGTGCCGCTTCGCGCCAGCATTTGCTGGTGGCGGTCGATCAGGAAGGGGGACGTGTTCAGCGTTTTCGCGAGGGATTTACCCGTCTGCCCGCCGCTCAATCGTTTGCTGCGCTGCTGGGCATGGAAGAGGGGGCGGCATTAGCCCGCCAGGCAGGCTGGCTGATGGCCAGTGAAATGATTGTGATGGACATTGATATCAGTTTTGCGCCGGTGCTTGATGTCGGTCACATGAGCAGCGCGATTGGCGAACGCGCGTATCATCAGCAAGCCGATAAAACGCTGATTCTGGCACGCTGTTTTATTGAGGGTATGCATGAAGCGGGGATGAAAACAACGGGCAAACACTTCCCCGGACATGGTGCCGTGACTGCTGACTCCCATCAGGAGACCCCGTGTGATACACGCCCCCGGAAGAGCATCTGGGCGCAGGATCTTTCGGTGTTCCGTGCCCTGATTGCAGAAAATTGCCTCGATGCGATTATGCCCGCACATGTGATTTACCGTCATATCGACCCACGTCCGGCGAGTGGTTCTTCATACTGGCTAAAAACAGTATTGCGGGATGAACTGGGCTTTGATGGCGTGATCTTTTCCGACGATCTGTCAATGAAAGGTGCCGCGATCATGGGGAGCTATATTGAGCGTGGGCATACAGCGCTGGAGGCGGGATGTGACATGATCCTGGCGTGCAATAATCGTCATGGCGCGGTCAGCATTCTCGATAATCTGCCGACCGTTCAGGCCGAGCGTGCCATAAAATTGTATCATCAAGGCACATTGACCCGGCAGGCATTAAGAGATTCCGCGCGCTGGAAGCGTGTCAGTACCCAGCTGGAGCAGCTCTGTGACCGCTGGCAGGCGCTAAAGTCGGCATAATATCAAGTCTGATAGCCAGCATCATCAGCCGCATGATGCTGGCTGAAACGATCTGAAAATCCCATACCGCTGAAAAATAAGACAATGAAATTTGATATATATCAAATTTCATATCATCACGCGCTCGTTCATGGTATGCTTATTTAGCAATAATGTTATTTATGATTATTTTTTATTAAATAATTGTAATATAAATAACTTTTTATCCATTATTGAGCCATTATTCCGATGAGACAGGGGGTTATACCATTGAAAAAAATTGTCATTGTTGGCGGTGGCGCCAGTGGGCTGGAGTTGGCCACTCAATTAGGGCGCAAACTGGGGCGGCGTCAAAAAGCGCAAATCACGCTGGTCGATCGGAATGATACTCACCTGTGGAAGCCATTATTACACGAAGTAGCGACCGGCTCCCTGGACGAAGGCGTCGATGCACTAAGCTATCTCGCCCATGCCCATAATCATGGTTTTCACTTCCATCCGGGGACGATGACCGCGATTAACCGTGAGACGAAAACGATCACGCTATCGGAATTACGTGATGATCAGGGGGCGTTGCTGGTGGCTCAGCGTGAGCTACCGTATGACATACTGGTCATTGCGACCGGCAGTGTCTCCAATGACTTCAATACCCCAGGGGTGAAGGAAAATGGTATCTTTCTTGATAGCCCGCAACAGGCACACCGTTTTCACCAGCAGATGCTGAATCTGTTCCTGAAATATTCCGCCAGCACTGATAGCCTCGGAAAAGTGAATATAACGATCGTCGGGGGTGGCGCGACGGGGGTAGAGCTCTCCGCAGAACTGCATAATGCGGTAAAACTGCTGAGTGCTTATGGTTTCCAGCGACTCACTAACGCCGCGTTAAACGTCACTTTGATCGAAGCGGGTGAGCGCATTCTGCCCGCTCTCCCGGCGCGTATCTCTGCCGCGGCCAGTAATGAGCTGACCAGACTGGGTGTTAAGGTGCTGACAAACACACGGATAACACGTGCCGACAGCCAGGGGTTGTATACCAAAGAGGGCGAGTTTATCCCAGCCGATTTAATGGTCTGGGCGGCAGGAATTAAAGTGCCAGACGTTATGCAAGGCATCGGCGGGCTGGAAAGCAATCGTATTAATCAGCTGGTGGTCAGGCCAACACTGCAAACGAGTGATGATCCTGATATTTATGTGATGGGTGATTGCGCGTCATGCGCGCGTCCGGAAGGTGGCTTTGTCCCACCACGTGCCCAGGCCGCACATCAGATGGCCTCCTGTGTCATGAATAACATTCTGGCGCAACTTGCTGGCAAACCGTTACAACCTTATCACTATAAAGATCATGGCTCACTGGTGTCCCTTTCCAGCTACTCAACGGTCGGCAGCCTGATGGGTAACCTGACTGGCGGAACGATGATGATTGAAGGGCGTATCGCGCGTCTGGCCTATATTTCTCTGTACCGTATGCATCAAATCGCGCTGCATGGCTACTGGAAAACGGCCTTGATGGTGCTGGCCGGTGGTATCAATCGTATTATTCGCCCACGGCTGAAATTGCACTGAATTTTAGGGGGTGTCTCGTAGCCTGTTGCGGGGCAGATTTTTGTAACTAAGTGATCAACATCTCTTTTAAGTCAAATTATAAATCGGTTAATATTGAGTCAATTAAGCCATGTAAATGACAAAGAAATGGAAATGGATCATAAACTGACCCCGGAATTGCTGCAATCAATGGAGCAATCCCCGTTCTCGCTGGAACAACTGGCCGGAATGAATAATGAAACGATTGCAGGTCGCAAAGGAGAAGAGAGGCCGAAGGATTTCCTGTTATCTGTAGAGGTGGCGTAATGGGAAATCGATCCAACTGCTATGGCAGAGGAACAGCACTGGAGGGTGATAAAACAACCACGGGCGCAGAATGTATCGCCTCCATGTCCAATGATACTGAACATGGACGGAGGGTGGTTCGTGTTGGGGATAAAACAACCCCCTGTCCTGAATGTGGTGAGGTAGGGGTTATCGTATCCGGTGAACCCCGTGATACCAATAATGGTAAAATAGCGGCGGTGGATGGTTCAATCGTGCACTGTGGCTGTCCTTCCGGAACTAACCGAATTATCGCACCAGCAGGACAATGGGTTGGCAGAGGCCCGAATCCTTCTATTGCAGCCCTTGCAACCCTGATTGCTGAACGTAAGGCCGCAGAAGAAGAAAGAACTAAACAACGGGCTGAAGAACGTGACCGTAATCGGGTATTCGCCAAATCCTGCCTTCGTGGCGAGGGTTGTAATGATGCCGGTGAAGAGCAGGAACCCCATACTAATTTTGCATCAATGGCATTTTATCAGGCGGTTCCACCTGCTGATCCTGCCCCGGATAATGAAGTGGTTCAGCACGCGCAGGTAGCCAGGAACAAAACATCTGTTGAAGAGATCCCAGAGCCAAAGAAACGCAGCGCGCTGTATAAATGGTGGTTCGGTCATCATGAAGAAATTGAATATCAGCGGGCAATAGCCGCAGCGACGAGTACTGCTAATGTTCAAATGGCGCTTGAAGGTGCCTCCGCGCTTGGTCTGATAGGTGGAAGTGCCATTACGTCAGGAACGTGGGCGGTAAAAGCGGGTGAGATGGCTGCAGGACTCGGAAGGATAGCAACCGGCGGCCCGGGAGCTCCCATCGCAGCCGTTGTATTGGGGATGATGCCCGGCAGGCTCAATGACGGCGAACAGGACTTTATTGACCGGTTGAGACTGGAGCAGATGCATGAAGCGCCCACACGTGTGCGTTATACATGGGAAGATGACAGCCACGGTAACCCGGTTCCTCATGGCTGGCATACGCCACCGGGTCAGGATATGGTGCGTGTGCGTAAAATGGCGTGGGACAGCAGCCGAAAAGCGTATACGTTCACCACAGAGGAAGAGCCGCGTATCACCATCATCTGGACGCCAGACAGTTCAGGTGTCAATGTTCCTTTAAATACAGGCAACCAGAACCCGGTAAGGATACCCAATCCGGTTATGGTTGATCCGCTCCCGGAAGATACCCGTATTGAGGCAACGACCACTCCGGCCCCGGAAGAGAAGCATTTTACGGATTATATTCTTATTCTGCCATTGCCGAATATTCCGCCGGTTTATATTTATATAAACTCGGATCATAAATACTACACTCCTCCGAAAGAAAATCCTCCACTACCTGCATATCCTGATGCAAAAAAAGCGCAAGCTAAAACACCTGTTAAGGGAGGGGGTAAACTACGTAATCGTTGGAAAGATTCAAAAGGAAACATCTATGAGTGGGATTCTCAACATGGCACAGTAGAAGTTTATGATCGTTCAGGTCGTAATCATTTAGGTGAATTTAATCATATCACTGGTGAACAAACAAAACCCGCGGATCCAACAAGAAAGGTGGAGAAATGACAATAATATATACTATTGATGTATATAGTAAAGTGGATGAGGTGTTGCTTCTTGAAATTGAAATCCCAAAGAATAATCTGTCAGATGTGGCTGAAATCATGGGATGGAGCGAGGAGGATAAAAATGAATTTTCATTAGGTATTGGTGTTTATAATATTAATGAAAGCCAGGCGATTAAATTAGAGAAATTACTATGTAAAAAATTCTATTCTTCTGATAATTCTCTACAGATTTCGGGTGGTAGTGTCTAATACCCGGTAGACTGAATGACGGTGAATAGGACTTTATCGACCGGATGCGTCTGGAACAGATGCGTGAAGCCCCCACACGTGTGCGTTATACATGGGAAAACGACAGCCACGGTAACCCGGTTCCTCATGGCTGGCACAGATATGGTGCGTGTACGCAAGATGGCGTGGGATAGCGGCCGAAAAGTGTATACCTTCACCACAGAGGAAGAGCCGCGTATCACGATCATCTGGACGCCAGAGAGTTCAGGTGTCAATGTTCCCTCAAATACAGGCAACCAGAACCCGATAAGGATACCGAATCCGGTTATGGTTGATCCGCTGCCGGAAGATACCCGTATTGAGGCAACGACCACTCCGGCCCCGGAAGAGAAGCATTTTGCGGATTATATTCTTATTCTGCCATTGCCGAATATTCCGCCGGTTTATATATATCTTAGTCAGGGTCGTTCAGGTATTCCTGATAAAGATCATGATTATCATCCAGCACCGGAAACGAGTGAAATTGGTATTTCAGGTCTTAGACAGGCTAAGAAAAGAACACCTAAACAAGGTGGCGGCGGACTCAGAGAACGCTGGGTTGATGCTAAAGGTAAGCGGATTTATGAATGGGATTCTCAGCACGGTGAACTTGAGGAATACAGGGCGAGTGATGGTGAGCATTTAGGGTCTGTTGATTATAAAACAGGTGAGCAGCTAAAATCTCCTGTTAAAGGTCGAAATATTAAAAGATACCTATGAGGTAAAAGATGGGGCTAAAATTAACATTAGAATGGTTTGATAAAGCAGATGAGATTTTGATCAATAAAGAGACTTCTGCGGATCTAGGCCAGGATGGGAGTCTAATCAAAAAATTTAATTTACCCTTTGATGGCAGAATATATGACGGTGGATTTGATGTATTAATTTCGTGGAGAAATGATTTACAACCATTATTTTCACACCACATCGACTTCGATAAATATGACTACCAGCTAGTATTTAAGCGAAATGAATAAAACAATATACGCTTTCCATTCCAGGGCTTAGCAATCAGGGGTTGTTCGGTAGCAGCACATTGTTTCTTATGTGCTGCTCATTTCCGAGCCTCTCCGTGTGCGTTATACATGGGAAGACGACAGCCACGGTAACCCGGTTCCTCATGGCTGGCATACGCCACCGGGTCAGGATATGGTGCGTGTGCGTAAAATGGCGTGGGACAGCAGCCGGAAAGCGTATACCTTCACCACAGAGGAAGAGCCGCGTATCACCATCATCTGGACACCAGACAGTTCAGGTGTCAATGTTCCTTTAAATACAGGTAACCGGAACCCGATAAGGATACCCAATCCGGTTGTGGTTGATCCGCTGCCGGAAGATACCCGTATTGAGGCAACGACCACTCCGACCCCGGAAGAGAAACATTTTGCGGATTATATTCTTATTCTGCCATTGCCGAATATTCCGCCGGTTTATATTTATTTAAGCAAAAGACCTGAAGATCCTATTTGGACTAAGACTAAAACATTAGAGCCAGTTAAAAATGCGTATGAGCATTGGATAAAACATGGACAAGAGTTTAGTGATAAATCATTTAAGAATGCGAAGGATTATGTAGATGCAACTCACGATTTTGTTCGGGCACCATTAAATGGAATCTTAACAAAAACGCGTTTAAATGGAGATGTTCTTTTTTATGACCCTGCGACGAATACTTTTTCTGTAAAAACGAAAGATGGTGTTCCGAAAACTATGTTTAAACCTAAAGATGGAATAGGTTATTGGGAGAAACAAAAATGAGTAGTTCAATACATTTATGCCCTTGTTGCCATAAATATGAGTTTTCGGAAGTTGGGAGCTATGAAATTTGTCCGGTTTGCAATTGGGAAGATGATCCTGTTCAAGAAGAAGATCCAGGTTATGGTGGTGGGGCTAATGTAATGAGTTTGAACGAAGCTCGTAAAGCCTATGCTGAAGGACGTAAAGTCAAATAACAATTAATGCTGATTTATTTAGGCAGCACAATATAACTTGTGTGCTGCTTCATTTCTAATTTTCTCTACGTAATCATTCAGGTGAATTTAATCATATTACTGGTGAATAAACTAAACCTGCGGATCCGACAAGAAAGGTAGAACAATGACGATTATTTATACTATTGATGCTTTCGAACGTGTAGATGAGCTACTCGTCTTCGAAGTCGATATCCCGAAAGAAAAATTCCCTGAAATAGCTAAAATCATGGCCTGGACGGACGAAGACTATAATGACTTTATTACAGGATTGGGGGGGGGGATCTTACCAGCCAGCAGGTTAAGGCAATTGAGAAAATCTTAAATAAAAACTTTTTCCAGCAAAATTTAGATTTTCAAATATCAAGTGGAGAAATATGAAATAGATGAACCTTAAACTATCGTCTGGACGCTGGACAGTTCAGGTGTTAATGTTCCATCAAATACCGGAAACCAGACCCCGGTAAGGATACCCAATCCAGTTGTGGTTGATCCGCTGCCGGAAGATACCCGTATTGAGGCAACGACCACTCCGACCCCGGAAGAGAAGCATTTTGCGGATTATATTCTTATTCTGCCAGTATCGAATATTCCGCCGATTTATGTTTATCTACGAAATAATCCTGGACAGGTTACTGGTAAAGGTCAAAAGGTCAGCGGGATATGGTTGTCGGATGCCAATACCGGTAATGGTTCCCCGATTCCAGGTCAGATAGCAGATAAACTACGAGGCCGAACGTTTGCGAACTTTGACCAGTTCCGCAAGGCATTTTGGTTAGAGGTTTCAGAAGATCCTGAATTATCAGGACAATTTAAACCTCATAACCAGATTAATGTCCGCAATGGTAATTCACCTTTTACACGCGAAGTAGATCGTGCTGGAGGAAGAGAACGCTATGAAATTCATCATATTATTCCAATAAGTAAAGGTGGAGACGTTTATAACGTTGATAATATGGGAGTAACCACTCCGAAGCGTCATATCGAAATTCATTCAATAAGGCAGGGTAGATAATATGAGTGATAAAAAAACATTATCCGACTATTCAGAAAGCGAATTTTTAGATTTAGTTCGTAAAATCTGCAGAGCAGAGGGGCCAACAGAAGAGGACGATAATCGCCGAGTCAGGGAGTTCAGGCGACTTGCTGAACATCCATCAGGCTCCGACCTTATCTTCTACCCAGAGGATGGGAAGGATGACAGCCCCGAAGGTATTGTTCAGGAAGTAAAGCAATGGCGTCAGGTTAATGGTAAACCGGGCTTTAGAGAGTGTTAGAAATGCAGCATTAGTTGCTGAACGTAAGGCCGCAAAAGAAGAAAGAGCAAAACAACTGGCTGAAGAACGTGACCGCAATCAGGTATTGCTGCCAGCGGCTCCGGTGCCTCCATCGCAGCCGTTATGTTGGGAATGATGACCGGCAGGCCGAATGACGGCGAACAGGACTTTATCGATCGGATGCGTCTGGAACAGATGGCGGAAGCACCCACGCGTGTGCGTTATACATGGGAAGATGACAGCCACGGTAACCCGGTTCCTCATGGCTGGCATACACCACCGGGTCAGGATATGGTGCGTGTGCGTAAAATGGCGTGGGACAGCAGCCGAAAAGCGTATACGTTCACCACAGAGGAAGAGCCGCATATTACCATCATCTGGACGCCAGACAGTTCAGGTGTCAATGTTCCTTTAAATACAGGTAACCGGAACCCGGTAAGGATACCCAATCCGGTTGTGGTTGATCCGCTGCCGGAAGATACCCGTATTGAGGCAACGACCACTCCGACCCCGGAAGAGAAACATTTTGCGGATTATATTCTTATTCTGCCATTGCCGAATATTCCGCCGGTTTATGTTTATCTACGAAATAATCCTGGACAGGTTACTGGTAAAGGTCAAAAGGTCAGCGGGATATGGTTGTCGGATGCCAATACCGGTAATGGTTCCCCGATTCCAGGTCAGATAGCAGATAAACTACGAGGCCGAACGTTTGCGAACTTTGACCAGTTCCGCAAGGCATTTTGGTTAGAAGTTTCAAAAGACCCTGAACTATCAAGGCAATTTAAGCGAGGCAACTCCGGTAATATTAAGATTGGTAAAGCCCCGGCACCAAGGGAAAGTGAGCAGGTCGGAGGAAAGATAAAATATGATATTCATCATATTAAACCGATAAGCAAAGGTGGTGAGGTTTATAACGTGGATAATATGGGAATAGTGACTCCGAAACGTCATATAGATATTCACCGAGGCGAATAAAATGAAACAGATTAGTGATTACACAGAGAAAGAGTTTTTAGATTTTGTTCGTAAGTTATTTGACGTCAGTAACACTACAGAAGCAGAAGATATCAAAAATATCCTTGAGTTTAAACGGTTGACTGAACATCCTGATGGCTCGGATCTTATTTACTATCCGAGTGAAGATCGTGAAGATACCCCTGAAGGCGTTGTTCAGGAAGTTAAAGAATGGCGTCAGGCTAATGGTAAACCGGGCTTTAAAGAGTGTTAGAAATGCAGCATTAGTTGCTGAACGTAAGGCCGCAAAAGAAGAAAGAGCAAAACAACTGGCTGAAGAACGTGACCGCAATCGGGTATTGCTGCCAGCGGCTCCGGTGCCCCCATCGCAGCCGTTATGTTGGGAATGATGACCGGCAGGCCGAATGACGGCGAACAGGACTTTATCGATCGGATGCGTCTGGAACAGATGGCGGAAGCACCCACGCGTGTGCGTTATACATGGGAAAACAACAGCTACGGTAACCCGGTTCCTCATGGCTGGCATACGCCACCGGGTCAGGATATGGTGCGGGTGCGCAAAATGGCGTGGGACAGCAGCCGAAAAGCGTATACCTTCACCACAGAGGAAGAGCCGCGTATCACCATTATCTGGACGCCAGACAATTCAGATGTCAGTGTTCCATCAAATACAGGCAACCAGAACCCGGTAAGGATACCCAATCCGGTTGTTGTTGATCCGCTGCCGGAAAATACCCGTATTGGGGATACAACTACCCCAGCAGCGGAAGAGAAGCATTTTGCTGATTATATTCTTATTCTGCCGTTGCCGAATATTCCGCCGATTTATATATACCTGAGCAAACCACCTGTTGAGTTTTTGGAGGTTGAGCTTTACAGTGATTTTATTCGGCGCTCAAGGCAGGGAAAATATGAGGCAGATCATATGCCATCGAAAGCAGCAGTTAAGGCATATCTGAAAGCACATTACCCTGATATGACACCTGAAGATATTGAGCTTGCTTCTCAGGATGTTGCTGCAATAGTGATACCTAAAAAGGTACATCAGCAAATCAGCGAAACCTACGGTGGGAGTAACACATCTACACAAAGGCTTTGTTGAATAAATCGAACTTTCAGGTGACTGGCGGATCTGATAGCTACAGTCATTTCAATATCTGGTCACTATGGCAAAGCAAAAGTTTAAAATAACCAACTGGAATGCCTACAATAACGCACTCAGACAACGTGGCTCACTGACGATCTGGCTTGATGAGGCTGCCATTGCTGCATGGACTGACAGTGCAAAGCCTGAGGGGCGAGGCCGGCCACTTCACTACACCGATATGGCAATTACCACGGTACTGATGATGAAACGCGTGTTCAACCTGCCGCTCCGGGCTTTACAGGGCTTCGTTGACTCGATTTTTAAGCTGATGGCTCTGCCGCTGCGCTGCCCGGACTACTCTCTGCTCAGCAAGCGGGACAGCACCGTTAACATCAGCATAAAAACGCCAGCCCGTGGTGAAATCTCACACCTCGTCATTGACAGTACGGGCCTGAAAGTCGCTGGTGAAGGTGAATAGAAAGTCCGGCAGCACGGGACTGACAAGCGCAGAGTGTGGCGCAAGCTTCATCTGGCCGCAGACAGAGCGACGCAGAAGATAATCTGTGCTGACTTATCGCTCAGCGGAACGACGGATGCGCAGGCACTGGAGGGTTTGATAAACCAGACCCACAGGAAAATCAGGGAAGCTTCGGCAGACGGTGCTTACGACACGCATTACTGCCACGATGCCTTGTTGAGGAAAAAAATCAGGCCACTGATCCCGCCACGAAGTGGCGCGCAATACTGGTCCGGGAAGTATCATGAACGTAACCACGCGGTGGCCAATCAGCATCTGAGCGGCAGTAATGATGTCTGGAAAAAGAAAGTGGGCTATCACCGGCGTTCACTGGCAGAAACAGCGATGTACCGCGTCAAAACGTTGCTGGGTGGTCATCTGAGCCTGCGAGACTATGATGCGCAGGTGGGTGAAGCGATGGCGATGATCAAAGCGCTGAATCGAATGACGTCGTTGGGTATGCCGCATAGTGTCCGGATCGCATAACGGATGTATCCGAGGGAACCATAGACTCCATCGACTGCCTCTGATTTATTCAACAAAGCCGCGGATAATATGAAAGAAATTAGTGATTATACAGAGGGAGACCTTGACGGCGTTGTTCAGGAGGTCAAACAATGGCGTCGGGCGAATGGTAAACCGGGCATTAAGGATGAGTCTTTATTGATATAAAATAGTATTCATCTGCACTTTGGGGAGCGGATTTTCATCAGGGCTCATGAAACCGAATATATGTTTGTGACTACCTTGTCAGAACAGATCTGCCAATGTTTGCATCAGGGAAGTGTCCATATAGCTATTTAGCATAACGCATTAAATACAGAACTATCCGGATCTACAGCCCAATACACCGATGTAATTAACATTTTGTTATCAATATTAAACATAAGCTAAACGAAACTGTTTTTTATTGCACAGAGGTTGAGAATAGTCATAATTATATGATTTATTTATATATATTGTATTTATCTTTAATTAGCACAATCAGGATGTGTTTTAATGATTAAACAAGTAAATATTATTCATCGCATTGATTCCGAAGTCACGACAATACTTTCCTCTGATGGGTTAACCCCGGCGATTCATCAGCATTATGAAAGTTTTAAAGCGATGTATAGCGCTGATCCTGGATTATATAAAATTTTATTAAAAAAGAGTCGCTTTATCCCCTCTGTCATGATTATTGTGCATGCTTATTGTGAGGAAAAGCATCTGATATCAGATATTATCAAAAAATGCCTTATGATTAACATGATGAATGTTAATAGTCTTTATTCATTAGTCGATTTTTTGTACTTGCATAATATCATAAAAAAATCCCCCTCCAGTGAAGATAAAAGAAAACAGCACTACGCGGTTACAGAAAAAGGCGAGTCTGGAATAGTTAAAATGATTACCACGATGGCATCAGCACTATATCAATTAAAAAATAGAGATGTCAGCGTCGATGATAATGGCGGGGTGACAGGCTTTTTGGGGCGTTATAACAATATTATAGATAGCGGGCTGCTATTTTTTCATGACGTTGGCGAGGTGGATGTTTTTATCAATAAAAACGGCGGTCATTTTATTCTGTTATATCTCTACTGTAACCATCAGAATAATGAATTTAATGGATCAGTAGCGAAACTTTCTGCTTATTGTCATGTGTCGCGTACTCATATCGCGAGAATAATATCAGAGGCTATCCATCAGGGTTTACTGGCAAAAAACAGCCAGGGTAAAATTATCCTGTTACCTGAATTTATCGCGATGACTGAAAAATATATGGCAAGGCAATTTTCTTTTGTCATGTATGGACTTGGCTATCTCTGATGACATATGAACTCTCATTGCTGCCTGATGAAAGGGAAAATAGTGTCTGCCATCCACTTTCGCTCAGTGAGATGGCAGTCATCGCAATCGGGTATTGCTGACTGCCGATTGCGCTTTATTCAGCAATACTTATCGTATGCTGCTCTAACTGCTGTATAAACTGCGTCATCCATTCGAGGCGCGCTTTACGCTCGCTGAGATCTTCGCTAAATCGCAACCGTGTCGGGCCATCAAGGCGAAAATGCTGAGGATCTTTTTGCAGCAAGCCGATGAGCCAGGCCGGATTGACGTTATTTTTTTCATTAAACTCAATGACGCCCCCTTTATCATTACTCTCCAGCTTACGGATCCCCAGATTGTGCGCCCGCTGCCGCAATTGAGTGATTGCCAGCAGATTTTTTGCTGCCTCTGGCAGTGAACCGAAACGATCAATTAATTCAACTTTAATTTCTGCCAGCTGATTATCATTTTTTGCGCTGGCAATGCGTTTATAGAGCGAGAGCCGGGTATTCACATCGGGGATAAAATCATCCGGTAGCAGGGAAGGCATACGCAGTTCGACCTCGGTTTGCTGATGGACGAGATCTTCCAGCGAGGGTTCCCGTCCGGCTTTCAATGCGTCAACGGCGTTCTCCAGCATTTCCATGTACAGAGAAAAACCGATCGTCGTCATCTGGCCGCTTTGCTCTTCGCCGAGTAACTCACCGGCACCACGGATTTCGAGATCATGGGTTGCCAGCGCGAATCCGGCCCCCAGATCTTCCAGTGCCGCAATCGCTTCCAGTCGTTTTCTGGCATCGGTCGTCATCGCTTTGGGCGGGGGCGTTAACAGCCAGGCATAGGCCTGATGGAAGGAACGGCCGACCCGCCCGCGTAACTGGTGAAGCTGGGCGAGACCAAAATGATCGGCACGTTCAATGATAATCGTATTCGCGGTTGGGATATCGATACCGGTTTCGATAATTGTCGTACACACCAGCACATTAAAACGTTGATGATGAAAATCATTCATCACCCGCTCCAGCTCGCGCTCGCGCATTTGTCCGTGACCGATGGTGATCCGCGCTTCCGGTACCAGCTCAGCGAGACGGTCGGCGGCCTTCTGGATAGTAGCGACATCATTGTAGAGGTAATAGACCTGGCCGCCGCGCAGTATTTCACGCAGCATCGCCTCGCGCACCACTAACTTATCGTATTCGCGCACAAAGGTTTTCACCGCCAGGCGGCGGGCGGGTGGGGTGGCAATAATCGATAGATCACGCATGCCACTCATGGCCATATTCAGGGTTCGGGGGATCGGCGTCGCGGTTAAGGTCAGGATATCGACATCGGCGCGTAGTGCTTTAATCCGCTCTTTGTGACGCACGCCAAAGCGATGCTCTTCATCAACGATTAATAGCCCTAAATCGCGCAATTGGACATCGTTTTGCAGCAATTTATGGGTGCCGATCAGAATATCGATCTTCCCCTCTTTTGCCTGTTCGAGAATATGCGCCTGCTCTTTGGCACTGCGAAAACGTGACAGCATTTCGATACGTATTGGCCAGTTGGCAAAACGGTCACAGAAGTTGTCAAAGTGTTGTTGTGCCAGCAGTGTCGTCGGAACCAGCACCGCCACCTGTTTATGGTTCTCTACCGCGAGAAAAGCAGCCCGCATCGCAACTTCGGTCTTGCCGAAGCCGACATCACCACAGACCAGACGATCCATCGCCACCGGCTGGCACATATCGCTGAGCACGGCATTAATCGCCTGCGCCTGATCCGCTGTTGTTTCAAAGGGGAAACCGGCGCAGAACAGGCGATACTGTTCACGATCATGGTGAAAAGCAAAGCCCGGTTTGGCGGCCCGCTGGGCGTAAATATCCAGCAATTCTGCCGCCACGTCGCGAACTTTCTCCGCCGCTTTTTGCCGCGCCCGTGACCAGGCGTCGCTGCCGAGTTTATGCAGCGGCGCATTTTCTTCCGACTCGCCGGCATAGCGACTGATAAGATGCAACGATGAAACCGGAACATACAGTCGGGCGTCGTTGGCATAGGTCAGCATCAGGTATTCACCTTTTATCCCGCCCGTTTCGAGGGTGGTCATGCCAGCGTAACGACCGACACCATGCTCAAGGTGTACCACCGGCTGTCCCGGATGCAGTTCTGCCAGATTACGAATTAATGTGTCGGGATTAATCGTCCGCCGTGTATCCTGCTGGCGACGAGAGACCCGCTCGCCCAGTAAGTCGCTTTCACAAATCAGCGCCAGATTATTCTGACTGTCAATAAATCCATGTTCGGCCGCGCCGATCATCAAATAGCGCCCCCGACCCGTGGCGGCGTCAAGGCGCTGAATCGGTGTCGGTGCAATTTTAATCCGCGCCAGCATTTCGTTTAGCGCTTCCCGGCGGCCTTCGCTTTCCACCGAGAAGATCACCGGGCCGCTGAACGTTTCGAGGAAAGCACGTAACTTATCCAGTGGTGCTTTATTCTGCGACTGAATTGCGAGATCGGGCAGCGTCTGATAACCGAGGTTAGTATTGGCGGCTTTTTCTGCCAGATGTGCTGTTTTTAGCTGAATACGCGGCCACTTTTTCAGTTCGCTAAATAGCGCGTCAGGGGATAACCAGAGCGCTTCTGGCGGCAGAAGTGGCCGCATGGGATCGACGCCACGGCTGGTGAAACGGGCGTTGATCTCGTCGCTAAAGCGCTGGGCACTGGCGGTCAGATCGCCGGTATTGACGATCAGCGTGTTGGCCGGGAAATAGTGAAACAGGGGCAATAATGGTGCGTTGAAAAACAGCGGCTGCCAGTATTCGATGCCATTAGGTAAGGTGCCTTTGCTGACCTGCTGGTAAATATGTTCGGCATCACGTTTGATCTCAAAGCGCTCACGCCACTGGCTGCGAAACAGTTCAATCGCGGCCTGGTCGGTAGGAAATTCATGAGCGGGCAACAAATTAATCGCCTCGACCTCTTGCTGTGTGCGCTGATTATCGACGTCGAACAGGCGCAGGCTGTCGATTTCATCATCGAAAAAGTCGAGGCGATAAGGGTGCTCGCTGCCCATGGGAAACAGATCAAGCAATGCGCCACGGGTGGCATATTCGCCATGCTCCATCACCTGATCGACATGACGGTAACCGGCACTCTCCAGCTGCGCGCGCAGATTATCGCGTGATAAGTGCTGGCCTTTTTGCATCATCAGCGCGTGGCTGTGCAGATAACTGTGCGGGCAGACACGCTGCATCAACGTGCTGACAGGCACGATAAGTACCCCTTGTTGCCGGGAGGGTAACTGATACAACGTCGCGAGACGGGAAGAGATAATATCCTGATGTGGCGAAAAACTGTCGTAAGGCAGGGTTTCCCAGTCTGCCAGCTTTATCACCGTACTGTCAGTAAACTGGCGGATCTCATCATACAGACGCAGACTATTTTGCATATCGGGTGCGATCAGAACCACCGGGCCAGGATGACGTTCCGTTATTTCTGTCACTAAAGTGGCGCAGGCAGCACCAGTCAGTTCGCCGAGCTGGCGCTGATCGCCGGCTTTGACCGGCAGCGGGAATCGATATTGTTGAGGCATAGACGGTATCATTATCTCTTTAGCATAGTACGGCGGTGAGCAACATACTGATATTTCTCTGCTGATTATCCGTGATCATTTTAAATTCGCCAACCTGTATCGCTGATCTGCTGGCGGGCAAGAGAATCTATGCCATAACAAAAATAAGTCATTACTTATCGCTGGGATCGCTTATATACTCTTGCCCTGGTAAACAGCAACCTGACAGATGATATGTACCAGCCTGCGGCACTCTTTATTGGCCTTCGTTATATGCGTGGACGCGCTGCTGACCGCTTCGGTCGCTTTGTTTCCTGGCTTTCGACTATTGGTATCATGCTTGGTGTGATGGCGTTAATCACGGTGTTGTCGGTGATGAATGGCTTTGAGCGTGAGCTGCAAAATAATATCCTGGGCCTGATGCCCCTGGCGATTGTCAGCACCCCACAAGGGTCGCTTAATCCCCAGCAATTACCGCAAAGCGCGATTCAGTTAGCCGGGGTGACGGATATCGCCCCGATCACCACCAGCGATGTGGTATTGCAAAGTGCCAGCAATGTGGCGGTAGGAGTGATGCTGGGAATCGAGCCGACGCAGGACGATCCGCTGACCCCTTTTTTAATCAACGTGGCACAAAGCGATTTGCAGCCGGGTCGCTATAACATCATTCTGGGTGAGCGACTGGCAAGCCAGCTGGCGGTAAAGCGCGGGGATCAGATCCGCTTGATGGTGCCCTCTGCCAGTCAGTTCACCCCGATGGGACGTCTCCCCAGCCAGCGTTTATTTCATGTGATTGGCACTTTTGCCGCCGGTAGTGAAGTGGACGGCTATCAGATGCTGGTCAATATCAGCGATGCTTCTCGTCTGATGCGTTATCCAGAGGGAAATATCACCGGCTGGCGTCTGTGGCTTAATCAGCCTTTACAGGTGGATGAGCTCAGTCAGCAACCGCTGCCATCGGCCATGACATGGCAGGACTGGCGTCAGCGCAAAGGGGAGTTATTCCAGGCCGTGCGTATGGAAAAGAACATGATGGGACTGCTGCTGAGCCTGATCGTTGCGGTAGCCGCGTTTAATATTATCACCTCGCTTGGCATGATGGTCATGGAAAAGCAGGGGGAGGTGGCGATCCTGCAAACCCTCGGCCTGACTCCCCGGCAGATTATGCTGATCTTCATCGTCCAGGGCGCCAGCGCGGGAATTATCGGCGCGTTACTGGGGACTTTGCTGGGTATATTACTCGCCAGCCAGTTAAATTATCTGCTGCCGACGTTCGGTTTATTTGCTGGCGGTGGTGAACTGCCGGTTGTCATCATACCTTCTCAGGTGACCCTTATTGCGCTTATTGCCACGGGGCTGGCACTGCTATCGACACTGTATCCCTCCTGGCGCGCTGCTACTATTCAACCAGCCGAGGCTTTACGTTATGAATAAGATCCTGCTGCAATGCGACAATCTCTGCAAACGCTATCAGGAGGGTCAGGTACAGACTGATGTGTTACACCATGTCAGCTTCAGTATCGCTGAAGGGGAGACGATGGCGATTGTCGGCTCTTCCGGTTCGGGTAAGAGCACATTACTACATCTTCTGGGGGGGCTGGACACGCCAACGTCGGGCGATGTGATTTTTTCCGGCCAGTCGCTGAAGCAACTCACCGCCGCCGCGCGTGCTGATTTACGCAATCGCGAACTGGGTTTTATTTATCAGTTTCATCATCTGTTGCCCGACTTTAGTGCGCTGGAAAATGTCGCCATGCCGTTGCTGATCGGGAAACAGCGGGCGTCGGAGATCGAACGCCAGGCGCGGGCGATGCTCAAGGCTGTGGGGCTGGAACATCGCAGCGACCATCGTCCGTCAGCCCTGTCGGGGGGCGAGCGCCAGCGGGTGGCGATTGCCCGTGCGCTGGTCAATAATCCGCGTCTGGTACTGGCCGATGAACCGACCGGTAATCTCGATGCCCGTAATGCCGACACTATTTTCCAGCTGCTCGCTGAGCTTAATCTTGCCCGCAACACCGCTTTTCTGGTGGTCACCCATGATCTGCAACTGGCAAAACGGATGAACCGGCAACTGGAGATGCGCGATGGTTGTCTGAATGATGAGCTGACATTGACCGGAGCCCGCGCATGACCCTGCCATTATCACTGCGTATTGCGCTGCGTTTTAGTCGTGGACGGCGGCGGGGTGGCATGGTGTCGCTCATCTCGCTGATTTCAACCACTGGCATTGCCCTCGGTGTCGCGGTATTGATCATCGGTCTGAGCGCGATGAATGGTTTCGAACGCGAGCTGAATCAGCGTATTCTGGCCGTCGTGCCCCATGGCGAGATTGAACCACAACAACAACCCTGGTATGACTGGCCGCATGCGCTGGAAAAGGTTGAGCAGGTGAAGGGCATCGTCGCCGCAGCGCCCTATATTCATTTCACCGGGCTGGTGGAGAACGGTAATAACATGCGGGCGATTCAGGTGAAAGGAGTGGACCCGCAACAGGAGAGCCGCCTGAGCGCCTTGCCGCGTTTTGTCCTGCATCATGGCTGGCGCGATTTTCAGGCCGGTAAACAACAGATTATTCTGGGTAAAGGAGTGGCCGATGCGCTGCATGTCCAGCCGGGGGGCTGGATTACCATCATGATCCCGAACACCGATGCCGGGCATCAGCTTCGTCAGCCAAAGCGCATCAGATTACAGGTATCCGGTGTGCTACAGTTAAGCGGTCAGCTCGATCATAGTTTTGCCATGATCCCGCTGAGCGATGCGCAACAGTACCTGGATATGGATAACAGTGTCAGCGGAATAGCGATTAAAGTCAGCGATGTGTTTCGCGCTAGTACTCTGGTACGGGCAGCGGGCGAGGCGATCAACAGCAACCTGTATATCAAAAGCTGGATTGGAACTTACGGCTATATGTACCGTGATATTCAGATGATCCGTGCCATTATGTATCTGGCGATGGTACTGGTGATCGGGGTGGCCTGTTTTAATATTGTCTCGACCCTGGTGCTGGCGGTGAAAGATAAAAGCAGTGATATTGCGGTATTACGCACCCTTGGGGCGAAAGATCGCCTGATTCGGGTTATTTTTATCTGGTATGGTTTATTGGCCGGTTCTGTCGGCAGTCTGATCGGTGTGTTGATCGGCACCGTCGGGGCGTTAAATCTGACGGCGATAATGCAGGGCATCGAGCGGCTGACCGGCCACAAACTGCTGTCGGGTGATATCTATTTTATTGATTTTCTGCCCTCTGAACTGCACTGGCGCGACGTATTGTATGTACTGATAACCGCTCTTTTGCTGAGCTTGCTGGCAAGCTGGTATCCCGCGCGGCGCGCGAGTCGCCTTGAGCCTGCGCGCATCCTGAGTGGTCAGTAAGCACCAGCCGATAACATGAGGCAGGGTACGGAAAAGCACTTTTTCGGCCATCATTGTCGCCAGTAGCAGCGTGATTCAGGAAATAGCGGAATCTACCGATGGTAAAGGGTATATCACCGGCATATCCGTCAGCGGGGGATACGGCAGATCGGCTGACGGTGTAGTTTTTCTTTTTGCCTTATTAACCGTCAGGAGTTGTTATGTTATCGCGTCGTTTACAACAATTAAGTCGTTTTCGGCATAAAAAGCGCCGATTGCGTGAACGTATGCGCGAGCAGGTTTTTTTTATTGATAAGGTCATGGCTGCGCTAATGCATAAGCCGTGCGTGGTTATATTAACCGGTGCCGGGATCTCGGCGGAGTCGGGGATCAAAACATTCCGCGCCGCCGATGGACTGTGGGAAGGCGAGCGGGTCGAAGATGTCGCGACGCCACAAGGATTTGTCCGCGATCCGGCACGGGTGCAGACATTTTATAATTCTCTGCGCCGTCAGCTACAGCAACCGGATATCGCGCCGAATCCGGCGCATCAGGCGCTGGCGCATCTCGAAGCGGCGCTGGGCGCTCATTTTCTGCTGGTAACACAAAATATCGATAATCTGCATGAAAGATCCGGAAGCAGGCGGATTATCCATATGCATGGTGAATTACTGAAGGTACGCTGTACCCGGAGCGGAAAGATACAGGAGTGGCACGGTGATGTAATGGCGGAGGATCGCTGTCACTGTTGCCAGCCACCGGCCCCGTTGCGGCCACATATCGTCTGGTTTGGTGAGATGCCGCTGGGGATGGCGGAAATTGACCGTGCCCTGGCGCAGGCGGATATCTTTATTGCGATTGGCACCTCCGGGCATGTGTATCCGGCTGCTGGTTTTGTGCATAGCGCCCGTTTACAGGGGGCGCATACCGTGGAGCTTAATCTTGAGCCGAGCCTGGTGGAGAGCGAGTTTGCCGAAAAGCATTATGGTCCGGCAAGCCAGCAGGTGGTCAGCTTTGTCGAACACTTACTGGCGAGTCTGCCTGCGGGACGGCGCAGTGACGCCGCCGCCCGTGATGATTAATGACCGGCTTTGAGCTTCTGGTAATACTCTTCATAGAGTACGTTGGTACTGCCGACATCATTCTGCCACTCGCCTCTGGCGAAGGTGTCGGCGTCGGGGTAGAGCGATTTATCATTCGCCACTTCCGGAGCCAGCATTTTGCGTGCGGTCAGGTTGGGTGTCGGATAGCCAATGGTTTCTGCCACCTGTCTGGCGATTTCCGGACGTAGCAGAAAATCGATCAGTTTCAGTGCGCCATCGACATTTTTCGCGTTGGCCGGGATCGCCAGGCTATCCATCCAGAAAATCCCCCCCTCTTCGGGCCAGACCACCGTCAGTGGCGTTCCGGACTGGCGGGCAACCCATGCCGAACCATTCCACACCATGCCGAGGTTAACTTCGCCCTCCATATAGGGACTGGCGGGATTATCGGAATTGAATGCCGCGATGTTAGGCATCAGCTTTTTCAGTTCTTCATAGGCGGCAGCAATTTCTTGCGGATTAGTGGTATTACCGGAATAGCCCAGCTTACGTAGCGCAATCTGGAACACTTCGCGGGCATCGTCGGTGAGCAGCAGACTGTTTTTGTATTGTGGCTTCCACAGATCCGCCCAGCGGGTGATGGTTTGCGGATCGATAGCCTGACTGTTGATACCAATGGCGGTGGCCCCCCAGATATAGGGCACAGAGTAGTCATTATTGGGATCAAAAGGTTTGTTTAGCATCAGCGGATCAAGATGGTGGAACTGCGTCAGTTTGCTTTTATCAATTTTTTGCAGCATCCCCTCTTTACGCATCTTCGCGACAAAATAGGTCGATGGCACTACCAGATCATAGGCACCCTGCTGGTAGGTTTTGAGTCTCGCATACATGGTTTCATTCGACTCGTAAGTGGAATAGATAACCTTGATCCCGGTCTCTTTCGTGAACTGCTCCAGCAGTCCTGGCGGTACATATTCGGTCCAGTTGTAGAAATAGAGCGTTTTGCTATTGTCGGCATGAACCGTGTTCATACCGAGCACAAGCGCGCCTGCGGCGAGCAGGAGACGAGGCGATAATTTCATATTGATTTCCCCCGGGTTTTATCACGAGCAATGAGCTGACTGGCAATGACCATCATCAGCGATAGAATTAACAGGATCGTCGCCAGAGCGTTCACTTCAGGTGAGACCCCGACTTTGACCATTGAATAGATCTTCAGCGGCAGGATTTCGTAATCCGGGCCGGTCACAAATGAGGCCACCACCACGTCATCCATTGACAGGGTAAAACTCAGCAGCCATCCGGCAGCCACGGCGGGTAAGGCCAGCGGTAAAATGATCCGGCTCAGAATGGTGGTTTCACTGGCACCAAGATCTTTCGCCGCCTCCAGCATCCGCACATCGAAGCCTTTCAGGCGTGAATAGACGGTAATGACCACGAAGGGCAGGCAGAAGGTGATATGTGAGAACAGCAAAGACCAGAAACCGAGCTGGATACCGATGATCATAAACAGCACCAGCAGAGAGATAGCCATGACGATATCTGGCGACATCATCACCACATATAACATCCCGCTGACGAAGGGTTTACCGCGAAAACGATAACGGTATAGCGCGACAGCGGTCAACGAGCCTGTCAGGGTCGCAAATGTGGCCGACAGAAAGGCGATAGACAGTGAATGTTGTGCCGCCTGTAACAGGCTATCGTTGTGGATCAGCCGTTGATACCATGCGGTGGTGAATCCCTGCCAGTGGATCGCGAAACGAGAGCTGTTAAATGAATTGACGATCAGAATGATGATCGGAATATATAACCAGCTATAGAGGGCGAGCATAAAGCTGCCACGTAATACGCGCCCGGTCATTCCACATCTGCCTTCTGATTTAATAAACGGGCGGCACGCCAGTATATCAACAGCATCAGTCCCATGACTAAAGTCAGGGTAATGCTGGTGGCTGCGCCAAAAGGCCAGTCACGGATATTGAGAAACTGACTTTTAATCACGTTACCAATCAGCAGATTTTTCGCGCCCCCCATCAGGTCAGAAATATAGAACATCCCCATTGCCGGTAACATAACCAGCAGGCAGCCAGCGATAATGCCCGGCATGGTCAGGGGAATAATGATGCGAATAAATGTCTGCAGTTGGCTGGCTCCCAGGTCTCTGGCTGCTTCCAGCAACGGGCGATCGAGTTTCTCGATGCTGGCATAGAGGGGCATCACCATAAAAGGCAAGAGAATATAGGTCAGGCCAATAATCACCGCCAGTGGGGTGTACATGATCCGCAAAGGGGTATCAATCACCCCCAGCCACAACAGAAAACTATTGAGATAGCCATTGGTGCTGAGAAAAATTTTCAGGCCATAGATGCGGATCAGTGAGTTGGTCCAGAACGGGACGATCAGCAAAAACAGCAATAACGGGCGTATCTTGTGCGGCATGCTGGCGATAAACCAGGCAAAAGGATAGCCGAGTAACAGGCAGCTGAGGGTTGCCAGTAGCGCCATATTCAGCGAGTGTAATAACACCTCATAATAGAGCGGATCAGCCAGCCGGGCGTAATTATCCAGGCTAAAGGCCATTTTGACAAAATGGGCATCATCGCGGGTCAGAAAGCTGGTGCCGATAATCATCAGATTGGGCAAAAAAACAAACAGCACCAGCCAGCCGACAATGGTCGCTACCGCCAGATGCTGGAATTTAAAGATGTTCTTCATCAGCCAGTACCACCTCCCAGCTCTCTACCCAGTTAATGGCCATTTTCTGGTTCAGGGAATGATCAAAATCAGGATCGTCTTCATTAAAAAATTCACTGACCGTGACTATTTTGCCATTTTCCAGCTCGACCACCGATTCGAGGGTCATGCCTTTATAATTGCGCTCGCGAATATAACCGATTAACCCGTCCGTTTTGTCGCTGCCGTGAATTTCATCGACACGCAGATCTTCCGGTCGTAGCAAAACATTCAGCGACTGCCCCTTGCTGACCGGAAATTTGACACAGATATTACATTCCCGTCCTTCGACACTGGCCCGGGCATGTTGATCATCAAGAGGTTCAATGACGGTGGCATTGAACACATTGATCTCGCCAATAAATCGAGCGACAAACAGATTGTCTGGCTCTTCGTAGATTTCGCGCGGGGTGCCTTGTTGCTCAATGCGACCTTCGCGCATCACGATAATGCGATCAGACATTGTCAGCGCTTCTTCCTGATCGTGGGTGACAAAAACGAATGTGATACCGAGCTGACGTTGCAGTGCTTTGAGCTCGTTCTGCATCTGTTTACGCAGTTTATAATCGAGAGCGGATAACGGTTCATCTAACAACAACAGACGCGGTTTATTCACCACCGCCCGGGCGATGGCAACACGCTGTTGCTGACCGCCCGATAACTGATGGGGTTTACGTTGCGCGAACTCCGCCAGTTGTACCATCTGTAAGGCATCAATGACGCGGGGAGTAATCTCGGTTGCCGGAGTTTTTTGCATCCGTAAGCCAAAAGCGACATTGTCGAATACCGTCATATGAGGAAACAACGCGTAACTCTGAAAGACGGTATTGACGTGACGATGCTCGGCGGCAACATGGGTGATCTCTTGTCCCTCAAGATCAATACGTCCGTTGTCCACGGTTTCAAGACCGGCGAGTAAACGAAGAACGGTAGTTTTTCCACAGCCTGAAGGGCCAAGTAGCGTCAGAAACTCGCCGTCATGAATGGTCATATTGAGATCCGGAATAACCATTTTATCAGCAAAACTTTTGCGAATGGCTGTCAGTTGCACTAGCGGTGAAAGCGAACGCGGTTGTGTGTTCAATTTTTTATTCAGTACCCTATAAACGAAATGGATGACCGACCCTGATGGGTTAAGTATTGCACAGCATCAATAAGGGCAAGCATTCTACGGCAAACCCGGACAATCGCCAATCCCTGACGTATACAGAACCATAATAGTTATGACATGATGTAACTTTATACGTTAACTTTTTATTCGCCTGGTCGCAGAATCTTAGGCTGTGATTTTCGCTTTTTTCAGGCACTGATTTTGTCATAAAAATGAGGTAGTGACATGGATAAATTACTGGAGCGCTTTTTGCAATATGTTGCTGTGGATACACAGTCAAAGTCGGGAGTGCGCCACGTACCCAGTACCGAAGGGCAGTGGAAACTATTACGCCTGTTACAGCAGCAATTAGAGGATATGGGGCTGGTCAATGTGACACTCAGTGATAAAGGAACCCTGATGGCAACGTTACCGGCAAATATCGACGGTGATATCCCGGCGATTGGTTTTATTGCCCATGTGGATACTGCGCCTGATTTCAGTGGTAAAAATGTCAATCCGCAAATCGTCGATAATTACCGTGGTGGCGATATTGCGCTGGGTATGGGAGATGAAGTCTTGTCGCCAGTGATGTTTCCGGTACTGCATCAGCTGCTGGGTCAGACACTGATCACCACCGATGGTAAAACATTACTTGGTGCCGATGATAAAGCCGGTATTGCTGAAATTATGACCGCACTGACGATCCTTCAGCAGAATAAGATCCCGCACGGCGATATACGGGTCGCGTTTACCCCCGACGAAGAGGTGGGAAAGGGAGCTAAATATTTTGACACCCAAGCCTTTGATGCCCGCTGGGCCTATACCGTTGACGGTGGGGGTGTCGGGGAACTGGAGTATGAAAATTTCAATGCCGCCTCGGTGATCATCAGAATTGTCGGTAATAATGTCCATCCCGGAACGGCGAAGGGGGTGATGGTTAATGCATTGACCCTGGCGACCCGGATCCACGCTGAAATTCCGGCTGATCAAACCCCGGAAAACAGCGAAGGTTATCAGGGGTTTTATCATCTGATGGAGATAAAAGGCACCGTTGATCGTGCCAGAATGCATTATCTGATCCGCGATTTTGATCGTAAACAGTTTGAAGCGCGTAAACGCAAAATGATCGAAATTACGAAAAAGGTCGGCAAGGGACTGCACCCGGCTTGCTATATTGAGCTGGATATGACAGACAACTACTACAATATGCATGAAAAAGTGGTCGCACATCCCCATGTGGTGGATATCGCCCGTCAGGCGATGATCGATTGTGATATTACCCCGATCATCAAACCGATTCGTGGCGGCACTGACGGTGCCCAGCTTTCCTTTATGGGACTACCCTGTCCCAATCTGTTTACCGGCGGCTATAACTATCATGGTAAACATGAATTTGTCACCCTCGAAGGGATGGAAAAGGCGGTACAGGTGATTGTTCGCATTGCGCAGTTGACTGCACAACACAGCGAAGTTTACGCCAGCTGCCAGGATGAAAAATCATGAATACCCGGCACCCGACGGCTTAGTCTTCTGATGTATCGGGTAGCTGGCGACCAAAAATAACCTCCATGCAGGCACCGCCCAGCAGACTATCGCTAATGCGAATATCACCACTGTACTGTTCGACAATATCACGGGCGACGGAGAGCCCCACTCCCTGGCCTGGCCGTAAGGTATCGGCACGTTTTCCCCGATCGAATATTGCCTGGCGCTGGTTGTCCGCAATCCCCGGGCCATCATCTTCCACCAGAATATGCAAATGATTATCGTTCGTCTGACGAACCGACACCTCAACAAACTCAAGACAATATTTACAGGCATTATCGAGCACGTTGCCCAGCACCTCCATAAAATCATTCTGCTCGCCGACGAAACTGATCTCCGGCGAAATATCGAGGGTAATATTCACTCCTTTGCGTTGATAGACCTTATTTAATGCCGAGGTCAGCTTATCAAGCAGCGGCGCAATGGGATGCAGTTTGCGGCTCAGTAGCGTGCCACCACTGCGCATACTGGCGCGATGGAGATAATAGACAATTTGTTGCGAGATACGGTTGATCTGTTCCAGCATCACCGACTCGGCTTCATTGAGATCAATTTTCTCACTGCGCAGCGAACGCAGTGTACTTTGCAGCACCGCCAGCGGTGTTTTCAGACTGTGGGTCAGATCGGTCAACGCGATACGATATTTGTTATAACGTTCACGCTCACTTTTCAGTAATCGGTTGAGATTACTGACCAGCCGGGTAAGTTCACGGGTGGTATCGGGATTGAGCATTTCACGATGGTGCTCTTCCAGTTCGCGCACCTCTTTTGCCAGTGACTCAATCGGCCGCAGACTCCACCATGCGGCCAGCCAGAGCAGCGGGATCACCAGCAGCAGATTAGCGGCCAGCACGTAGATAAACCAGCTCCAGACCATATAAGAACGTTTCAGTTCGACCGGAATAGTATCGATCATCACAATGCTCAACTGTGGCATCTTAGCGGTCGCCGGATAGACATTGATCGCCGCCAGATGGGTCATTTCTGATCCCTCATTACGATGGCGAAGCGCATTGAGCTCAGACTGTATTTTATGATTATTGCGCAACAGCATACTGCTATTGACACTGGATTCAATTTCCCGAAAGCCATTGCTCTTCAGCCAGCCGGGCTGAATATGTTTTGCCAGCCAGGTAACATCACGCTGCATCCAGAGCAATTTCCCTTTCTCGTCATAAATCAGTGCGACGGTGGAGTTCGGAGTATTGAGGCTATCAGGAAGATCGACGGTAAGCTGGTTATTCTCCCAGCGGGATAACATATAAAACAGATTACTTTCGCCACGTAACAGGCGGAACGTCGTTTTATCAAAGCTAACGCTATAACCAATCAAGGCCACCATGCCATAGGCCAGTGAAAGCACCAGCACTACGGCGGCAGTCGCCAGCAGAAAACGAAAGCGCAATGAAACAGGCAGAAAATGGCGTAATGGATTCTTCATTCACGTAATTCGAATAAATAACCCTGACCGCGCACGGTGGTAATCACATCATACGGATGCTGCGTCTGGATTTTTTTGCGTAAACGGCCCATTAATACATCGATGGTATGGCTTTCGCGCAGCTCAGCATCGGGATACAGCTGGAGCATTAATGAGTCTTTGCTCACCACTTTACCGTTATTACGGATCAGCGTTTCTATAATCGTATATTCGAACGCGGTGAGCTTAATCGCTTGCTGGTTGATCGAGAGTTCACGGCGTGATAAATCAACCTGAAAGGGCGGGAGAGAGATAATTTGTGACGCCAGGCCGCTGTTACGGCGCAACAGCGCCTGCATCCTGGCAATAACTTCTTCAATATGAAAAGGTTTAGTGACATAGTCGTCCGCGCCAGCACTGAGGACTTCCACTTTATCCTGCCACCCTTCACGGGCAGTCAGTACCAGGATCGGCAGCGATACCTCATGACTACGCCAGCGACGAATCAGCGAAAGACCATCCTCATCAGGCAATCCCAGATCGATGATCGCAATATCCGGCAGGTGTTCATCCAGATAGTAATCCGCTTCCCTGGCATCTTCGGCGGCATCGACCTGATGGCCTGACTCCTGGAGCTGGACTTTCAGATGATGGCGCAATAAAGCGTTATCCTCAACAATGAGTACACGCATGCCTGTTCTCCCTTTTATTGACATTTAAAGTAGTGTATCGCGGGTTAGATATACTGAGTATAAACGGTTACAGGCGAATATTTTTGATCTGTTCATACCAGATAGAAGATATCCCCTGCCCGAATGAGCAGGGGGAATCGTCATCTTATTGCAGTTTATCAACCAGCGGGGTGGCGAGGCCGGTGTAGTTAGCGGGCGTCATCGCGTTGAGACGGGCTTTTTCCTCTTCCGGCAGGGGCAGATTATTGATGAATTGCTGGATAGCATCGGCATTCACCCGCTTACCACGGGTCAGTTCTTTCAGTTTTTCATACGGTTTTTCGATACCATAACGGCGCATCACGGTCTGAATCGGTTCGGCCAGCACTTCCCAGTTGGCATTCAGCTCATCCTGCAGATGGTCACTGTTAAGCTCCAGCTTACTCATGCCTTTCAGCGTCGACTGCCAGGCAATCAGTGCATAACCGATCCCGACCCCAAGATTACGCAACACCGTCGAATCGGTCAGATCCCGCTGCCAGCGGGAGAGGGGGAGTTTGTTGGCCAGATGTTGCATCATGGCATTCGCCAGTCCCAGATTCCCTTCGGAATTTTCAAAATCGATGGGATTGACTTTATGTGGCATGGTGGAAGAGCCAATCTCACCGGCGAGTGTTTTTTGTCTGAAGTGGTTAAGGGCGATATAACCCCATATATCGCGATCAAAATCGATAACAATCGTGTTGAAACGACGGATACAGTCGAACAGCTCGGCAATATAATCATGCGGCTCAATTTGGGTGGTATAGGGGTTCCACTGAATGCCGAGTGAGGTAACAAACGTTTCGCTGAACTGATGCCAGTCGATATCCGGGTAAGCGGCAAGATGGGCATTATAGTTACCCACGGCACCGTTAATTTTCCCCAGAATCGCGACTTCGCTGAGCTGGCGATACTGGCGTTCCATACGATAAGCGACGTTAGCCAGCTCTTTTCCCATTGTCGAAGGTGTCGCTGGTTGGCCATGGGTGCGCGAAAGTAGCGGCACCGCGCGATACTGATCCGCCCGTTCTTTCACTGCATCAATCAGCTGACGCCAGTAAGGTAAAATAATTTCATCGCGTGCGGTTTTTAGCATCAGCGCGTGAGAAAGATTATTGATATCTTCGGAAGTGCAGGCAAAGTGGATAAACTCGTCAACAGCCTGCAGTTCGCTGACTGCCGCGACCTTCTGTTTGAGGAAATACTCAACGGCTTTGACATCGTGATTGGTCGTCTGTTCGATCGTTTTGATCCGTTGTGCATCTGCAATGCTGAAATCAGTCACGATGCTCTCAAGGAAATCGTTTGCCTCGGGACTAAAAACGGGAACTTCCGCAATGGCGGCGTCGGCCGCTAACTTTTGTAGCCAGCGAATTTCAACCTCAACACGAAATTTCAGCAAACCAAATTCGCTGAAAATCGCCCGCAATACGCTGACTTTATCAGCATAGCGCCCGTCAATCGGAGAAACAGCGGTCAGTGAAGACAATTCCATAGATCACAACTCCGGCGTTAAATGTGTAATAATTTGTCTGGCCTGATTCACCAGACGATGGCGAAAAAACATCAGTTGTAAACGTCCACCCCCCACCTGATGCCAGAGTACGGCCGAGCGTATACCGGCTAACAGGATGGCACGCACTTTGGCTTGTACCTGGTTATTTTGCAGTACTGCCGGTGAACCAGTGACCTGAATGCGCGGCCCTAACGGGCTAATCACATCGCTATAGATCCCGGCTATCGCCCGCAGTAGTGGCTCTGACTGGAGGTCAAAATAGTCAAGCTGACGGTGCAGATCGGTAATACGGTTGCCCAGTGTCTCTTGCGCCGCCTTTGTTGCCGACAATTTACGCTCCAGCATGATCAAATTCAGGATATAACGGGTCAGCTCGACGTGCATATTCTGACGATTGACCGTGCTAAACACCCCGAGCAGAGTATCCAGACCGAGAGAAAGATGTGCTTCACGACCATTAAAAACATCGAGAACGGAAGCGGGGTTCATATCGATAATACTGTTCAGTGAGACATGGAGCGCATCGTCATCACAACGACCCTGATGCGCCAGTTGCTGCACCAGACGTGCTGACTGACAAATACCTGCCAGGGCAAGGGTAATGTCATAATAGTTCTTTGCCACAACTACGGCTTCCTTATTTATTTTAAGGTAATAAAATGATCATACTGCCAGCGGCAGGCGCTGTTCGATAATGCCGCCACCGAGACACAGTTCACCGAGATAGAATACCGCTGACTGACCGGGCGTGACCGCCGATACCGGGTGATCAAAAATCACCTCGATCTGATCCTGATCCATGGTTTTGAGCGTGCAGGGGATATCGGCCTGGCGATAACGGGTTTTGACAGTGCAGCGCAGCGTTTCTGCTGGGATCTGATGATCAACCCAGTCCAGCTGGCGGGCGATCAAACCCACCGACATCAGCCGCGGGTGATCATGCCCCTGAGCGACGATCAGAACGTTATTCGCAACATCTTTATCGACGACATACCACGGCGCTTCATCACCGTTTTTGATGCCACCAATACCCAGCCCCTTACGCTGACCCAGGGTGTGATACATCAGCCCCTGATGTTCACCGATCTGCTGGCCATCGACCGTGATGATCCTGCCAGGTTGTGCCGGTAGATAGCGTCCGAGAAATTCACGGAATTTACGTTCGCCAATAAAACAGATCCCGGTGGAATCTTTTTTGCGAGCCGTCACTAGTCCCAGTTGTTCGGCAATTTTACGGACTTGCGGTTTTTCCAGCTCACCAATCGGGAACAGGCTTTGGGCGATTTGCTGATGGCTGAGGGTATACAGGAAGTAACTCTGATCTTTATTACGGTCCAGGCCGCGCAGCAACTGGCTTTTACCATCGACATCGGCACGACGGACATAATGACCGGTCGCAATATAATCAGCGCCGAGATCTTCAGCGGCAAATTGTAAAAAGGCTTTAAACTTGATCTCTTTATTGCACAAAATATCCGGATTTGGCGTCCGCCCGGCCTGATATTCCGCGAGAAACAGCTCAAAGACGTTATCCCAGTATTCAGCCGCAAAGTTAACCGTATGCAGGACAATGCCCAGTTTATCGCACACTGCCTGTGCATCGGCGAGATCGGCGGCGGCAGTACAATAGTCCTCGCCATCGTCCTCCTCCCAGTTTTTCATAAACAGACCTTCGACCTGATATCCCTGCTGAAGCAGTAACCAGGCAGAAACGGAGGAATCAACACCGCCGGACATGCCGACGATCACTTTTGGTGCACTTTTTAACATGGAATATTGACCACATTGAGCTTCAGGGCGGCGTATTCTAGCATGTCGCTTGCACTCAGGCATCCTCTGTTAATGGCCAGTTAAACGCGCCAGTCAGAGAGAGCGGGTAGCGCGGATCTTCCTGATAGCAGCGGATACTTTCGGCCACCAGCGGTGAGCGCAGATTCGGCGAGCGAAGGATGGTTTCCGCCGGTAGCCATAAACAGCGATCGATATCGCTATCATGAGGCTGTGTTGCGCAAATTTCAGCCAGTTCGATAACAAACAGAAAGCGTAAAAAAGGCGTCTTATCCGGGGCTATCCACTGATGCAGACGGATAAAGTGTTGTGGTGTAGCGTGAATGCCTGTCTCCTCCCACAATTCACGTTCGGCAGCCTGACAGAGCGTTTCATTCGCCTCCAGATGACCGGCAGGCTGATTCCACAGCGCTTTACCGTTAATCGTTTCCTCTACCATCAAAAAGTGCTCTTGCGCATGTACCACGCAGGCAACCGTCACGTGAGGCTTAAACATTGCTCTGACTCCTTACGGGATTATTTGATCTGGCGCCACTCACCGCTGCTTAAGCCATCCAGCGTATAATCGCCGACGGCATAACGAATCAGGCGCAGGGTTGGGTAGCCGGTGTGCACCGTCATGCGCCGTACCTGACGATTGCGTCCTTCATAAAGGGTTATTTTCAGCCAGCGGGTGGGGATATTTTTGCGTTCACGAATCGGCGGATGACGCGCCCACAGCCAGTCAGGCTCCGCCACGAGCTCCACTTCTGCGGGCAGGGTGGGGCCATCGTTGAGAACCACCCCCTGGCGCAGTGCGGCCAGTGCTTCTGGTGTCGGTTCGCCTTCGACCTGGACATAATAAACTTTTCCGGTACGTTTTCCCGGCTGTGTCAGCCTTGCCTGCAATGCCCCGTCGCTGGTCAGCACCAGTAATCCTTCGCTATCGCGATCAAGACGACCTGCGGCATAGACACCGGGAAACGAAATAAAATCTTTTAATGTCCGTCGCCCGCTTTGATCGGTAAATTGTGGCAATACGTCATAGGGTTTATTGAACAAAATCACCTGTTTTGCCCGCGCCGCAGACGACTGACGGCTAATGTGTGGCGAAAGTGATCGCCGGTTATGATATCTTTTCACGCAGGTTTTCGGCATAGTATTTTCAGACCCGGATAATTATCGCATTATACCCTGGTACTGAATGTCTTTCATGAACATCACCATTCAGTCACAGTCAAACTGATTCATTCGACCAACAGAAAGCACTAATAAAAATATTTGCTCAACAAAATAGCCTGGTGGCGGGGCAGAATATTGCCCTGTCCGGCTAAAGATAAAATGCAAAAACACAACTCACAGCGTTCAGAGGAGAGATGAATGAAAAGTAAAGTCAGCATTCCGGAAGAAGGGCAAAAAATTAGCCTGCATGATGGCAGACTGAATATCCCTGATAACCCGATTATTCCCTTTATTGAGGGCGATGGCACGGGTATTGATATTACGCCGGTGATGATAAAAGTGGTCAATGCTGCGGTTGAAAAAGCTTACGCGGGTCAGCGTAAGATCGCATGGATGGAAATTTATGCCGGTGAAAAATCCACCCAGCTTTATGGTTCTGATGTCTGGTTACCGGATGAAACACTGGCGATGATCCGTGACTATCATGTGGCGATCAAAGGCCCGTTAACCACGCCTGTCGGTGGGGGGATCCGTTCGCTTAATGTGGCGCTACGCCAGGCGCTGGATCTCTACATCTGTCTGCGTCCGGTACGTTATTATCCGGGGACACCCAGCCCGCTAAAAAATCCTGAATTAACTGACATGGTTATTTTTCGCGAAAATGCCGAAGATATCTACGCTGGTATCGAATGGCCAGCGGACTCCGCGCAAGCGAAGAAAGTGATCCAATTCCTGCAGGATGAGATGGGCGTGAATCAGATTCGTTTTACTGATCATTGCGGTATTGGCGTCAAACCCTGTTCGAAAGAGGGCACTCAACGGCTGGTTCGTGCCGCCATCAATTATGCGATTGATCATCATCGTGACTCGCTGACTCTGGTACACAAAGGCAATATTATGAAATATACCGAGGGGGCGTTTAAAGAGTGGGGATACCAGTTAATTCGCGATGAATTTGGCGGGAAAGCGATCGATGGCGGCCCGTGGCAGAAAGTTATCAATCCGCATACCGGTAAAGCGATCATCGTTAAAGATGTGATCGCAGATGCTTTTCTGCAACAGATCCTGCTGCGACCAAAGGAATACGATGTCATCGCCTGCATGAACCTGAATGGCGACTATATCTCTGATGCGCTGGCAGCCCAGGTCGGCGGGATTGGCATTGCGCCAGGTGCCAATATTGGCAGTGAATGTGCACTGTTTGAGGCGACTCACGGCACAGCACCGAAATATGCCGGTCAGGATCGGGTCAATCCAGGTTCGATGATCCTTTCGGCTGAAATGATGCTGCGGCATATGGGCTGGACAGAAGCCGCCGACCTGATTGTTAAAGGAATGGAAGGAGCGATTGCCGCCAAAACCGTGACCTATGACTTTGAGCGTCTGATGGAGGGCGCTAAATTACTGAAATGCTCAGAATTTGGCGATGCTGTGGTTAAGCATATGTGAGTTACTCCATTGTAGCGAATGTTAACGGGGGCGAGATGTCCCCGTACTTTTTCTCATCGAAAAAATTCTTCTGTAATGCAGTATAAAAAATGACCTTTTTTTATATTCTGACAACCTTCCATTCTTTATCTTTGCCATCGTTATAACGATCAGTTTGGTGTTTGATATTGGCTTCAGTGGCGATCGTTTTCGCTTCTTCAGCATTTTTCTTCCCTGAATTCCTCTATTGCACAATCCATTAATTGGTGAGTGTGTGCCATTGGTCATACCTCAATATGACCGTCCAACAGGTTAAAGTGCTGGCCTTTGTTGTTGTAGTGAAAATATCAAAAACAGTCAGAGGAGCGCGTCAGGTGGTGTGTCAGTTATTTTAATTGTGCTATTTTTCTGGAGATAAAAACGGCGATGAAGAATGTAATATAGCTGTTTTTTATATTTATTGCATTGGTTATGCAATTTTGTCATTAGTTGGTGCCGTTAATTGACCTACTGAATGGTTAGAGTTATTAAAACAACTCCAGTGTGGAATTTTGGGGGTCGTTTATGGCGCTCAATTTTGCTGCTTTATGGGATGCGTACCCGGGTCTGTTTGGCGATGAAAATCCGTGCAGACTAAAAGACGGACGTGCAAGTTTTGAAAATCAGTGCGCTATCAGGCTGGGTATGGCACTGGTAAAGTGTGGTTATGGCATGACGAAATTGCAGGCACAATTTTGCTGGCACCACCCGAAAAGTGCCGGGCATATACTCAGGGCGGAATAACTGGCCAATGCGCTGAAACGCCAGCCATTACCGGGTATCTTTCCGGCGGTAAAAGTTTCAGTTGAAAATTTTGATAGCGTATTACGGAGCACCACGGGAATTATTTTTTTAAAGACTACTGGCAGCGTAATAATGAGTCGATTGCCAACCGCTCTGGCGATCACATTGACCTGTGGAACGGGACACGTCTTACAGAATACTCCAGTTATTTTCGTATTCAGTTTGGCTTGCACTGGAGAGGCATGCTTAGTGATCTTTTCGAGTCCCGTGAAATTTGGTTCTGGAGAATAATATGAGAGTCATAAAACTGGTTTTCTTTGCCCTTCCTGGCATCACATGTTTTCTGGCGTTCTGGTTTGCTGTCTATCCCTCTGTTTGTGGGATTTTGGTTGGCCCTGTTATGGGCGAAGATCAGATGTCGAAAAATTTTTGGATTTTATTCTTCGGAACCCCGCTGATGGCAATAGCTGGCGGAGTTGTTGGCTGGCGAACTGGCGGATTGTTGCAGGTGTTCCTGTTGGTGATTTTAAACTTTTGCTTTGTCATGGTGACCTGATATTGAAATGACTGTAGCAATCAGATCCGCTAGTCACCTGAAAGTTCGATTTATTCAACAAAGCCGTAAACATCAGTAAACTTACAAGAAAGACAGTGTTTTTGTAACGGAAGGAGCTCGACAGTACCCCTTAATTATTGGTAGAATTTTTACTGTTAATTATTTTTTAACAATCAAAAGGTTGCATTTAGCGTGTTCCCCAAAGGTGCGGGGATGAACTGAACTGCGCCCAGGCATGGTAGCGGGGGTGATGCAGACGGATATGGTGATTGACCGCCAGATGCTCAGTGACATGAAATCATAAGATGGCATACGAATAAATTTTATTGCTAATAAGAAGCTATCCCATCAGGCTATTTTACTTGCCATTTTGTCCCCGGGCAGTGCTCGAAATCCTCACGTACTATCTGTATACTGCAGTTTCTCCGCGCTATCCGAGTACAAAGTGACTACGTCAATAACCCAGTGGGCCAGGCCCTGAGGTTTTTGTTTTATAGCGCTATATGAATGATGGATCTGCTTTATTATTACTTTTTATTGCGGAGGATATATGAAGGAGGATTTCTGGGATTGCTACTGGACAGGCTGGAATAAAACGCTGGTCTTTCAGGGGGGGGCTTCCCGCAAAGAGTTTTGGTCATTTATGTTAGTGAATACACTATTCCTGGTTGCTGTTTTTGCCGGCATTATCTATTGGCTCTTATCACAACGTGATGGCTTTGAGGCGATGCTGGTGGTTTGCTTGTTTTGTCCGCCTGGGTTATTTATTATCTTTTTGTTTTTACTGCCGCCAACGCTCTCTGTTGGTATTCGCCGAATGCATGATATTGGTTATTCCGAATGGTGGTTTGGTGGCATGATGTTACTAAACACGCTGATTATCTTAATCATCTTGTCGGGGTATTTTCTTTACCCCTCCATCCTGATGGATATCTATGACATGCTTATTGCACTTTGTGCCATAGCGGCGGTGATTTCAGTTGGTGTCAGCATACTATGTTGCAAACCAGGAAAAATAAAGGATTGTCAACTACATTCGACTGAGGCAGAATAATTTTCTCTGAGTGTTACTGACGATATTTTTTTATTTTGGAGGATGTATGTCAGAGGGGCTGTGGCATTGTTACTGGCAGGGTTGGCGAAAAACCTTTGTTTACCAGGGAAGTGCTTCCCGACAGGAATTTTGGTCATTTATTCTGGGTAACCTGTTAGTGTTATTAATTATTGCGGCCATGAGTTTCTGCTGGCTGGTGTTGCAGAGTGGAATGGCAATGGTATGGATTTTTTTTATTTTAATGCCATTATCTGCAATAGCATCACTGGTTTTATTTCTCCCCATCCTCTCGCTGGGTATTCGGCGGATGCACGACATTGGTTATTCCGGCTGGTGGTTTGGCGGAATTGTGTTAATCAATCTGCAGATTATTCCGATGGTCATGGCAGGCGTGTTTTATCTGCTCAGTCAAATAATCGACGGAAGAGTCTTGAATGAGATCATGAACGGTATCAGCATAATATTGAATATATTGATTGTTCTCTCAACCATTATTCTTATCTGGTTGTGCTGTAAACCCGGCAAATTAAAAAAATCCTCTTCCTCTTCTGATCCTGATGACCTGAAATGATTCTCCAGGCAACCTTATTGTTATGCAAGATTTAGCGCTTATCTCACCAGGCGCTAAATCATGATATTGATTGTTTTATAACCTGCACTATCCCGTTTATCATCAGAAGGGCTAATGATGATTTTCAATGGCTGAATCGTGCTATCATACGGTGGGCAGCGGGTGTTTATGCATCAGGTAGCACAATATCTGGATATTATTCCGTCAATCAGTACGATAAGCGCTTTCATCGTTATAAGGGTTGCGTTAACGTGAGCGCGGTTGTCGTGGTGGCTGAAAGGCGAGGGAGTAGATTGTGTTTGCTGAGTATGGTGTATTGAATTATTTGACTTATCTGCCAGGGGCTATTTTCATCGTGCTTGTTCCTGGCCCTAATACTTTTTTTGTCCTGAGAACAGGTATTGCATACGGTATCAAAAGAGGATATCTGGCGGCAATGGGCGTGTTTATCGGTGATGCCGTATTGATGTTACTGACGTTTGCTGGCGTGGCAACCCTGATTAAAACAACACCATTACTGTTTAATATCATTCGCTATCTGGGGGCGATTTATCTGCTATGGCTGGGAGTGAAAATATTATATTCAGTTGTAGCTTGTCAGAAAGATGAGGCGGATAGCGGCGCAGAAACGGAGCGAACCATCCTGAAACGTGCGCTGACGCTCAGTCTGACTAATCCGAAAGCAATTCTGTTCTATGTCTCCTTTTTTGTGCAGTTTATCGATGTTCATTCGGCAACCCCTGGCGTGGCCTTTTTTATACTCGCGCTGACGCTGGAGATCATTAGCTTCACTTATATGAGCTTTTTGATTTTATCAGGCTCTGTTGTAACACATTATATAAAAGCGAGAAAAAAACTGGCAAAAACAGGCAATGGCTTGATCGGACTTATTTTTGTCGGATTTGCTGCCCGTCTGGCGACGCTACAATCATAACAAGCGTTCAGTATGGTGACAGGTTTCCCTGCCGTTATGGCAGGCTTTACGTCGCTCAGCCGGCTGCGTGGGATCTTTTTTATAGCGGATAAATAAACTTTCGTTTTATTCGCCAGGGCAGTGCTATCCGCCAATTTCCCGATTGCGGGCAGCCAGCGCTCCCGATACAGCCATAACAACAGCAATCAGCGCAATGGTGATTAATGGAATACGCCAGTCACCATAGAGATCGTGAATTTTTCCCATGATGGGTGGCCCGCCCGCCGCCAGCAGATAACCGACCGTCTGTGCCATTCCTGACAGAGCCGCTGCCTGGGGTGCCGAACGGGTACGCAGGCCGATAAACGTCAAGCCAAGAATCATCGTTGCACCACAGCCGAAGCCAAAAATCAGCGTCCAGATGATGGCCTGTGCTGGCCATAACCACAGGCCGACGGCACTGAGAGTACACATCAGTGCTGTCAGTGCGGCAATCGCACGCTGGTCTTTCAGGCGATGGAGAAGCAGGGGAATAGCCACTCCCGGCACAGCGGTGGCCAGCTGGAGCAAGCCATGCAGCGAGCCTGCCTCAGTTTCACTGTAACCAGCACTTTGTAATATCGCAGGCAGCCAGCCGATGATGACATAATAAACCAGTGAATTGAGACCAAGAAACATCGTCACCTGCCAGGCGAGCGCGTAACGCCAGATCCGCTGTGGCTGCGATGCACCTGAATGACTGGCAGGCGCAGTGGTTTGCTGACGTGCTTGTGGCAGCCAGATTAACAGCGCAACCAGGGGAAACAGTAGCAACATTAACAGCGCGCCTCGCCAGCCTAAGCCTGCCAGCGCCAGCGGAACCACCAGAGCCGATCCACAGGCCGCCGCGATGCCCATGGTCAGAGAGTAAGCGCCAGTCATCTTCGCAATATGATGTGGAAAATCACGTTTAAGCAGTCCCGGTAACAGGACATTACCCAATGCGATGCCACAGCCGATCATCGTAGTGCCAGCAAAAAGCAGTGTGACAGTAGGCAGAGAACGCAAACCAATACCGAGACAAATCAAAATCAGGGCGAACAGCAGGCTGCGTTCTAAGCCCAGACGGCCGGCGATGCTGGCGGCCAGCGGTGAAACCACGCCAAAGGCCAGAAGAGGCAGCGTGGTTAACAGGCCCGTTTGGGCGGTCGTGAGGCCATATTCAGCATGGATCACATCCAGCAACGGCGCCATAGCGGTAAAAGTCACACGCAGCGTGGTCGCAATAGATAAAATGCCGATAATTAATAGCAGATTACGGTGACGGATAGCACAACTCATAGCACGACGCATAGTCATTCCTGGTCAGTGAACGAAACAGTAAAAAAATCATCGCGAAAAATAAATTATTAGACTTTGGCCGCGTCCGGTAAAGCGGACTACGATTTCCCTAAAAATAACGAGACAATACCCGCCGCGATTAACGGACCGACAGGGATCCCCCGGAACAGCGCGACCCCTAATAGTGTGCCGATCAGTAACCCGGCAACCAACTGTGGCTGGACACTCATTAAGGCAACGCCACGGCCACCCAGCCAGGAAACAAGAATACCTACTGCGACAGCCAGCAATGACTTCCAGTTGATCAATGAGTGCAGTAGTGTCGATGGCGGAAGTGTGCCGCTGGCCATCGGTGCCATAACTCCCATCGTCAGGATAATAATACCGACCGTTACCCCCTGTTTTTCAACCCACGGGAAAAAAATATTGAGGGGTGTGATACGGATAATAATTAACGCGAGGATTGAAATGGCGACGGGGGTGTTATGACTTATAAAACCCAGCACCGCGAATCCTGAAAGAATAAACAGCGTGATATCAAACATAAAGAAAAGCCGTTGCCAAAGCGATAATCTTATCATTAGTGCCGGAAAGACTGTACATAAATCATTAGTCATCTGAGTATCGTTGGCCTTTGGTGATGTCCGGGTATCAAATTATTTTCATTTGCCTGATAACTCATGAGACCAGCTCTACTATCGTGATTGTGATCAGCGTTAAATCCCGGATATTTCACTGTGGAATTATTGTTCATTCATTGATAATCATCTGAGTCAGGAATGATTATCGACTGCAAAAATAAACCCAGGAGAACAGAATGACAGAAGTGGATAAAACGCTGGAGGTAAAGCTGGCTTTTCCTGTCTGGAAAGCGGTGCTTGCGGTATTATCCGGGACGATCATCGGGGTGATACCTCCCCCTGTCGGCTTGACGGATAATGCATGGCATATGTTTGCGATTTTTGTTGCGACGATTTTTGCCATTATCCTGAAAGTGCTGCCGATGGGCGCGGTGACGATGATTGCGCTGATCGTCTCCGCCTTGCTGGAGGTCACGCCGCTTTCACCGGGAAACAGTGGTAAAGTGGCCGCTTTATCCGGTTTTGCCAATAACACCATCTGGTTAATTGGTATCGCCATGTTTATTTCGCGTGCCGTTATCAAGACCGGACTGGGGAAGCGCATAGCGTTATGGTTTATTTCCCGCTGTGGCTCAGGCATGCTGGGCGTGGCCTATGGTTTGGCGCTGTCTGATATCGTTTTAGGGCCAGGCATTCCCTCCGCATCAGCAAGAGGAGGGGGCATTATGTATCCCATCACCCGCTCTATAGCCACTATCTATCGCTCAGAGCCTGGAGCGACCGCCAGAAAAGCGGGCGCTTTTTTAATGATCTGTGTGTCACAAATTGACGCTATCGTCTGTACCATGTTTTTAACCGCAATGGCAGGAAATCCGCTGATAGCTGAACTGGCAAAAGAGCAGGGGATTGTGATTACCTGGAGCAACTGGTTTGTCGGTGCCATTGTCCCGGGGATCGCTTCGCTGATCCTGCTGCCACTGGTGCTGTATGTTATTTATCCACCAGAGCTGAAGAAAACACCGGAAATCCCAACGATGGCTAAAGCAGAGCTACAGAATATGGGGCCGATGTCGCTGGCGGAAAAAATTCTGGCTTTCGATTTCGTGTTGCTGATATTGCTCTGGACGGTGGGAGATATTTTCTTCTCCATTCCGCCGACACTTTCTGCGTTTATTGGGCTGATGGTGCTGCTGGTGAGTAATATTATGTCGTGGAAAGATATCATTGCAGAAAAAGCCGCCTGGGATACCATGTTCTGGTTTGCGGTTCTGGTGATGATGGCGAATGCGCTGAATAAATATGGCATGATCAAATGGATATCTCAGTATATTGCTAACTATGTGAGTCACTTTAACGGCATGATCGTTTTGTTGCTGCTGGTACTGGTCTATTTTTACACACGCTATTTCTTTGCTTCTGCAATGGCGCATATCTCAGCGATGTATCAGGCTTTCCTCTCTGTCGCGCTTATCGTCGGTGTACCGCCTCTTTTTGCCGCGCTGGCGCTGGGTTATACCTCCAGTCTGTCGATGGGATTAACGCAATATTCTGGTGGCCCTGGGCCTGCCCTTTTTGGTTCCGGTTATAACACTACCGGGCAATGGTGGGGGGGGAGTTTTATTGTATCGATTGCCTCTCTGGCTATCTGGCTGGTGCTGGGAAGTGCCTGGATGAAGATAATCGGCTTCTGGTAACAAAAACGCCGCATTGATTTGCGGCGTTTTATGGTGCTTATTTCAGTCACCGCCATAGGGGTGGTGACTGATAAAGGCAATTTATTTCGCGATATGCGCGATCAGGTCAAGAACCTTGCAGGAATAACCAGTTTCGTTGTCATACCAGGAAACCAGTTTGACAAAGTTGTCGTTGAGCGCAATACCTGCTTTCGCATCGAATACGGAAGTGCAGGGTTCACCGTTGAAGTCGGTTGAGACAACATCATCTTCGGTATAACCGAGAACGCCTTTCATGGCACCTTCAGAAGCTGCTTTGATGGCTTTCTTGATTTCTTCATAAGTGGCTGGTTTTTCCAGGCGTACTGTCAGGTCAACGACAGAGACGTTAGGCGTAGGAACGCGGAAAGCCATCCCGGTCAGTTTGCCGTTGAGTTCTGGCAGAACTTTACCCACCGCTTTCGCTGCACCAGTCGAGGAAGGAATGATGTTTTGCGATGCACCACGACCACCACGCCAGTCTTTGAGCGACGGGCCATCGACGGTTTTCTGGGTTGCAGTGGTAGCGTGAACAGTGGTCATCAGACCTTCAATGATACCAAAGTTATCATTGATAACTTTCGCCAGTGGCGCCAGGCAGTTAGTGGTGCAAGAGGCGTTGGAAACAATATCCTGGCCTGCGTATTTATCAAAGTTAGCACCTCTGACAAACATCGGGGTATTGTCTTTAGACGGGCCAGTCATCACGACTTTTTTGGCACCGGCGGTAATGTGTTTACGTGCGGTTTCATCCGTCAGGAACAGCCCCGTTGCTTCTGCCACAACATCAACACCCACTTCGTTCCATTTCAGGTTAGCCGGATCACGTTCAGACGTGACACGGATTTTCTTACCATTAACGATCAGGTGGCCATCTTTCACGTCAATTGTGCCATCGAAACGGCCATGTGTAGAGTCATACTTCAGCATGTATGCCATGTAGTTTGCGTCTAACAGATCGTTAATAGCGACAATTTCGATGTCAGAACGCTGCTGTGCAGCACGGAAAACAATACGGCCGATACGTCCAAAACCGTTGATACCTACTTTGATAGTCATATATTCCACCAGCTGTTTGTTAGTGAATAAAAGGTTGCTTGTAAAATTACAAAAACCTTACTCAGCGTCAAGCGGAATCGTGTCAATCATTGTGAAAAGTCGATCCAGGATCCATAGTTAGCGAAATGATTTACCTCTCGTTTATCTGTTCCTCGTTTCTGGTATCATACGGTTAACAGCTGATTTGCGCCGTTATGTTAATGATAACAATACGATGTTCAATACGGTTACGCAGACAGATGTTAGATTAAATGTTAAATAAATTAACATAATTGATGATTTTATTGTTACAATAAAGTTATTGTTTTGCTTTTAACACCCTAAGAAGTCACACGATGTCGAAGACGTTTTTACCGCAAGAGCGCATAAAAAATTTGAGTGAAATGCAGTTTTACGTGACACAGCAGGGGGGGACTGAGCCGCCATTCAGCGGGCGGTTGCTGGATAATCAGCGGGATGGGATTTATCACTGCCTGGTGTGTGACGCAGCGTTATTTTACTCGCAGGCAAAATATGCCTCAGGTTGTGGCTGGCCCGCTTTTTATGAGCCGGTCAGCAGTGACGCGATCCGTTACCTTAGTGATGATTCGCATGGCATGCGGCGCACAGAAATTCGCTGTGGTCACTGTGATGCTCATTTAGGACATGTATTTCCTGACGGGCCGCAGCCCAGCGGTAAGCGATTTTGTGTCAATTCAGCTTCGTTAAGTTTCAGTGATAATAGCAGTGATGATCGTATTAACGGTTAGTGGTGCCATCAGCCCAGCCTGCACAAAGGCAGACCGGAAATATCATCACTGTGCCGCTTGCCAGCCACTGAATGTGTACAGCGTGGCACCGGCTGCGCCCATTTCATGGAAAGCATCGGCGCTGTCCTGAGGCTGAATATTAACCCCACGGCAGCCATCGGTAATCACATTCACCTTATAGCCCAGCGATAGCGCGTCAAGCACGGTAAATCTGACACAGTAGTCAGTTGCCAGCCCGGCAATGATAAGCGTATTTATCTCCCGCTCCTGCAACCAGCTATCAAGCTGCGTTTTGTGGCGTCGTCCGTTATCGAAAAAGGCGCTGTAACTGTCAATCGCCGGATTTTCTCCTTTCCGGAAGCAGGCGATGATAGCCTGTTGATTGAGTTGTGGATGCAGCGCTGCCCCTGGGCTGTTTTGTACGCAGTGATCGGGCCAGAAGGTTTGTGCCAGCCCCTCCAGCTCTCCCTGAGAGTAAGGTGCCAGTCGGTGCTGGCTGGCAAAGCTGCCATGATTGGCCGGATGCCAGTCCTGACTGGCGATAATGGCATGACCGCGGGTGACGCACTCATCAATCAACTGGTTGGCAATAGCAATGACACTGTCACCTTGTGGTACCGCGAGCGCGCCACCGGCACAGAAATCATTTTGTAAATCAATGAGCAGCAAAGCACAATGGGTCATCGGAATTTCCTTGTTTTATTCGCCTGGGGTGAGTTCACCACGCAGGTTTTCCTGCATCAGACAGCGAATGGTTGCGGGGTCCAGTGCCTGACTTAATAAATAATGGAGTTTGGTCAGGGTGGCTTCCACCGTCATGTCAAAGCCGCTGATCACACCAGCCTGAGCCAGCGCATTACCGGTCGCGTAGCCCCCCATATTGACCTTACCAGACAGGCACTGGGTCAGATTAATGACGATAATACCACGTTGACTGGCCTCTGCCAGAACCTGAAGAAAGGCACGGTTTTGTGGCGCATTGCCGACCCCGTAAGATCGCAGGATCAGCGCTTTCACCGGCTGACGCAGAAAGTTGGATACCACATCGGCAGAGATTCCCGGATAAATCGTGATCACGCCAATGGGCTGTGGCGTAATCGGATGGGCGCGCAGTTGGCTGTCATAATCAGGGCTCAGCGGTGTAGTAAGGCGACGAATATGAATGCCTGCTTCCAGCAACGGAGGCAGATTGGGCGAGTCGAAAGCATCAAAACCATCTGCATGCACTTTTGTTGTCCGGTTTCCGCGATACAAGCGGTTATTAAAGAACAGTGACACCTCGTTAACCGGATAGCGTGCGGCGATATATAGCGCATTGAGCAGGTTGATTTGGCCGTCAGAGCGCAATTCAGCTAACGGAATTTGTGACCCTGTCACAATGACCGGTTTGCCGAGATTTTCCAGCATAAAGGATAACGCCGAAGCGGTAAATGCCATCGTATCAGTGCCATGCAGGATAACAAAACCATCATATTGATCGTAATGGTGACAGATATCATCCGCGATGTGTTGCCAGTCATCCGGGGTCATATCAGAGGAGTCCATCAGCGGTTGATATTCATGGATCGTAAAGTGTGGCATCTCCGGGCGATGAAATTCTGGCATCAATGCGAGTTGTTGCTGTAAATAGCCTGAAACCGGAATATAACCATATTGTGAATGTTGCATACCGATGGTACCGCCGGTATAGGCAACGTAAATCGATTTTCTGGACATGGGATCACTTAAATTATCTGTGGGCGTCAGTCAGTATAAAACGTCAGGGCAAAAGTGCTGCCCCGTAAAGGGGCAGCGGCGAGATAAATCGACAAGGTTAACGAATGCTGGCGCAATTCAGGCAAAAGGCATAACGATTCTGAGGATCGTTAAACTGCGCGAGCTTGTCGCTTTCGGCCTTGATTTCACTGGCGGTCACTGCTAGTGGCGCGGGCAGCCAGGCGTGAAGCATCGCGGGTAATGAGGCGCGTACCGAACCACTGAACAGGCTGAGTGCCAGCGAGGTGAAGGTCGGCGTTTCCTGATAAAACTCGATATTCCAGTGCTTGATTTTTGCCAGTTCAGCCGCTTTGGCAACGGCGTCGTCAAAGTCACCAAGGCTATCGACCAGTCCGTTCGCCTTTGCATCTTTTCCGGTCCAGACATGACCCTGAGCAATCTGGTCAATTTTTTCAGGTGTACTGTGGCGTGCTTTCGCCACCAGTTGAATAAACTGTTTATAACCAGATTCGATACTTAACTGGATCATTTGTTGCACTTCATCAGGTAACGGCTGGAATGGTGAGATATTCGCCAGCACTGATGTTGATACGCCATCGCCATGAATGCCAATGGCATCGAGGGATTTTTCGAAGGTATTGACGATACCAAAAATACCGATCGAACCGGTCAGTGTGTTGGGGTCCGCAATAATGTAATTCGCTGGCGTGGTGATCCAGTATCCCCCGGAGGCCGCCATGCCTCCCATTGATACCACCACAGGAATGCCCTTTGTCCTGGCTGTCGCCAGTGTTTCGCGAATAACTTCAGATGCCGTGACACTGCCACCCGGGCTGTTGACACGCAGGACAATCGCTTTGGTATTGGGATTCTGACTGGCTAACTGGATCTGTTCAGCGACGCTATCACCCCCTGCGCTACCCTGGCTATCTTTGCCATCGACGATCACGCCGTTGACCGCGATGACAGCAATGGTGTCTTTCTTTGCAGGCGGTGTCACCACATCATAATCGTAATAGCTGATGGAACGATAATGCTTTGTCCGCTTATTGAGCTTAAACTGTTTGATCAGCTTCTTTTCCATCTCATTGGCGGTCAACAGCTCATCAACCAGTTTATTATTGAGGGCATATTGTGCCGTATTGCCATCAGCGTTGCGTAAATCGCTAAGCATTTGCCGGGCTTCAGGGAACAGCTGTTGAGGCGTAATTTTGCGGTTAGCGGCGATGGTCTCAAGATAGTTATCCCACAGTTCGCCAATCCAACGGCTGTTGGCCTCACGCGCAGCAGGTGACATATCATCGCGGATAAAGGGCTCGACCGCAGATTTATAGGTCCCAATCCGGAAGACATGCGTGGAGATTTTCAGCTTATCGAGTAGCGATTTGTAATACATATTGTAGGCAGCGAAACCATGCAAATCGATTTCTCCGTAGGGCGTGAGCCAGATACGATTGGCAAAGCTGGCGAGATAATACTGGCTCTGATTGTAGTGCCTGCCGATAGCATAGACCGGTTTGTTGCTCTCGCGAAATTCATTCAACGCCTTGCCAATATAGTGCAGCGAGGGTTGATCGCCACCGATAAGATCCTTGAGATCAAGCACAATGCCAGTAATGCGATTGTCGGTTTTCGCCTGGCGAATAGCATCGACAATATCAAATACGGAATTTTCCTGAGGTGTATCACTGTCACCCGTTAACAGTTGCTGGCCGATCTCGCTGAATTTTGCGCTGCTTGAGGGCATGTCGACGATCACCCCCGAGATATTCAGTAATAATGCACTATCAGCGGGAACAGGCGGTGAAAATTTGCTCGCTATCCATAGACCGACAAAGATCAGAATCAATAGCAGGAACATCAGGTTGAGTACGAGTCGACGGGAAAAGTCGAGTATTCGCCATGTCCACTTCGTTATTCTGGTGAGAGGATGCATTTATTCTCCGTGAGATGATTAAAATAATGTCGCTGTGAATGTGTTGTAGCCGATATCCTAATGACACAATGGATAATTGTCAGCAGGAATGATCCGATGGCTATAACAAAATTCTGATACATGATAATTTTATGCGAAATGGTCTCACAGGAGTAATATAAATGGATGCCCTTGATCTACTGATAAATCGTCGTAGTGCTTCCAGTCTGATGGCACCCGCACCCGGCGGTGAACAACTGGAAAACATTCTGCGTGCCGGGATGCGTGCACCGGATCACGGTATGCTGCACCCGTGGCGCTTCTTCATCATTGCTGATGAAGGCCTCCAGCGCTTTAGTCAACTGTTAGCGCAAGCCGCACAGGAAGCAGGGCAGGATGATAATGGGATCGAAAAGGCACGCCAGGCTCCTTTTCGTGCGCCACTGATTATTGCGGTGGTGGCCCATTGTCAAACGCACCCGAAAGTACCGCAATGGGAGCAGGTAGTAACCGCAGGATGTGCGGTGATGGCGATGCAGATGGCGGCGGTTGCCCAGGGATTTAATGGCATCTGGCGCAGTGGCCCATTGACCGACAGCCCGCTAGTGCGTGCCGCGTTTTCCTGCCGTCAACAGGATAAACTGGTCGGTTTTCTCTACCTCGGAACACCACAACCGACCCGCTCACCCCGTAGTATTCGCCCACTGGATAGCGAATCTTTTGTGACACATTTCTGATATTTAGCCACTGTCTGACAGGAGATGCTCATGAGCGGGCAAACCATTCGTTTAACGCAATACAGTCATGGTGCGGGCTGCGGTTGTAAAATTTCCCCCCAGGTGCTGGAGACGATCCTCAAAAGCCAGCAGCAAACCTTTTCTGATCCTCACTTGCTGGTGGGCAATGAAACCAGTGATGATGCAGCGGTTTATGATGCCGGTAACGGGACATCGATTATCAGCACCACCGATTTTTTTATGCCGATTGTCGATAATCCGTTCGATTTTGGCCGCATTGCGGCGACCAATGCGATCAGTGATATTTTTGCGATGGGCGGAAAACCGATCATGGCGATCGCGATCCTCGGCTGGCCGATAAATACCCTGGCGGCAGAAATTGCAGCGCAGGTGGTGGATGGGGGGCGCTTTGCCTGTCGGCAGGCGTCAATCGCGCTGGCCGGAGGCCATTCGATTGATGCGCCGGAACCTATTTTCGGCCTCGCGGTGACCGGAGTGATCCCCACGGAACGGATCAAGCGAAACTGTACCGCGGTGGCGGGCTGTCGATTGTATCTGACCAAACCGCTGGGGATTGGCATCCTGACGACCGCAGAGAAAAAATCGCTGCTCAAACCGGAACATCAGGGCGTAGCGACAGAAATAATGTGTCAGATGAACCTGGCGGGCACCGCCTTCGCTGAGATTGAAGGGGTGAAAGCCATGACGGACGTCACCGGGTTTGGTTTGCTCGGTCATCTGAGTGAAATGTGTCGTGGCGCAGGTCTCGGCGCCCGCTTAAATTATGCCGATATCCCGAAATTAGCGGGCGTCGAAGCCTATATTGCGGCAGGCGCTGTCCCCGGTGGCACCGAACGTAATTTTGCCAGCTATGGGCATCTGATCGGAGATATGCCAGCAGCGTGGCGAGCGTTATTGTGTGATCCACAAACGTCAGGCGGATTATTGCTGGCAGTACTCCCCGAAGCGGAAGCGAAAGTGCAGGCGGTAGCCCAGACGTTTGCTATCCCGCTGGTGGCCATTGGTACGTTAGTCGCCGCGCGTGACGGACAACCGATGATCGAAGTTGATTAACGCTATGCGCTTATTTATTGCAGAAAAACCTAGCCTTGGTCGCGCTATTGCTGAGGTATTACCCAAACCGCACCGTAAAGGGGATGGTTATATTGCCTGTGGCGATGGTCAGGTGGTGACCTGGTGTATTGGCCATCTGCTGGAGCAGGCGCAGCCGGATGTTTATGATGATCGCTATGTTCGCTGGAATTTACAGGATCTGCCGATTGTACCGGAAAAATGGCAGCTTCAGCCGAAAACATCGGTGATGAAACAACTGAATACCATCCGGCGGTTGCTGGGTGAAGCGCAGGAGATCGTCCATGCTGGCGACCCGGACCGGGAAGGTCAGCTTCTGGTCGATGAGGTGCTTGATTATCTGCAACTCGCCGCGGAAAAGCGCCAGCATGTGCAACGTTGTCTGATTAACGACCTCAATCCGCAGGCGGTGGACCGCGCGATTTCACGCCTGCGTGCCAATCACGAATTTATACCATTATGCGTCTCTGCGCTGGCCCGTGCGCGCGCTGACTGGCTGTATGGCATTAATATGACCCGTGCCTATACCTTACTGGGACGTCATGCCGGTTATCAGGGGGTATTATCGGTTGGGCGGGTTCAGACCCCCGTACTGGGGCTGGTGGTGCGTCGCGATGAAGAAATCGAAAATTTTATCGCGAAAGATTTTTTTGAAGTCAAGGCACACATTGTCACCCCGCAGGGAGAGCGTTTTACCGCCATCTGGCAACCGAGTGAGGCTTGCGAACCCTATCAGGATGAAGAAGGGCGCTTGTTGCATCGACCACTGGCGGAACATGTGGTCAGGCGTATTACTGGCCAGCCTGCGATCGTCACCGCGTATCATGATAAGCGGGAAGCAGAACCGCCGCCGTTACCTTTTTCGCTCTCCTCACTGCAAATTGAAGCAGCGAAGCGTTTTGCCTTGAGTGCGCAAAATGTGCTTGATATTTGCCAGAAACTGTATGAAACGCACAAACTGATTACCTATCCGCGTTCAGATAGTCGTTATCTGCCAGAAGAGCATTTTGCTGGTCGTCAGGCAGTATTTAATGCCATCAGCGTACATGCGGCGGAATTGTTACCACAACCGGTTATCGATCTGGCGATACGCAATCGCTGCTGGGATGATAAAAAGGTCGACGCACACCATGCAATTATTCCGACTGCGCGCAGCAGTGCAGTGAAACTCACTGATAATGAAGAAAAAATTTATAATCTGATCGCCCGCCAGTATCTGATGCAGTTTTGCCCGGCGGCACAGTTTCGTCAATGTCAGATTGATCTTGATATTGTCAGCGGTAAGTTTGTCGCAAAAGCGCGCTTTCTGACCGAAGCGGGCTGGCGCACGCTGTTGGGCAGTAAAGAGCGTGATGAAGAGAATGACGGTATACCCTTGCCGGTAGTGGCAAAACAGGATCAATTGCTGTGTGAACAAGGTGAGGTGGTGGCCCGACAGACTCAGCCCCCTCGTCACTTTACCGATGCGACATTGCTCTCGGCAATGACCGGCATTGCCCGTTTTGTTCAGGATAAAAATTTGAAAAAGATCTTACGCGCCACCGATGGGTTGGGCACTGAGGCGACCCGCGCTGGCATTATCGAGCTGCTGTTTAAACGAAATTTTCTGATAAAAAAGGGGCGTTCTATCCATGCCACGAAGGCGGGGCGGGCGTTAATTCACTCGCTGCCAGAGACCGCTTCCCGTCCGGATATGACCGCTCACTGGGAGTCGGAATTAACTAAAATAAGTGAAAAACAGTGTCGTTATCAGGATTTTATGCAGCCACTGATCGATTCACTGCATCAGCTTATTAGCCAGGCGCGAAGCACGCCGACAACGCAGTTCCGGGGGATTATGGCCGCCTCCGGAAAGTACAACGCTGGCGACAGCCAACGAAAACCCCGCCGCAAGGGGAAAACGAAAAACCGCGCGGCGGGAAATTCACCCTGAACGCTGGTGATCTGGCCTCAGGGGCGATGTCTGTCTGCTTACAGCACCCCTTGTGCCAGCATCGCGTCCGCCACTTTGACAAAACCGGCGATGTTGGCACCGCGAACATAGTTGGTTTGTCGCCCCTGACCGCCATATCGCACACAGGCGTGATGAATATCTGACATAATCTGATGCAAACGCCGATCGACTTCCTCGGCACTCCAGCTCATGCGTGCCGCATTTTGTGCCATTTCCAGCCCTGATGTTGCAACACCGCCAGCGTTAGCGGCTTTGCCGGGGGCGAACAAAACGCCAGCGTCGAGGAACAGGTTGGTGGCCGCAATAGTGGTCGGCATATTGGCGCCTTCCGCCACCACTTTCACGCCATGCGCGATCAGCTGACCGGCAGCGTCAACATCCAGTTCGTTTTGTGTCGCGCAAGGCAGGGCAATATCGACAGGAACCGACCAGGGTTGTGCACCGTCCAGATAGGTCAGGCCATATTCCTGAGCGTAGTCAGCGATTCGGCCCTCGCGACGGTTTTTGATCGCGCACAGACGGGCCAGTTTTTCGGCAGTGAAACCCTCTTCGTCGACCACCGTCCCACCGGAGTCTGAAGCTGTGATGACACGTGCGCCCATCATCATGGCTTTTTCGATCGCGTATTGTGCGACATTGCCGGAACCAGACACGGCGACCCGCATCCCGTCAAGGCTCATACCGTGATGTTTAAGCATGGCATCAGTAAAGTAGATCAGGCCATAACCAGTTGCTTCCGGGCGGATCAGACTGCCACCAAACGAGAGCCCTTTCCCGGTAAAAACACAGGCGCTATTGTTGGACAGCTTTTTCATCATGCCGGCCATAAAACCGATCTCACGAGCTCCGACGCCAATATCACCAGCAGGGACGTCAGTATCCGAGCCTAAATGGCGATACAGTTCTGTCATCAGTGCCTGGCAAAAGCGCATCACTTCACCATCACTTTTACCTTTGGGATCAAAATCACTGCCACCTTTGCCGCCGCCCATCGGCAAGGTGGTCAGGGCATTTTTAAAGATTTGTTCAAAGCCAAGGAATTTGAGAATAGACAGGTTCACCGAGGGATGAAAACGCATGCCGCCTTTATACGGACCAATAGCGGAATTGAACTGCACACGCCAGGCGCGATTGACCTGCACCTGATTATGGTCATCGATCCATGCGACACGGAACTGAATAGCACGCTCCGGCTCGACCAGGCGCTCCAGCAGTGAAAACTGGCGATAGTGCGGATTTTCTTCAAGAAAGGGCCACAGTGTGGTCATCACTTCCTGGACTGCCTGGGCAAACTCAGGTTGATGAGGAGCACGTTGCTGAACATGAACGAGAAAACTTTCCAGCGTAGAGAGATTATCCATAGTTATCAATTTACCTTATGGTTATGATGTGGAATGCCTACAGGATTTTTTCCGATAATGATCGCTAACTATCTGAAAGCAACCTGACTAAGAGCCTGGTCCATCAGGCTGTTTTACTTGCTATTTTGGCCCTGGGCAGTGCCAGAAATCCTCACGTACTACCTGTACGCTGCGGTTTCTCCGCGCTGGCTGTGTTAATAACGCCTGCTGGGCCAGGCTTTAAATAGGGAGGGTATTCTACTTATTGACTTCCGGCGAAATGGCCGTTTCCTGACTATATACCAGCTGTTGCGGTGATAAAAGCAGGAAAATTATCCGGGAATGTGACAAGGTCGGGATTATTCAGCGATAACATGGTCAGCAAAACCCAGCCCACCAGGCAGTGCGTTACTCAGCGGTGTGAAAGGTGGCCCAGACGGGAGCATGGTCAGACGGTTTTTCCATGCCACGGATCGCGTAATCAATACCGGTATCAACGCAACAATGGATCAACGGCGCACTGGCCAGCAGCAAATCGATACGCAGTCCCCGGTTGTCCGCGAATCCCCGTGAGCGGTAGTCGAACCATGAGAAGCGATCCTGACATAGCGGATTGGCATGGCGCCAGGTATCTACCAGCCCCCAGTCGAGCAGACGCGCCATCCATTGCCGCTCTTCGGGCAGGAATGAGCACTTACCGGCACGCAGCCAGCGTTTACGGTTCTCTTCACCAATGCCGATATCCAGATCGGTCGGGCTGATATTCATATCGCCCATAATCAGTACCGGGTTATTTTTATTCAGTGTGCTGTGCAGATAATCCTGCAGTTTCTGATAGAACGCCGCTTTAGCCGGGAACTTAATCGGATGGTCACGACTCTCGCCCTGCGGAAAATAGCCGTTGATGACGGTGACAGGACCAAGGGGAGAGGGAATACCGGCAATGATCATGCGCCGTTGTGCCTCCGGGTCATCATCGGGGAAACCGCGATGGACAAATACGGGAACGGTTTTGCACAATAATGCCACACCATAATGGCCTTTTTGTCCATGATAAAAGACGTGATAACCGAATTTCGCCACCTCTTCGTGAGGAAACATATCATCATGAACTTTGGTTTCCTGCAGGCCAATAATATCAGGCTGGTGTTTTTCGATAATGGCTGCCAGTTGATGTAAATGGGCGCGTAGTCCATTGATATTAAAAGAGATAAATTTCATGATCGCCGTTACTGAACCAGGTAAAGTCTCATGGTAACAGAAATTGCGGTCAATGATCGTGGAAAGGTCTTACAGAAGGGGGATGACTGTCCGGATGTGACTCCAGCGATATGCCGGAGTCTGCACTGTTGATGATATGGCCCTCAGGCAGTCAGTTCTTCTTCTGTTGTGAGGATCAGCTCGGTAACACTGGCTCTGTCCTGCTCTTTAAACATATTGGCACCGCCAATAAAAACGCCGCCTTTTTTGACACAGAGCGAAGTATAAGTCAGGTTGCCGGTAATGCTGCCGCGCTCGGCAATTTCGATATCTTCTGCCAGGCACTCGCCAGTAATACGCCCATCAACGATCAGATGACTACAGACGATATTGCCCTGTACTGAACCGCTGCTCATGACCTTCACGATGCCGCCGGAGGCATGAATATCACCGGTTACACTACCATGAATATAGATTTGATCAGCGATGGTCAGATTGCCTTCAACATGGACATCAGCGCCGATAATAGTATTTTTCTGATGAGCAAACTTCGATATTTCTCCTTGTGACTCCGTCGGCTGTGGCATGGTCTCTTCTACAGGAGATTCTGGTGTTAATTTGCTTTTTCCAAACATATTCATTTTCCTTCTTTGTAATCCATAAAATAAAAATGCGGTAAGCGCCAGTGCTAAGGTCGCCAGTGAAAGCAGGGTAAAACCAAATGCCCAGCTCAGTAATGATATGAGCCAGGCCGCAGAAGCACTATAAAAAAACAGATTCTGTTTGTTGTTCTCTGAGTTCATATCGCTTCCACCAATCTGTGAAATATGTTTTCTTTGGTTTTGTAGCAGAAACTGATGTGTGAATGCTGAAAAGTAGCAGTATATTCTGGCAGCTTGTTATTTGCATACAATATCCTGTTGATCGCTTGTATATGCAATAGCTTATAATAACTGTTGCAACAATACTATGATCTTATGCACTTTTATGAGCAACCGCACAATTAATGACAGATGTGAAATTGATTCATTGTTTGAATGTCACAGTAGAACGCTGGCAGTTATTGTTGTTGTGGCGTTGTCTGTGCCAGCCTGACTGACTCTGCCAGCCGCCACGCCCGCAATTATAATCCGCACCCTCTGAGGTGTGCGGATGAAGCGAATAAAACCAAATGGCTATCAATACACTTCTCTGGAGAATGAACCGCATGGCCCTGACGCTGGCCGATATACAGAATTATCTGATAGTTATATCTTCTGTCTGGCAGATTATTACAAAGGGTAGACAGTATTTTTACTTAATCAAAACAGACAGTCATTTATTCTTACGATATATTATTACTGTTTTTAGTCTTTTATTTTTTATTATTCTTAATAATAGTTAAAAAATATTTTTATATTTTCTTTCCTTTACATATGAGCAATTGACGATAAGTCGGCTAATGTTTATCCTGTTCGTCGGTTACAGGATAGCGACCGTTTATATTAACGTAAGTAAGAGGCATCAGAATGATGAAAAAGATAACCGCACTGTTTTTTGCATCCACACTGGCATTGGGAATGACGGGCTATGCGCATGCGGTGGATGGCGATACTCCGCATATCAAAAAGGATAGCATGGAGCGCTATCATAAAGGTATGCATGGCCATTCGATTCATATGGCATTAAAAAATATCAAATTGACGGATGAGCAAAAAAAGCAGATCCACGATATTGTAAAAAATCAGGATGAAAAAAATCCGCAGCCTGCGGAGGAAGATCTACGGGCAATGCATGATCTGATTACCAGCGATACGTTCGATCAGGCAAAGGCTGAAGCACAAATTGATAAAATAGCAGCATGGCATAAAGCGGCATTGCTGCAACGTCTGCAAGTTCAGAATAAAATCTATAATATTCTGACGCCAGAACAGAAAAAAAAGTTCAGTGATAATCTAAATAAAAAAATGACAGAGCTCGAAAAGAGAGCAGCTGTCAGGAAATGATCTTTCTGTATCCTGAATAGATGGACCAGGCAGCTTAGCTGCCTGTGTTGGGGGCAGGTACTACGTCTGACGGGACATCGCCGCAGCAACAAGTGCACCGCGACAACCACGACGATTATTTTTTCCAGAAATCATCAAAGACTGTGATCGGCAAGTGGCGTTTATGCTCCGTTTTCTGATACCACGCCTCAATGCGTTGCATGATGTTCTTATCGAGTTGTTGACCTTCCAGATAATCATCAATATTTTCGTAACTCACTCCCAGCGCCACTTCATCGGGCAGTGACGGGCGATCGTCCTCGAGATCGGCGGTGGGTTGTTTATTATAGAGGTGTGGCGGACAGCCCAGAAAAGTCAGTAGCTGTTTACCCTGACGTTTATTAAGACGATAAAGGGGATTGATATCGGTGCCACCATCCCCGTACTTGGTGAAGAATCCAGTAATGGCTTCCGCAGCATGGTCAGTACCGACCACCACCCCCTGGTTCATTCCGGCAATGCTGTATTGTGCTTTCATCCGTTCACGGGCTTTCTCATTACCACGGACGAAGTCGTTCAGCTCAACCCCGGCGTCACGTAATGCCTGCTCGCTCGCCATAACCGCACCTTTTATATTGACGGTCAATACTCGGTCTGGCTGAATAAAAGCGATAGCATCCTGACAATCCTGCTCATCGGCCTGAATACCATAGGGCAGGCGGACGGCGATAAACTGCAGCTGTTGATTACCAGTTTCTGTGCGTAATTCATTAATCGCCTGCTGACAGAGTTTTCCGGCCAGTGTGGAGTCCTGACCGCCACTGATCCCCAGCACCAGTGATTTAATAAAAGGGTGGGTTTGCAGATACGACTTTAAAAAGTCGACACTGCGGCGCACCTCTGTTGCCGCATCGATTTGCGGCTTTGTTCCCAGCGTTTGAATAATTTTTTGTTGTAACGTCATTATTTACCCTCTCAGGAAAGTAAAAGCCTGCTATCCCGGATAAAACTACCTCGTTAATAATCAAACGACAAGGATCTTCCCAGTATATGATATCGAAAGGGAGTGAAATGGCTATAATCGCTGCTGACACAGAATTTTTTCTCAGATCGATCGCTGTCACGCGCTTGCTTGAAAAAGAACGTTAACTATTCCAGGCTTAATTGTCATGTTAATCGATGAGGAACAGATCAGTATGAACAAAAATATTGCAGGATTGTTAGGTGCCATGACCGTTGCCACCTTGCTGGCCGGTTGTACGGTTTATGATCGTACCGCTGACCAGTTCACCCAGCCGGTCGTCAAGGATGTCAAAAAAGGCATGTCCCGTGTACAGGTTCGGCAAATCGCGGGAAAACCCACGTCTGAAATCAGGATGATCTACGCACGCGGAACCTGCCAGAACTATATTCTGAAGCATCGGGATGGTACAGTAGATACCTATTTTGTTGCCCTGGATGATACCGGCCATGTGATGAACTCGGGCTATCAGAGTTGTGCAGAATACGATACCGATCCAGGTAGCAGTAAATAGCATAAATGTTATGCTGCTTGAGTGCAGGAATAGAGGGATATTGCAGAAAAGCGCAGACATTCGATAGCAAAAACAACAGGGTTTCATCGTGAAAATGAAACCTTTTTTAATGATTTTTTTAGCCATCTTGTTTACTGTAAAGGGCATTTCTTTTTTTATTTAGTGAATTTATCGATGATGAAGAGGTTGCGCCAACAAAATCGTCCTGTTATTAGCTATCTGCCCCGTGTGGAGCCAGCTCCTCCGGAACATGCGGTTAAAATAGAAGGGTTTTGCGATGTGTGGCGGTTAAAAGGCAAATATGTCGCTTTTATTGTCCAGGGGGAGCGTTTATGTCGTTCCCCGCCGTTTGATATACCGGAGTCAGCACAACGCTGGGCGATGCAAACGCGCCAGGATAATGAGATCGGACAGTAAAATTAATGCTGTGGGTGAGTGGCGTGGTCTTTTAATCTTTCCGTTTGCCTGAGGAAGAGACTGAACGTGTCCTGTAGCGATTGGATCATGATGGATGACCTGCGTATCACATCATTCTCAGCGAAAGTGTGAGGCATCCACAGGGTACAAACCAGCAATCCTATGCACAGGAGCCGTTCTGACTGATTGCTTTTTTGTGACATCAGAACAGGCAAACGAAAACGCCAGTGACAAGGCCACAACAGGGGGACGCCTGCTGGCGTGAGCATATCAGCAACAATGTGGCTGATATAGCCCAATACCATGCCCTGGAGTACATCGGCGGGAAGGAAGCTGCTCTCAGGCTGGTACAAATAAAAGAGTGTTAGCGCGGCAGCCACCGCAAGCAGGCTATGGGTAAAGCCGCGATGACCAAAAATACGCGCTATCGGTCTGGCTATCCAGGGCAAGCGCTGGCCCACGAATGAGTGTGGATGATCGATATCAGGGACCAGGCTGGTTAGTACGACAGAAGGAATAATATGCCACCAGTCACCTTGTGCAAGAACCGGGGTTAATGCTGCATTTTTAGCAAATACACCACAGGCGATAGAAAATAGAATATGGCCTTCCGCCGTCATAATGGTTACCTTTGACTGTTAATCTATCCAGTATATGTATTTTAGCCGATGTACGAAAGAGATGACGGTGTAACTATTTGTCACAAAAGCGATATCGCGATCGGTAATCAGGAGCATTCATGACATATCAACAAGCCCGATACTGGGCGGTAGTGAAACGGCTGGCAGGCAGCGTTATTTTTATTCTGGCTCTGGTTTCGACGCTGATATCAGTGCTGAAATTTATGTATGAACATAGCGTAAAAAAAGCCGGTATTGATGCGGTAATGATGGATTTTTTCCATGTACTGATTGATATGATCCGTGTCAATACGCCGTTTCTTAATTTTTTCTGGCATCATTCACCGCTGCCAGATTTTGCACACAGCCTGAATCCACTATTCTGGATCATCTATATGCTGATATTTATCGGTCTTGCGTTACAGGCATCGGGTGCACGTATGGGACGACAGGTGAGGTTCCTGGGTGAAAGAATCGAAGATCAAATGATTCTGGAACAGGCACAAGGTACAGAAGGATTAACTCGTGAGCAATGGGTACAACGCATTATCATCCCCCGTCATACCCTTCTGGTACAGTATTTTCCGCTATATATCTTGCCGGTGATGATATTCATTGTCAGCTATATCTTTTTCTCGCTATCGGGTTTTATCTGAATAAAGCCGCCGGCCAGTTTACTGGCCGGGGAGAGCACGCGGTTTGCCGTTATCGTCTACTGCAACGTAGATAAACAGAGCTTCCGTGGCTTTATAACGTTGTCCTCCGTTATCAGACGCCACTTGTTTTACCCAAACCTCAATATTAATGGCCACCGATGTGGTTCCGCGCCGGACGCAGTGCGCATAACAGCACACCACATCGCCAACTGCCACCGGACGTAAAAAGGTTATCCCGTCAACATGCACGGTGACAACACGACCATGAGCAATCTCATAGGCCATAATCGCACCACCGATATCCATTTGTGACATTAACCAGCCACCAAAAATATCCCCATTGGCATTGGTATCGCCAGGCATGGCGAGCGTGCGCAGAACCAGTTCGCCAGCCGGAGCCGACGCCGTTGCTTTGATGTTATGACTGTTTTTATTCATGATGATCGTCTTGTGGCATATGGCGATAAATATAAATGCCACTCACCAGGGTAAAAACCAGCGTCAGCGCGGTCAGACCGAAAACTTTGAAGTTGACCCAGATGGCCTGTGGCAACCAGAAAGCGACATAGATATTCGCCAGGCCACAAAAAATAAAAAAAAGGGCCCAGACAAAATTCAGGCGTAGCCACACGGTATCTGGCAGCGTTATCTCTTTGCCCAGCATGCACTGGATCAGCGGCTTTTTCATCACCCATTGGCTGAACAGTAACCCAGCGGCGAACAGCATATAGATAACCGTCACTTTCCATTTTATAAATTCATCATTATGGAAAAAGAGGGTCATTCCGCCAAAGATAACGACTACCGCAAAGGTGATCAGCGCCATTTTTTCAATTTTACGATAGCGTACCCAGCAATAGATCAGCACTATCGCCGTGGCGATAATCAGTGCCTCCGTTGCCACATAGATATCGTATAATTTGTAAAAGATGAAAAAGACAACTAATGGTAAAAAATCAAGAAACTGTTTCATATATCTGGTCCGTGGTTCAGATGAGTCAGGATAGTGGCTGGCTTCAATAAAGTGAGTGGCGAATCAGCATGTATAAGCGAAACAGGTAGATCAGCAACAGCGCGGAAATCAGATTATTGATAGTATTGACGGCGGCTGTCCCAATGCCGGGGGTCAGCATCATAAAGCGGGATACCGACAAAAGCAGTAGCATTTTCGCCAGCAGCCAGCCAAGAACAGCTGGTGTCACCAGACGCATATTAGCCCACGACAGCCGGATACTGCGCTGTATAACATTGAAAATTCCAGCTTTGTCCTGCACCAGCATCACTGGCGAAAAGGCGAGGACAATCATCAGCAATACACCGGGTATCAGTAATAGCATCATTCCCAGCTGGATGACAAAAGTGGTCATCAGGATAAGCAGAAATAATTTGGGTAAAAAAGGGACGCAATGACCAATAGCCTGTAATGCGCTGACCCGTTTGCCTGCCGAAACCATTTGTGTCATCAGCAGGGTGCCGCCGATGAGCATGATATTGCCCATCAGGCCAGAAAAACTGGCAGCTGATAAAGCGCGTAGCAGGATTTGCTGCTGTTCGACAGTCATAGACTGCAGCAGCTCAGGCAAGCCGATCAAGCCGATATTGTTGCTTTGATTTATCGCTTCCTGCAGAATCAAAAATTGTTCTCTGTCAGGAGATAAAGCCAGGTTAAGCACTGTCGTAATCAGTGCACACAGCAAGGCGATCAACAAAATGGTTAAAAACTGATTCCGGAAAAAATTTCCAGTGTCACGGTAGACGGACTGCGCCGTGATAGACATGTATTCTCCTCGGGTCTTGCGGATAATAACGGGCTGGCTATTGTAGCGCAGATTTTTCCCTGGTAGCACTCCTGTTGTTGTCAGCGAGATCTTTACCGGCAGCGGCGGCAGACCATAGTGTATTCTGGCCCGGTTGCAGGCATCGTTAACCACCCCCTGTTCACCGGTGACCGCAAACTGGCGACAGGGAGAAGGGCATTGTGGATAAATGGCACAGTGTACCGTTTGGCCAATTTCGCCTTGCAGCGCCACACAGCGCGCCTGGCGCTGGTTAGTCCCCGCCATGCAGCAGAGAAACGGTGTCAGCTGTTCAGTGAGTTGAGCAGGGACGACACCACCTGCATCGTCTCCTTCTGCCCAGTAGAAAGAGACACGAAAATAGGCGCAACAGGCACCACAGGTCACGCACGGGTTAATGTCACTCATCATGGCGTTTCCGATAAAAACACATTAGCATCAGCGTCTGCTCCTTTATTTATCATTCTGGCGCAAGGTCGCGCCAGGCATTTCCATTGGTTACAGCGATTTTTTACTTGTTGGTAAACCGCTACCAGTTAAAATATCCGGATTAATCAGGACAGACAACAGACAACAGACAACAGACAAGGGATAATTTTTTTGTCATAACATGGCTGTGTTTATGTAAATAAAACGTTTCAGTAAAGTATTAATATAATAAAAACAGGATTTTTAATCGCTATGATGGCATATGGATAATAAGAGCAGGGCTTAGTCACGGTGTGAAGAGTTAAATGATATATTTACATATTTCTCACGACCATTTATACTAAAGAAATATATCTATTCTATCATTATAATAAGTAGTGTAATTATTTTACTCAGAACCTGGCCTGTCAGGCGTTATTGATGCTGCCAGTCTGGACGCGGACTGCGCCAGCAAAAGATGGCGTGCCGCTGCGCAACAATACAGATAACAGAAGGGTTGGTAACGTGTATATATACAAAAAGCCATCGTTGAAGGCGCGGGTGAAATCCAGAACAGAATGCCGCATTGTGATGTCGGTCATTGCGCTGATGCTGCTACATCTTATTGGTTTTTATATATATAAAGAATCTGACACGCTCACTCTGTTATCGGCTTTGATCATTCTGGCCTTATTTGTATTCTGCCTTTTTTTATTTTATGTGATAATTAGAAATCATTTAATCTGGAAAAGACTGACGAAAAAAGATATTCCGCCACCCAGGACAAAGTACGGGAAAATTAGTGACATAGATACAAAAGTACAAGCGTGGTTTTATATACCAATGATTATTATCTATGATTATATCGTGATGAGTGCGGTGATTAAAAAAATCTATCTTAGTTTTCTCCTGTAATTATATGGAATCCATGAGTTATTTTTCATATTGATCTCCCTTTTTCGCTATGACCCGCATGCTGACATTATACAGTGAAAGAGGGGATAGAGCGTCATCTCAAGCACCTGGTCGCCAGGTGCTTGAGGGGCAATCTTTACCGTGTCGCCGCTTTCATATTTTGGACAAATATTTTCAACGTGGTCAGCATTTTTTGTGGATCATCAACATGGTTTTCAATAATTTTAACAATGGCAGAACCGGAAATCGCCCCGGCGGCTCCGGCGTCAATGGCGGCGACCACCTGTTCTGGGGTTGAGATACCAAACCCCTGTAATGGTGGCACCGCATGGTATTCAGTCAGTTTTTGTATCAGATGTGGCAGGGGACGGGCGGCGCTGTTTTCAGCACCGGTAACGCCAGCGCGTGATAACAGGTAAGTATAACCACGCCCCCGCGAAGCTATCTCCCGCAGCAGCTCATCATCGGCATCAGGTGGACAGATAAAGACGGGCGCGATATGGTGGCGCAAGGCGGCCTGGTGGAACGGCGCCGACTCTTCGATCGGCACATCGGCTACCAGAACCGAATCGACACCGCTCTCGGCACATTGTGCATAAAACGCATCGATGCCAGGGTTGAACACCAGATTCGCGTACATCAACAGACCTATCGGGATCGTCGGGTGTTGATGACGGATGGCAGATAGCATTGCAAAACAGCGTTCAGGAGTAATGCCGGCAGCAAAAGCGCGCAGATTGGCATTCTGAATCGTCGGGCCGTCCGCCAGTGGATCAGAAAACGGGATACCCAGTTCGAGGGCATCGGCACCGGCGGCAATCAGGGTATCGATGATTTTAAGTGACAATTCAGGTGTCGGGTCGCCGAGCGCGACGAAAGGCACAAATGCCCCTTCCTGACGTGCTTTCAGTTGGGCAAACAGTGTTTCATAACGTTCCATCAGATTTCTCCGCGTGATTGCAGAATATCGGCGACAGTAAAGATATCTTTATCGCCCCGGCCAGAAAGATTGACCACCAGCAGTTGCTCTTTTTGCGGATTTTCACGCATCATTTTCAGTGCATATGCCAGTGCATGGGAAGACTCCAGCGCCGGAATGATGCCTTCATAACGGGAGAGCGCCTGAAAAGCGTCCAGTGCTTCATCATCGGTGATGGAGACATAATCTGCGCGACCGATGCTGTTCAAATAGGCATGTTGTGGGCCGACCGAAGGGAAGTCCAGCCCGGCGGAAATCGAGTAGGATTCTTCAATCTGGCCATCAGCGGTCTGCATCATCGGGGATTTCATGCCAAAATAGATGCCGATCCGCCCATGTTTCAGCGATGCGCCATGTTTTCCGCTGGCAATACCGTGTCCCGCAGGCTCGACGCCAATAAGATTGACGCTCTGCTCGTCGATAAAGTCGGCAAACATCCCGATAGCATTAGAGCCGCCCCCCACGCAGGCAATAAGCGCATCCGGCAGACGCCCCTCTTGTTCCAGGATTTGCCTTTTTATCTCTTCACCAATAATGCGCTGAAATTCACGCACAATCGTCGGGAAAGGATGGGGGCCAGCGGCGGTGCCCAGCATATAGTGTGCGGTTTGATAACTTCCTGACCAGTCACGCAGGGCTTCGTTACAGGCATCTTTGAGTGTCGCGGAGCCACTTTCAACCGGGATCACTTCTGCCCCCATCAAACGCATACGAAAGACATTAGGCGACTGTCGCGCAACATCTTTGGCCCCCATATAAATGCGGCACTTCAGACCCAGCAACGCACTGGCGAGCGCGGAAGCGACGCCATGCTGCCCCGCGCCGGTTTCAGCAATAATTTCTTTTTTGCCCATCCGTTTGGCCAGCAGTGCCTGACCGAGCACCTGGTTGGTTTTATGCGCGCCGCCGTGGAGTAAATCTTCACGCTTGAGATAGAGTGTGGTACGGGTACCGGCGGTCAGGTTACGACAGCGGGTTAATGCTGTAGGACGACCGGCGTAATTGTTGAGTAAATCATGAAATTCAGCCTGAAACTGAGGATCTTTTTGTGCGCTGACAAACGTTTCTTCTAGCTGGCGCAGCGCTGGCATCAGGATTTGTGGAACATACATTCCACCAAATTCGCCAAACCAGGGATTGAGTAACATGCCCATCATTGCTCCTTAATACGCACGTAGCGTTTGAAATACTGAGGCCAGCTTACTGGCATCTTTTATTCGTGGTTGTGTCTCAACACCGGAATTAAAATCAAGCCCGCGACAGCCGGTGTTGATTGCTGCCAGACAGTTACCGGCATTCAGTCCCCCTGCCAGCATAACATTATGCAGGTCTTCACCCTGCAGTAATCGCCAGTCAAATGCCTGGCCGCTGCCCCCCTGACCATTATCAAACAGATAGATATCGACATGGTTGAGCTGACGCGCTGGCAGCTGATCGGTCACACTCAGCGCCTTCCAGATCGCGACATTATCGGCTAGTCGGCGGCGTAAGGTATCGATATAGATCTGATCTTCATCACCATGTAGCTGAACTGCGGCAAGATGCAGATTTTCTGCGCGCGCGACGACTTCGTCGATCGGTGCATTACGGAAGACGCCAACATAGCGCAGCGGGGCGGCCTGAATAATGGTTTTCGCCTGCGCTTCGTCAATGGCTCGCAAAGAGTCGGCAACAAAGATCAGCCCGCCATAAATGGCTCCGGCATCACAGGCGGCGCGGGCATCCCCGGGACGGGTCAGGCCACAGACTTTATGTTCACCGAACAGCACCCGCTTGACGGCTGCATTGAGATCCGCCTGTGCCATCAGCGCAGAGCCAATCAGGAAGCCGTTGACAAACTGACTGAGCTCGCGCACTTCACGGTGATGATAAATGCCTGACTCGCTGATCACCGTGACATCCGGTCCCAGACGTGGTGCCAGTTGCCGGGTACGATTGAGGTCAATCGACATATTACGTAAATCGCGGTTATTAATACCGACCACTTTTGCTTTCAGGGCGATGGCGCGTGCCAGCTCTTGTTCATTACTGACTTCGGTCAATACCCCCATATTCAGACTATGGGCGACAGAGGCCAGTTGACAATACTGATCATCATCAAGCACCGACAGCATTAACAGACAGGCATCCGCCTGATAGTAACGCGCGAGGTAAATCTGGTAAGGATCGATAATAAAATCCTTACATAAAATCGGCTGTGGTGCGACCGCACTGACGATGGACAGAAAATCGAAACTGCCTTCGAAGTATTTTTCATCACACAACACCGAAATCGCGGCAGCATAGTTTTTATAAATTTCGCCGATCGCCGCCGGATTAAAATCCGGACGAATCAATCCCTTTGACGGCGATGCTTTTTTACATTCCAGAATAAACCTGGTGCCAGTACCGGCAAGCGCCGCATAAAAACGGCGTTGTGTCGGCACAATCTGATGCGCAAAATCCGCCAGTGGCTGTTGTTGCTGACGGGCGGCCAGCCATTGTGTTTTATCAGCAATGATTTTGGCTAAAATGGTTTGCATGATTTACCCTCGTGCCGCTAATGCGGTGACTTTGTTATAGGCGCTGCCACTGCGGAGTACCGCTATCACGCGTTGCGCATTAGCGCGCAGATCTTCATGGCCAAACAGACGCATTAACATGGCGACATTCGCGGCGACAGCTGCCTCATGCGCGGCCTCACCGTGACCCTGTAACAAACGGGTCAGCAGGGTACGATTCTCTTCCGGTGTGCCACCCGTCAGTTGTTGCTGATGATAAGGTGCCAGACCAAAATCCTCAGCGGTCAGCTGATAATTGCGGATTTGATTCTGATGCAGTTCCGCCACTATCGTCGGTGCATGTAACGACACTTCATCCATTCCGCCACTGTGAACCACCGCCGCCCGCTGGTAACCCAGCATGCGCAGGGTTTCGGCGACAGGCTGTACCAGCTGTGGGCTATACACGCCAATCAGTGCCAGCGGCGGATGTGCAGGGTTGATTAACGGGCCCAGCACATTGAACAGTGTGCGGGTTTTCAGTTGCTGGCGGACGGGCATCGCGTGGCGAAAACCGCTGTGATACTTCGGCGCAAACAGGAAGCAAACCCCCAGATCATCCAGTGCATCACGTGACTTTTCAGCACTCATATCGAGATTGATCCCGAACGCCGCCAGCAGGTCAGAAGAACCCGATTTACTTGATACACTACGATTACCATGCTTAGCGACCTTCAGGCCACAGGCGGCGGCCACAAAAGCGCTGGCGGTAGAGATATTGATACTATTACTGCCATCGCCGCCGGTTCCCACGATATCGGCAAACAGGTAGTCCGGGCGTGGAAAAGGTGCCGCATTTTCCAGCAAAGCGGTAGCCGCACCGGCGATTTCCTGCGGTTGTTCGCCGCGCACTTTCATACTGATCAGCGCGGCGGCCAGTTGTTCTGGTTTCACTTCTCCCTGCACGACGGCGGAGAATAGCTGGTGACTCTCATGCTGACTCAGTATTCGTGCCTGATACAGATTCTCAAGCACCGGCTGGATCAGCGTGGACGCTTCGTTTTTTTGCTGTGCCCATGTCAGGGTGTTTTCCAGCAATCGTCCCCCTTCCGGGGTCAGAATGGACTCCGGATGAAACTGAAAGCCACAGACACGATCAGCATCATGACGCACCGCCATCACGATGCCATTAAAGCTGGCATTAATCGTTAATCCGGCCGGAATATTGCTGCCGACCAGCGAGTGGTAACGCGCCACCGGCAGCGGGTTGCTGAGTCCCGCAAACATCGCCTGACCATCATGTTCAATCGGGGAAGATTTACCGTGGAGGATCTCGCCCGCCTGGCCAATATAGCCACCATACGCTTCGACGATCGCCTGATGACCGAGACAGATACCAATGATCGGAAGTTTGCCGCGTAAGCGAATCAGTAATTCCGGCATACAGCCCGCCTCACTGGGCGTACCAGGCCCAGGCGACAGCATTAAAATCGGGTTATCCATCGTCGCGATCCGCTCAATTAATGCCTGTGCAGGCACCGAATTGCGGTAAATCACCACGTTATGGCCATGAGCACGTAGCTGATCGGCAAGGTTATAAGTAAAAGAGTCAGTATTATCGAGCAACAGAATATCGGCCATCAAAACATCTCCTTTGCATGGTGCGCCTGAGCGATGGCGTGCAGCACCGCGCGTGCTTTATTGCGGGTTTCATCCGCTTCAGATTGGGGAACGGAGTCGAGAACAATACCTGCGCCTGCCTGGACGGTAGCGATACCATCCCGTACCCAGGCGGAGCGGATCACGATGCAGGTATCGAGATCACCGTGAGCGGTAAAGTAGCCCACAGCTCCGCCATAGCTGCCACGGCGCCGACCTTCCGCCTCGGCAATCAATTGCATCGCCCGGACTTTAGGCGCACCGCTGAGTGTTCCCATATTCATACAGGCACGATAGGCGTGCAGTGCGTCGAGATCATGGCGCAGTTCGCCGACCACCCGCGAGACCAGATGCATCACGAAGGAGTAACGGTCAACTTTGGTGAGATCCGCAACATAGCGGCTGCCGGGGGTGCAAATCCGCGCGAGGTCGTTACGGGCGAGATCGACCAGCATAAGATGTTCGGAAAGCTCTTTATGATCACTGCGCATTTCCAGTTCGATACGACTGTCAAGATCGCGATCGAGCGAACCATCGGCGTGACGGCCACGCGGACGCGTACCGGCAATCGGGTAGATTTCAATCTGGCGGCTTCTGGCATCATATTTCAGTGAGCTTTCCGGCGATGCGCCAAACAGCGTGAAATCATTATCCTGCATAAAGAACATATACGGGCTGGGATTGCTCTTTTTCAGCACATCGTAGGCAGCCAGCGGAGAAGGGCAAGGCAGTGAAAAACGACGCGACGGCACGACCTGAAAAATTTCGCCCGCGCGGATGGCTTGCTGCATTTTACGCACCACCGCCGCGTATTGTTGATCACTTTGATCGCAATCGCAGTGCATCGTCTCAACGGCGATAACCGGTAGCGGAACAGGGGGTTCGCTCATCTGCTGGCACAATTGGGCAATACGCTGAGTCAGGCGCTGCTTTTCACTCTCCAGTGGGGTGAACAGACTTGACTGGATACGGGTCGTTTTGCGCTGATGGTCGACAATGATCAGCGTTTCTGCAAGATAAAAGCAGTAATCGGGGCAGGCGTTATCATTCTCCACCGCAGGCAGATTTTCAAATCCCGCGACCAGATCATAGGCAAACAGCCCACCGAAGAACATCGCTTCGCGTTGATCTTCAGGTACGGTGACCTGTTGTTGTAATAAACGGAAAGCATCAAACACCGATAAAGAAGATAAACGGGCGTCTTCATCCAGCAATTCACTCACCGGTGGAAATGTTAGCAGCCGCAGATTGGGCTGGATCTGATACTCAATATCGGCGGGCACAGCGTGATCAAGACACTCAAGGAGTGCTTCGCCATTCGCTGACAACGCCTGTATTGTGACAGTGTCACCTGTTGCGGTTATCCGTAGCGCGCTATCGACTAACAGCCAGCTTTGTAAATTATCTTTGCTCTCGATATCCGCCGATTCCAGTAACAGGGTTGCCGGACGCGCTCCGCAGAGCTGGTGAAACAATGCGGCTGGATCGGGCTGGTAAGTGGCGTCGCTGCTAAGCAGTTCGAGCGCCGGTTGGGTTGTTTGCATTGTTATTCTCGCTTTTTGGTCATCATTTCCTGGCCAGTAAAAAGCCCGCTGATCAGCGGGCCAGGTATCGGTATACAGAACGCGATCACACCGCCCGAATGCAGGAGGTGTGCCGCCAGTGATGTAATGTGATAAATAGCGTTTTCATCATGATACCGCATCGTATGAACTTGTGTACTAGTTAACTAGTTCAGTAAAATAAAGTCAACCCCTATTTGCAGATATTTGTCATCACTCGTTATGATACGCATTCCGTTTTATGACCTCGCCCCCAGGAGCTTGCTTGAGCGATACCAATTATGCGGTGATTTATGATCTCCATAGCCACACCACGGCTTCCGATGGGCTGTTGAGTGCAGAGGCGCTGGTTCATCGTGCCCATCAGATGCGGGTCGGAACGCTGGCGATTACTGACCACGATAGTGTCGCGGCGATCCCCGCCGCCGGTGCAGAAATTGCCCGATCGGGATTACCACTGACGCTGGTGAACGGTGTAGAGATATCGACCCTATGGCAAAATTTTGAAATCCATATTGTTGGCCTGAACATAGCGACTTCGCATCCGGCGATGACGACACTGCTGGCAGCACAACAGGGCCGCCGCTATCAGCGAGCGCAAATGATCGCCCAGCGGCTGGAGAAAGCGCAGATCCCCGGCGCCTGGGAAGGTGTGCTGAAACTGGCTCATGGCGGTGGGATCACCCGGGGACATTTTGCCCGCTTTCTGGTCGATGCCGGTTATGCCAGCACCCTCGCGGGCGTTTTTAAGAAATATCTTGCGCGCGGTAAAATCGGCTATGTTCCGGTGCAGTGGTGTACAATAGAGCAGGCTATCGATGCCATTCATCAGGCAGGGGGAAAAGCGGTGCTTGCTCACCCTGGACGTTATGATCTTTCTGCAAAATGGCTGAAGCGTTTGCTGGACTATTTCAGCCAGCACGGCGGCGATGCAATGGAAGTGGCGCAATGTCAGCAGGCACCCCAGGAGCGGACTCAACTGGCGCAATATGCGATGCAGTTTGGTTTGCTGGGATCACAAGGTTCAGATTTTCATCAACCCTGTTCGTGGATCGAACTGGGGCGCAACCTCTGGCTCCCCGCCGGAGTGGAAGGGATCTGGCATAGCTGGGAAAATAACCAGAAGAGGGCAGTATGAGCCAGTTTTTTTATGTTCATCCGGACAACCCACAGCCGCGATTAATCAATCAGGCGGTAGATATTGTGCGCAAAGGTGGGGTAATCGTCTATCCTACTGATTCCGGTTACGCGCTGGGATGCCAGATCGCCAATAAAGAGGCCATCGCCCGGATTTGCCGTATCCGGCAATTAGAGGAGGGACATCATTTCACCCTCATGTGCCGTGATCTGTCAGAACTATCGACTTATGCTTTTGTTGATAACGTGGCCTTCCGGCTGATAAAAAATAATACACCGGGAAACTATACTTTTATTCTGAAAGGAACCAAAGAGATCCCGCGTCGTCTGCTACAGGAGAAACGGAAAACCATCGGTATGCGAGTGCCCTCTAACCCTATCGCACAGGCACTGCTGGAAACGCTGGCTGAACCGATGTTATCAACCTCATTGATGTTACCAGACAGCGATTTTACCGAATCTGATCCCGACGAAATTAAAGATCGGCTGGAAAAACAGGTTGATTTGATTATTCACGGCGGGTATCTGGGGCAGCAACCGACCACCGTTATCGATTTAACCACAGAGACGCCTGTGGTACTGCGCAGTGGGGCTGGCGATATCACGCCCTTTGTATAAGTCTGGTGTGACTCATCCGATTATTGGATGCGACACGTCAGCGGGCGGATAAAGCGGATTACAACCGCGCGAACATCGCGTATAATGGCTGATACTAAAAACAGTAACATATTGATTTTTATATGCTTTCATATCAACGACGCCTGGGAAGGCGACATCCTGAGGAAGCGCCATGAGCGAGAAATTACAGAAAGTACTGGCCCGTGCTGGCCAGGGTTCCCGTCGTGAACTTGAAGCGAAAATTGCCGCCGGGCGGGTGAGTGTTAATGGCAAAATAGCGACTCTCGGCGATCGTATAGAGCTGGTGCCGGGTTTAAAAGTACGCATTGATGGTCATGTGATCCCCCTGAAACAGACGACAGAACAGCTTTGCCGCGTACTGGCCTACTATAAACCAGAAGGTGAACTCTGTACCCGGCATGATCCGGAAGGGCGTCCAACCGTGTTTACCCGTTTACCTAAATTGCATGATGCGCGCTGGATAGCTGTAGGGCGACTGGATGTTAATACCTGTGGTTTATTACTGTTTACCACCGATGGCGAACTGGCAAACCGTCTGATGCACCCAAGCCGCGAAGTTGAGCGGGAATATGCCGTGCGGGTGTTTGGCGTGGTTGATGATGATAAGCTGCGTCAACTCTCCCGTGGGGTACAACTGGAAGATGGCCCGGCGGCGTTTAAATCGATTAAGTTTGCTGGCGGTGAAGGAATGAACCAGTGGTACAACGTCACCTTAACAGAAGGGCGTAATCGTGAGGTACGTCGCTTGTGGGAGGCGATCGATGTCCAGGTCAGCCGCCTGATCCGCGTCCGTTATGGTGATATTCAGCTCCCCAAAGGGCTGCCGCGTGGTGGCTGGAGTGAGCTGGATCTCCAGCAGACGAATTATCTGCGTGAGCTGGTAGGTTTACCAGCCGAAAAGAGCTCCAGAGTGGCGGTTGACAAAGATCGTCGGCGGATGAAGGCGAATCAGATCCGCCGGGCGGTGAAACGCCATAGTCAGATGAGTAGCTCCCACAACCGGCGTTCTGCGGGTAACCGCTGATAGCCTGATGTCCGGCCGCAGAACGCCGGACATCGATCAGTAATCGATTCCCTGCTGTGCTTTAATTCCGGCATTAAAGGCATGTTTTACTGGCCGCAGTTCGCTGACGGTATCGGCCAGTTCGATGATCTCACGATGGCAGCCACGTCCGGTAATAATCACGGTTTGCTGTACCGGACGATGGCGTAGCGCAGACAATACCGCTGACAGGGGCAAATAATCATACTTCACCATGTAAGTCAGCTCGTCAAGCAGCACCATATCCAGTGCCGGATCACGCAGCATACGAAGGGCATGTTGCCAGACAGCGAGACAGGCAGCGGTGTCGCTTTGCCGATCCTGGCTATTCCAGGTAAAACCGGTATTCATCACCTGAAACTCCACCCCCTGTGGCTCGAGTAAATTGCGTTCACCATTGGGCCATTTGCCTTTAATAAACTGGATAACCCCTGCCGTTTTGCCATGCCCGACCGCCCGGCAGAGCGTACCAAAAGCGGCTGTGGTCTTACCTTTCCCATTTCCGGTAAAAACGATAACAATACCGCGTTCCTGCTGTGCGGCGGCTACCCTGGCGTCAACTTTCTCTTTTATCCGTTGCTGGCGCTCACGGTAACGTTGTTGATTCATGATTTTGTTCCTGTTTTTCTTTCTGTCTGTCGCTATCCAGACGGTTTCGTCAGCAGCGCCTGGTGGGGTAGACGCTCAGGCAAGAAATGCCACCCGAAAAGGAAGTATTTTTCATCATCCCCGGCTGATGTACACTGTGTACCAATATTCAGCATGTTATACAAGGTGAAAAGGTGGAGCTACTGACACAATATGGTCTGTTTTTAGCAAAAATCGTGACAATCGTTATTGCGGTTGCCGCGATCGCGACAATCATCGTTCATTTCAGCCAGCGTAAGAAATTGCGCGGTGAACTGCGGGTGATTAATCTGAGTGAACAATATAAGGAAATGTGCGAAGAACTGACAGTAGCACTGCTTAATGAGACACAGCAGAAACTGCGCTATAAAACGCAGAAGAAAGCGCGTAAACAGGAGGCTAAAGCGGCAAAAGCACGTGCTAAGTCAGGGAATGATATACCCGATAACAAACCACGGGCATGGGTCCTCGATTTTAAAGGCAGTATGGACGCCCATGAAGTTAATAGCCTGCGGGAAGAGATAACCGCGGTACTGGCGGCAGTAAAAGCACAGGATCAGGTGATTGTTCGTCTGGAAAGCCCGGGGGGGGTGGTTCATGGTTATGGTCTGGCTGCCTCGCAGCTTCAGCGCCTGCGCGATAAGCAAATTCCGCTAACGGTCACCGTCGATAAAGTCGCTGCCAGTGGTGGCTATATGATGGCCTGTGTGGCAAATAAAATTGTCGCAGCTCCCTTCGCGATCCTCGGTTCGATCGGCGTAGTCGCGCAGATCCCCAATCTCCATCGCTTTCTGAAGAACAAAGATATTGATATTGAGCTGCATACCGCCGGTCAATATAAGCGCACCTTAACTCTGCTGGGAGAAAACAGTGATGAAGGTCGACGTAAGTTCCGCGAAGAGTTAAATGAGACGCATCAGTTGTTTAAACAATTTGTGCATAAAATGCGGCCACAACTGGATATCGAACAGGTCGCGACCGGTGAACACTGGTATGGCGTACAGGCACAGGAAAAAGGGCTGGTTGATGCGGTGTCAACCAGCGACCAGTTAATTCTTGGCTTGATCGATAGTCACAATGTGATTAATGTGCGTTATCAGCAACGGAAAAGACTGATCGATCGCTTTACTGGCAGTGCGGCAGAAAGTGTGGATCGCCTGCTGTTACGCTGGTGGCAACGCGGGCAAAAACCGCTGATGTAAATTCCGATGACGCACAGGGCATTGCTTGTGCGTCATCGGTGCCCAATTAAAATCGCCAGACGCTTAATCGATAACTGACGGGTGAATGCCGCGCCAGAAACAGAGCCTTAGCGGCATATAACAGGTGATAAAATAGACAGTTATTATCAGTCAGCAGAGGGATGTTAATCGATCAGCTGATACTGCTCAGATAACGTATGAGCAAGATATTTAAACATATTGAATACGGCAGTACTTTTCGCGGTGGGTAACCCTTGTGCGTCAAGATAAAACTCGCCACTAAATACGAGGATACCATCGCGTTGTACAACATCGGTGGCTTCGATCCCGGCAAGGGTATCTTCATGTTCACGAATAAGTTTATTGGCTAATATCAGTAGCGCCTGTCGATCGATAGGTTGAGCACTATTTTGCATAACGGACTCCTGTATTTTATCTGGCATGAGTTTACGTTGCGTGATTGCGGGGCGCAAATTGAAAATTCACCCTGGTTTTTTATAAACCAGACGAACAGTGCGTAACTGGCGCGATACGTTTTTACATGCTAATTAAAGTTGCGTAACGAATATTATCAGGTACAGTGTGATGTTTTCGATGATATAGCAGCAGATTCGCTTGACATTCGGCTAAAAATTCATCGTGCTATATCATGTGATATCAGGCGCCAGTGGAGGGTGGAGCAATATGAACGATATATTCCGGGATCAACCCAATCAGGTAAAGGTGAATATGAGTAAAGCACTCGTTATTGTTGAGTCCCCGGCAAAAGCAAAAACGATCAATAAATATCTGGGTAAGGACTATGTAGTAAAGTCCAGCGTGGGCCATATTCGTGATTTACCGACCAGTGGTTCAGCGACTACAAAGAGCGTTGATGCCACTGCGCCCAGGGGGACGAAAAAACCTAAAAAGGATCCGCGTAGTGCACTGGTCAGCCGTATGGGCATCGACCCCTGGCATAACTGGAGTGCCGATTATGAAATCCTGCCCGGTAAAGAAAAAGTCGTTGCGGAACTCAAAACTCTGGCGGCAAAAGCCAGCCATATCTATCTCGCGACCGACCTTGACCGTGAAGGAGAAGCAATCGCATGGCATCTGCGGGAAGTGATTGGCGGTGATGAAAAACGCTACAGTCGCGTTGTGTTTAACGAAATCACCAAAAATGCGATCCGCCAGGCATTTGAAAAACCGGGTGAGATCAATATCGATCGTGTTAATGCCCAACAGGCACGTCGTTTTATGGATCGCGTCGTCGGCTATATGGTTTCACCGCTACTGTGGAAAAAAATTGCCCGCGGGCTTTCGGCCGGGCGCGTCCAGTCTGTTGCTGTCCGACTGGTGGTTGAGCGTGAGCGCGAAATTAAAGCTTTTGTACCCCAGGAATACTGGGAAATTGACGCCAGTACCACCACCCCGAAGGGGAGTGCATTAGCGCTGCAGGTCACTCATAAAGAGGATAAACCGTTTCGTCCGGTCAATCGTGACGAAACGATGGCGGCTGTTGCACTGCTGGAAAAAGCCAGCTACAGCGTGCTGGAACGCGAAGACAAACCCACCAGTAGCAAGCCTGGCGCCCCCTTTATTACTTCGACATTACAACAAGCTGCCAGTACCCGCCTCGGATTTGGCGTGAAAAAAACCATGATGATGGCGCAGCGTCTTTATGAGGCAGGCTACATCACCTATATGCGTACTGACTCCACCAACCTGAGTCAGGATGCGTTAAATATGGTGCGTGGTTATATCGGCGAGCACTTTGGCAGCCAATATCTGCCAAAGGCAGCTAACCAGTATGCCAGCAAAGAAAATTCTCAGGAAGCGCATGAAGCCATTCGTCCCTCTGATGTCAATATCATGGCCAATGATCTGCAAGGTCTGGAAGCGGATGCCCTGAAGTTATATGAACTGATCTGGCGCCAGTTTATTGCCTGTCAGATGACTCCCGCGCAGTATGATGCTACCACGCTGACGGTTAAAGCAGGCGAATTCAAACTCAAAGCGCGTGGCCGGACTCTACGCTTTGACGGCTGGACTAAAGTCATGCCCGCATTACGTAAAGGTGATGAAGATCGGACGTTACCGGTAGTCAATCAGGGCGATAGCCTGACACTGGTCAGTCTCGATCCACAACAACACTTCACTAAACCGCCAGCGCGTTTTAGTGAAGCATCTCTGGTTAAAGAGCTGGAAAAACGCGGGATTGGTCGTCCGTCCACCTATGCGTCGATTATTTCCACGATCCAGGATCGGGGATATGTGCGGGTAGAGAACCGGCGCTTCTATGCCGAGAAAATGGGTGAGATCGTCACCGATCGTCTGGAAGAAAACTTCCGCGATTTGATGAATTATGATTTTACGGCCCAAATGGAAAATAGCCTTGACCAGGTCGCCAATCATCAGGCGGAATGGCATAAGGTTCTTGATCACTTCTTTGGTGATTTTTCTACCCAACTGGCCACGGCGGAAAAAGATCCGCAGGAAGGGGGGATGCAGCCTAACCCGATGGTGCTGACCAGCATCGAATGTCCAACCTGCAGCCGTAAAATGGGCATTCGTACCGCCAGTACCGGCGTATTTCTCGGCTGTTCAGGCTATGCGTTGCCGCCGAAAGAGCGTTGTAAAACCACGATCAATTTGATACCTGAAAATGAAGTGCTTAATGTGCTGGAAGATGATGCTGAAACCAACGCATTGCGCGCGAAACGGCGTTGTCCGAAATGCGGTACGGCGATGGACAGTTATTTAATTGATCCGACACGTAAATTACATGTTTGTGGTAATAATCCGATCTGCGATGGTTACGAAATAGAACAGGGTGAGTTTCGTATCAAGGGCTATGACGGCCCGGTGGTGGAGTGTGATAAATGTGGCTGTGAAATGCACCTGAAAATGGGGCGTTTTGGTAAATATATGGCCTGCACCAATGAGGAGTGCACCAATACACGTAAAATTTTACGTAATGGTGAAGTTGCACCGCCGAAAGAAGATCCCGTTCCGTTACCGGAACTGGCATGCGAAAAGTCAGACGCTTATTTTGTCTTACGCGATGGCGCCGCAGGGATATTTCTGGCTGCCAATACCTTTCCGAAATCGAGAGAAACCCGCGCACCCTTAGTGGAAGAGCTGCATCGCTTCCGTCATTGTCTGCCGGAAAAGCTGCATTATCTTGCCGATGCTCCCCAGCGCGATCCGCAGGGTAATAAAACACTGGTACGTTTTAGTCGTAAAACAAAACAGCAGTATGTTGCTTCAGAAAAAGAGGGCAAAGCCACGGGCTGGTCAGCTTTCTATATCGATGGACAATGGACTGAAGCGAAAAAATAGCAGGATATTCTCCGTAAAAGGGCCGCGATGCGGCCTTTTTTTACTATTTTTTTCATCCTCACGTTCCTGATAGCCATGCAACGCAGCATCATGAAATCGTCCTCTCTATATAACTACTTTATTAATTTTCACGACTGGCTATACACAGGAGATATAAATGATATAGTGATTGTCATTAGTCCGGTTTTTATAGTGACATTCTATCTGTCATTATTTTCAGGATGTGCAGCGGCGCAATTAAAGATAATCTCCAGCGATAGCAGGTGGGTATCACCTCCCTGTAAGCGGCCTGATTCGCTGGATTCTTTGCATGTGTTAACGGATATCAACCATGAAATTACAGCAACTGCGTTATATTGTTGAGGTGGTTAACTATAATCTGAATGTCTCCTCAACAGCCGAAGGTCTTTATACTTCACAACCTGGTATCAGCAAACAAGTCCGTATGCTGGAAAATGAACTCGGTATTCAGATTTTTTCCCGCAGCGGAAAACATCTGACGCAAGTAACACCAGCAGGTCAGCAGGTGATCCGGATCGCCCGTGAAGTGCTGTCAAAAGTTGATGCCATCAAATCGGTCGCGGGTGAACATACCTGGCCGGACAGAGGCTCACTGTATGTCGCCACCACCCATACCCAGGCGCGTTATGCATTGCCGGAAGTCATTAAAGGCTTTATCAAACGTTATCCGCGCGTCTCGTTGCATATGCATCAAGGTTCCCCGGCACAGATAGCTGACGCAGTATCCAAAGGTAATGCTGATTTTGCCATTGCAACAGAAGCGTTACATCTTTACGACGATCTGGTCATGCTGCCTTGTTATCACTGGAACCGTTCGGTTGTTGTTACGCCAGAACATCCACTGGCTTCCCGACACTCCCTGACGATTGAAGAGCTGGCAAAGTATCCGCTGGTAACCTATACATTCGGCTTTACCGGCCGCTCTGAGCTGGATACTGCCTTTAATCGTGCTGGCTTGACGCCGCATATTGTTTTCACTGCGACGGATGCCGATATTATTAAAACCTACGTCCGTCTGGGATTGGGCGTCGGGGTTATTGCCAGTATGGCGGTCGATACGTCTGCTGATCCTGACCTGATTAAGCTGGATGCCAGCGCTATTTTCAGTCACAGCACAACCAAAATAGGTTTCCGGCGCAGCACTTTTATCCGCAGCTATATGTATGATTTTATTTACCGTTTTGCACCACATTTAACCCGTGATGTTATCGATTCAGCCGTCGCGTTACGTTCGAATGAGGATATTGAAATGATGTTCAGGGATATTACCTTACCAGAGAAGTAACATTTAGCGCCTGGCTCATCAGGCGCTTAAAATCAGGGAGTTTAAATAATGAGTGGTTCATCTAACGTGATAGTTATCACCGGCGCGTCTCAGGGGATTGGCGCAGGCCTGGTTCAGGCTTTCCTGGCTAAAGGTGATAATGTTGTCGCTAACTCAAGAAATATTAGCGGCAAAGAAACTGAGCAACTGATCACTGTATCCGGTGATATTGCACAAAGAGAAATAGCGCAAAAAGTGATTGCAACGGCAATCAATAAATTTGGCCGGGTTGATACGCTCATCAATAACGCTGGCATTTTCATTCCTGGGGCTTTTACTGAATATACTGAACAGGATTTAAAACGAGCACTCCATGTTAATATCGAAGGCTTTTTCCATGTCAGTCAGTTCGCTATTAGCGAGATGCTTAAACGACAGCATGGCCATGTTGTTCAGATCACCGCCTCACTGGTGAAACAGGCACTGGCAAAGGTACCGAGCGTGCTGGCGGGATTAACCAAAGGTGGCCTTGATGCCGCAACGCGTCAACTGGCTATTGAATATGCTGGTCAGGGGATTCGGATCAATGCAGTGGCTCCGGGGATTATAAAAACCCCTATGCATACACCCGAGTCAATAGATGCGCTGAGAAGCCTGCAACCGACAGGGGAAACAGGGGATATCGCGGATATTGTCGAAGCGGTGCTTTACCTTGACAGAGCCGGATATATTACCGGTGAAACCTTATATGTCGATGGTGGTGCACAGGCAGGATGCTGGTGATCGTGCATAAAAAGACCAGCGATAAGCTGGTCTGAATTTTTATTTATTTGAGGATATGCCCCATTTTAGCGGCTTTCGTATCAAGATAATGGCTATTCTGGTCATTGCGTCCTACCAGTAAAGGGACGCGCTCGGCGATATTAATTCCTGCCGCCGTGAGGATTTCTACTTTTTTCGGATTATTGGTTAACAGACGGATCTGACTGACATCCAGTAGTTTTAACATATCGGCACACAAGGTAAAGTCGCGCTCATCGGCGGCAAATCCGAGATAGTGGTTTGCTTCTACGGTATCGTAGCCTTGATCCTGCAATGCATAGGCACGGATTTTATTCAGTAAACCGATATTACGTCCTTCCTGACGATGGTATACCAGGATACCCCGTCCTTCTCTGGCGATCTGTGACAGTGCGGCTTCCAGTTGAAAACCACAATCACAGCGCAGACTAAAAAGCGCATCACCGGTTAAGCACTCAGAATGTATGCGGGTCAGAACGGGGTCGTGGCCGGATATATCACCGAATACCAGTGCGGCATGATCCTGTCCGGTTGCCAGCTCTTCAAAACCGACCATCAGAAAATGACCCCAGGGGGTTGGTAGTCTGGCTTCTGCCACACGTTTAAGCTGCATGTGATTTTCCCTATACTATCAGCACCTGAATGTGCTTATTATCACTCTCTCTATTTTGCCATAATACCAGGATAATCTCCTAATTTGTGCGACGGCCAGTGTATAAAGCACACAAACGGGCATAATTTCGTTATGATGGCTGAGATACACCCCCGGGAGATGAAATGCAGTCAATTGTCACACGAACCACTATTGCGACAGCATTATTATTGATCATGCCGGTGATACTGTGGTTATCGGGCTGGCGATGGCAGCCGGACTTGCAGGACAACAGGATAGTCATCTGGTACTGGATAACGCAGAGCGTAACCCGACCGTGGGGTATCATTACCCATGTTCTCTTATGTTGCTGGTTCTGCTGGTGTCTGCGTTTACCTCTGCGGGCTGCTATTGTCATGTTGGTGATTATCAGTAGTGTGATTTTACTGGGACAGAAGGTGAACGCTTCAATCAAAAATGTCATCCAGGAACCACGACCTTTTATATTGTGGCTGGAAGATGGCCGTGCTGCCTCTGTGACGCAATTTTACCACTTAAAACGCAAACAGCGCGCTAAACGGGTAGCGGAACATCTGGCACAGAGAGCGTCCGTCCCTCCTTTTCTGGGGCAACACTGGCAAAATGAGACCGGGTTTGCTTTCCCGTCAGGACATACAACATTTGCGGCCAGTTGGGCGTTACTCGCGGCAGGCGTTCTGCTTCCACGGCGACGCCGATGGACAACGGTTGTCTTACTGGCATGGGCAATAGCGGTGATGGCGAGTCGCCTGATGCTGGGCATGCACTGGCCGCAGGATTTAGTTTCAGCTACATTTATCTCCTGGCTATTCGTTATGCCGGCCAGCTGGATGATACAACGTTTATCGGGGTCACTGACGCCTCCCGGGCAGACCATGCCGGAACCAGATAACACCCCATAACGTTGAATTTTTTATGTGATGCCTGCATATTCTCTGGCAGCCTTATATTTTCCATTTCGCCACTGAGGTGAAAATGTTATTTTATAAAGCAGCTTGTGGCGTCTTTTCGCTCAACCCACTTAACGGGACATCGTGTGAAATATATACTTATTTTCTTATTGATATTAACGGTTTTTGTCATTGCTGTGACTTTAGGTGCGCAAAATGATCAGGTCGTCACATTCAATTATTTGCTGGCACAGGATAGTTTTCGCCTCTCAACATTACTGGCAGAACTCTTTGCCGCAGGATTTATCATTGGCTGGTTAGTTTGTGGCTTATGCTGGTTACGGCTTCGTGTGGCATTGATCCGTGCTGAACGTAAAATTAAACACCTTGAACAACAGATTGCTGCAAAAGATGCTGTCTCAGATGACGCCGATACGTCTGCAATAGCAATAAAGGAATAGTGTTATATGCTGGAGTTGTTATTTCTGCTTTTGCCTGTTGCCGCAGCATATGGCTGGTATATGGGTCGCAGAAGTGCACAACAATCAAAACAGGATGATGCCAACCGCCTGTCGCGTGATTATGTTACGGGCGTTAATTTTCTTCTCAGTAATCAACAGGATAAAGCGGTAGATCTGTTCCTTGATATGTTGAAAACAGATACCGGTACTGTTGAAGCCCATCTGACGCTAGGGAATTTATTCCGCTCCCGTGGTGAGGTTGACCGGGCTATTCGGATGCACCAAAGCCTGATGGAAAGTGCATCATTGACTTACGATCAACGGCTGCTGGCTGTTCAGCAACTAGGGCGCGACTATATGGCTGCCGGGTTATATGATCGTGCGGAAGATATGTTCAAACAGTTAGTCGAAGAAGTTGATTTTCGTCTCAGTGCATTACAACAACTGCTACAAATTTATCAGTTTACCAGTGACTGGCAATCGGCTATTGATGTTGCAGAACAGCTGGTGAAGGCGGGGAAAGTCCAGCATAAAGGAGATATTGCTAATTTCTGGTGTGAACTGGCGTTGCAACAGATAGCGATGAATGACATAGATAAAGCCATCTCATTACTGAAAAAAGGTGCGGCGGCCGATCGTAATAGTGCGCGGGTCTCTATTATGCTTGGCCGGATATGGATGGATAAAGAGGACTATGTCAAAGCCGTTGAGTGTCTGGAGCGGGTGATTCATCAGGATAAAGACCTGGTCAGCGAAACCCTTGATATGCTGCAGATAAGTTATCAGCAGCTAGGGAAAAGCGATGAATGGCAAACCTTTCTTCGCCGTTGCTCGGATGAAAATACCGGCGCCAGTGCTGAGTTGATGCTGGCACAACTTATTGAGCAGCAAGAGGGGACGGAAGCGGCGCAGAACTATGTTATCCGACAACTGGAGCATCATCCGACGATGCGAATGCTACATAAATTGATGGACTATTATCTGGATAGTGCTGAAGAAGGGCGTGCGAGAAAGAGTCTGTCGATGCTGCGTGATCTCGTCGGTGAACAGATGCGCAGTAAACCCCGTTACCGCTGCCAGAAATGTGGATTTACTGCCCAATCACTCTACTGGCACTGTCCTTCCTGTCGTTCCTGGGCGACGGTTAAGCCAATCCGTGGCCTTGATGGGCAGGAATAAAAAAAGCCACATTAGTTACAACATACTTATTGATGATAAACAAACAGCCGAAAACTTAACCTCCTGTCAGAAAATCTGACGAAGAGGACTTATTTATTTTTCTTTAATGCAGGTAGAATGCTTCCTGTTTCTCTTTCAGCGATTAATCATTAAGGTCTGATTTATGCCATCTACTGTATCTGCGCCTCACACCATCACTTCCTCACCGCTGATTGTTGCCCTTGATTATGATAATCGTGATAAAGCGCTGGCGTTTATTGATCAAATCACCCCCAAGGATTGTCGGCTGAAAGTCGGGAAAGAGATGTTCACCTTGCTGGGGTCATCGTTTATTCGTGATCTGCATCAGCGAGGCTTTGAGGTATTTCTTGATCTGAAATTTCACGATATCCCTAATACTACCGCACGTGCTGTGGCGGCTGCGGCGGATCTGGGGGTCTGGATGGTCAATGTGCACGCTGGTGGTGGTGCCCGGATGATGGCCGCCGCGCGTGAAGCGCTGTTACCCTTTGCCAGTGACGCGCCACTACTGATTGCGGTGACCGTATTAACCAGTATGGAAGCGGGAGATTTACAGGATCTGGGGATAACCCTTTCACCGGCCGATTATGCTGCAAAACTGGCAACATTAGCGCGGCATTGTGGCCTGGATGGTGTGGTATGTTCCGCACAGGAAGCAAAACGTTTTAAACAGGAGCAGGGCAGTGCATTTAAGCTGATCACTCCCGGCATTCGTCCACAGGGGAGTGATAGCGGAGATCAACGACGGATTATGACGCCAGAACAGGCACAAGAAGCTGGTGTTGACTATATGGTCATTGGCCGACCTGTGACACTGTCACCTGATCCAGCGCTGACCTTACGAAAAATCAACACTGCACTACAAAGGACAATATCATGACAGATTCGAACAGCCGTCTGGTCTATTCAACCGATAGCGGGCGCATACAACCAGCAAAAGTGGTCGCTGAACGTCCCAAAGGGGACGGTATCGTTCGCATCCAGCGTCAGGTCAGTGGCCGTAAAGGTAAAGGGGTCTGTCTGATCACGGGGATTGATGCGGATGATAACACGCTGGCAAAGCTGGCCGCAGAACTGAAAAAAAAGTGTGGTTGTGGTGGTTCAGTAAAAAATGGTGTCATTGAAATTCAGGGGGATAAACGCGATCTTCTGCAATCCCTACTGGAGGCGAAAGGCATGAAAGTCAAGCAGGCGGGCGGTTAAAAATCATCAAACAACAGCAGGCGACATGACCGTACAGGACGTTCCTGTGACTGGGGCATATCGCGTTAATCCTGAACTGACGTACAATTTGAATACACACAAGAGTGGGATATTTTCCGTTTTCCAGACGGCCCCCACCTTGAAATGCTCAAACTCATAACCATATCCTGAATGCGGAATAGGCCGCATTTTTCAGGAAAGAAGAATGGCCTTTTACTGATCATAAAACCATTAACTTTACAGCGCCCAGCACTCATGAGCCGGAGTATATTCTTTATAAACAAATGGATAAGAGGGCAACTAAAGAAAATTTAGCGATTTTGAAACGCATTGGCGATGATTATAAAGCTGAAAATGATGTAACCATCGTCTAACCATCGTCACTGACCGCCCGGACTTTTATGCTTATGCCAAAAAACATAAATTGTATAAAACAATGGAGGATAAAAAGCCTGATAATAAGTGATAACTTGCGGAGTGTCGTTTTCTTCGCTTTATCAAAGTCCGCCAGAATTATCTCATCAGTCACTCGTTAGGTTAGAAGCCAGAAATGCCCAGATGTTGATAAGGCCGCTGCGAAATAATCGAATCCTGCAGCGGCCTTTTTAGCATAATATTCTTAAACGCTATGCTGAATTTTCCGCTCCCCAAACCAGGCGCTAACTGGCTTATAACTGGTGTTTTTTTAACAGCGCCCGGAACTGATGATAAGTGAGCCCAAGACGTTGTGCCGCCAGCTTCTGATGATAGTTTGTCTGTTGCAGACTGGTCTGGAGCAGCTTTTTCTCTTGCTGAAGCTGAAAAGCACGCAAATCAATGGGTAATACCGGGTCATCGGTCACGGCAAGCGGAGCCGTGGCGGCAGGAGAGGTGTACGGAAATGGGTTAATGATAATGTTATGTAATTCATGGTGACTCATACCATGACGATAAACAGAACGCTCCACCACATTCTTGAGCTCACGAATATTACCGGGCCAGTGATAGCCGAGCAGTGTCTGTATCGCATGCTCACTAAAACCCGGAAACAGGGGAAGCCCCAGTTCCCGACACATCTGAATAGCAAACTGATTGGCCAGTAACATAATATCCCCGGGTCGCTGACGCAGTGGCGGCAACGAGACGACCTCAAAAGCCAGGCGATCAAGTAAATCAGCACGAAATTGCCCAGTCGCCACTTGCTGCGGCAGGTCTGCATTGGTGGCACAGACCAGCCGGACATTCACCTGTAATGGCCGTCTGCCTCCCACACGTTCCAGCTCACCATATTCAATCACCCGCAATAATTTTTCCTGTACCGGCATGGGGGCAGTAGCCAGCTCATCGAGAAAAAGCGTGCCACCATCGGCACGTTCAAAACGCCCGGGATGATGCTTGCTGGCACCGGTAAACGCCCCTGCCTCGTGACCAAATAGTTCATTATCCAGCAGATTGTCATTAAGTGCAGCGCAGTTAAGCGTGATAAATGGTCCCTGCCAGCGGGTTGAGAGAAAATGCAGACGTTTTGCGATCAGCTCCTTACCGGTTCCCCGCTCACCGATGATCAGAACCGGTTTTGCCAGCGGGGCCAGCCTCGACACCTGCTCGAGGATCTCAAGGAAATGATTGTCTTCACCTGGCAGATTATCCTGATATTGCGTCATGATGAATTTCACCATTAAATCGTTTAATTGACCATTTTACCGTGAGCACATAACGGAATAAATACAGTTATATCTTTTAAAATCATAGAGATAAAAAACTGGCATAGTATTTGTATTTAATCAGACCGAAACTAAACACTGAGGATAAAAATCATGGGTATATTTTCTCGTTTCGCCGACATCGTCAATGCCAATATCAATACATTACTGGAAAAAGCAGAAGATCCGCAGAAGCTGGTACGTCTGATGATCCAGGAGATGGAAGAAACGCTGGTTGAAGTGCGTTCGACTTCAGCACGCGCACTGGCGGAAAAGAAGCAGCTCAGCCGTCGTATTGAGCTGGCCTTTAGCCAGCAGGCGGAATGGCAGGAGAAAGCCGAGCTGGCTTTGCGTAAAGAAAAAGAAGATCTGGCACGTGCCGCATTGGTTGAAAAACAGAAACTCACCACCCTGATTACCCAGCTGGAAAACGAAGTCCAGTTAATCGATGAAACCCTAAGTCGGATGAAAAATGAGATCACCGAACTGGAAAACAAACTGAGTGAAACCCGCGCGCGCCAGCAGGCACTGGCATTACGTTATCAGGCCGCCCATTCCTCCTGTGATGTGCGTCGCCAGCTGGACAGTGGTAAGCTGGATGAAGCGATGGCCCGGTTTGAATCTTTTGAACGTCGTATCGATCAAATGGAAGCGGTCGCAGAAAGCCATCGTTTTGGTAAGGAAGCGTCACTGGATCAGCAATTTTCCGAACTGAAAGTGGATGATGAAATCAGTGAGCAACTGGCGGCGCTAAAGCACAGGATAAATAATAATCAATAAAATCAAATAATAATGCAATAATTACTATGGTTAAGGAGTATCAATGGGCATGCTGGTTCTTATCATCCCACTCACGCTATTCGTCTTATTATTTGTCTTATTCATAGTGCCGGTCTGGCTATGGTTGCATTATAAAAACCGCTCGGCGAATGGCGCGCTATCACAAAATGAGCGGCAGCATCTGCAGCAACTACTGGATGAAACAAAGCGCATTCGTGAACGGATACAGTCACTGGAAGCCATTCTTGATGCTGAAAATCCGAACTGGAGAAATCATTGATGGATAACCAGACGCAGCATAAAAAACTGTGGCGTATTCCACAACAGGGGATGGTAAAAGGGGTTTGTGCTGGTATCGCACAATATCTCGACGTACCGGTAAAGGCCGTCCGACTCATTACACTACTGGCAATGGTATTAGGGCTGTTTTTGTTTGTCCTGGTGGTCTATATCATTCTGGCATTTACCCTCGATCCACTCCCTGAGCAGGAACTTCATCGTGAAAAAACAGCCTCCGCAGAGGAGATATTGACGCTCGCCGATCAGCAACTGGCTGCCAGTGAGCGTCGCTTACGCGAAATGGAGCGTTATGTGACTTCCGAAACATTTACATTGCGTCGCCGTTTTCGCCAGTTGTAAGTGAGTGGTGAGTCGAAAATCATCCATTTACATAACAGGATAGTAATGAAGCGAATCCAAAGTGAATTAACCGCGCTGGTCAATCGGGGGATTGACCGCCATTTGCGCCTGGCGGTCACCGGCCTTAGTCGTAGTGGTAAAACCGCTTTTATTACCGCACTGGTTAATCAACTGCTGAATATTCATACTGGCGCACGTCTGCCATTATTCAGTGTGGTAAGAGAAGAGCGTCTGCTCGGTGCCAAACGGATACCACAACGGGATTTTGGCATTCCACGTTTTCACTATGACGAAGGGCTGGCACAGCTTTATGGCTCACCACCACAATGGCCAACGCCTACACGCGGTGTCAGCGAAATCTGCCTCGCACTTCGTTACCGCTCCAGCGAATCGTTATTGCGTCATTTTAAAGAGACGGCCACTTTATTCCTTGAAATTGTCGATTATCCGGGGGAGTGGCTGCTTGATCTGCCGATGTTATCGCAGGATTACTTTAGCTGGTCGCAGCAGATGACTGGCTTGCTCAAAGGGGATCGCGGAACATGGGCGGCGCATTGGCGTCAGTTGTGTCATGATCTCGATCCGCTGGCCCCCGCCGATGAAAATCATCTGGCGGACATCGCGGCGGCATGGACCGACTACCTGCACACCTGTAAACGTGAAGGTCTGCATTTCATCCAGCCTGGCCGTTTTGTGCTGCCGGGGGAAATGGCCGGTGCGCCAGTATTGCAGTTTTTCCCCTGGCCAGAGGTCGCCCCCGGTGATCAGGCAATACTGATGCAGGCCGATAAATACAGTAATGCAGGCATGTTGCGTGAACGTTTTAACTACTATTGTGACAACGTGGTAAAAGCGTTTTATCAGCAGCATTTTCTCCATTTTGATCGTCAGATTGTGCTGGTAGATTGCCTGCAACCTTTAAACAGCGGGCCACAGGCTTTCGCTGATATGCGTCTGGCGCTCAATCAACTGATGAAGAGCTTTCACTATGGTCAACGGACGCTGTTTCGCCGCCTGTTTTCCCCGGTTATCGATAAACTGCTGTTTGCCGCGACGAAAGCCGATCATATTACTTCCGATCAGCACGGCAATATGGTCTCTCTGTTACAGCAGTTAATTCAGGAGGCCAGACAAAATGCCGCTTTTGAAGGGATCAGTATGGAGTGTCTCGGACTGGCATCGATTCAGGCCACCCAAAGTGGCATGATTAACCTCAATGGTGAGAATCTTCCTGCCTTACGTGGTGAGCGACTTGACGACGGGCAATCACTGACGCTCTATCCCGGTGACGTCCCGACACATTTACCCGATCACATTTTCTGGTCACAACAGGGATTTCGATTTGAAAATTTTCGCCCGCAGGTGATGGATGTCGATAAGCCATTGCCACATATTCGCCTCGATGCGGCGCTGGAGTTTCTGCTGGGAGATAAATTACGATGAACCAATCGTTAAAACCACGTATTGATTTCGACGTGACGCTGAACAGTGACCCCGCTCAGTCACTGAAATCAGCCCATACCTTTGCGCAAAGCGAAGCAGAAAATTTTTTCCCACTCCCCGATGATGCAGCAGAAACACCGCAAAGTGCAGAAACGATGGTTGAATCGGCGTTAGGGGGAAAACGCAGTTTATGGCGGCGAATGGTCGTTGCCGGGCTGATGATTTTTGGTATCAGTGTGGTCGTGCAGGGGGGACAGTGGATACACACCGCATGGCAGCAGCAGGACTGGGTTGCGCTGGGCGGGGGGATCGCCAGTGTCCTGATCGTCGGTGCGGGAGTGGGCGCGATTATCAGCGAGTGGCGACGACTCCGGCACCTGCGTCAGCGGGCAGATGAGCGTCATGAAGCTCAGCAGTTGTTGCACAGTCATGGTACAGACCAGGGGCGTGCATTTTGTCAAAAACTGGCTCGTCAGGCGGCGCTTGATCCGGCACACCCGGCGTTACAACGCTGGCAGGCGGCGCTGCACGAAACACAAAATGATCGTGAAATCATCATGCTGTATGCCCAGTTGGTGCAGCCGATTATCGACGGTCAGGCAAAACGTATCATCAGCCGCTCAGCGGCGGAATCGACGCTGATGATTGCGGTCAGTCCGCTGGCCATAGTCGATATGGCCTTTATTGCCTGGCGTCATTTACGTTTGATTAATCGCATTGCCGCGCTATATGGCATTGAGCTGGGGTATTACAGTCGCCTGCGTCTGTTTCGGCTGGTGCTGCTCAATATCGCCTTTGCCGGTGCCAGCGAACTGGTACAGGAGGTGGGTATGGACTGGATATCCCAGGATCTGATGGCGCGATTATCCGCGCGTGCGGCTCAGGGGGTTGGCATCGGATTACTAACGGCACGTTTAGGAATTAAAACGATGGAGTTATGCCGCCCACTGCCGTGGCTGGCACATGATAAACCGCGGCTGAGCGATTTTCGCCGCGATCTGATCAATCAATTGCAGGAGATACTGAAAAAAAAACCGCCGGTTGACCGTACTGACTGATAACTGACGCTTGATTCCTGTCAGCGCTAACGGTGGCAAAGTGTCAATAATTGTTGACAGCCATCTTCACGCCAGCCAGCAACTATCCTATTATGGCTCCGTCATTAGCCTTTTAGGGTAAAAACTCCCATGCGTCTGGAAGTGTTGTGTAAAGATCGCCTTGGTCTGACTCGTGAGCTCCTTGATTTACTGGTTCTGCGTAGTATCGATCTCCGGGGGATTGATATTGATCCTGAAGGCCGAATTTATCTTAATTTTGCGGAACTGGAGTTTGCCAGTTTTAGTCGTCTGATGGCGGAGATCCGCTCTATTTCTGGCGTCATGGATGTGCGCACGGTGCCGTGCATGCCCTCTGAACGTGAGCATCTGGCACTGAACGCTTTGCTGGTAGCGATGCCGGAACCGGTGTTATCGCTGAACAGCAAAGGCAGAATAGAATACGCTAATCCCGCCAGTTGTCAGTTGTTCGCGCAAAGTCAGCAACAGCTATACCATTATCCACTGGCACAATTAATCAGCCATTTTAATATTCAGCGCTGGCTGGAAACGGTGCCGCAGCAGGTTCATCGCGAAGCGCTAGTCATCAACGGACAAAACTTCATGCTGGAGATCACTCCGGTCTCTTCTGGCCATCAATATGGCGAATCAGTTTTCATGGGGGCGGTAGTGATATTGCGCCCCACCGGGCATCATTTCCCCTCCCGGACAGCACAGCAGAGCGATGCTTTTAGTCAGATCATCGCCATCAGCCCGAAAATGCGCCATGTGGTTGAACAGGCACGTAAACTGGCAATGCTTAACGCACCGCTATTAATTAGCGGTGATACAGGAACAGGGAAAGATTTACTGGCTAACGTTTGCCATCAGGCCAGCTCACGATCCCGACATCCTTACCTGGCGCTGAACTGCGGTTCGATCCCGGAGAATGCGGTAGAAAGCGAACTATTTGGTGATGCGATCCAGGGGAAAAAAGGCTTCTTTGAGCAAGCCAATGGCGGAACAGTACTGCTGGATGAAATTGGTGAGATGTCCGCGCAGATGCAGACAAAATTACTGCGCTTTCTCAATGATGGATCTTTTCGCCGCGTGGGTGAGGAGAGTGAAGTACATGTCGATGTCCGGGTCATTTGCGCAACGCAAAAAAATCTGGTGGAGTTAGTACAAAAAGGGCTGTTTCGTGAAGATTTGTTCTATCGTCTTAATGTCCTCACGATCTGTTTACCGCCGCTACGTGACTGCCCACAAGATATCATCCCGCTGACAGAACACTTTGTCGCCACACTGGCTGATGAGCAAAAAATAGCCACACCGCGGCTGGCGGCTGATCTCGGCAGCGTATTAATGCGTTATAACTGGCCAGGTAATATCCGCCAGTTGAAAAATGTCGTTTACCGCGCGCTGACACAACTGCAGGGCGATGAGATCCGCCCACAGGATATAATGTTACCGGATTATGACGCTGTGACATTTTCACCCGGAGAAGAGGCGCTGGCTGGCACGCTGGATGATATTATTCACCGTTTTGAGCACAGCGTATTGAGCACGCTTTATCAGCGTTTCCCCAGTACACGTAAGCTGGCAAAACGGCTTGGTGTTTCACATACCGCGATTGCTAACAAGCTGCGGGAATATGGACTGAATCAGAAGAAATAATCAGATAAGGCCGCTCAGTCTGCCACGTCAGACTGAGCGCACTGAACGGCAATATGACGATATCATGTTGTCAGTTCTTTAATGCAGCCAGCGCCGCGTCATAATCCGGCTCTTCAGTAATTTCATTGACCAGCTGGCTGTAAATCACCTGATCCTGCTGATCAATAATCACCACCGCACGCGCGGCAAGACCGGCCAGTGGGCCTGTTGTTATCGCGACACCATAATCGTTCATAAATTGTGGGCTACGTAATGTTGAGAGGGTGATGACATTATTCAGCCCCTCTGCGCCACAGAAACGTGCCTGGGCAAAGGGCAGATCAGCAGAAATGCATAATACCACGGTGTTATCCAGTCCGGATGCCAGTTGATTGAACTTGCGTACTGAAGCGGCACAAACACTGGTGTCAATGCTGGGGAAAATGTTCAGAACTTTACGTTTGCCGGTAAACTGACTCAATGAGACATCGCTGAGATCTTTAGCCACCAGGGTAAAGGGTTTGGCGGCGGTGCCTGGCTGGGCAATCAGGCCGTTAACAGCAACAGAACTGCCCTGAAAATGTACGGTTTGTGACATAACGCTCTTCCTGTCTATCGTGTTGATATGATAGCCAGTGTATGCCATTCGTTATCACTTCGGCAAATCCTATTGCGGGAGCGGGATGATCGAGCCAGTATACCAGCAACCATTTGATTAAAGCGTGGATAAAAGGGTCATCAGGGACTCCTCCAGCAAGCGTTGTTTATCATCGTAACCGCTAGAATATTGCTGGCATCAATATGATTGACTAGACTACGGAATAAGCATTAACGGATGGAGGCAGGGTGGACGCCATTAAAGGATCGGAATTAAATGTACCGGATGCCATTTTTGCATGGCAACTTGATGGTCATGGTGGGGTAAAACCACTGACAGATAATGACACGATTGATAAAAGTTGTCCTTGCTGGCTGCATCTCAACTACACCGAAGTGGACAGCGCAAAATGGCTGGCTTCTACGCCGTTATTACCCAATAGCATACGCGATGTCTTATCCGGCGAAGATACACGCCCGCGGCTTACCCGCGTCGGCGATGGCGTACTTATTACGCTCCATTGCATCAATGGCAGTACCGACGAACGTCCGGATCAACTGGTCGCGATGCGCCTGTATATCGATGAGCGTTTCATTCTCTCTACCCGCCAGCGTCAGATACTGGCGCTGGATGATGTTCTTGGCGATCTCCGGGAGGGCACTGGCCCGACGGATTGCGGCAGCTGGCTGGTAGAAACCTGCGATATTCTGACCGATCATACCAGTGAATTTATTGAGCAGTTACACGATCAAATTATCGATTTTGAAGATAATTTACTGGATCAGCAAATACCACCACGCGGTTCGCTGGCACTATTGCGCAAACAACTGCTTGTTATGCGCCGCTATATGGCACCCCAGCGGGATGTATTCTCACGCCTGGCGACCGAGCATTTGTCGTGGATGAGCGATACTCACCGTCAGCAAATGCTGGATATCGCTGATCGTCAGGGCAGAGGACTGGATGAGATCGATGGTTGTATTTCGCGTACCGCCATTATCAGTGATGAAATTGCCCAGATTATGCAGGAAGGATTATCACGGCGGACTTATATGATGTCGCTGATGGCGATGGTTTTTCTGCCCTGCACATTTCTCACCGGACTCTTTGGCGTCAACCTCGGCGGCATACCGGGTAATTCGTCGGATGCCGGTTTTTATTTATTTTGCATTATGTTGGTTTTTTTGATTTTTATTGTTGCATTATGGTTGCATCATAGTAAGTGGTTATAGATATTCTGCCTTTCATATTTCCCCCAAGGTAAAACCATGATGGTTTTTGAGCAAAATCAATAAATCATCTGGTTATTCAAGGCAATATCTTCGGGCAGGTAAATGCAACGTTAAGCGATGAACGTTGTACTCCATAATTGATTTACTTCCTTTTAGTTTATTGTGCAAATTTATTATTATTTATAATACCGGCTTAGTCAGGCCGGTTTTTTTTACCATCACCCAGCGGCTCGGTTGTCGGGCCATTTTTCCAGGTGCCTGTCCCATCAGGACTGAAGATGATTGATGGAAGTCATTCCCGCTCACTGTCTGGAAACGTCATTCTGCCTCAGCACGATAAGACTTTTGTTGTCTTAGGCTCTGGTAACAACAGGATGGGTTTATGAGACGAAATATCATTATTCTGCTCAGTGTTACTGTCATGGGTGTTTTTGCGCTGGCGGTCGTATGGACGCATATACAGATGGGGGTTGCCAGTAGCGCCAATTATACCCAAATGGACACTCGTGAGTACGAGTATTACACGCCAGATTTATTGAAAAGAATGCCTCGTATCTCTGACAATTACGAGTTCAGTTATAGCAATATCAGTGGTCCACAAGCTTTTGTCTATGGTATTCAGTTCAATGGCACGACTGATACCCGTAAAATTCGTGAATACCTGATAGCCGAAGGATATGAACAGCAAAAACAATGTCAAACAGAAGCTGAATGTTGGCGATCGCCACGAAGTAAAGATGTTGTATCGTTTTACAGCTTGTCTAAATTAAGTTTGGTTAGTGTCGAAATTTATCGGCGTGAACATGCTGATTCAATTAATAATCTCGGGAATGGAAAGGATCTTTTTTCTGCGCGTAATTTTTTGCCCTGTAAACAAAAACACCGCTAACAACGATGGATTCAGATCTACCGAGACTTTGTTCCGAAGGCTGCTGCCCGTGGGTGGCGCTTTGTCGTGTCTTTCCAGGTTGGACTCAAGACGATAGTTGTTTCTCAATATCCATATCAGCACATCAGCTCTGCTCATAACCCAAGTTCACTATGTGACCTAATGCGCACAAGTTGCAGCACATCATCAGGTTTCCTGTAGATCAGCACCAAATCTGGCTTGATGTGGCAATCACGGTGGTCTTTCCAGTTACCGGTAAGCGCGTGATCGCAGTGTTTATCAGCGTTTGGCCTCACATTTATAGTCGCGTTTGAACTGGCCAGTTCGCTCAATCTTCCGCATTTAGATCCATCATCAAGTCCTCAACGGTAGCGAACGACGTCAATCCGCCCCGTCGTGCTTCCTTCATTGCCTCCAGGGTGGTGGCATTCGGCACCAGTGGCTCGAAAGGCAAGGCTTTCTCACGGGCAACGCGGGTCAGCATAATACGGAATGCGTCGGATACGGTCAGTCCCATCGCGGCCAGTACAACGGTCGCCTCTTCTCTTCTTTAATATGCGCGTCGATGCGGGCACGGACTACTGCATTTGCAGACATAATTTGATTCTCTTTCATATATCTGAGCTACATGTTAGGGGTTGCAAGCCGGAACCCCATTCTGGTTACCTGTTGTCACATGAATGGCGGCTTAGAGTCTGGCCCACCAGGCGTTATTGGCGCAGCCAGTTTGGACACGGACAGCGCGGAGAAACCGCAGCGTACACGGAGTACGTGAGGATTTCGAGCACTGCCCAGGGACAAAATGGCAAGTAAAATAGCCTGATGGGCCAGGCACCTATTGCTTTATTTTAATTCCCGTATATCAAGGCGTTGTTCACGCTTTTCTTCCACTTGCCGCCAGCCAGCGGGCTGGAGCGGGATGTCTTCACGATCAAAGGCCAGATCACCGCCATCAACGACCGCAGAATGATGATTAATCGCTTTAAAGTTGAACAAATTAACATCGCTGAGATGTGATGGCACCACGTTTTGCATCGCACTGAACATGGTCTCAATCCGCCCCGGATAACGTTTATCCCAGTCACGCAACATTTCGGCAATCACCTGACGTTGCAGGTTGGGTTGCGAACCGCACAAGTTACAGGGAATGATGGGAAACGCTTTGGCTTCAGCAAAGCGTGCAATATCCTTTTCACGACAGTAAGCCAGCGGACGAATGACGATATGCTGACCATCATCGCTCATCAGTTTCGGCGGCATGCCTTTCATTTTTCCGCCATAAAACATATTCAGAAACAGCGTTTGTAAAATATCATCACGATGATGGCCAAGCGCAATTTTGGTTGCGTTTAATTCACTGGCTGTCCGGTAAAGAATGCCACGACGCAGGCGGGAACAGAGCGAGCAGGTGGTTTTGCCCTCGGGTATTTTCTCTTTAACAATGCCGTAGGTATTTTCTTCGACAATTTGATACTCAACGCCACGCTGGCGGAGATACTCCGGCAGAACATGTTCCGGAAAACCCGGCTGTTTCTGATCGAGATTCACCGCCACCAGCGAGAACGACACCGGGGCGCTCTTCTGTAGACTCAGCAGGATCTCAAGTAACGTGTAGCTGTCCTTGCCACCAGAAAGGCAAACCATAACCCGGTCACCCTCTTCAATCATATTAAAATCAGCGATCGCTTCCCCGACATGACGGCGCAAGCGTTTTTGCAGTTTATCGCTATTATATTTTTCTTTTTTGTTCATCTTTTGATTTTGCGGCATGAAATAAAGAATCAATTTAATCAGTTATCACCTGACCGGTCGCACCATGAATGCGACCAGAGGGTGGCGAACATCACCAGCGCTGTCCCTAATCCCGCCAGTAATGTCTGTTTTCCTGTTACCAGGACTATTCTGACTTACCGGCCATGTGTGCCAGAAAATCGTAGCGTTTTTGCAAATTCACTGCCGCATCCTGCCATAGCTGTTGTGCCACTTCCGGCTGTTGTGTGTTGAGGCGCCGGAAACGCTGTTCATTCAGCAACGTCTCGGCCAGCGCCTCTGATGGCGGCCGTGAATCCAGCATCAGTGGTGGTTTTCCTGTTGCTGCCCGTTGTGGATCAAAGCGATACAGGGGCCAGAAACCGGCGGCGGTCAGGCGGCGCATCTGATCGTGACTGAACGCCAGGTCATAACCGTGTTCTTCACAGGGGCTATAGGCGATGATCAGCGAGGGGCCGGGATAGGCTTCCGCTTCCTGAATGGCTTTCACCGTCTGATTTAATTGTGCCCCCAGCGCAATCTGGGCGACGTAAACATGGCCATACATCATCATACTGACGCCAGGATCTTTTCTCGCCCGCCGCTTACCATGCTCACTAAACTTCATCACCGCCCCCAGCGGGGTCGCTTTTGAGGCCTGGCCACCGGTATTCGAGTAACATTGGGTATCCAGCACCAGCACATTGACGTTCTCTGTCAGACTCAGAACATGGTCAAGGCCGCCATAACCGATATCATAAGCCCAGCCATCGCCGCCGATGATCCAGATCGATTTTTCCACCAGCGCATCGGCATCGCTCAACAGCTGTTCCGCCCCGGCGACACCAGTGAGCGCCTGACGTAACGCCTCGACTTGTTTCCGGCGCACATCGACAGAGGCTTCACTCTGCAAAGCCGTATACAGGTCAGCGGGGATTTTATCAGTAAACTGAGCCAGTAAACGCAGGACCCGCTGGCGATGCTGATCAACCGATAAACGAAAACCGAGGCCAAACTCTGCGTTATCCTCAAACAGTGAATTTGCCCACGCAGGCCCGCGACCATGTGCATCTGTCGTATAAGGCGTCGAAGGTAAATTCCCGCCGTAGATGGATGAGCAGCCAGTCGCATTGGCGATCAACATCCGATCACCATACAGTTGGGTCAGTAATTTAATATAAGGTGTTTCGCCACATCCGGAGCAGGCACCTGAATACTCAAACAGCGGCGTAATTAATTGTGAGGTACGGATATCAATACGATCCAGTTGACTGCGGTCAATTTCCGGTAGCCGCTGGAAGAAGTTATAGTTGTTTTTCTCTTCCGCAAGATATTCAAGGCGTGGCTTCATGTTAATCGCCTTGATTTGCGGATCTTCACGATCTTTCGCCGGGCAGACTTCGACACACAGGCGACAGCCGGTGCAGTCTTCCGGGGCAACCTGCAGGACATACTTTTGTCCACGCATATCGCGGGATTTGACATCCAGTGAGTGCAAGGTTGCCGGTGCATCAGCCATCGCGGCGGCCGGAACCACTTTGGCACGTATCGCCGCATGGGGACAGGCGGCGACACAGTGGTTGCATTGTGTACACAGCGTTTCCTGCCAGACAGGGATCTGATCAGCAATATTCCGTTTTTCCCAGCGCGTAGTTCCCAGCGGCCAGGTGCCATCCGGGGGCAGGGCAGAGACGGGGAGGGTATCTCCGAGACCCGCCAGCATGGTAGCGGTAACCGTTTTGACAAAATCGGGGGCGGCATCCGAGACAACAGGAGGACGGCATGCGCTGGTGCTATTCACTGGCTGTAATGGAATTTCAGCGATACATTCACGAGCCATTGCCAGCGCCTGCCAGTTACGTTCAACAAGATCCTGCCCTTTACTCGCGTAGCTTCTGGCGATCGCCTCGCGCAATTCATGCTGCGCGCTATCGTCAGGCAAAATGTGTGTCAAATGGAAAAAGGCCATCTGCATCACCGTGTTAATGCGTGCGCCCAGCCCACATTCGCGCGCTATTCTGGCGGCATTAATAATAAAAAAGCGTGCCTGTTTCTGATTGAGCGCCCCCTGAACCTCTTGGGGTAACCGAGACCAGGCTTCATCACTCCCATAAGGTGTATTGAGCAGAAAGATACCACCGGGTTTCAGATGTTCAACAATTTGATATTTATCGACAAATTGCAACTGATGGCAGCCAATGAAATCGGCCTGTGCGATCAGATAAGAGGAGCGAATCGGCTTTTCGCTGACACGCAAATGCGAAACGGTCAAACCACCCGCTTTTTTGGAATCATAGACAAAATAACCTTGTGCAAACCACGGTGTTGAATTGCCGATGATCTTAATATTATTTTTGGTCGCGGATACGCTACCATCGCTGCCGAGGCCATAAAATAACGCTTCCAGTTTCGCTTCCGCAGGTGGCGCACTTTCTGTCAATGGCAGAGAGAGATGCGTGACGTCATCGTAAATTCCGACAGTAAAGCGCGGTTTCGGTTGAGCCGCCTGCAGTTCACGAAAAACCGCCAGCACACATTGCGGACCGAACTCTTTCGATGACAAGCCATAGCGTCCGCCAATGGTGCGTGGCAGGGTCTGGCGTTCACCACGATTAAACGCCTCGGCCAGTGCGGTCATCACATCGAGATACAACGGCTCTGCCTGAGCGCCAGGCTCTTTGGTCCGATCGAGTACCGCAATATGACGCACGCTTTCGGGTAATGCGGCCAGCAAATGGCTGGCAGAAAAAGGACGATAGAGCCGGACTTTCAATACCCCCACTTTTTCACCGCGTTTGAGCAGTTCATCAACCACCTCTTCACAGGTGCCGATAGCCGAGCCCATAATGACAATCACCCGCTCTGCTTGTGGATGACCATAAAATTCGAAGGGCTTATAGTGCCGTCCGGTCGCGGCAGCGAAATCGTTCATCGCGGTTTCAACGTGGTCATAAACCGCGTCATACCACCGGTTAGTGGCTTCACGGGACTGGAAATAGGTATCCGGATTAGCGGAGGTTCCCCGAATAACCGGATGCTCCGGATTCAGTGCCCGCTGACGATGGGCGTCAATGGCCTCCTGCGGTAACAGACGCTGAAGGGTTTCGTCGCTCAGTGGCGTGATTTTATTGACTTCATGCGAGGTGCGGAAACCATCAAAAAAGTGAATAAACGGCACCCGGCTTTTCAGGGTGGCGATGTGGGCAATCAGCGCGAAATCCTGCGCTTCCTGGACGCTACTGGCACACAGCATCGCGCATCCGGTCTGGCGTACCGCCATCACGTCAGAGTGATCGCCGAAAATAGAGAGGGCGTGCGTGGCAACGGTACGGGCAGCGACATGCAGAACAAATGGCATCAGTTGTCCCGCCAGCTTGTACAACGTCGGGATCATCAGCAACAACCCCTGCGATGAGGTAAACGAGGTGGCAAGCGAGCCGGTTTGTAGCGCGCCATGTACAGCAGCGATAGCGCCCGCTTCTGACTGCATCTCTACCACGCGCGGAACATCGCCCCAGACGTTTTTTAACCCATTGCCAGCCCAGCTATCGGCCTGTTCTGCCATCGTTGAACTTGGAGTGATCGGGTAAATAGCGATAACTTCACTGGCGCGAAAGGCCACGGAAGCGACTGCGCCATTACCATCGATAGTAATCATAAAAAGAAACCCCAACATTGCACAAAAAGAAGGAGCCCGCAAAATAACCGCAGGTTCTGTCGCTGTATGTTACCGATTTTAGCAAACCCGTCCTAAAAATATTTTTGCATTTGTGTCTCTGATAACGTTCATATCGCCAGGCGAGCCGGGAAGCAAAATCGCGACAGACTATTACTCCGTGAGGAATTTTATCAGAACAGATAACGGGCGGGCATTAACAGAATGTCTCCTGGCTCGACATCGGATACGGTGCTGCCTATTATATTTATGATCTGTTTATTTTTCGATGCTTCTGAGAGGGAAAGAGGATGCGAGCGACTTTTTGGCTGGCGTGTACCACGTTACTATTGTCAGCCTGCCATCAAGAACCGATGCAACAGGGCACCGCCGCCTACGTACCGCCGGCAATGCGTAGCACCATGAGTGATGAAGGGCTGGCGAATTGCGCAATGCTGGGCGGGGCATTATCGATCGCGCGGCAGCTTGATGGTTCATCAACCGGTGTCTGTGCATTACCGAACGGCAAACGTTGCAGCGAACGGGCATTAACCGAAGGGGGTTGCGGTAGCCGTTAATTCATCCGATCAGCCAGTTTATAGATCAGGGTCTGATTCGCGGTCGTGAGTGTCAGCTGACCGGCGGTCAGATCCACCTGTGCGCCCTGTTGTAACATGCTGGTAAGAGTCACATCCAGCTTGTTCAGCTTCGCATCGGGGCAGAGCATATGGGTCATCGCCAGATCCTCGACTTTCAGTTCACCGTTGCTGATTTTACCATTGCCGCGAAACTGGTTGCACATCTGGCCATAGATCGACATATGTTCACCAAAACTGAGTTCCGGCGCCTCTTCGCCGCTGTTTAACGGCTGACCATTGACGTGCGTGAGCACAAAACGGTGATGCTGCAGCTGTTCGGCACCGATGACCGTTTTATGGTTATTGATGCAACCGGATACCAGGGCGGTAGCGACCAGCAGTGCTGCATATTTCTTCATTTATTCCTCCGGATCATTAATAAAAAGCAAATAGTGTCATGCTCTGGCAGATAATGGCTGCCAGAGTTGTCTGATTATGCCCATCAACGAGATGAGCATAAAAATAAAATTACACTAATTCATTCGGGCAGGGTTCACCGCTCGACACCTGATGCAGATTATCGAGCGTGGTTCTGGAGATAGCGATCAACGCTTCGGCGGTCAGAAAAGCCTGGTGTCCGGTAAAGAGCACGTTATGGCAGGCAGAAAGACGGCGGAACACATCATCCTGAATCACATCATTGGATTTATCTTCAAAGAAAAGGTCGCGTTCGTTTTCATACACATCCATCCCTAATGCGCCAATCTTCTGATGTTTCAGGGCTTCAATCGCGGCCTGTGAATCAATCAGTCCGCCACGGCTGGTATTGATGATCATCACACCATCTTTCATCTGATCAAATGCCGCCTTGTTGAGCATATGGTAATTGTCTTTTGTTAAAGGACAGTGTAACGAAATAATATCCGACTGAGCATAGAGTGTCGGCAGGTCAACATACTCCACACCAAGCTCCAGCGCGGCGGGAGAAGGATAGGGATCGAATGCCAGCAGACGCATCCCGAATCCTTTCAGGATACGTAACAGCGCGACGCCAATTTTGCCAGTACCAATAATCCCCGCTGTTTTACCATGCATTGTAAAACCGGTTAAGCCTTCGAGGGAGAAATTGGCATCACGGGTACGCTGATAAGCGCGGTGAATACGGCGGTTCAGCGACATCATTAAACCTACTGCATGTTCAGCGACCGCTTCGGGAGAGTAAGCGGGAACATTGACCACATGCAGCCCGAGTTCTCTGGCGGCGTTGAGATCAACGTTATTAAATCCGGCGCAACGTAAGGCGATATATTTCACACCACACGCCTTCAGCTCTTCCAGCACCGGACGGCTGCCGTCATCATTGACGAAGATGCACACCGCCTGACAACCATGCGCAGTGGTGGCGGTCTTTTCTGTCAGCATGAAATCGAAAAACTCAAGCTCGAATCCATAATTATCCTGCTCATTCACATGCTGAAGGTATTTTTTATCGTACTGTTTCGTGCTGTATACAGCGATTTTCATAATAATTCTCTTTAGTGATTACATCATCACGGTATCATTTCTAAAAATGTTCAGATCAAGACTAAGCGCCTGGCGCAGCCAGTCTGGCCAGGCGCTAAAAATCAGTGGCCACAGACTGTTTGTAATAATTCTAGATCATCTCATTGGTTTGAGGTAACAGTTTAAAAGATAATATATTTATCTCTGTAGAGGCCGACGGGCCTTCACTGTCAGCTACCGTGTTAAGTCAAAAAAATAGAATAGCATCCTGTGCACTGAGGGACTGTCAGCAAACCTGCGCCAGACGCAGCCGGGCGGCCATAAAGTTGTTAAGCGGAGGCCGTCAGGCTGACCTGCCTTATTGCTGTTGGCTGAACATGATGAAGGAGCAGCAGACCAGCCGGTAATGTTCATGGAGCACCAGTTCGCGGGTTCCTGCTATCTGGCCTGCTGGCCCCATCAGCAGGTGCTCTGCGAGTCCCGCCGCCGATTCACTGAACAGTTCATCCAGTTTCAGCGCTGCAACCGGGTTTCTTTCTGCCAGGTAGTCCCATATGGCGGTACGATCCTCTATGACTTCTTTTGTCCAGATGACTCTCACATTTTACCTGCCAGCGCTGCCCGTCGTGCCGTGAATAGTTTTTCAACCTCGTCGTTGTCTGTACCTTCGCCTGAACGGACAGACTGCCGTCCTTTTTCCACTTTCTGCGCCACATACGCATCGTAAGCCTGAGCGTCGCTCTGACGCCGGATATACTCCCGCATCAGCTCACGCATCACCTGGGAGGCCGGTCTGTGACTGGCTTTTGCCGCCGCGATGAACCCTTCCCGCAGCGAGCTTTCCAGTTTCATCGTGAACACTGCTTCTTTCGGCATTACTTTTTCCTCGCATCTGCTTAAGTAATGACAAAATATATACCTTATTATGATGCTCTTCATAGTCAGTGGTACTGATACCGACCTCAAGGTGGATATCATTGTGCTGGCACCGCTGACCTTAATCACGGTGACAGCGTCACTTCTGAGCGCCACCTCGAAGATCTGGCCGGGGAGCAGCAGCACTGGCTTGCTCTGGCGGCATCTGAGCGGGTGAGTGGGGTGAGTTGATCATCCGGCTGGCTGAAGAATGATCTGCGGGTAAGAAGATCCCGGTGCCCAACATGATGGCCGATGATTTCAGCAATGTAAGGGGCGGCAGCCCCGGCAATGGCTCTGCGGTCACGCGACCACCATTTAGCCTCTGATGTAACGCTTTTAGATAATTTAAAAATAATTTCATTCTGGTAATGAATATCTTTTTTAAATTAATGGCGATGTCCGCTTAATATCGCAGCAAATCACCCATAAAAATAGCAGAGATAGCGTATGGGAAGGCGCGCTAATGGCTTAATGATGGCGGGCAGGACTTTATCGACCAGATGCCAGGTGAAGAGTTTCAAATATAAAATATCAGATCATTATTATTGGTATGATAGCAAAATATTTGTTGCGTGAATGTATTATACTAATATAGCAGATGCATCTGAACATGATGTCGATTGTGATTGCAACTTTCCCCTGCGGCTATGTAACGGATTATTCTTTAGTTTATAACCTTAACCTCTGTCATATCACGTTATTTAATTGTTATTTTTATGTATTTTTTGTTTTATGAAATCATCATTTTATTAACTTTTATGTACGACCACACAGATAAGAGCAGGCAGATCGGAAAAAAATGCTGAAAAACTCACAAAATTCGTTTTGTCTGTTTACAAAATAAAAAGGCGACTTAATAATAGCTGAGAAATTGTACGACCTGCCATTATATTATCTCTACGGGTAGAGCGTTCCGTAAGTCATCGAACTTAACGTGCTGGCAGATGCCGGAAATAAATAATTTATTACTGGAATAAATAACGGGAAATACTATTTATGCCTCTGTTAGTCAGTAACCAAATACAGGCACCAATATGGAAAGGTTCGCTGCATGATCCGCGGCTGTGCGAAAAGGTGAATTTCTATCAAAACGGCAATATGATTCATTCCGGTGCCAGGAGTGAACGAGCTACGACGTAAAAGCTAAACAGGCTGGCGGAAGCGAGCCTGTGAGGGCATTTCCGGCAACATCTGGGGCGGTGATGCCGGAAATGCTCTCTGCTATCTGACGATTTGCCCTTGTGCGCATGGAGACACCTGAATATCAGGAAATGGCGACGGGCGGTAGCGTACCCACAGGCTGAATGTGAGTATTTTGTTAAAAAAACAATCCATTACTGATCCTTGAAGTCGATGCCCAGTCAGTGTCGGGTATAACAGGGACGCTGGGCTGGAGTGATGACGAGGGGATAATCATGGAGTTCACTGATGACTGATACACAAAACACATTGCAGGATAAAGAAGGCGGATTGCGTTTACTGACGCCCGGCGAAATACGGCTGGCGGAGTCGGTTTTTTCCTCCACCATTGATTATCACAAAGTATGGATACACCACGGGAGCTATTTACCGTTAGGTCTACAAAATAAAGATACCGCGATGACACCCAATGGTGAACTCTGGTTTCGTAATCAGTATAAGGATGATTTTTCGCAGGCGCTATTCGATTATCAGCATCTGTTTATTCATGAAATGAGCCATGTCTGGCAGCGAGCGCGGGGAATGAATGTGATAGCCCGGGGACTGGTGAGCTGGCTGGTCAGTTATCGCTATACCCTGGATGGCAGGCTGTTAAGTGAATATCCAATGGAGCAGCAGGCACAGATAATTGCCGATAACTTTGTATTACAGACCTTTGACTATGATATCTGGCAACATCTGAAAACAAAAAAAAATCCTAATATTACTCTGGATGGTGATATCTCTGAGCCTGTTATTCGCCAGGGATATAAAAAAGCGCTGAGGGGGTTTCCATGGTAAAAACAATATCTTTCCGTATATCAGGAGCAATGCTTCTGACCAGTATCAGTCTGGTGGCGTTGACTGGCTGCCCAGGCCCCGGTGACAGAATGCGTTTTGATGAAACCACACAGGTTACTAAACAGGGAGAAAACGTCTGTTTTTATGTAAATAACGCTCAGGATTATCAACTAGCAGATATTGGCATTAATCCACGAGATTTACCGATAAAGGAAAGAGAATTTGATTTTTCGCCTGCTCTTCGTGTCGTTAATGGTATGTTATGCATTCCTCCTTCCTTTTATCATTTTCCGGAGAAAGGACAGTTTATTATTCAGTACATATTAAAATCCAAAAATCCCAAAAACGAACCCCGAAGTGTGGTTGTGACGGCAGAAGTCAGTGGTAAGTATATTTACAATGTCACACCAACCGAAATGGAAATTGCCCTGCCATATTGTCGTTTTATGGATAAACAATCTTCTCCGGTTATTACCGGAACCTGTCTGGAGTGATGGCAGTTACCTCCTGAATGATTAAGCGCCTGGCCCATCAGGGCAGTACCCGAAATTATGTGTCTGTTGCGGTTTCTCCGCGCTGTCCGTGCTGCGTCAATAACGAAGATGCTAAATATTCTCTGAATGAACGATTTCAATCACCTGAAAAAGCAGTGTAATGACTTTTTCAGACTTATCAGTTAAACCTGTTATTTCTGTGGGATCACTGTTATGAATCTACCCGGTATGATTAAAAATACCCTCTCCGCTATGACGGAGAATGGCCTGAACCGCTACCGGTTAACCATTCCTTCCTGCCCGTCGCTGCTGGATGTGGAGGAGTTCAGCGGTAAAGAGTTTCTGAGTGAGCTGTACCATTACACAATCCTGTTTACCAGCAGTGACCTGAATATCGATGCCCGCCAGATACTCAATAAATCGGCCACCCTGACGATGGGTACGGGCCTGCTGATGGCGCTCAGCGGGCATAAGCTGATTCACGGCGTGGTGACGCACTTCAGGCGCATCAGTGGTTCAGCCGACCAGGCGACTTACCAGATTATTCTCGAACCTTTTTTATCCCTGCTGGCTAATCAGTTCCGCACTCACCGCTTCTTTGTTAATAAATCGGTGCCGGAGGTGGTCAGGGAGGTGCTGAAAGACCACGGTCTGGAAGACTGGATGTTTACGTTCAGACTCCGGACGGAGTATCCGAAGCGCGAACAGATAAATCAGTACCGGGAGAGCGATCTGGCGTTTATTGAACGGCTGCTGGCGGAAGTGGGAATATTCTACTTCTTCACCCTGCAACCAAAGACGCAAACTGAAGTGATCAACTTCGCCGACGGGCAGTATGCCTGGACTCACGGCAAAACACTGCCACTGAACAGCCCGTCGGGAACCAGTGACAGCGGCATGGAATCGGTCTGGGGAGTCCATGTCCTGCACAACGTGGTGGAACGCTCGGTCACTGCCGATGATTACAACCACCGGGAAGCGCAAAACATTCTGACTTCCGTTTCGGCCGATATGACCCGTGGTGACGGCGAGGGCATCACCTACGGTGATGTCTACCACTATCGTGCACGCCACCTTGAGCTGGGAGACAAAATCAACCCGGCGGCAGAAACCGCTAACTTCTGGGCGCGGCTGGAGCATGAACGCTTTCTGACCCGCCAGACCACAGTGACCGGCAGCAGCAGTGACGCCGCTCTTGGCCCGGGACAGGTACTGACCATCACAGAAACAACGGTTCCGCCAACCCTGCCGCGGGAAACGGAAAACGGCCTGCTGATAACCTGTGCGAGCTACACCGCCAGCCGGAAGAATGCCCTGCGGGTGGAGTGGCTGGCGATGCCGTTTCGGGATAACCGCTGCTGGCGACCAGCGGCGAAAAAGCGCCCGGTGATAAGCGGCACCCTGACCGCCCGCATCACCAGTGCTAAACCGCAGGACATCTACGCCTGGCAGAATGAGGCGGGACTGTACCGGGTGCAGTTTGATGCCGACCGGGATGACAAATATAAAGGCATGGAAAGTATGCTGGTGCGGCTGGCGAAACCCTATGGTGGTGACAAATATGGCTTTCACTTTCCACTGGTTCAGGATACTGAAGTGGCAATCGCTTTCCACGAAGGGGATCTGGATCGACCCTATATTGCCCATGTTCTGCATGATTCGCGTCATATCGACCCGGTGACGGAACTCAACTCTACCCGCAATGTTCTGCGCACTGCCGGGCTGAACAAACTGCGGATGGAGGATAAACGTGGCGAGGAGCATATCAAACTCAGCACTGAATATGGCGGAAAAACGCAGCTGAATCTTGGTCATAATGTTGATGCTGAAAGGGTACTGCGCGGTGAAGGCGCAGAGCTGCGTACTGATGACTGGGTGTCAGTACGGGGCGGCAAAGGAATATTATTGAGTGCCGATATTCAGCCTGGTGCACAGGGTGTGATGCTGGATATGCATGAGGCTATCCAGCAGTTAGAACAGGCGCTTGATCTGGCCAAAAGCCTGAACCGGGCAGCTAAGATAGCAAAAGCTACGCCAGCAGAAACTGACAGCCAGTCGAGTCTGAACAGCGCTTTAATTGGTCTGCAAAAACCGGGCATATTAGCCCACTCTCCCAGCGGGATCGGTATTATCAGCCCGGAAGCTATAAGGATAGCGTCCGGACATCAGAGTGTAGGGATTGTATCGGGTCGCAATACGGATATCAGTGCGGCTCAGTCGGTGACGGTTGCCGCTGCGAATACGGTCAGCTTGTTTGCCCAGGGAGAAGGAATGCAACTGTTTGCTGGCCAGGGGAAAGTTGATTTACAGGCTCAGGGGGATGCACTCAATGTTCAGGCGCTGAAAGATGTCACGGTGACCAGTAATAACGGGAATGTGACAGTGAATGCCAGTCAGACGCTAACGCTGGTCTGCGGGGGTGCGTATATCAAAATCAGTGAAGGGAATATTGAGCTGGGATGTCCGGGAAATATTTTCCTTAAAGCAACAAATATACAAAAGATGGGAGCGGTAAATTTAAATCAACCTGCCCAGGAGCTCCCTTCAGGATTTAAAGGTGGATTTGATGTTACTGATAAGGAAACGGGTAAACCGCTGCCCTATACGCTTTATAAGATAACGACGGCTGAAGGTGAAGTGTATAGCGGAACAACGAATAAAGAGGGCAAAACAATGCCGATTTATACCGCAGTGCCATCATCAATCAAAATTGAATTTCCCTTCAGTAACACGGACAGTGAACAGGACTAACTATTATGGGTGAATCAAGAACATCGGCAGTAGGTGCTTTCGGCAAAGCTGAGGCGCAGGTACAACGAAAATGCTGGATTGAAATCCAGCTGGTTGATGAAAATAGTAAGCCGGTAGCTAATATGCCATGGCGGGTCGAAAATGAAGCGACCCGAGATAAATATCTCGAACCTTATCAGGGGATCACAGATTCAGAAGGGATATTACGGATTGATAATTTATATCATCCGGATCTGACACTTTTTGTTGCAGCTCAGCCACTGGCGGATGAAATGGAGCAGCGCCCTTTAAGTATTGAGAGAACAACGGTTTATGCCATGAAAATGGCATCGATGACGGTTGATAAGCAGACTAACTACATTTGTTACTATGTGGTTATTGGGCAATTATGTGATAAAGCGCCAGAAATACCTGACTGGGAAAGTGAAGCATTGCCTTTTTTTCATTTTCCTGATCCTGATTTTTCGGGGTTGACCATATCGAATATGCACTTTAATTCACGAGTAATAGTAAAAATTTGTCCGTTCAGAGCATGGAATCTGCTTCTTCATCATACAAAAGAGTATTCTATTATAAATGCATATAATTTAGGCTTATTAGCGGAATTTGCATATGAGTCTGAAGAAAAAATAACTAATTTTTTTAATAAAGAATGTCAGGATCTCTCCTGGGTGCCATCGTTACTGTATCAAACCATATCGGTTGATGTACCATTCAGACAGCGCTATATAGATCCAAGGTTTTTAGACACATCAGCAGGTTCTGCGGGTGAGGGGGGTACGCAACTTTTTTATGTACATAATAAAAAACAAATGATTATTAGCTGGCGGGGAACAGAACTCACAAAATGGAATGATATTAAGACCGACGTATCATTCAGGCCGGTTCCTTGTGGCGATATTATTTCTGGAGGTAGGGCGCATAAAGGATTTTTAGATGCTTATAGATTAGCAGTATATAAATTTAGTGTGAGATTTAATACGGATATACCAAGATTATGTAATGAACGTGAATTATTTATTTCCGGACATAGTTTGGGTGGGGCGTTATCATTAATCCAGGCAACAGTACTAAGAACTTATAACCCCCTGCTCTATACTTATGGCATGCCAAGGGTTTTTTGTGCCGCTACGATTGCACAATTAGATGATATTATCCATTTCAGGCATGTGAATGATTCTGATACAATAACGAGCGTTCCGCCAGAGAATGAACTGGAGAATAACCTGTACAATCTGTGGGGCCCTTTTGGTATCATCTGTGGTGTTAATATATCTGTTGCTGAATTAATCGCTCAGAATGTGGGCATTAAATTTGGTGATCCCTACTGGCATCATGGGAATATTGTTATTTTCTTTAAGGCAGAGCAATCTTTTGTAAAAAAAATAACATCTCTCCCTGCCGGATATAGTTTAGATGAAATGAATACAAATCCACTAGTCATTCGGAATATGTTTATTAAGAAAGCTAAGTTATTTGTTGTTCCTTTACTAAATGAACATGATTTTAAGGAGGCAACCAGACAGCAGGAGAGGTTTATTAAAAGAATAGATAAAAAAAGCCTGGAAAAGTACTTCCCTAAAAATACTAATCCTGAACTTGACTCATTCACAAACCTGCTTCATCATCTTATGACCGGCCAGTATATGCCATACTTGAAAAATCAATTGCTTGAGTTGGTTGATCCTGAGCGTAAAATGGAGCGAAAGCAAAAACGGCTTGAATTCGCTCAGCAAGTAGAGAAAGCTGCTACTACAGGAGAACACATATCAAAAGAAGAGGCCAGCAGGAATAAAATACTTCTGCTTCTTCAGGATATGTTACCGGAAACATTAGCTATCTCAAAATCAGCAGAGACATGGCAGAACTCTTTAATCAGGTTTAAAAATAGAGAGAAGGAAGAACATGAATGAAAATATCAGTTAAAATATTATGCCTGAGCGTCATTTTTGTTATTTCCGCATGCGATAGAGATAAATCCCTTTCTCCCCCCAGGGATACAAAACATATCACTATTAAAATACACTCGACTTCAGATATGGACATTCTGCCAGTTAATGTTATGTACCGCTCTGAGCCTTGCTCATTTAACCGACATGGTTCCGGAGGTAGAGAGTACAAAGTAGCTGGCCACAACTCAATGTTGTTACCGGTTGTAGAAAATAACAGTTTTTCTGTAGCATCAGTTCCTGTCGATGGCGGTGGTAGCTGTAACTGGAAGCTCAGTAATGTAACGGTTAAGTTTAAATATGATAAAAATAAATTTGATAAGTTGGTAGATGATAGTATTGAAAATGTGATCATTTTGATATTTGATGATCACTTACCTCAAGATTACAATGGTAATATTAAGAGCATTTTATCTGAACATGTTAATATTGTTCGGGAATATTTCCCATGGATACATACTGATTATTTTGGGAATCATGGAAAAAAAATTGACCTGAATGTGTTTGGAGATCTTCATTTATATAGTTATAGAGTTAAAACGGCCAGTTCTGTTACTGTCTGGCTAACTTCTAATTATGACAAAGTTATTTATTCCGAGGGACCGAAAGTAAGAAAGGAAATTGGTAGCAATCATATTATATTTAAATATCCAGATGGCTCTATTGATCCTAAAGGAAGAGATTTTCCTGATTTTAAAAAACTTCAGGCTATATCAAGAACGCAATGATTTTTAAAAGAAGCGGAGGGGTAATATGAAAAAAAGCGAAGCAGGTATTATTCCGGGAGATTAAGTAATGAAAAGATATCTGTCATTTTTTCTGTCGTTGCTGATCGCGATTGTTTATACAATTCTGCTGCTCTTCTCGTTCAATGGGTTTGCACGCAATAGTTTGCTGGAAAAGCTGATTACTGATCTCCATATTTCTCAGGTTGGTTTTTTTCTAGCGATCGTGTTGATTGTTTGTGCGCTGGTTAATATTTTCGTAATGATTTTTTAATAAAAAAGGGCTGGTACAGAACAGTAAATATTATTCTGTATCGCTCATTTATTTGCGGTTCTCTGATTATTCTGGTTATTACCTGCATTCCGGTTATTAATAGGGCTTGTTATAATGCCTACCTTAGTCTGTTTTATCATGGAATACTTTATCAAGGTGAGGATAAGTTTCAGCAGATTATCTCATATGTTGTCCGTCTGATGGCGTTCTGTTTTTTTACCGGCGCAGTGATGCCTGCTCTTTTTACCATAATGAAAAAAAGGAAATATTTTTCCTGTAACTGATACGTATCACATTAAATACCACTATATAGAGAGCTGTGATGAGAATAAAATGCAATGTACTACATTGCTTTCTACCGGGAAGGTGCATACCGGGTTCTGGAGTGGCTATTGTCGGGCTGAGAAGAAATTTAAAAAGGAATTAAGAGATCTTTCTAATTTATTCCAAGGTAGAAAATTATTTATTACTGGTCATAGCTTAGGTGGATCTTTAGCACTTATCCACTCAGCAAGTTTGAGAGAGTATAATCCTTTACTTTATACTTACGGTATGCCCAGAACCTTTACCCGTGATGCTATCGCTCAGTTAGCCGACATTCCCCATTTCCGTCATGTTAATGATAAAGATCTTGTGCCCGCAGTTCCTATGGATGCTAATCTTGATAACGAGTTATATCGCTTATGGGGAGTAATAGGTGGTACGCTGGGCTTTTTCTGGTCGGTGGGCGAGTATGTCGCTTATCAAGCGGTGCCGTGGGGGGATTGCTTCTGGCATCACGGTAATACCGTAGCCTTTCTTGCCACCTCCCAGCATCAGGAGTGGAAAGAGTGTAAAAGGGCATTGCCCGAACCCGCCAACTGTATTACAGTCAGAGCAAAACTGCCCATTAGCGTTAAACTTTATCTGGTGCCTGCTCTGGCCAAGCAGGAGATGCAGCAGGCAGGCCAGCAACAGCAGGAGTTTAAAGCATCATTAACGGCAGAGAATCTCAATGAATTTTTCCCGACAGGGAATAACCCGGCGCGCGGTTTTGTTTATTCGGTCTTTGATCACTCGATGACCGCCTATATCACCTTTATGAATAGCAAACTACTGGACTTGATTAATAGATCAGATATCGTGGCAGAACACGCAATCACCGAGTATCAACGCAAGCTTGGGGCATTCCAGGAGCAGATGACCAGAAATAGGGAGAGTATTCCGAAAAAAGAGTATGCCCGCAATGAACTGTTTCTCAAGGTGGAAAGTTTATTAAGCACCTCCCTGGCGCCCACTCTGGCAACTCAGCCGGGTAAAAATGCCCTACTGCGGTTTATGCAATTCAATAAAGAGGTAATGGCAGATGATTAAGCAATCAAAAATAGTGGTGCTTTCCCTGGTACTATTTTCAACAACGGGTTGCATTATAAATCGCCCTATTAATAGAACATTATCACCACCAGCAGATACGAAATGGGTTAATGTGGAAATCAAAAATCCCTCTCCCTATACCAGACCCATTCCACTGACAGCGAGGTATATTTCCTATGAATGTATGAAAACAGTGATCAGTGCGGCAAACGGCGAAATTGTTACCAGGCATACCTATAACCCAATAGCCATTGATATGGAACAAAAAGCGGGAGATATCTGGCAGACAAAAGTTGCCATGACCGGAGGGGGGGCTTGTAAATGGACATTAAGTGCAATTGAACTGGGTATTGAGTATACAGATGCCACGCATCTGGGTAAAGATTTAGTTTTAGGAACAGGTGTTGACGCACTGATTGCTTTTGATAATGCTGCCACAAGTAATGGGCAATTTAAATATTTTACCGGTGATTTAACTTTGTCACCTAACTATTATCCTTATATTATAGAAAGAAAAATTTCGGAGAAAAAAATCACTTTCTTTGTTTGGGGAAGATTATATCTCTTATAGAGTATATAATCTCAGTAATATCTATTATTATCCAAAACTTAATGAAGCTAAAATAGTTAGGTTTATAGAGCCAGAAAGAAAAATAAAAGGTGTGTACGCAAAAATAATCTACCCAGATGGCAGTATTGCCCCTGAAAAAACTCTTTTCCCTGATTTTAATGTGGTTGATAAGATGGAGATAAAGTAAGTCACATTATCTAATGATGGATTGCTTTGCTGTCTTTTGGGAGGGAGAAGAAAATGCGCTTATTCGTTTTAAATCGATCGCCAGAGAACTTATTGAATAATTTCATTAATGCTTTTATCGTGCTATTTTTCCTTAGTGGCTGTGCTGACTATGTTAATTACACACTGGAGCCACCGGAAAATACACAGTGGGTAAATGTGGCAATAAAGGTGCCGCCGGAAACCGAAATATTACCCTTGTCAGTATTGTACCGTTCAGAGCGCTGTCAGCGAAAAGAGTATGATCCGCTCAGTGAGTCACATGTGCGGATGGTGCGCTGGTTTAATCCCATGCAGATCTCACTCTCGCCATCTGACGGTGACGGGCTGCGCAGAGCGCGTATTGCACTGGATGGTGGTACACGTTGTCACTGGGTTCTCAGTGGTATTCGGGTTGGGCTGCAGGTGGCCAGCACATCCACGTTAGCAAGTGGAAAGGATATCATACCCGCAAATTATGTATTTGATTTTGATAATGAAGGGATGGGTAGTGGTTTTGGAAAAGGTAATCCCAGACCAGTCAGTGGCGATTTATTCTTTAAAACGGAATTTTTCCCGATGGAATACCTATATCATAATATTGATGAAATAGACTTGTATCTCTTTGCCGGAAATGAACGCTCCGAAAAGTGGAACAGATACTACCGGGTGAGCGGAATTAAAAATATAATTATAGCACCTGTTTTTTATCGGAATAAAGTTGTCAAAATAAAAGGATCTGGCTCATTATCAGAAAAGAAGACAATCATTTACCCAGATGGTAGCGAGGAAAAAACAAATGGAAAAATTCCTGACTATGATAAGTTGCTGCGGATGAAATAGCTGGCAGGTAAATATTTTAGCCCCGGATAGTGCTCAAAATCTCACGCACAGCTATATTCAGATGCTGATTGGGAGGCTCGTATGATTGCTGCTTTATTAAATTATAATTACGACAATGTTGTATATTCAAAAAGCTGAAAGTAAAAAAAGAGAAATCAGCAGTAGTTATGTTATATTTAAAAACTTTGGCGGCACTGCTGATCCTGGAACCAGGGATTTTCCTGATTTAAAAAATATCTGGTTTTGTCTGTGGCACAATAAACACCAATAGATCTGCATATGGCAAAAGAGCGTGTATCACCAGGTGATAAAATCACTCATAAGAACAACTTTATCACCTCGTTCGACAATGATAATAAGGGCGATTTGGTCAGGGATAATATCTGTTGTTCGCGGAATTGGCCTGATATTAATTCTCTTACGGTAAGACCGTGGAAGTGAATAATGCGGTTTATCAGGTTATCTCACATATACCAAAGTACACGACAGGATAAATCATGGTCTGGAAGCGTCAAAAATCATCAGTTACTCCGCTGCCGGAAGAGCCATCACTGCTGTTATGGCTTGTTGCTGGCTTTGCCGCACTGGTTGCGGGCGGTTTTATCTTTATCTTTCATGCCAATCAGTTACTGGGATCATGGCAACATCACAATATCTGGTTGTTATCAGCAGCACTCCCCGGTTTGTGGTTTGTTGCTATCTGTTTGCGCGGCTGGCGGTATAACAACAGGGTTGATAAGCATCAGTTTGAACTGAAAGAGGCCGATTATACCCAGCAGCAGTGGACGGCGTGGGGCGGACGTTATCTGGCCGTGCTGCACAGTGAAGTGATCCTGCCAGACTCCTTCACCGCTACCAGGCTGATCCCCGGTGATGCCAGTTTACCGATGTGCAGCGGACTGGTAAGACGGCTCCCCGCAGACAACGAGAAAACGTGGCTGTTAAAACAACTGGAGAGTGCCGAAGCTTCTCTGTTACAGCTGCCACCGGATATCACCCTGAATGTGTTTCTGCTGACGGATGCCGCGCAAGAAGCATCCCACTTGCAGGCCACTTTCAGAGAGTGCTGGCGTCAGGTCATGCCAGCAGAACGCCCGGCACCGGTTGCTGAAATTGTTCACTCATACTCTTTTGCGGCGGTTGAGCAGCGCATTAAAACAGCGGTCATCACCGCTGAACTGATTCTGGTGCAACAAATGAACGGGGGCGAACACTACAGCGATGCGGTGGCTACCTTATTGCTGACCACAGATGATGTCGCCAGCCGCTATGAGCTTAGTCATCCTGTGCGTCTGCTGCGCCCGATGGCGCTGGAAGAGGGCGATCTGAGTGATCAACTGGATCGCTATTTTTCCATTCAGCGCCAGGCCATTAATACGCAATACATTATCGCTGATACGGCGCAGTGGGGGCGCGCTTTCGCCGCACTCTATGGGGTCAGAGAACAATATCAGGCGCACCAGGAGACAACACAGCTTCATACGCTGGAGCGATATAGCGGGCTTTGTGGTCCCTTTTCTCCGTGGATAGTGACCGCGATGATCAGCGATGTCATCAAAATCCATCAGGCAGATTGTCTGATGTTATCGGAAAGTGAAGGGCAGCGTTTTATTAATACCATGACAACAGGGATTAACCATGAACACAGTTGAGAATTCAGTATGGCGTGGTGGCTTGTGGCGCACGGCCCTGTCTGCGGCGATAGTTGCGGGCGTCGGCTGGCTTATCTGGCAGTATGGTGATCGGCTGGGGCTGAATACGCCGGGTCTGAAGTGGCTGGGGATAGCCTGTGCGATAATGATTATTCTGTTACTCCGTTATGGTGGTAGCGTACAGCTGCTTATCCAGCAGAGCTGGCATCGCATACAGGCGAAACAGAAGAATGAAAATCCTGACGATGAAGCGCGCGTGGCAAAAATACCGCCTCGCCACATTACCGTTGGCGAAATCCGCGCTACCATGCGTCAGCTCTACCACTGGCGCTGGGGCAGCAAGGTGCGCATTCTGCTGATCATCGGGCAGGTCGCGGATGTTGAACAACTGACCCCAGGTCTCACTCGTCAGTTATGGCAAGAGGATGGAGGGACGCTGCTGTTATGGGGCGGCGACCCGGATATGCCCGCTGACCAGGCATGGCTGAAGGCGCTGCGCCAACTGCGCCACCGTCCGGCAGACGGGATCGTGTGGGTGACAGCCGCCTTTGATCAGCTTCCCAGTCTTGAACCGGCTCCCCCATCGCCGCCACCTTCTGCCGACAGGATGGACACGCTGGCGCAGGCGATTAATCAACGAATGGTGTTACTGGGCTGGCGTCTGCCGCTGTATGTCTGGTCGCAGCATCCCAGCGCCGGTTTGCCGCAGGGAAGGGTGGTGCAGGCGATTGGTTGCCTGTTGCCTGCCGGATGCCAGGAAGAAACGCTGATACAGCAGCTCGCCGCCCTTAGTGAAGAACTGATTGAACGTGGCGTACAGCAGATATGTGGCGATGTGAAACACCACTTTCTGCTGATGCTGGCTGACCAGTTATGCAGCAGTCCGCAGAGTATCAGCACGCCGCTGTCAATATTGCTCACTCCCTGCCGGGCACTACCACTGGCAGGGGTGATATTCAGCCAGCCCTCCGAAGGAACGGCTCGTCAGATCCCCCATCACTGGGGTATGGATCGGCGCTGGGAAATAATTCCGGATTCAGTACATATGCTGCCGGTGGCACTGCGTCCGCGTCAGCCAGGATTGCGTTGGCGTACAGCACTGGCACCGGCCTGTGCCACCCTGATGGTCGGCTGGGCGGTATGGATGGGATGTTCTTATTTCAGCAACCGCAACCAGATTATCGACAGTGGCACTGCCGTAGCCAGGGCGACACAGGTTAATCAGCCGCTGGCGGCGCGCTTACAGGCGCTGATGGAACTCCAGAAAACAGTCGCACAGTTACAGTACCGTGCAGAACACGGGGTGCCGTGGTATCAGCGCGCCGGGCTGAGTCACAATGATCGGCTGCTGGCCGCACTGTGGCCACAGTATCAGGCCAGCGCACAACCGCTGTTACGGGATGCGGCGCTGACCCATTTGCAGGTACAACTGAGAGCCTTTACCTCCCTGCCACCGGACAGCCCGTTACGGGATAAGCAGGCGAAAAACGCTTATGACCAACTGAAACTGTATCTGATGCTGACCCGTCCGGCACATATGAATGCTCCATGGTTCAGCAAAACCCTGCTGGCGGACTGGCCAGTGCGCGACGGCGTGAAGAATGGCGTGTGGCAGGGGGTAGCGACCTCGCTGCTGGCGTTTTATGGCGCGCAACTGGCCGCCCATCCTGGCTGGCAGGGGGCAGCAGATGAGGCGCTGATCAGCCAGACCCGGGCGCTGCTGGTGCGTCTGATAGGGATGCGCAACAGTGAAACAGGGCTGTATCAGAAGATGCTGGTGCGGGTGGCGAACCTGTACAGTGACCTGCGTCTGGAGGACATGACCGGCGATACCGATGCCAGGCGGCTGTTCAGCACCGATGAAGTGGTGCCAGGGATGTTTACCCGTCAGGCGTGGGAGCAGGCGGTTCAGCCCGCGATTGCCGAGGTGGTGAAAAACCGGCGCGATGAGCTGGACTGGGTGCTGACAGACAGCCAGCACCCACTTACCACCCAGGAGGATATCTCCCCCCAGGCGCTGCAACAGCGGCTGACCGAGCGCTATTTTGCTGACTTTGGTAATGCCTGGCTGGGATTTCTCAACAGCCTGCGCTGGCACCGGGCAGCTACCTTATCTGACGCTGTGGAGCAGTTAACCCTGATGGCCGATGTGCGCCAGTCGCCGCTGGTGGCGTTGATGAACACGGTCAGTGTGCAGGGACGCACCGGACAGCGTGGTGAAGCGATAGCGGATTCGCTGGTGAAGTCGGCGCAAAATCTGCTGCATAAACACCCGCAGCCGGTTATTGAGCAGAATGACGACGTACACGGGCCGCTGGACGCCACCTTTGGCCCGCTGCTGGCGCTGCTCGACCGCACCCGCACTGCCAGTGACGCGCAGAGTTTTCAGTCCTATCTGACCCGGGTGACCCAGGTGCGGCTGCGGCTCCAGCAGGTGACCAGTGCCGCCGATCCACAAGCGATGACCCGCACCCTGGCGCGTACGGTGTTTGAGGGCAAATCGGTAGACCTCACAGACACCCGGGACTACGGCAGTCTGCTGGCAGCGGGACTGGGGCAGGAGTGGGGCGGATTTGGCCGCACGGTATTTGTCGAACCGATGGAGCAGGCCTGGCAGCAGGTATTGGGCCCGGCGGCGGAGAGTCTCAATGTCCAGTGGCAGCAGGCGGTGGTTAGCGAATGGAATGCTGCTTTCGGCGGCCGTTATCCGTTTGCCGACAGTGCCAGCGACACCTCGCTGCCACTGCTGGCGCGTTATATCAGTAGCGACACCGGGCATATCAGCCGGTTTTTACAGACCCGGCTGAATGGTCTGTTGCACCGGGAGGGCAACCACTGGGTGCCGGACAGTATTAATGCTCAGGGACTGGAATTTAACCCGGCGTTTCTCAGCGCCATCAACACTCTGAGCCAGATAGCAGAAGAGGCTTTCATCGCAGGCAATGCCGGGATGAGTTTCGAACTGCGTCCGGGCACCGCTGAAGGGGTGATGCAGACGGATATGGTTATCGACAGCCAGAAGCTGCGTTACATGAACCAGATGCCGGAGTGGAAACGCTTCAACTGGCCGGGTGACAGCGAGGCTCCAGGAGCGGAATTAAGCTGGATAAGCACGAAAGCGGGAACCCGGCAGTATGCGGATATGCCAGGAAGCTGGGGCTGGATACGGCTGCTGGATCAGGCGCAGGTGAGCGCTTATCCCGGCGTGGAAAGCAGCTACCGCCTGAGCTGGCAGGCACCGGATGGAAGGTCGCTGAACTACATCCTGCGTACGGAAGCGGGTTCGGGGCCGCTGGCACTGCTGAAACTGCGTCACTTCCGGCTACCGGAGAAGATATTCAGTGGCACTACGCCGGTTGATGATATGATAGTCAGCGTCAATGAGTGATCTGACTCGTTACCAGTCAGAAATAGATTTTGTTCTGCATCAGAACGGTTATCGTTAATATTTTAACATAACAACCAGATTCGTTTCTTTGTAACCCACTATACTGGAGGATCGAATATTGATATTGAAAAACTGGCAACGAATATACTTATGAAACCTGTAACTCTGTCCGGGGATATTATATTGTTTCCGTTTTATCTGTTTACTATAGCTCATTAATAATACCTGTATATCATGACAGGAATTGTCCATCTATTTTTTATTCCGGAGGATATATGTCAGAGAGTTTTTGGCATTGTTACTGGCAGGGCTGGCGAAAGACCTTTGTTTACCGGGGGTGTGCTTCCCGGCAGGCGTTCTGGTCATTTATTATCATCAATATACTCATTATTCTCCTTCTTGCATCAGGTAGTTATCTGTGGCTGACCTCGCTCGCTGAACAGGGTGACGGCGGCATGGTGCTGGTGTGGGTTTATTATGTTTACTTACCGTTGCATGGACTGGCTCCGATGATTTTATTTCTGCCAATCCTTTCGCTGGGTATCCGGCGAATGCATGATATCGGTTATTCTGGCTGGTGGTTTGGCGGAATTGTATTAATCAATGTGCTGGTTATTCCAGTGGTTATGACGGGCTGTTTTTATCTGCTCCGTTCAATAACTGACGGGCAAACCGGGTATGAGATCATGTATAAAATCAGCAATATACTAAATATATTCTTCGCTGTGCCGCTTGTCTGGTTGTGCTGTAAACCCAGTAAATTAAAAGATAGCAAAACCCTCAGAAGCGTTGATTAAGAAGTTGAGCAGGGAAGAAAACCCTTGATCCGGCCAACGGTAAGCCATTGAACTAAAGCCAGGTGCGGAAATACCACACCTGGCTGACGACACCGGACAAAACAGACAAGATGTACCAGTTCACCATAGCATGCCCAACCAGAGCCTTCAGTGTCAGGATAGTTGTCACTCCCTCTGAAAAATCAGTCTAAGGGCATGGAGTGACAACTATCCTGATACTGAGAGCAGTGTAATTTGTTAAAAATTATTTTTATTTTTATTTCATTTTCGTATCAGGCAAAAACCCTTCTGGCTTGCTGAGGCATAAAAAATAACGCTTTTTTGTATATCAAAAACGGGCATGAGATGCAATTTTGATCGTTTGATGATTGAGTGGAGGTGGGGTAAAATTGATCAGGCGGTGAGCTGTTATGATTTTATAAAATCTTGACACGTGACCACAATGTATCCACATTCGATAACATGCAACCGTTGTCTACTTTTAATCGCTTCTGGAGTTATACAAATGAATGCAGATGCACTGGTAAAAGCCCGTATCCCTAAGGATACAAAGGAAAGAGCTGTCGCTGCACTTAATAAAATCGGTCTCAGCACATCAGACGTTATCCGGTTAGTCATGATACGCATCGCTGATGAGGGGCGATTACCTTTCGAGATAAATACACCAAACGCCATTACCCGTAAAGCTATTGAGGAGCTGGAAACAGGGCACGGTAAACGATTCGAATCTACTGAGGCTATGTTTAATGACCTGGAGATCTGATGCTAACACCGGTATATGCGAGTGCTTTCAAACGAGATGTAAAACGACTTAAAAAACGCGGTAAGGATATGGACAAGCTAAAGACGTTAATAACGTTACTTGTCGAAGAAAAGGAAATACCTCAGGAGTATGAAGATCACCTGCTACAAGGTGAGTGGCGGGGCTTCCGTGATGCCCATATAGAAGGCGACTGGATACTTATTTATAAAGTAGACGCTGAAGATCTCAAATTATCACGTACCGGAACGCATCAGGACATTTTCAGTAACTACTAATAATTGTACCTGACGGTGAATTTATGATATTCCTGCGGACATACTGGCCGCAGAAACCAGTGCTAACCAGAAGCTGGAAAGCACCACAACCGGAAATTCGGTAATGGATAACGCTGGGTTTAGCTGCATACTGAATCCAGCGTTTGTTAAAGATATTGACGCGATAGTTTTACTGTTATAATTTTAGTGCGCATAATGTACGACTCGTTATGTTGAAAATGCCGCTGCGAAAATCGAATCCCGCAGCGGCCTCTTTAGCATAACGTCATTGTGCGAACCAATTTATATAGAAACGAAAAACTCCTCTTCATTCCTTTTTTTATAATTATCATCCCATATGAGTTTTATTCGGTATTTTGTTTTACTTCCAAAACTTATCCCCGCTAAAATTTCAATTCCATGTTGCGGGTGTAATACCTCATATGGGAATTTATCTTCTACATCGTGCAGGCTTTGTTGAATAAATCGAACTTTCAGGTGACTGGCGGATCTGATAGCTACAGTCATTTCAATATCTGGTCACTATGGCAAAGCAAAAGTTTAAAATAACCAACTGGAATGCCTACAATAACGCACTCAGACAACGTGGCTCACTGACGATCTGGCTTGATGAGGCTGCCATTGCTGCATGGACTGACAGTGCAAAGCCTGAGGGGCGAGGCCGGCCACTTCACTAGGGTGTGTCCCGTAACTGTTTTTTGTACAATACAGCATCATTGTGAGGGTGAAAAATCGCCACAAAAAGTGCATTTATCAGCCAAAATTGCCTTTTTAGAGATAATTTTTGCTTTCAATTCTGACCTTCAAATAGGTTAAGGGACACAGCCTAGGCTGTGTCCCTTAACCTAACAACCGCCTTAAAAACAACCTGATTGCCCCCAGTTTTAGCATGCTCAGATAGTTTCTGGCTGTTTTTTCTGAGCGCGTGGCTATTCGACGGTTTTCTTTCAGTATTGCAAAGCAGCGTTCCACCACATTGCGCTTTTTATATAACTGACGATCCAGTGTTCGACGACCATCACGACTTGCTTTTTCGTTTGATTTGAAAGGAATAACTGCCTTTATTCCCTTCGTTTTTAAATAAATACGAAGATTACCGCCTGAGTATCCTTTATCCACCAGCACAGCTTTGGGGCGCGACTTCAGACAACCACTTTTTCGAATAACACCGATTTGTCTGAGTAAGGGTTTTGCGTACTGACTTTCGTGAGCCTGCCCACCGCTCAGGCAGAAACTTAAGGGTAATCCTGTACCATCTGTTGCCAGATGGATTTTGGTGCCAAAGCCGCCGCGTGAGCGACCCAGCCCATGGTCATCTGAGTCATCGGGATATTTTTTTGCACCCGCAGCCGCTTTCAGGCCCTGATGTTACTTCCGTCAAGTGCGATGACATCCCAGTCAATCAACGATTTTTCATCAAGTATCTGAAGTAATTTATTGAAAATACTGTTCATTACGCCACTTTTTGACCACCGGTTAAAACGGTTATATATCGTTTTCCAGCAGCCGTAACGTTCAGGTAAATCCCGCCATGGGGCACCGGAACAAAGGATCCAGAATATGCCATTCATGACGTGTCTGTGAGAAAAATAAGGGCGTCCCCCTCTGGAAGAGGCTTTTTCAGGTGGTAGCATGGGAGAAATCAGTGCCCACGCCTCATCCGGGAAATCGTAGCGAGCCATATCTAAAGGACTTTCTATAGTGAGACAGATACCAGATGGTACAAAAAATAGTTACGGGACACACCCTACACCGATATGGCAATTACCACGGTACTGATGATGAAACGCGTGTTCAACCTGTCGCTCCGGGCTTTACAGGGCTTCGTTGACTCGATTTTTAAGCTGATGGCTCTGCCGCTGCGCTGCCCGGACTACTCTCTGCTCAGCAAGCGGGACAGCACCGTTAACATCAGCATAAAAACGCCAGCCCGTGGCAAGATCTCACACCTCGTCATTGACAGTACGGGCCTGAAAGTCGCTGGTGAAGGTGAATGGAAAGTCCGGCAGCACGGGACTGACAAGCGCAGAGTGTGGCGCAAGCTTCATCTGGCCGCAGACAGTGCGACGCACGAGATAATCTGTGCTGACTTATCGCTCAGCGGAACGACGGATGCGCAGGCACTGGAGGGTTTGATAAACCAGACCCACAGGAAAACCAGGGAAGCTTCGGCAGACGGTGCTTACGACACGCATTACTGCCACGATGCCTTGTTGAGGAAAAAATCAGGCCACTGATCCCGCCACGAAGTGGCGCGCAATACTGGTCCGGGAAGTATCATGAACGTAACCATGCGGTGGCCAATCAGCCTCTGAGCGGCAGTAATGATGTCTGGAAAAAGAAAGTGGGCTATCACCGGCGTTCACTGGCAGAAACAGCGATGTACCGCGTCAAAACGTTGCTGGGTGGTCATCTGAGCCTGCGAGACTATGATGCGCAGGCGGGTGAAGCGATGGCGATGATCAAAGCGCTGAATCGAATGACGTCGTTGGGTATGCCGCATAGTGTCCGGATCGCATAACGGATGTATCCGAGGGAACCATAGACTCCATCGACTGCCTCTGATTTATTCAACAAAGCCCATAGTGGCCAGATATTGAAATGACTGTAGCTATCAGATCCGCCAGTCACCTGAAAGTTCGATTTATTCAACAAAGCCCAAGACTGATATTATGGTGATGCTTCAGGTCAGAAAGGTTGACCGGAGCAGGGCGACGCCCCGCAGCGCCGCGAGGGGCGGTGAACTGTTCCGGGACAACCTGAACTGATCGTATGGATTTTTATTATGGCGTTAACTTTTATGGGGTATGAACAGTACGACATCTTCTAGGTATTCAGTTACTTAGAGGATTTATTATGTCTGTAAAAAATAAGGCGCGTGACCGACTTCCCGGTGGTCGCCTTAAGTCTTATCGTCGTGTGGGTTCACATTTTGCCAGTTGTGCCAGATGGTTTGATAAATCGCCGTCCTGGTATCGCAATATGATGATGACCAGGCCTGAGCGCTGTGAAGTCAGAAGGCTTCTCAATCAGGTAATGCGTGGTCATGATGCTGACGGCATTGCTTTTCCGGTCAGTCATCGTCCGTTTGTTTATTGGTGGTGAATTTCGTACGCAGGAAATTTTACGCATAAACACCAGACAAAAAATCGTTAACTGTCTGTTTTGAAAGATAACGCCGGTCAGTGACAAAACTTGTTTTGTTGCTGTCCGGGGTTGGCCAAGCCGTACAGTTTCCATTTTCAGCGTTATGGCTGATTCGGCGCGGCAGCATTCATCGGGGGTTATTCATGAAAAAATTCATGACACATCAGGAGCTGAAAGTGATACTTCTCAAAGATCCAGCATTCCGGGCTGCTTATGAAGCTGAGAGGCAGAACCCGCAATCCGGTTACCAGATTGTCCGACATCATGGTGATGGCACTGAAGAAGTGGTGTTTGATTCTCGTGTATCAGGTACAGATTTACCAACTGCAACTGGATGAACAGGCCTGATTGGTGAGGTCAGGCCGTTCACTTACTGCTGACAGACATTTGATTCTGATTCGTTTGGAGAAACGGATGATTTTGAATCATTGTCGATAGTAGCCAGTTGACGGCAAGTGTCAACGATTCCCGCCAGATTCTGCCATCCTTGCCATTGGTGCGTATAATGTATATTATGTTAAATTAGTGCTGACAAAAGATGATGACCACCTCCCAATTGATGGCTTACTGGAAGGCTGGAAAGATCCGGTCATCCATGCTCCTGATCTTCCCCTTTTCCCTCAGGGGGCGATTCTCGTTGCCCGCACCACCAACCCGGCGTGGACGGCGCTGTTTTATCGCGCCAGCGGCGTTATCACTGAAAGTGGTAGGCCCCTTTCGCATGGTGCAGTGACCGCCAGGGAACTCGGCCTTCCTGCCGTCATGGGGATTCGTCGGGTAATGAGCAGGTTAAAAAATGGCCAGTGCGTTCGGGTTGATGGACAAAAAGGAACGATTGAGTTGCTTTAAAACGGCATTGCATGGGCCAGGTTGCGAACGCGCCTGGCCATCCGCCGATTTTGCTGGATGCACGATGCTGCAAAAAAAGGTGTCTGGACATGCACAAAAAAGCGCTTATTTTACACCTGATAACGCCTCTTCTATCAGTTGTCCCAGTCTTGCTTGAGCACTTTCATTCGTTGTGTTTCCCTGCGCAAGCATAATCCCAAGCTTCCCCGTAGAAGGCAGAATACTCCCCACCACGCGTAGGTTGTCGGGCATCCCGACACGCGTGCGCAGAGTGATGCCAAGCCCGGCCTGCACCGCCGCCCAGATACCGCTCAGACTCTGACTGACAAACATCACCCGCCAGGCAATGCCAGCCCGATTCAGGGAAGCGATGGCGCGTGACCTCATCAGACATGGGTTTTCAAACATCACCAGCGGCACCGGTTCCCCCTGCGTTAGCAGCCTGCTGATATCCAAATCCGGATGCTGTATCCACGCCAGCTGACACTGAGTGATAAGTTTCCCCTCGCGTGGATTGTTTTCCTGCTGCCACAGCAGTGCCATATCGAGCGTGTTGTCACCGAGCGCCGTGAGCAGCGCCTGATTGCGATCCACCCGGGCGATGATACCCAGTCCCGGATGCTGGCGCTTAAATTTGCCCAGAATACCGGGCATCAGCGACGCGCCAAAGTCCTCCTGCATGCCGAAGCGGATTTCTCCCTGTAACAGCTCGTCCTTCAGTGTCCGCAGCGCCTCATCATTCAGAGCCAGCAGACGATGGGCATAGCCCATCAGTATTTCGCCGTTTCGGGTCAGCGTCAGGTGTCGCCCTTTTTTCTCTACCAGTTCGGTCTCGCATTGTCGTTCCAGCTTTTTAAGCTGAGCACTCAATGCCGAGGTTGAGCGGCACAGGCGGGTCGCTGCATGTGTAAAGCTGCCAGATTCAATACCAGTCACAAAACCGCGAAGGGCATCAAGGTCGAGCGTCAGGGGAAGTTTGTTCATTATCATCCTGTAATACGGGATTGTTGATCGTAAATAATTTGATTTTCAGGATGAAACTATCGTAGCAGAATCATTTAACGGTTAATACGAAGACAGCAGCGCTCCGGAGCTGACTGAACATCACATTGGAGGAGATACTGTGATTGTCATGCAATACCGCTATACCCTACCCGCTGATTACGACATGGCGGTGATTGATACACGCATTCAGGAAAATGGTGCGAAGCTGGATGGTTTTCCGGGGCTGTTTTTTAAGACGTATCTCGTCTCCCGTAGTGATGATGCTTATTGCGCTGAGAATCGCTATGCACCGCTTTATCTCTGGAAAAATGCTAAAGCGATGGCAAATTTTTTACAGAGTCCCGGTTTTAAAAAGCTGACCCAGGATTTCGGATGGCCACAGATTGATACCTGGCTGGCGCTACGTCTGCCCGATATTGATGAAGTACGCAACGCAGCCTGGTTGTCGATGAGAAGGCGACCCATTGTCGCGCATAGTGTTCTTTCGGCCTTGCCACAGGAAGGACAACTTTGCGCGTGGGACGTAAGCCGCTGGCAGTTACTACAGGTGGATTTCGGCAGTGAGCCAGGCGCAGGACAAGAGAATTATCGTATTAAGTACGTGGCGAGTGGCGTGTAGTTAGCGCCTGGCCCATCAGGCGCTTAGTACCAACCGGGGTATCATAAAAAGGCGGTATATTCTACCGCCTTTTTTGATCACGCCTTCAGCGAAGCCATATCAATTACGAATCGATATTTAACATCGCTCTTCAGCATCCGCTGCCAGGCTGCGTTAATGTCCTGAATATTTATCAATTCAATATCAGACGTTATTTGATGCTCTGCACAGAAATCGATCATCTCCTGGGTCTCCGCAATCCCACCAATGACCGATCCGGCCACCGATTTTCGCCCTAAAATCAACGGCGCACTGTTCAACATCGGATTCAAATCCCCCAGATACCCCACAAGCACCAGTGTTCCGTTTAGCGCCAGCGTCGGAATATAGGGATTCAGGTCATGAACATAAGGCACCGTATCGATAATCAAATCAAACTGGTTATGCACGCTCTGCATCTGTTTTTCATCGGTTGAAATAACAATATGCGTGGCTCCCAGGCGGCGAGCATCGGCCTCTTTATTCGGCGAACGACTGAATAAAGTGACTTCCGCCCCCAGTGCCTTAGCGAATTTAATCGCCATATGCCCCAGGCCCCCTAACCCAACGACCGCCACTTTACTGCCTGGGCCAACATTCCAGTGGCGAAGCGGTGACCAGGTGGTGATACCCGCGCACAGCAAGGGTGCAGCGCCTTTCAGGTCCAGCGTATCAGGTACTTTGATGCCGAATTTTTCGGTGACCACAATCTTGTCCGAATAGCCGCCATAAGTTGGCATATGATCGTGTCTATCAACATCGTTATAGGTTAAGGTATTGCCCTCTTCACAGTACTGCTCCAGCCCTTGTTCACAGGGTTTACAATGCTGGCAGGAATCCACCATGCAGCCTACACCGGCATAGTCGCCTACGCGGAATTTGGTCACCGCCTTGCCAACCTGGGTGACACGACCAATGATTTCATGACCCGGCACCATTGGATATTTTGCGCCGCCCCAGTCATTAAATGCATTGTGGATATCTGAGTGACAAACACCACTGTATAAAATCTCGATAACTATATCGTTATCGCGTGGATCGCGACGGATAAAGCTGTGTGGCACTAAATCCTCTTTCGCGGCAAAAGCGGCATAACCTTTCACATTTAAAGCCATCTTTGAAACTCCGAATGAGAAGTGAAGCGACATGACGACCATACGGCAAGCATCATGTTGCGGAAAGAATAAATCCCGGCGCTGATAGAGTTAATTCGCCGACTGTCGTCGTGTTTACGAGAGGGATTATTTTCAGCATGCCGGCCATTTTCTGTTTTGATATCAGCCAGAAGAATATGTTTCCCGACGCTGACCCGTCGTGCGATAGCACCACTACCAATAGCAACAATAACATCTTTCATTTTTTTTATCTCTCTTTCATGATGCTAATGTCAAAAAACGAATCTTATTCATGATGAATTAAACCCTGGATTTTCCGGACTCAGCGCCTGATGCGTCCGGCGCTGAAGTAGACTTCCGACCATCACTCAGAAAGGAGAAGCAAATGCCGAGTGTTAAGCAAACAGTCATTGTAGCATTACAGACACTCATCACCGAGCCACTGCATGACGAGCATCAAATCGCAGCGTTTTTTGCGCCTGATTATCAACAGATCGTGGATGGTAAACAACTGGACTACTATGGCTTTATCGCCCATATGAAGGCCATCAAATCGCATACCAAACGGATGAGTATTTCTATTAAACGTGTCGTATCCGAAAATAATACGGTGTTCACGCATCACTATGTGAATGTGGAAAACCATCAAGGTGAGCAGAGCAGAGCGAGTTTGAAGTTTTCGCCTGCTTTACTTTGTCATCTGAAAAAATTATCCGCTGTGAAGAACTGACAAGAATGATTAACGGGCTACCCGGAGACAGCGATCTGGGGAGCAGAAGTTAACTTTTTGTTCAGTCTGTGATGTTCTGAATGGAGGCACTAAAGGTGACACTTGCGGGCACATTTGCCGCCAGCGTAGAAAGCAAGGCGCTGTCTTTTTGCCGTATACCATTAATCCATCATAAGCAATCCTGTTGCTGATAGTGAATATCGGATTATCACACTGGTGATGAACGCGCAGTGAACATCCGGCACAGACCATTCCTCTCTGCTCCCTCCGGAACGTGCCTGATATATTTTTATATAGCTGACATATTATAAAATTTTGTATTAAATTAACAATCTTTTATCACTTTAAAAATCTCCAAAATGGAAAGAGTCTCTTCGATAAAAAGGATATTGCTTTTATGTTAAATTCTGAAGTAAAATGCCACACAATAAATATAATATAAAAATATATCAGGCATATGTAGCCTGAAACTGAAGTATACGCATTTAACGCTGTTACTTTTTTGGTAAGGAGAAATAATGTTAACTAATGTTTATAATAAGTATCTGAAAGTTTGCACTAACCTTTCAATAAAGATTGATTTATTTAAAAAGAGTGAGCACGCTGTTACAACGATTGAATATGCAATCGTTGTTGCTGGTATCGCCTCTGTTGTTGCGTTTACCTTTGCTACAGATTCAGTTGTATACGATTTTTTTGATGATATCTATTATCCCATTTGGGATAAGATTGTTGATACCTTCTTCTCTTAATCAAAGATAAATTATCTATTATATTCAATGAATTAAGTGTGCAACAGTTGAGCTTCAAATTACATATTCATCTCGTGCCTGCACTGCTATTTTGATGTGTGGGCGATGGAGTGCCGTTACCAGTATACTATTCCAGAAGTATCTCCTCGCCATCAAACAGATGGCCGATTTCTCTTATCTTAAGCCAAAAATGATATCCCCTGGCTATCAGATAGCCGTATGATTGACCGATCAGGTTTAGTTCTGCCAGTTAATTATCTCGTTAAGACCGGACAGTAACGCCGGAAAGTAACTCTGGTCAAGGTAAAATATATCGGTGACGATAACGCTATCGGCATGATCCTCTGGCCGCAAGACTAAATTAACTTCGACATGTTCAGGATGTACTTTGCGCAAAGAAATACAGACCCTTCTTTCCATACTATCAAAGTTCGCCGGAGATGATTGACTGGATGAAATCATACTTTGATATATATTGGCAATGCCATTTTTTAATTCTGAAAGCTCCCAGCTTGTGAATGCTGTGTTAAACGCTGTTTTCAATTCTGGTAAAAAAAATTCAATCCAGACATGTATCCAGTCATCATAATCGAGATCACACTCTCTTTCGTAAGGTGTTAGTTGAAATTTTAGTACCCCCACTTCTATATCAATCATAATCACCCCTGAAATGTGTAATATCGTCCAGATTCTTTCTTTATCGTATATTCTTACCCCTATGATGATGCAGAATACCGTTTATACGTAATGTTTCCGTGTCTTATTATACTGGTCGATAGCGGATCGAATCGCTTTGATTTCGTCAGGGAAATGGCCATCCAGCTCAATGAGATCCAGCCTGTCCAGAAGCCTCTCCTCGCCATCAAACAGATGACCGATCTCTCTTATATTAAGGCACCAACGATATCCACTGGCTATCGTGTTCATCGGTGCACGGAGCCGTAGTAAGAATGCCAGGAAGTCTTTGTCACTTTCTGTATGCAGCTTTATCCAGTTCAGTAATGATTCCCGATCAGCAATATCCTGCCAGGCGCGGATTAATGCTCTCAAATCCCACTCGGCAGGAACAGGTGTACCCGCATGCATAAGGCGCTCGCAAAAATGCTGGCGAATGCTATTCAACTCATCATTACTGAGCATGTGCACCAGTCTCGATTCCGGACGATGGTTAAACTGAATGTTATGCCAGATCAGATAACGGATATAAAAAGCGATCCAGACGCAGGAGCGTCCAGCCTTTATGAGCAACAGCAGTATTTCCATCGCCCTTGTGCGATCATCCGCCAGGATTTTCTCCACCAGCCGATCAACCACACCGTTGACATCAAGATCATACCAGGCAACATAATGGCTTTTCTGTCGATAACGGGTGGTGATTTCATCGCCATGATTGAAAAAGAACATCAACATACCTTCACATTCCGCAAAGGTATGTTTATTTATCGTCGCTGGCGTTAACTGGCTCAGAATATGTTCAAACCAGGTATGTGAAGGGAGATTATGATTATTAATGGTACTCAGTAACGATTCTGCCAGCGCTGGTGCGGACTGTTTATCGGCAGCCGAATGGAACAGTTTGTTAATATAATCTGCCGGCAGAAGCTGTTGTGGCGCTGAGAAAGTGAAATAATAACGCCAGTAAGCAGTGCTGCCGAGACGACGATATTTTGTCATCAATGCTTTCACTTCATCCGTTATCGGATCGAACAGCATTAAATTATCGATTTTCTTGCCGGAGATACCGGGTATCCATAGACACAGCGCCGTTGCAGCCCTGGCCTCGGAAGCATGGAAACTGGACAGACACAGGCTCAGAGTATGAGTCCATTCGCTTTGCTCTTCTTCATGAAGATGGTCTTCCCCGGACACTATCATGGCGCGGGTGATCAGGTATTTTTCTATCCAGCTATACAGTGCCGGATTGAGCGTCTGGATTAACTGCAGAAAGAACAGATCCGGAAAATAGACATAATCACGAATACCTTCATATCGGAAGGTCAAATCATTGAGCACCATCTGTACTTCACGGAACACTTTTATCTCAGAGCCATAAGTTCCAACCACTCTCACCAGATCTTTTTTGATCTCTTCGTCAGGTTCGTTGCCATGGACGTCAGTAAACAACCGAATGACCCCGGCCAGTAACGTCTGACGTAAACGGGCGGATTCCGGGCGTGGCAGCGTGAAGGTAATCGGCACTATTCTGTGCAGATACTGTTCTCCATCGCTGATGGCAAACCCGGTTTCAATCGCCTGAACCAGTACAGCTTTGTCATAACACAGGATGTAGTGAAAACGAGGAAAACTGGCGACGGCGCTAATGATACGCATGACTTCGACGACCTGTTCCGGTTCCAGTCGGTCCAGATCGTCCAGCAGGATAATGAAATTCAGATCCAGTGCATCCATTTTTGCTGCCACTTCGCCGTATAGCTGTACGGTGGTTTTTGTTCGCGGCGCCTCAGATGTTCTTGCTGTCAATGGTGCTCTCGATGCTGGATGATGTGCCGTTGCCTGGATATATTCCATCATGACGCTGGTTGTTTTGCTGACATTTTTTTCGCGGTTTTGACTGACAGGCTTTTGAGGAAAAGAAGGACGCCCTTCTGCGCTGGAAATGATTCCGTCAACCGGCTGTAGCAACGATGCTACCAGACTGGTATCATTGCCATTGAGCCAGGGAGAAACACGTAATACAAAGGTTTTATCGCTTTTCTGTTTGATCAGAGCGAAATGTAGCAGATTGAGAAAATGGGTTTTACCCGTCCCCCATGCACCTTCGATACCTGTTACGGTACTTTCTTCACGTTTTGTTTTCAGAATAGATTGTGCAAGGTGGTTAGCAATATGGTGAAAGCCATAGCTGTCATTTTCTACATCAATGGTAGACATATTCTGGTTCATTGATTTATTTCGATTATATATTTAAAGGACAAAAATAATACTAAAACATAAGTCAGAATGAAAACAGAAATAATAATTGATATCATCACCATAGCGATAGCGCATTATTTACGATATCGCTATGGCATACTAATTATTAATGCGCAACTGATTTATTTAGCAATAATACGCCCATTTAATGGTTGTACCGGACGATTATTACTGTGTTTCAGTACACTCTGGAAGCGGGCAAGTTGTTCCGCCGATAATGTGACATTATCAGACATCACCAGCCAGCGAATACCTTCCGTGCAAGGTGGTGTAGTCAATGAGCCACTAAAACGATAGTAATCGAGTTTTTCCGGGAACAGGGTTCTCAGGTCAAGTTTCTTTTGTAAAGAGACCTCTTTATTCATTTGATCCGGAATCGCGTCCAGTATTGGATTCAGTGCACTATTTTCTTTACCCACTTCAAACATAACCGCTACAACGGCCACCGCGCCATCTTCCGCTGCATGAACGAAGTGTGCTTCCAGCGGATAAGATTTGCCATTAATATGGTTTTCACTGGGCGTATGGAAATGATACTGCATCAGCTGGAAAGTCTCGCCATCAAGTGTGAATTGATCTTCACTTTTGGCGCTGACCTGAATGGTATGACCATTGTTAACGACCGTTTCACTGGTATTTTTAAATACCAGATCGAGCGGTGGAAGTTGTGCCTGCAATACGTTATTAATATCGATGGGCGACTGAAATTTGCCATTATGGCAGGTGGCAAAATCAGTGCTAAGCTTTCCCCAGTTTTCCGGTGCGCCCTTACCTTCATAATCCCAGTGAGGTTGTGCAGGAGCTGCCTGAGTTAATGCCGGAATAACCATCAGTAGAGAAGCTAATAACGCTCGTTTCATAATAATTCCTGTGTTTCTGAAATAAAAAATAAACGATAGCAGGGGTATCATCCTCCTTATTATGGCAAATAGCTATTGAAATAATATATTATCAATTATGTTCACCCTGGCGCGTAGTACCCGGCTTTATTGTTACGTATTTGTTATTATCGCTGCACAATGTTTTTTAACAGCGGGTCTGTTATCAGCTGTTCGCCTGCCGCCATAATATCGGCGGGAATATCGACATGGGTAATAAAGTCTTTCCCGCGAGGGCCATAACCCTGCGGGTTATCCTGTAAGCGCGGTAGTTCACCCAGCAGTAAAGACAGATAGCGTTCCACCGGCCACAAACCGCCTGGGTTATCAACAAAAGTCAGTCCACTATCGGTATTAGCTAATTGTGGTGTGTAGCCAGGCAGACTGTACCAGCGTGGCGCAAAGGTTGCGTCTTGCCAGGCGCGGGCAAAGGTTGCCATCGTTCGCCGCTGCAGCGTCGGATCCTGGAGCACGACGCCACAACGCGGGATATCGCCCAGCGATGCCAGTTTTTCGCGCGTGAATCGCGCATTCTCGCCACAGTTCGTTGAGCGATCCTCAATCACAATTTTTTCTGCCGGTATCTGCCAGAACTGGCGGGCAATATCAGCGAGAATATGCGCTTCCGGGCGCATGGCGACCGCGAGCTGATGATAACGCGGATCATGGCGTACCGCATCATAGAGAAAGGGCGTTGAATGGCCAATACCGCCACTGATCAGCAGCGGCACAGCGCGCTCAGCCGCCAGTTGACAGGCGGCGTCAATCGTCGGGATCACCGCATTTCCTGCGAGGACGACAATATCTATCGGCGGTCGCGTGGCCTGGTCGCTAAAATCATCTTCGGCCAGCCACTGAGCTAACCGGTTAGCCGCATTGAGGCTGGCAATAGACAGCGCGGGAAAAGTGTTCTTCATCATTGTTTATCCTTAATTAGATGATGGTCAGGCCGTGATCTGCTCCATCGCCTGTAAAATACGTTTATCAGAGACCGGATAGGGCGTACCCAGTTGTTGGGCAAAATAGCTAACCCGCAGCTCTTCGATCATCCAGCGGATCGCCTGGATATCATCATCGTTACGGCGCTGAGGCGGCAGCTTGTTCAGCCATTGTCGCCAGGCTTGCTGGAGATGTTCAATCCTGAGCATCTGCGCGCGATCACGATGGGGGTCCACCGCCATTTTTTCCAGCCGTTTCTCAATCGCCTGCAGATAACGCTGGGTATCGGCCAGCCGCCGGAAGCCATTCGCGGTGACGAAACCACGATAGATCAGCCCGCTTATCTGCGCTTTAATATCAGCAAGCCCGAGCGCCATATTCATATCCACCCGCCCTTTCAGTCGTTTATTGATATTAAATACCCGCGTCAGGATCTGTTCAACCTGCTGAGCAATATCGACAACGGTATCGTTAAGTTCGCCGCGAACCTTGTTATGCAGCCGGGTAAAAGAGGCTTCACACCATACCGGGCCGCCTGCGTCAGCGATCAGTTTGTCCACGCCACAGGCGATGCAGTCATCAATCAGATCCAGCACCTTACCGTAAGGATTGAAATAGAGCCCCAGTTTCGCTTTGTTTGGCAGCTTCTCATGCAGATATTTAATCGGCGAGGGAATATTCAGTAACAACAGACGACGCAGCCCCTGCCACATCGCCTGTTGTTGTTCGGCTTGATTATCAAACAACTTAATAGCGACACTGTCACTTTCGTCAACCAGCGCGGGCCAGGCTTTTACCCGATAGCCGCCACGCTTTTGCTCATAACTTTGTGCCAGCTCACCGAAACTCCAGATATGCAGTCCCTGTTGTTCGATGCCATCATCCGCGATGGCCGACAGTGTCTCCTGTACCTTGTCCCTGAGCCGCTCTTTTAATGCTGCCAGTGAGCACCCTTCTGCCAGCTTGCGGTTATTCTCATCCACCACCCGAAAGGTGATCTTCAGGTGATCAGCGATCTGATCCCACTGCCAGCTTTCACGATCAACCGTGACTCCGGTCATCAGGCGCAGTTCGCGTTCCAGGGCATCGAGCAAGGGTAATGCCTGCGGGGTTGCCCGGCCGAGAAAGGCTTCGGCATAATTGGGTGCCGGGACAAAATTTCGCCGTACCGGTTTAGGTAATGATTTGATCAGTGCGATAATCAGTTCCCGGCGCAGGCCCGGGATTTGCCATTCAAATCCGTTTTCCGTGACCTGGTTAAGCAGTGGCAACGGAATATGTACCGTGACGCCATCTGCGTCGGTGCCGGGCTCAAACTGATAGGAGAGCGCTAACTTCAGATCGCCCTGATACCAGAAATTGGGGTAATCCAGCTTGTTGATTTGCTCTGCACCCTCTTTTATCAACATACTCTTTTCGAAGTTGAGCAAATCCGGTGTGTCATGGCGAGTTTGTTGCCACCATTTATCAAAGTGACGTGCAGATATAACTTCAGGGCTGATGCGCTGATCATAAAAAGCAAACAGCGTCTCATCATCGACCAGAATATCGCGACGACGCGATTTATGCTCCAGCGCTTCGATTTCGTTACGCAGATTAAGATTCTGGTGGAAAAAAGTGTGTCGTGTCTGCCAGTCACCTTCGACCAGCGCATGGCGGATAAACAGTTCCCGACACAGGGTCGGATCTATCTGACTGTAGTTGACCTTGCGCCCGCTGACGACAGGTAAGCCATATAGCGTCACCTTTTCGCTGGCCATGACCGCGCCTTGTTTTCGCTCCCAGTGGGGTTCACTGTATGACCGTTTGAGCAGGTGCAGAGCGATCGGTTCCACCCATTCCGGATCAATACGGGCGGCAATCCGCCCCCACAGGCGACGGGTTTCCACCAGTTCGGCGACCATGACCCATTTTGGCGGTTTTTTAAATAATCCCGAGCCCGGGAAGAGCGCAAAACGGGCATTGCGGGCTCCGCAATACTCCTGTTTTTCGCCCTCTTTATGACCTATATGCGATAACAAGCCGCTGAGCAGAGCGCTGTGAATTTCACGATATTCCGCGGGCTGGCTATTTACCGCTAATCCCAGTGCTTTCACTGCCTGGCGCAGTTGAGTATAGATATCCTGCCATTCACGGATCCGCAAATAGTTAAGGAAATCGCTGCGACACAAGCGACGAAATGCGTTTGTCGGTAATATTTTTTGTTGTTCATTCAGATAGTTCCATAAATTAATTATCGTCAGGAAATCCGAATCTTTATCAACAAAGCGGCGGTGTTTTTCATCCGATGCCTGTTGTTTATCCAGCGGTCGTTCGCGTGGGTCCTGAATAGACAACGCAGCGGCGATAATCATTGCTTCCCGCACACAACCCTGGGTTTGTGCCGCCAGTACCATCCGCGCCAGACGGGGATCGACTGGTAGCTGACTGAGCTGACGTCCCAGCGGAGTCAGGGCATAACCGGCCATGTTCCCGGCGTTGTGGATCGCTCCCAGTTCTTCCAGCAGCCGTATCCCATCCTGAATATGGCGTTTGTCCGGTGCTTCGACAAACGGGAATGCGGCGATATCACCGAGGCCAAGCGCCGTCATCTGCAAAATAACCGAGGCCAGATTGGTGCGCAGGATTTCCGGGTCAGTAAATTCGGGCCGTGACAGGAAATCCACTTCAGAATAGAGGCGGATGCAGATCCCCTGCGAGACGCGACCACAACGTCCTTTACGCTGATTAGCTGAGGCCTGGGATATGGGCTCAATCGGCAGACGCTGGACTTTGGTACGGTAGCTATAGCGACTGATCCGCGCCATACCGGGATCGATAACGTACTTGATACCAGGAACCGTCAGTGAGGTTTCCGCAACATTGGTGGCCAGCACAATACGTCGGCCGCTATGGGGCTGGAAGATACGATTTTGCTCACTGTTTGATAAGCGGGCATATAACGGCAACACTTCGGTATGGCGTAGTTCGCGTTTATTCAGGGCATCAGCGGTATCGCGAATTTCCCGTTCACCGCTCATGAAAATCAGAATATCGCCCGCACTCTCACGCTCCAGTTCATCGACCGCGTCAAAAATAGCCTGCAATTGATCGCGATCGCCATCATCCACCTCATCCACGATCGGACGGTAGCGCACTTCCACCGGCCAGGTACGGCCAGAGACTTCAATCACCGGTGCGTGATTAAAATGGCGTGAGAAACGCTGGGGATCGATCGTTGCCGAGGTAATAATGACTTTCAGATCCGGGCGTTCGGGGAGCAGTCGACGCAAATAACCGAGCAAAAAATCAATATTCAGGCTGCGTTCATGGGCTTCGTCGATAATGATGGTGTCATACTGGCTCAGTAAGCGATCCTGCTGGATTTCCGCCAGTAAAATACCGTCGGTCATCAGCTTGACCAGCGTCTGATCACTGACGTGATCGTTAAAACGCACTTTATAACCCACACAGCCACCCGGTTCACTGTTAAGCTCTTCGGCAATCCGGCTGGCAACAGTGCGCGCTGCGAGGCGACGCGGTTGCGTATGGCCGATAAGACCTTTTATTCCGCGTCCCAGTTCGAGACAGATTTTAGGTAGCTGCGTGGTTTTACCTGAACCGGTTTCCCCGGCGACAATCACCACCTGATGGTCACGAATCGCCTGCAATATTTGCTCTTTTTTCTGGCTGACGGGAAGGTTTTGCGGGTAGCTTATCGGCGGACACGCCGCTTCACGGCGGCGGACTTTTTCAGTCGCCTCTGCTATCTCTTGCGCCAGCTGCTGAAGAACGGCCTGCCGGGCGGCGGGATCTTTCACTTTTTTCGTCCCCTGCAGGCGGCGGGAAAAGCGTGTTTTATCACGCAGCATCAGGTCGTCAGTCGATTGAAATAGTTGCTGAAGAGTGAACTTTTGTTGTTCTGTCATAGCGTTATTGTATAAAGTGCTGCCTGAGAATATCTCTTCTGGTGTATGGATATTACCACATCTGCCTCACTGATGTTTCGGCAAAACGACATATCGTAGCCAAAGCAGTGTACTGTTCCTCACGTAAAAAGGAAAAAATGATGAGTCAAGTATTAGTGCTAAAATCGAGTATTCTGGCAGCGGATTCACAATCCGGGCAATTGTCGGACTATTTTGTTGCCCAATGGCGTAAACAACAACCAAACGACAATATCGTGGTCCGCGATCTGGCCGCCGATCCGATTCCGGTGCTGGATGGCGAACTGATGGGCGCACTGCGTCCCACTGGCGCACCATTAACGCCCCGCCAGCAGCAGGCACAGGCTTTGTCTGATGCGCTAATTGCAGAATTGCAGGCCAGTGATCTGATTGTGATCACCGCGCCAATGTATAACTTCAATATCCCCACACAACTGAAAAACTATTTCGACTTGATAGCGCGCGCTGGCGTGACTTTCCGTTATACCGAAAAAGGGCCTCAGGGGCTGATTACCGGCAAACGGGCGATTGTGCTGACCAGCCGTGGCGGTATTCATAAAGATACCGCTGCTGATCTGGTCACCCCTTTGCTAACCCTGTTCCTGGGTTTTATCGGCATTACGGATATGCAGTTTGTCTTCGCCGAAGGTATCGCCTACGGCGCAGAAGCGGCAGCGAAGGCGATATCGGCGGCAAAAGCTGAGATTGATACGATCGTCGCAGCCTGATCACATGGCAGATGGCGAGCGCGCTGATTAACGCTGTCGCCATCTGTTTTTGTATCGCAGGTTATTTACGTAACCACTGGCCGTCAACACCCTGGACATATTCCCCCGCCGGTGCCCGTGCCACCAGTTTTTGCCCGGCGATAGCGGCAATCTGCGCTAGCGGTAAATGATTTTTCTCCGCCAGCTGTTGATAGTCTGCGCGTCTGGCAGCATTGATTTGTGCGACCAGATCCCGTGTTTGCTGATCCTGCTGGCGCGCAGCGAGATAGCCGCTGAGCGTTTCCCTTGCCCGCCCCTGGCTGCGTGCTTCACCCAATGTTAATGACCATACGGATGAGCTGAACAGCGGCAGCAGCATTACTGCAACGATCTTCCATTTTTTCATTAATCACCTCAGAAGAGATCGCTACGCGATTTGAGTAACGCTTCGACATCCTTATCGACCGAAATATGAATTTCATGTTCGATTTTAACATTCATATTGATCGTAATCGGCTCCTTTGAGGCGGTGATTTCCAGCCTGGGTGGCAGCCTGTCAGTATGATCGCGGCCAGTATGGCCGTTAGCCCTTTTTTCATTCTTATTCCTTACCTGTTGCTTTTCCGCATGACCCGCAGGCAATCTGACATGTTGTTCAAACCAGGTCTGGACATTGTCGCCGAAACGCAAATTGCGCCATAGATCGAACATATTCTCCTGGTGAGCATAGTTAAGATGGACGGTGTTGCGCTTGTCGCCGAAACGACTGACCCCGCTGACATTGGCGTTGAGTGTCAGCCCGCCGCGATTGTCCATATTAATATGCGCCCATGAGCGGTTGATCTCCATATAGCGCAACCAGTTAATGGCGGCACCCGCGGCGATATTGTCGTTGACCAGCGCATCCGCCATATCTTTATCCAGACGTAAGGTCATCGGGCCGGGATTATTCAGCCAGCCATCCTGAATGATCCACTGATTATTATTCAGCCACAGTGGCAGCGCGCCGTTAAACGCACCGGACAGCGCAAATTGTTTAACATTGATGGCACTGATCAGTTCGCTACTGGAGAGCTGTTGCAGGCGCAGAAGTGCTGGCGTGTGCTGGGGCATACGCAGTTGCTGTATCATTACTTTGCCGCCCAGCACATCGACACTGACGTTACTCAGTTGCAGTGGTGACTGTTCGCTCCACGGCCAGGCCCCCTGTAAATCAGCGCTCAGATAACGGGCGGTAATTTGGTTGATGACTTCGTCAATCCGCAATGAAACCGGACGCCGGGTGCCCAGATGCCAGACCCCCTGACTGACGCGAAAGGGCAAAACGAAATTAACGCCATTGATTTGGTTATCTGGCATCCACGCTCTGCCACCGGCGAGTACCGCATGGCCACCCGCGGTAAATTCATGGGTCGTCGCCGAAAAAGCCACCTGTGCATGCAGCATTCCACTACGCAGCATCATTTTCCACGCCGGTGGGATCAGCGGCTGAAAAACCGTTAATGACTGTTTTGGCCACCAGGCTTTGCCACGTAAACGTTGATGATCGCGGCGGCCGGTGACCTGTACCGGCCCTATCTGCCCGGCATGAAGCGTGCCGCGAAAGGCTTTGTTGAATAATAGTGAACCATGCTGTTTTATCACACCTGTTTTGGTCATAAATGCTGGTCTCTACTGCGAGAAGCTTCCGACCCTGACCTTAACCTTCTGATTTTACGTCGAGGAAGACCGATGTTTTTGTAGGCACGCAGCATAATATCTATTTATTCAACAAAGCCGTGAAGATATCAAAAACAGGCAGATACACAATTTAAATTACAGGCTCCATTTTCCGGTAATCAATGGCATTACTATAATCACCTTTACCATCCCAGACACTTTCAACAAAAAGAGGATAGTCTCTCTTATATCTTTTTTCCCATTTTAGAAATGTATCGTTACTAATTTTATTGTTTTTAAACGCTATGTGTGATAATGCTTGCTTTTTTGAATAGCCAGTTTCAAACCATTCAAACTGATGGCCAAGTAAATTATTTAATTCCGAAACTAAAAACGATAACTGCTCAATGATTTCTGAAAATGGAATATCAGGCAAATGATTTCTAAAAGAGAAATTTACTGACATTTCAATATTCATCATTATAGCTCCCAACGTACAATAATATCCTTCATGTCCTGGAATATTACTGTAAAATATTTAGTACTGATTGGTTGCATGAAAATCCAAACGACTTTCAATGGTTGATTTACTGTTGCGACAGCCTGATGCCGGGCTGCCTGGTTAATCGCACTGTTATTGCCAGTCCACCAGTTTTTTTCTGGCCATCAGCCTTAAAAAACTGATCATACCGCGCCTTCGCCTCCTGGAACTGACATCGTTTATCTTTCCAGCTATCAAACGACACGCCGCAGTATTTAAACCCGAATTCTGAACACTCTCGTGCCATTCCTTTTTTAAGTATCTTACTGGAATGGCACAGAATTTATAGCATTCTCTGATAATCAGCTCAACTGTCTGTTAATAACCGTTATTTATCTAATTCATATGACTCGTAACCGCCGTCCTCCCCCGGGTAGAAAAGATAATGTTTTTCATTATAAACATATATAATTGCATCATATGCTGTAATATTCGCAGTGCCATAAAAAAATGATGGTCTGAATATAACACGCTGGTCTTTATCATACAAAATAAAATAATAATTTTCACCTTGTAGATATTTATAAAATGAATATGGAGATATAATTTTTGTACGATATATTACGGCTGTATATTTTTTGTCCGGACCAATATGTGAAGCTCTCTTATCACTATTACTCAGAAATAAAGTTGAGGGTAAAAAAAACCAGGCCACAAACAAGATAATCAGTATAATAACTGTTCTTATTTTCATAATTTTATTACCCTTTTTTTAGCTAATGGTTCCGTCCAGTATACATCCGAGAAAATCATAAAATCCCCTCCTGTGTTATGCTTGTTTTGCCATTTACGAAAATCAGCATTAAACACCGGAACAAAGCCTGAAAATTTACGGGCCAGATCGCCCCAGTCCGAATACAAGTAAGATGACATATATAATGTTGACTCCAGCTTGCTGAGAACTCGATCTTTACTCCAGATACCTAAAGGTTCTGGATATTCATCATCAGTAAAGTCGTAAGTATCTTTCAGATAATAGCCAACTGACTCAACATTAAAAAATGACTCTCCATTACGATTTTCAGTACTCCCACGAACGCAAATTTTTAGATTTGAAATGCCTATAGCTCCATACCATTCATTAACAGTATCTATTTTTGTTCCTATTTTTGTCACATTAACTTGCGCTGTATCTTCCAGTACTCGGATATCATCAGTATAACCAATTGATACATTATTTTTTAGATAATCACCTTGTTGTAAAAGCCGTTTTTTTAGCAAATCCCTGCCTTTTGGGCTATCCCATTTGCCACTCAGGTATTCGATTCCTTTAATGACCTGTTCAAACTGAATGGCCCAGGACATTTTTACAATATCACAATTAACTTCACCGTCAGGAATATCCAGCGCCTTTCCATTCTGATATTTATTTTTAGTCTCTTCAGTAAAAGCCAGTGCAGGTTTTGTGTTAAACCAATGCCTCATTAATTTTGCTGCAACAGGCCAGTTCATTTTATCCATCGCATCCGGGATCATATCAATATGAAAGAAGTCCACACTGACTTTCTTTTCCTGCTTTGCCTTATCTTTTGTCGTGGTTGTTGATGCAATTGCCATTATTTTGTCCCTGCTCAACCAAGTATAGCAGAATTTGCTGACATCCTGAATTAGCGATAATTTTCAGATAATAAAATCTTTAGTTTGAGGTTGAATGAGCATATATTGCGTTATTTTTGAGTAATGGGTGCACAGATCCATTAAATTTTAAATCATTCATTTTTGTTTTTTAACAATCTATAAAAAATAATTAATGTATATCCAGATAAACAAGAAACAAACATTAATATAACCCGGAGTGGATTGCTTTCATACCAACAATAAAACATAAATATAATGAATACACTAAGGATAGTTATTGAATACTTCACTCTTATAAAAGCTGAAAGGAATATAGCAGGGATCATAATATATCTCATGTATGCCATTATAAATCCCAGGGTAACTCCTTTACTTCGTGATGTAAAATGATCCATATACCAATCATGGCCAAAATCATGGACAATAACTACAAGGATGCAGCTAAGGATTGCAATTAATATATTTACTAAAGTGGCTTTATTTTTTCCAGATTCCATATTTTTCTAACTCGCTATTTTTTATTGGCTCGCCAAGAACTTCTGCTTTTATTAAATGATTTATTTCTTTCATGACAGCAGATGGATGTGATTTACCTGAAGGCTCTAATTTATATGTAAAACGCTTACTGGCAAATAATGCTCCTCTTAAAACGAAATAGTTATCATATTCATTAGAATAATCAACACCTCCTGTGAGCGTTCCATCCCACCAATCAATTCCAATTTGTACTGTCTTAGTTATACTATGATTGCTGCGGTAGGTATCGATGGCAAATGGAATCTGACCAACAGCATCTGTCCAGTAAGGGATTTCAGAGATTAATACCAAAAGATATCCCGCCCCTCCCTCTGGATTCTGCTTCCAGTCACCTTCCATATTTTTATAAAAGCTATAAAATGGCCTGTCAATTAAAGAAAATTTAACGACATCGTCCCATGTCAATATTTTATAAGCTTCTTTTACATAGCTTGCCTTGTTAATATATATCAACCTCCTATAATTATCAGCCAAAGGCTCAAACCATTGGTATTTTAATTTGTCATATAGATATTGAGCTGTCACTATTGCAAATTCATTCTCTTCGCCTCCTTGTAAAACAAACAAAACATCACCATTTCTTCTGGTTATAATTAAAATATTTGGCACTTCAACTTCATAAGGTGTAATGTCATGCTCTGGAGTTGTATTCCCTCTAATACCTAGTTCCGTTTTTCCATCTTTCGTCACAATAAGATAGGATTTCCTAGCGATCTCAATGTTAATTTCTTTCATTATTTATTCTCAACTTATAAAGATCCAATACTCAGATTCTGTTGTACTCTTGTCGATGTAACCACTGGTACCTGACCCAGAAAGTAATTCTTCTCCTTCCATTGATTCAACACGATAGTTAACATTAGAAGAAAATCTTATCTTTCTGTCAAAATACCGCGTAATCATTTCCATCTGTTTCAATGACTCAATTGGCAGGTCTCTTGCCCCGGCCGTCATCGACCTTTTCACCTTCCGCATATACGTTGCTGTCGTGCCGTACTCCACTTTCCCGGCCTCCAGCCGCAGATAACTGCCGCCGCCGATGAGCGTGATGCGCTTCTTTCCGGCAAAGGAGATGTCGCTCTCCGAGCTCAGCGTCAGCTTCTTTTCCGCAAACAACCGCAGGCTGTCATTTTGCGCCTGCATCTCCACCGGCCCTTCTCCGGATTTCAGGCTCAGCGGGCCGGTGTGGGCAAACAGTCCCGGCTTCTCCCCGGCCAGGGCCGTCATATTGCCCATCACTCCGATGCTGATATCCCCTCCGGCGTTGACAGCCACGTTTTGCGCGGCGGTCAGCTGCATATCTTCACCGCTGGTCAGCGCCACACCTTCCGGCGCCGAAAAAAGTATCGCCTCATTGAGCGGCTTCAGCCGCTGCTCAAACATCTGTATCTGACTGTCAATATCCGCTTTCAGCGCCTGTGCCTGTTCTGCTGCCTCTGTCAGCTGTTGCAGGTACTGACTGAGTCGTTCGATTTCCTTCAGCGCCGCATCCCTGTCCAGCGCTTCACCCTGTGCTTTCGCCTGAGCATCCGCACTGATAAACAGCCCTTTACCGGCGCGGATAACCCCGTGTTCATCGGTGCGCAGTTCACTCCCTGCGCCGCGGTATTTTCCCTGGCTGTCCACCAGGTGTCCGCTGTTGAGCTGGGTTTTGCCATATTCCGTGGTGAGTTTGATATGCTCCTCTCCGCGTTTGTCTTCCATCCGTAGTTTCGAATTAGCGGGCGTTCTGAGGATATTCCGGGTGTGGTTATGCCGGTTCACGGGGTCCGGATGTTCAGCATCGTGCAGGGCATACGCAATGTACGGCAGGTCAATATCACCATTGCTGTACGCAATCGCCACTTCAGTGCCGTCAGTCAGCGGTGTATGCCAGCCCAGGGTGTCACCGGCATACGGCTTCGCCATCCGCAGCCACAGATAACCAAATCCCCGCTCTGTTTCTTCGCGGTCGAAGTCCAGCTTTACCCGGTAGCGCCCCTGGTCATCCAGGTGGGCGTATATGTCGTTCTTTTCCCGGCTTTCAATCCGTGCTGGCAGCGTGCCCGCAATCACCGGACGCGGGATTTCCCCGGACGGTAACAGTAACGTTCGGTATAAGGCATACCCCATACCGAGACATGGAGACGGGAGTCACGGCTGCCCCGGAAGGTCACCAGCGTCAGAATGACTCCGTCCTTCAGCGCCCTGATGATGTTGCCCTGCGGCTCCAGCACCTGTCCCGGAGTAAGATGTGAGGCATTGCTGAACAGGTGTATCCGGGCGGTTTTGTTCAGCGCACGCTCATGGTGAAGCCGGGCGTAGAATGCCCCGCTTTCGGTTAACGGTTCTGGCTCAGTGTCATCTCCCGCCTCGCGATATGGCACAGCGTAGCGGTAATGCTCCCCGGTCGTTACTGCGTCATTACGTACACTGACCGCCGTATCCATCGGCGTGGAGGCGGTGCGATAGTTGTAGTCACGGCTCCTGACCGTGCCGGTGGCCAGATTATGCCAGCTGCGCACATCCCAGACTGACTCTGCTGCGCCATCAAACAGGCCAGATGGCTCGCAGTACGGCAGGCGCACATCAAACTGATAGTTGAGCGGGCTGTCGGCAAAAATATACGTATCCAGCTCGCGGGTGTGGTCCATCTCCGTGCGCCAGTAAATCCCCACCTCCGACAGAATGCGCTGGATGAACTGCAAATCCGTTTCCCGCCACTGGGTGATAACTTCACGCGCCGGGCAGGTGCGCTCCAGCCTGAATTCAAAATCTGGCCCCTCCAGCCCGTGTCTGCGCAACACCTGCTCCACCACCTCCGGCACCGACTGGTTCTGAAAAACAGCGCTCTGCCGGGTGTATTCCAGCAGCGCCAGGCGGGAGCTGAGCGTGACCCGGTAATGTGACTGCTCTTTTGAAGTGGAGAGCCATTCGAGGCAGGTGATAATGCCGTGAACATTTTTACCGCTGCGCATCCGGAAAGAGGCATATTTCATCAGCACCTGTTCCGGGGTGATATTCGCCTGCTGGCTTGTGAACTCAATCTCCCATCGGAACGGTTCGCTCAGGGCTTCCCGGCCGTGAAAGCGCAGAATATCCGGCTTTACCGGACTGTTATTAATATCCAGAAAGTAACGGCTCTGCCCGTTATGCATGATGTTACTCCTCTACCGGCTTCAGTAAGCCATACCGTAATAGCCTGGCCCATCAGGCTATTTTACTTGCCATTTTGGCCCTGGGCAGTGCTCGAAATCCTCACGTACTTCGTGTACGCTGCGGTTTCTCCGCGCTGTCCGTGTCCAGACTGGCTGCGCCAATAACGCCTGATGGGTCGGCTCTAAGTGCAAACCAACAGCAAAATAAAGAGATATCCGGTGGAACAAATTATCGGAATTGATCTGACAAAGCGAGTTTTTCAGATGCGTATCGTGTCCGGTAAGTGAGTACGCAAAACCCTTACTCAGACAAATCGGGCGCTCAATAGTAAAAATTCCATGTCTGGACACCCTGGATAACACCCGCTGCTGGAGAAAGCGACGAGAAAAAGATACCATACTTCATCTCTGTCATATTGCCTGCACAGGCTGAGAAGTGTGTAAAGTGATGGAATATACTCATCAGTCAGCATTTTGTTTTATCTCTCTGAGAACCCGATTTTACGGGCTATTCGGGCCGTGGGGAGCACCCGAAACTCTCACTGACGACAGGTTCGCTGCGATTTCGCACGCCTGGTGGGATGGACTCTAACTCTATTATGCGCTTGAAATTATCCTTGCTGTTAGCGACGGTATTATTCCTGTGCGATCAGGCTATCGCCACGGCACCATTACTGACCCATGCTGATATTCGTGATAGCGGATTTGTCTACTGTGTTAATGGCCAGGTCAATACCTTTAGTCCTCAGAAGGCCAGCAGTGGTCTGATCATCGATACCTTAGCTGCCCAGCTTTATGATCGTCTGCTTGATGTCGACCCTTATACTTATCGTCTGCGTCCCCAGCTGGCGGAACGCTGGGAGGTGTTGAATCATGGCGCGACATATCGCTTCCATCTGCGTGACCATGTCGCTTTCCATACCACTCCCTGGTTTAAACCCAGCCGAACCCTGAATGCTGACGATGTCATTTTCACCTTCAGCCGTATTATTCATCGCGATAACCCGTGGCATGAGGTTAACGGCAGTAGCTTCCCCTATTTCGATAGTTTGCAGTTCGCTGATAATGTGCAAAGCATACAGAAACTGGATAATAAAACCGTCGAATTTCGCCTGAAACAGCCGGATGCCTCATTCCTCTGGCACCTGGCCACCCATTATGCTTCCGTGATGTCTGCCGAATATGGTGAGCAACTTACCCGCCGTGATTATCAGCAATTGCTGGATCGTCAGCCGGTTGGCACCGGGCCGTTCTATCTCAGCGAATATCATGCGGGCCAGTATGTCCGTCTGCAACGCCATGGGGATTACTGGCGTGGTGTACCGAAGATGCCACAGGTTGTCGTTGATTTCGGCTCTGGCGGCATCGGGCGGTTGTCTAAATTATTAACCGGCGAGTGTGATGTTCTGGCGTGGCCGGCGGCCAGCCAGTTATCGATTTTGCGTGATGATCCGCGTCTGCGTTTAACATTGCGCCCGGGCATGAATATCGCCTGGCTGGCATTTAACACCGCCAGACCGCCACTGGATAACCCGGTGGTTCGCCATGCTCTGGCACTGACGATTAATAATCCACGCTTGATGAAATCCATTTATTACGGCACCGCAGAAACGGCGGCCTCCCTGTTACCCCGCGCCTCATGGGCTTACGATAACGAAGCGAAAGTTACCGAATATAATCCGGCACAGGCGCGTGAGGAGCTGAAAGCATTAGGACTGGAAAATCTGACCCTGAAGCTGTGGGTATCCACTCGCTCCCAGATGTGGAATCCCAGCCCGTTGAAAATGGCCGAGCTGATTCAGGCCGATATGGCACAGGCGGGGGTAAAAGTTATCATCGTGCCGATCGAGGGGCGCTTCCAGGAGGCCAGAATGATGGATATGAACCACGATCTGACGCTTTCGGGCTGGGCAACCGACAGTAACGATCCCGATAGCTTCCTGCGCCCGCAACTGAGTTGCGCCGCCATTGGTTCGCAAACCAATTTTGCCCACTGGTGTAATCCGGAGTTTGACGAAGTGCTCCAGAAGGCATTGCGTTCACAGCAATTAGCTTCCCGTATTGAGGCTTATAAAGAAGCACAACATATTCTTGCCCGTGAATTGCCGGTACTGCCGCTGGCTTCTTCATTACGTTTGCAGGCTTATCGCTACGATATCAAAGGGTTAGTGCTTAGTTCCTTCAGTAATACCTCTTTCGCCGGTGTCTGGCGAGAGAAACAGGATAAGGTGCCAGCACCATGATTATTTATACCCTGCGGCGTGTTTTGCTCCTGATCACCACGCTCTTTTTTCTGATGCTTATCGGCTTTAGCCTGAGTTACTTCACGCCCCATGCGCCGTTACAGGGAGCTTCATTGTGGAACGCCTGGCAATTCTGGATTATGGGTCTGCTACACGGGGATTTTGGCGTGTCCAGTATTAATGGCCAGATGATTTCCGCACAGTTAAAAGAAGTTTTTCCGGCCACGATGGAACTGTGTATTCTGGCGTTTAGCTTTGCCCTGTTGATCGGCATTCCCACCGGGATGCTGGCCGGGATGATGTATAATAAGTGGCCGGATACCCTGATCAGCGCGCTGGCATTGCTCGGTTTTTCCATCCCCGTATTCTGGCTGGCGCTGCTGTTGACGCTGCTTTTCTCCCTCACCCTCGGCTGGTTTCCCGTCGCCGGACGTTTCGATCTGCTGTATGAAGTGAAAACCGTCACCGGTTTCGCGCTGATCGATGCCTGGCTTTCCGATTCCCCCTGGCGTCATGAAATGATTATCAGCGCTGTCCGTCATATGGTGCTGCCGGTGCTCACTCTCGCTGTCGTACTGACGACCGAAGTCATTCGTTTAGTTCGTCTTAGCACCCATGAAGTGTATGATACCAATTACGTCAAAGCCGCTGCCACCCGTGGTGTTTCTCAGCGCAAAATTCTGTTTCGTCATGTTTTGCATAATGCACTGCCGCCGGTAATCCCTCGTCTTGGATTGCAGTTTTCCACCATGCTGACCCTGGCGATGATCACAGAAATTGTGTTTAACTGGCCCGGACTGGGACGCTGGTTGCTTAACGCGGTTCGTCAGCAGGATTATGCCGCTATCTCAGCGGTTGTGATGGTTATCGGCACACTGATTATTACCATCAACGTGATATCCGATATTTTAGGCGCCATGGCTAACCCACTGAAACACAGGGAATGGTATGCCCTGCGATAGCCGTTCTCCATCCGCGCCTCGTTGCGATTGATCATTCAGGCACGAGATACAACAAAAGGGATATCAGATATGATCAACAAAAATAAAATGAGCCCCTATGTTCGACGATAGCGTTTATCTTGAAAAACGACCGCCCGGCGCGCTGCGTATTGTATGGCGTAAGTTCTGTAGCGATACCACCGCGATGACAGGATTGTACGGTTGTGCCGGCCTGGCAATGTTGTGCCTTTTTGGTCACTGGCTGGCACCTTATAATATTAATCAGCAATTTCTGGGTTATCAGTTACTGCCGCCTTCATGGTCGCGTTACGGTGACGTGTTGTTCTTTCTCGGAACCGATGATCTGGGGCGCGATGAACTCAGCCGCCTGCTGAGTGGTGCGGCATCGACCATTGGCGGCGCGTTTATCGTCACCTGTGCGGCGGTCATCTGTGGTCTGATCATGGGGATTATCGCTGGTGCCAGTCATGGTCTGCGTTCTGCGTTGCTCAATCATATTCTCGATATTCTGTTATCGATTCCATCGCTTTTGCTGGCCATTGTGGTTTCCGCGTTCATCGGACCCAATCTGGGCCATGCGATGTTCGCGATCTGGCTGGCGCTGTTGCCGCGTATTGTGCGTTCAGTCTATGGCATGGTGCATGATGAGCTGGAAAAAGAGTACATCATTGCCACGCGCCTTGATGGTGCATCGACGCTAAATATTCTCTGGTTTGCGGTGTTGCCGAATATCGCCTCCGGCTTAGTGAACGAAATAACCCGCGTCCTGTCCATCGCCATACTCGATATTGCCGCGCTCGGTTTTCTCGGCCTGGGGGCCCAGCTCCCCTCGCCGGAATGGGGCGCGATGCTTGGCGATGCGCTGGAGCTGATTTATGTCGCCCCCTGGATGGTGATGTTGCCTGGGGTGGCGATTATGGTCAGTGTGCTGTTGATTAATTTACTGGGCGATGGTATCCGTCGCGCGATTATCGCCGGGGTGGCGTAATGCCATTACTTGATATCCGTAATTTAACCATAGAATTTAAAACCAATGATGGCTGGGTTAAGGCTGTCGACAGTATCAGCCTGATCCTCACCGAAGGTGAAATTCGTGGTCTGGTGGGTGAGTCCGGTTCGGGCAAAAGCATTATCGCGAAAGCGATTTGCGGTGTGACCAAAGATAACTGGCGGATAACGGCTGATCGTATGCGTTTTGATGATATCGAACTGCTGAATCTGTCCGCCCGTGAGCGACGTAAGTTGCTGGGTCATAACGTATCGATGATTTTTCAGGAGCCCCAGTCCTGCCTTGATCCTTCCGCGCGGATTGGTCAGCAATTAATGCAGAATATTCCACGCTGGACGTTTAAGGGTCGCTGGTGGCAACGTATTGGCTGGCGTAAACGGCGGGCGATTGAGCTGCTGCATCGCGTCGGAATTAAAGATCACCTGGCCATTATGCACTGCTTTCCCTATGAATTAACCGACGGGGAGTGCCAGAAAGTGATGATTGCCATTGCGCTGGCCAATCAGCCGCGGCTGTTGATCGCAGATGAACCCACCAACGCGATGGAACCGACGACGCAGGGACAAATTATTCGCCTGCTGTCACGGCTGAATCAAAATAATAACACCACGATTTTGCTGATCAGCCACGACCTGCAAATGCTTAGCCAGTGGGCAGATAAAATTAACGTGATGTATTGTGGCCAGACCGTAGAGACTGCCCCCAGCGCTGAGCTGATCACCACCCCTCACCATCCCTATACCCTGGCGTTAATTCGTGCTATCCCCGATTTTGGTAGCCCATTGCCTCATAAAAGTCGGCTGAATACACTACCGGGCGCCATTCCGTTACTGGAACAACTCCCGATCGGTTGTCGTCTTGGCCCACGCTGCCCCTACGCGCAACGTAAATGCATTGAGGCACCGGCGCTTATCGGCAGCAAAACCCATCTCTATGCCTGCCATTACCCACTGAACAGAGAGAAAGAGTGGCATGGTTGAAACACTGCTTGAAGTGCGCCAGTTGAGTAAAACCTTTCGCTACCGAACCGGGTGGTTTCGTCGCCAGACAGAAGAAGCGGTTAAACCGCTGAGTTTTACCCTGCGTGAACATCAGACCCTGGCGATCACGGGCGCAAATGGATCGGGAAAATCCACCCTGGTAAAAATGCTGGCCGGGATGATTGCGCCGACCTCTGGCGAATTGCTGATCGACGATCATCCGCTGCAATTCGGTGATTACTCTTTTCGCAGCCAGCGTATTCGCATGATCTTCCAGGATCCATCAAACTCACTCAATCCCCGGCAACGGATCGCTCAGATCCTCGATCTTCCGCTGCGTCTTAATACTGATCTTGCTCCCCAGGACCGCGAGAAACAAATTATTGAAACGTTACGTATGGTGGGATTGCTGCCCGATCATGTCAGCTATTATCCGCATATGCTGGCACCGGGGCAAAAACAGCGCCTTGGGCTGGCACGGGCGCTGATCCTGCGCCCTAAAGTGATTATCTGTGACGAAGCGCTGGCGGCGCTGGATATGTCGATGCGTTCACAATTGATCAATCTGATGCTGGAACTACAGGAAAAACAGGGGATTTCATATATCTATGTGACGCAGAATCTCGGTATGATCAAGCATATCAGCGATCAACTTCTGGTGATGCATCAGGGAGAGGTGGTGGAGCGCGGCAGCACTGCCGATGTGCTGGCGTCACCATTACACGACATTACCAAACGGCTCATTGCCGGCCATTTTGGCGAGGCACTGACGGCGGATGCCTGGCGTCAGGACAACAGATAGGGGTTGGTCTGGAAAGCGCAAAACAGCCTGTCCTGCGAGCAAAATCACCATTCCGGCTGTCTCCTGGCATCGTCAGATGAAAATAGCGTGACACAGAAGGCGGTCAGTGAGATATAATTCTCAGCCAAATCTGGGTTATTTTGAAACAACAAGCGTAACGCTATGATTGTTAAAGTAAAAATAAACAAAATGAATAAGGATTAAAACTATGGGTTTTCTTTCCGGCAAACGTATTCTGATTACTGGCGTGGCCAGTAAACTGTCGATCGCCTATGGCATTGCCCAGGCAATGCATCGTGAAGGGGCCGAACTGGCGTTCACCTATCAAACTGAAAAGCTAAAAGGTCGGGTAGCAGAATTTGCGACGGCGCTTGGATCAGATATTGTGCTGCCCTGTGATGTAGCAACTGATGAAAGCATTGCATCGCTGTTCACTGAGCTGGGTAAAGTCTGGCCGAAATTTGATGGTTTTGTTCACTCGATTGGCTTCGCCCCGGCTGATCAACTGGATGGCGATTATGTCAATGCCGTCAATCGTGAGGGTTTTCGTATCGCTCATGATATCAGTGCTTACAGCTTCGTCGCGATGGCGAAAGCCTGTCGTAGTATGTTAAATCCGGGTTCAGCCCTGCTGACACTCTCTTATCTGGGGGCCGAACGTGCAATCCCGAATTACAACGTTATGGGACTGGCCAAAGCGTCTCTGGAAGCTAACGTTCGCTATATGGCAAATGCGATGGGTCCGGAAGGTGTGCGTGTTAACGCTATTTCTGCTGGTCCCATCCGCACGCTTGCCGCATCCGGTATTAAAGATTTCCGTAAAATGCTGGCACATTGCGAAGCTGTTACACCGATTCGCCGGACTGTTACGATTGAAGATGTAGGCAATAGCGCGGCATTTCTGTGCTCGGATCTCTCGGCAGGGATTTCCGGTGAAGTGGTTCACGTTGATGGTGGTTTCAGCATCGCAGCAATGAACGAGCTGGAACTGAAATAAACGCTCTCCCCTCCTCGCGGCGGGTCAGGGGGGGAATTTCTGCCATGTATGCCATTCTTTAAATAACGAAAAAAGCCAAACTTCGCTTGCCGCCACTGACGGGATTGCGTAAAAATATCAGCCGATCTTTTAGCCACGAAAATACCTCATTATGTTTCAGGACAACCCGCTGCTAGCGCAGCTTAAACAGCAATTACATTCTCAGACTCCCCGCGTAGAGGGCGTCGTTAAAGCCACAGAGAAAGGTTTTGGCTTCCTCGAAGTTGATGCGCAGAAAAGCTACTTTATTCCGCCGCCACAAATGAAAAAGGTGATGCATGGCGATCGGATCAGTGCGGTTATCCACACAGAAAAAGATCGTGAAAGTGCGGAACCGGAAAGCCTGATTGAGCCTTTTCTGAGCCGTTTTGTCGGTAAGGTCCATAAAAAAGATGATCGTCTGTCTATCGTTCCCGATCATCCGTTGCTCAGAGAGGCTATCCCCTGCCGTGCGGAGCGCAACCTGAACCATAACTTTAGCGAAGGCGACTGGGCTGTTGCTGAAATGCGTCGTCATCCGCTGAAGGGAGATCGGGGATTTTATGCCGAACTGACCCGGTTTATCACTTTCAGTGATGACCATTTCTCGCCGTGGTGGGTCACGCTGGCACGTCACAATCTGGAAAAAGAAGCCCCTGATGGGGTGGCCAGCGAATTACTGGACGAAGAATTACAACGTCAGGACTTAACAGCCCTTGATTTTGTCACTATCGACAGTGCCAGCACGGAAGATATGGACGATGCCTTATACGTGGAAGCCGGGCCGGATAACAGCCTGTATCTGACGGTGGCGATCGCCGATCCCACCGCCTGGATTGCCCAGGGGAGCAAACTGGATGAGATAGCAAAAACCCGTGCTTTCACCAACTATCTGCCCGGTTTTAATATTCCGATGTTACCGCGCGAGCTGTCTGATGATTTATGCTCCCTGCGTGCTGGTGAAGTACGCCCGGCGCTGGTTTGCCGTATGATTCTGGCCAGTGATGGGGCGATTGCTGACGAAATCGAATTTTTTGCGGCAATGATTGAATCAAAGGCGAAACTGGCTTACGACAAGGTATCCGACTGGCTGGAAAATACCGGTAGCTGGCAACCTGAAAATGAAGCTATCGCGCAACAAATTAAGCGATTGCAGGATGTCTGCCTGCGCCGCAGCGAATGGCGTAATACCCATGCGCTGGTTTTCAGGGATCGCCCCGATTATCGTTTCGTCCTGGGTGAACAAGGCGAAGTGCTGGATATTGTTGCTGAACCACGGCGGATCGCTAACCGCATGGTTGAAGAGGCGATGATCGCCGCTAATATCTGTGCCGCTCGGGTTTTGCGCGATAAGCTCGGTTTTGGTATTTATAACGTGCATAGCGGGTTTGATCCGGCAAATACCGAGCAACTGGCGACATTACTGAAGAGTTACGATATTCATATCGATCCGGCAGAAGTCCTGACACTGGCCGGTTTCTGTAAGCTGCGTCGTCAACTGGATGCGCAGGATTTTGCGTTTCTCGATAGCCGCATCCGTCGTTTCCAGTCATTTGCCACGATCAGTATTGAGCCAGGCCCCCATTTTGGTCTTGGCCTCGAAACCTACGCAACATGGACTTCGCCGATTCGTAAATATGGCGATATGATTAACCATCGTTTACTGAAAGCAATAATCAAAAACGAAAGTGCCCCTCGCCCACAGGAGGAAGTAACGCTACAAATGGCCGAGCGCCGCCGCCTGAATCGTATGGCAGAACGTGATGTCGGAGATTGGTTGTATGCACGTTATCTGCATCCACATGCCGGTACAGATAACCGTTTTGTCGCTGAAATTATCGATATCAGTCGGGGTGGGATGCGTGTCCGTCTGATCGATAACGGCGCGATTGCCTTTATTCCGGCACCATTTCTGCACGCGGTGCGTGATGAGCTGATCTGTAGTCAGGAGAATGGCACAGTACAAATTAAAGGTGAGGTGGTTTACAAAATAACCAATGTGATTGATATTAAGATCGCTGAAGTCCGAATGGAAACACGCAGTATTATCGCGCGCCCGTTTGCCTGATGGCGTTATTGACACAACTCGTCTGGACATAGGCAGCACGGAGAAACCACTGCGTACAGGTAGTGTGTGAGGATTTCGAGCTCTGCCCAGGGCCAGAATGGCAAGCCAAATAGCCTGATGGGCCCGGCGCTTAGTCTCTTCTTATCCCTTTCCCGGCATAAGAAGGGATGTTTCTTTCACATTTCTTTTTATCCTCAGGATAATCTTATGCCCGATTTAGATGTTCGTTTGCTTGCGCAACGTATTGATACGATACTGGATATTCTGGTCGCTGGGGATTATCACTCAGCGATTCATAATCTGGAGATCCTGCAAACCGAACTCGGTAAGTGTCAAGGCAGTTGTCACCCCTGTTTAATTTAAACTGCCTGTTTTTCCCGTTCCGGATTTAATGTTACCGGACCCTCCGGCTGCCAGTTTCTTGTCTTCCCTGACCCGCGCTCCGGATGCGCTTTCTGTGCCTGACGATACAGTTCATCACGCTGTTTCAGCAGGGCCCTGTCTTCACCACGATGCCGTTCTGCTGGCGTGACATAGCGTATTCCACTGTGACGGTGCTCTTCGTTATACCACCGGGTAAATTTCTCCACCCAGGTACGGGCATCCTCCAGCGTCCTGAACCCCGATGATGGCCACTACGGCACATACTTCAGTGTCCGGAACAGCGATTCCACATACGCATTATCGTAACTATCCGGTATCGGCTATCCAGGTCGCCCGCTTTTGCACGATGTCTCTTTAACGTTACAGCGCGGCAAAGCCTATTGTCTGCTGGGAACCAATGGCAGTGGTAAAACCACGCTGATGCGCACGCTTTCCGGTCTTCTGCCCCTATTGGACGGCGATATGCAGTTCGATGGCCATGCTATTGTGACGTTGTCACCGGCTGAACGGGCGAAGCTGATTGCCTGGGTGCCGCAGGCGCATGAAGGAACGTTTGCCTTTACGGTGCTGGATATGGTGCTGATGGGGCTGAGCGCCAGTATGAACATTTTTATGTCACCTGCCGCCCGGCATCGTGAATGCGCACTTCTGCCACACGAGGATCTGAAGGGATATCGATTTCCATTCAGATCCTGATAATTAAGTAAACGTGTAAAATCATCATCTTATCAAACGATTAGCATCCATCTTACAACTGGCCGATCATTTAACCTGCCGTTTCTGACTCCGACCAGAAGCTGAAAAACACATGGATGCCGCGCTTTCTCTGCCCTGCCCGTTTCCAGGACGAGCTGAGCCTGATACACCGGGTAATTCAAATTCTAATTATCTGTTTCTTATTGATTTATATCAACGAAGATTAAGATTTATAGGTTAGTGCCGATAAATAAATTAATAACAAAACATAAAAAGAGGGAAAAATGAAATCGCTGACCAATAACTTATTGATGTTAATCTGTTGTTCACTGTTATTCACCGTATTTATTACTGCGGTTGCAATATACGGCGACAAACACAGCACGACACAAAACAATTTAGGGTTACAAGCGAAGGACTTAACGGCTGATATCATGCCGCCACCCATTTATCTGATTGAACTCCGGCTGGTGGTATCGCAACTGGTCGAGGGGTCTATCACGCTTGAGCAGGGAGAGGCTGATTTTATTCGCCTCAAGAGTCAGTGGTATGACCGGATCAATCACTGGCAAGGTATTCTTTCAGATGACCTGCTGGAGCACCTTAACGGCGAACAGTATCAGGCCGGCAAAAAAATGATTGATGATGCCGCCGCATTAATCAAGAAATTACACAGCGGGACGGCGATTTCTGGTAACGAGCTGGAGACCTTTAATCGGAATTACAATAGCCATCTTAACGGCATCCATGCTTTTGTTGGCAGTGCATCACAGTACGCCAATCAGGCTATCGAATCGGCGGAAGGCAGTTCTGAATTAGTCTTCAAGATCATGCTGCTCGCGGCGGCTATCTCCATTATCCTGCTGCTGGTGATCAGCGTCTGGATCCACCGTAATATCTTTCGTGCTTTGGGCGCGGAACCTGTCCAGGTTGCCGATATTGCCATCGCGGTGGCCAGTGGTGATCTCAGCCGCACCGTCTCTGTACGCCAGGATGATACCTCCAGCGTCATGGCCTCAATGAGCAACATGTGTAATAAACTGACGGAAATCATTCAAACCGTCAGCACCGCCAGTAATCAGATCTCCAGCAGTTCAGATGAAATCACCAGTAATAATCTCGCGCTGGCCGAACGTACCAGTCAACAGGCGAGCGCACTTGAGAAAACTGCTTCATCGATGGAAGAGATGACCGCCGCCGTTAAGCAGAATGCTGAAAACTCGTTGAGTGCCAGCCATCTGGCCAGCAAAGTGGCGTCCAGCGCTGAGCAAGGCGGGATGATGGTTTCTAAAGTGATGGAAACCATGGACGGTATATCCGCATCGTCGGATAAAATTACCAGTATCATTGGTGTGATTGACAGTATCGCTTTCCAGACCAATATTCTGGCGCTGAATGCGGCTGTCGAAGCCGCGAGGGCGGGTTCGGAAGGGCGCGGTTTTGCCGTGGTTGCCGGTGAAGTTCGCACTCTGGCAAGTCATTGTGCCAACGCGGCGAAAGAGATTAAAGGTCTGATTGAAGACTCTGCTAAGTTGATTTCCAGCGGTAACATGCAGGTCAACGACGCCGGGAAAACGATTGCCGAAGTTGTTGAGGATGTGAAGAAAGTGGCTGAGCTGATCGTGGAAATCACCGATGCCAGCAACCAACAAAGTATTGGTATCGAGCAGGTTAGCGTTGCCATCAGCCAGATTGACTCCGGTATTCAGCAAAATGGTGTTATGGTCAACCTCGCCACAGGCACTGCTGATTCGCTGCGCGCGCAAACGGATGGACTCAACGCCGCGATGTCACAGTTTAAGCTGAACAAACAGAGTGCGTTGCCACAGGCTTAAGCCACGTGGCTAAGTGCTCAGCTATACCCACAGTGCTGGAAACCGCAACATACAGGGTTTCTGGCACTGCCGGGGAGACAAGATTGGACAGGTATCCGACAAACAAGGCGTCAGAATCATCCGGGCAAGGCAAACAACCGCCCCGCCATGTTGTCATTACCGCGTCAGAGCAATAATGCCTAACGTCAGACCAGCGATAGCGGTCAGGCCGCCCGCGATGGCACCGGTGGTTTCCCAGTTATCCTGCGTGGTTCCTTTCATACAGGTATTGGTATGTACCAGTCGCCCTTGATCATCATAGACAGGAACACAGGGTGAATCCTGCGCACAACTTGCCAGTAAAGTTGCTAATATTGTGACGATAATAAAATTCTTCATCTTTTATCTTCTCATTAAAAATATACAGACCAGAAAAGTGAAATCAAAGTTATATTAATGTAGCATAGATTTTAAAAATCTCCGTGATAACATCAATGGCGATGGATCAGGTAATAAGCTACCGACGGTCGAACACAGGGTACTCTCCCGTAACAGGGGATACAAATATTTTTATTGTCCTCCAGGCAATATATTGTCACAGTGTTGCTGTTGATGAATTATCATGGCAGGAGATCCTTTTTATATTTCTGATCGCCTGCCCCCTTTCTGGGTAAATGAAATATAAAACAGATGATTGCTTATATAAAAAACATCAGTGCTGTTACTGCAATCAAGCACGCAGTAAATGCCAGCCTGTCAATATCAGCAAGTGGCATTGGCAATAATCGATCATCAGACCCGGTTAGTGCCGATGATCTTTGCGCCTGAGCGCTATGATGATGCCTTGTTATATAATTTTAATTATCAGTTATTGATCCTTAAGGAATGAATAAAACGGTTATTATATGATAATCTATTTTATTGTAGTATAGACTTATTGTCCTTAACAGGATAAGATAAAAAGGATTGTGACAGGATGCGTTTTATCTATTTATTAATGACAGGAGTCTATAATGAAATACAAATTATTCTTTTTTATCCTACTGTGTTTTCATCTTTCGGCATGTACAACTCTTTATTATCGGTAGGCTCTGTTTTGCAAAAATCATTATATCTGATAATTTTCCTGCTTTCTGGTTGTATTACGGTTTACGGCCCGGTGAAAACGGGAGGAGGAGCTGATAATACGCAACAAAGTGCTGCAGACGGTATGACGGAGAGCGCTCCGGTGCTTAAACTGACGAATCGAAAACCCGATGAGTTATTCAATGCTGTCGAGGTTTACTACCAGCGCAAGAGCTTGAACCCGACAGTCACCGATCAGGATAGTGGCATTATCGCTGCGACAGGTCATGATGACCAGCTGGCAGGACTGTTTCTGGACTGTTCAATGTTGCCACAGAAACAAAATATCCAGGAGCACTACCGTATTGTGACTCAGATATGGCCCGCTGAGGAAGGGAGCAATATCACTGTCTCTGTCTCAGGCATCGCCGGCGTTACGGCACCCGATGGCAACGATAAAGTGAAGCCCGTCGAGTGTAAAAGTAACGGTGTTTTTGAAAAAGATCTGTTTGCGTCTCTGCGGAAATAATCTTTTCTGCTGTTCGGGACGAGACTGAACACAGAGACTGCCACCCTCCCCTGACCAGCCGCCGCCAGCCGTGGACGGCTGAATACGGGTTCAATAGCGGTTGTCGTCAGTATCGCCCGATATCTCTTTTTCATTGGTGGCCGGGTAAAGGCGGGCTTATCAACCCCCTTTACCCGCTAACAGCCTGCCCTGACGTGCTATTCTTATCCTCGCGCTAAGCCACGATTTTTCAGCATCGGTGCAATGTGTGGATCTGCGCCGCGCCACTGACGGTAAAGCTCGGCCAAATCACAACTATTGCCGCGTGACAGGATCGCATCACGGAATCGCTGGCCATTTTCACGGCTTAATCCGCCCTGTTCAACAAACCACTGAAAACCATCATCTGCCAGCATTTGAGTCCACAGATAAGCGTAATAACCCGCACCATAACCACCGGCAAAAATATGGGCGAAATAGCTGCTACGATAACGCGGTGGTATCGCGGCCAGATGTAATTGTTCGGTTTTTAACGCCGCAGTTTCAAATGCATTGACATCCTCCACCGCTTCCCCGGCAGAGAGGCTATGCCAGTGCAGATCCAGCAACGCCGCCGCCAGCAGTTCGCTCATCTCATAGCCTTTATTGAACAGGGCGGCACGGCGCATTTTTGCCCGTAATGCTTCCGGCATGGCTTCGCCGGTCTGATAATGGCGGGCATAGTGGCTAAACACCTCGGGGTCACTGGCCCAGTGTTCATTGATTTGCGAGGGAAATTCCACAAAGTCACGGGGCGTATTGGTTCCCGACAGACTGGCATAACGCTGGCGGGCAAATAATCCATGTAACGCATGGCCAAACTCATGAAATAGCGTAATCACCTCATCCCATGACAACAGGGCACACTGCCCGGCACGCGGCTTCTGGATGTTACAGACGTTATAGATGGCCGGCCGTTGTGCCAGCAGCGTGGATTGCTCAACGAAAACGCCCATCCATGCACCGCCGCTTTTCGACTCCCGAGCGAAAAAATCACCGTAAAATAAGGCGATGCCTTCACCATTCGTATCAAAAATTTCCCATACCCGGACATCGGGGTGATAGACCGGAATATCGAAGCGCTCAACAAAGGCTAAACCAAACAGCTGAGTAGCACTCCAGAACACGCCATCGACCAGCACGCGCTCAAGTGCGAAATAGGGCCTGAGTTGCGTGTCATCAAGCGCAAATTTTTGCCGCCGTACCTGCTCGCTATAAAATAACCAGTCCCAGGAGGTAACAGTGGCTCCGCTCTCCTCTTCATCCATTCGTTGCTGGATCGCCCTTTGCTCCTCTTCTGCCCGCTGTTTTGCCGCCGGTACAATCTGGCGCATAAAGGTGAATGCCGTCTCTGGCGAGCCCGCCATCTGATCGGCCATCGCCCAGCTGGCATAACTGGTAAAGCCCAGTTGCTGTGCTTGCTGGGCGCGGATCGCGACCAGGCGCAGCAGTAAATCACAGGTATCGTTCGCGTCTCCCTGCTGGTTACGGTTCCAGCTCGCCGCGAATAACTGTTCCCGGCTCTGACGAAGCGATAATTCCTGTAAGGCAGGTTGTTGTGTGGTATTGACTAAAGATAACAGCCAGTGTCCGTCCAGCCCTTTGTCAGCCGCCATTTCAGCCGCTATCGCTATCTCATCTTCACTCAGTCCTGCCAGCTGTTGCCGGGTGTCAAACACCACCCCACCTGACTGGACGGCAGCCAGCAAACGATGCTGAAACTGACTCTGCAGCGCCGCCGCTTGTTTATTCAGCTCACGTAGCACCGTTTTTTGCTCTTCAGCAAGCTGCGCCCCGGCGAGCGTGAACCGTTGCCATGTGATGGTCAGCAAACGCTGCGCTTCGTCATCTAACGCCAGTGTTTCCCGTTGTTGCCAGACCTGTTTTACACGCTGAAATAGTGCGTCGTTTAGCCAGATCTGGTTTTCGTGTTCCGCCAGTTCAGCCGAGAATTGCTCATCCAGCGCCTGTAATTGCGGGTTGGTGTGTGCGTTCGTCATGGCAAAGAATACATGAGTCACGCGCGCCAGCAGTTGTCCGCTTTGCTCCAGCGCCTGTATCGTATTGGTAAAATCAGCGGGCTGCCGATGAGCAATGATCGCAGCGATCTCCTGACGTTGCTGTCGAATGCCTTCATCAAAAGCAGGCCGGTAATGGGCATCTTTGATGAGATCAAAACGAGGCGCCTGATAGGGCAGCGTGCTGGCACTTAAAAAAGGATTGTTTTCCATTATGATACTGTTTTCCTGGAACGGGCTGTCGTGTTAGCCTTGATAAGACCGTGATACAGATTAATCAACTCATTGATTAACAGCAATGACTTCCTTTTGCTGACGGTGACAGACTGAGAGCTTGATGAGCCAGGCCCATATTTATTCCGCTTCCATTTTTAATATCCAGAGAATAACAGGAGCCATCATGATTATTCTGGTGACCGGCGCAACAGCCGGCTTTGGGGAGTGTATCACTCGCCATTTTATTGCTCAGGGTCACAAAGTGATCGCTACCGGGCGTCGTGAGCAACGGTTAAAGGCATTAAAAGAGGAATTCGGTGATAATCTTTATCCCGCCGTCCTTGATGTGCGACATCGCCATGCGGTCGAAGAGATGGTAGCCGCTCTTCCTGCCGCGTGGCAGCAGATTGATATCCTGGTCAACAACGCCGGACTGGCGCTCGGTCTGGAGGTCGCCTGGCAGGCGGACCCTGACGACTGGGAAACGATGATTGATACCAATAATAAGGGGCTGGTCTACATGACCCATGCTGTACTACCGGGTATGGTCGCCCGTAACCGTGGTCATATTATCAATATCGGCTCTACCGCAGGTAGCTGGCCCTATACCGGTGGTAATGTTTATGGCGCAACCAAAGCCTTTGTTCATCAGTTCAGTCTGAACCTGCGTACTGATTTACAGGGCACCGCTATCCGGGTGACCAATATAGAACCGGGTCTGGTGGGCGGAACCGAGTTCTCTCATGTCCGTTTTAAAGGTGATGATGTGAAAGCCAGTAAAACCTATGAAAATAGCCAGCCACTGACGGCGGAAGATGTGACAGCCGCGGTATGGTGGGTGGCAACGCTGCCTGCGCATGTCAACATCAACACTCTGGAGATGATGCCGGTCTGCCAGAGCTTTGCTGGCCTGAGCGTGCAGCGCAAAAGTTAAAGTCGTGCGCCTGTACGCTTAATGTTACAGTATGGAAATAACATAATTTCATGATTCTAATAAAGAAAAATTAACATATTTCTGCATTTTTATTACCTGCAATTGCATCCAGGATCAAGTAGACTTGCAGTATTGAACGCAATGATTTTAAAAAAGGAAACAGTGATGAAGTTATTACCCCGGCAATATCGCTCTCTGGTTGCCTTATTCATGCTAAGTGCTATCGGTTTTTCCGCCCCTTCTGTTGCCAGAACAGAAAGATTAGTGATCGAATCTGGTGACAATACACTGAGCCGTCAGCAGGCGGCGATGGAAAAAGAACAGTGGGATGACACCCGATCTTTACGCCAGAAAATAAACCGGCGTAACGAAAAAGAGTGGGATAAAACGGATACCGCCTTTGATGCTAAAGATAATTGCCAGAAAAGCGCTGATCTTAACGCCTACTGGGAACCCAATACCCGACGCTGCCTGAACCGCCAGACCGGGCGCGTGATTACACCCTAGTGCCACGTCGGTTTATCGCGGGCAACAAACGGAAGGGCGGTCAGTGAAACTGACCGCCCTTTTTATCTTTGCGATCTGATCAAAACAGCGTGATTATGCCATGATCCGCTCAGCCGACATCACTTCATTCAGCATCGTTAATTTAATATAGTGACTCAATTCACGCTGTTCAGCGCGCGGTAAATAAGGCAGTTCGCCAATCAGCGGACAGGGGAGTTTTTTACTCAGAACATCAATAATTTCTGCGTAATGAGACAACCCCGGATTAATCCGGTTGGCGACCCAGCCAATCAGGGGCAGGCCGTCATTGGTGATCGCCTGAGCCGTCAGAAGAGCATGATTGATACACCCAGCCTGAATGCCCACCACCAGCAATACCGGTAGCTGCTCCTGAACAACCCATTCAGAGAGGGGGCGCAGATCATTCATCAGACTCCGCCATCCTCCGGTGCCTTCAATCACGACATAATCGACCTGAGCACTCAAATGCTGGAGTCCACCACTCAGCTTGCCATAATCAATCGGACAGCTATGCGCTATGCTGCTCTCATCTTCGCTAAAGGCGATGGGGTTAATTTCATCATAGGATAGCGCCAGCGTTGATACACTCTGTAATACCAGCGCATCTCTATTACGTAATCCTTCCGGGGTTTCCTTGCTGCCTTTGGCGACAGGTTTATACCCCGCTACGCTTTTACCGCTGGTTGCCAGCGCCTGTAACAGTGCGCGTGAAACGACTGTTTTACCAACCGCAGTATCAGTTCCTGTTATAAAGAAACGCTTAAACATTACTACTAACTCCACAGCTAATGAAACAGAATAATAAAAAGTAAAGTCTACGTGGTAGACGCGCAAACTAGCTTGCGATAACGCAATTTTTAGTACGACAATGAGAACGACTAACCTTGTAATAATCGAATAAGTAGCGAGCCGTTATAAAGGGCATCTTTAATCAGCGCTATTCCCATTGTCATTCCCGGATGAGCAAGTCGTGTCGCTGCAACAGGAATATGATTTCTGTAGTCCGGTAGTGCTTGTTGTCGAATACATGCTGAGATGGCCGGAAATAAGATCTCCGCCGCCTGGTTAAAAGGAGAACCCAGCAAAATTTTTTGTGGGTGAAATAAATTAACCATGATAGCCAGAATTCGTCCCATGTGCTGACCGATTCCATTGATAATATCCCGCGCCAGCTTATCCCCTTGTAGTGCCGCCTGGCAGAGCCATTCTACGCTTAATGGTTGCTGATGTAACACAGAATCCTGGGTCTGACGCATCTGTGCCTGCGCCCGTGCCAGAACCCGGTCAATACTAATGATCGTTTCAAGGCAGCCGTGATTGCCACAGTAGCAGCATTCGCCATCCGGATCGACCTGAATGTGACCTATCTCCAGCAGATTATGTCCCCCTGCCTGCAACAGATGACCGTTGGCGATAACCGATGCACCCACATGATGATTGATCACCACCTGAATGACATCCTGCGCACCTTTTGCGGCGCCAAATAATGACTCAGCCAGGGTCCAGGCACTAATATCATGCTGGATATAAACCGGTACACCAATATGGTTGGCTAAAAGCTCACCCAGTGGAAGATGGGTGACTTCAGCATAAAACGGCATACGGTGAATCGTCCCTTTTTTAGAATCAATCATTCCCGGTAATGTGATAGCAATCGCGGTCAGGCGTTCCAGTTTTTGCTGATGACGGATAAAAAACTGATCAATATGGTCGATGATCCGGGCAACAAAAGAAGGCTGGGGTTGCGATGTCAGATAACGGTGGTCTTCCGCTACCCGCTTACCGCTTAAATCACATAACGCGAGAACGATATGACCGGGGCGGACAGATATCGCTAAATAGTGCCAGGTTTCGGTTTCAATCATCAGCCCTGTCGCCGGACGCCCGCGACAAGCGGACTCCTGGATTTCGGTCTCCTGTACCAGATGCGCGTCCAGCATTTCACGCACAATCTTGGTGATACTGGCCGGAGCCAGATGGGCAAGCCGGGAGAGATCAATGCGCGATATCGGGCCATGTTGATCAATCAGACGATAGACTATCCTCGCGTTCATCTGTTTTATGTGATCAATATGACCCGGCTGACTGTCGGTTACCACCTTTAAACGCCCCTTGCTGATATATGACGAAAAATAATGCTGCATGAAGACTTAGAGCCTGATTGGCCAGACTCTAAGTCTTCTTATGGTGAAACAGTTCGCTATCTCACGTCAAATTTTTACTTAACCTTATAATAAACTGGTGATTTTTAGTCCTGATCGACCACATATCTGCGGTTATTGGCGTCATTTGAAAACAAACAGATTATTTGCAGAATAACAGGTATTGATTTTTTGTAAGCCATACCGGTCATCATGGCAAGATCGTAAGTCGTTATCACTGCGCCGACCCATAACGCCTCTCTGGAGAAACAAACCTTATCCCGATTCTGACAACCACGTATCGTCATTCTCATCCACGGTTATTGACGTCGTCTGAAAACAAGCGGATTATTTGCAGCATAACAGGTATCGATTTTTATACCTTTAAGCAATGGTCTGTGCTAACGCGATGCATTTTTAACAAGGATTTTTTTGTGAGCCGTACCTCTCACGTTGATAACGTAGCGGAAAGCGAAATCAACGACAACCTCCCTGCCTCTGCCAGTCAGTTTATTAAACGTGGTACGCCCGCTTTTATCCAGGTGACGCTGGCGCTGTTTTCAGCGGGACTGACGACCTTTGCCCTGCTCTATTGTGTTCAGCCGATCCTGCCAATATTGTCGCACCAGTTTGGTATTACTGCGGCAGCCAGCAGCGTTTCGTTATCAGTTTCTACCATTATGCTGGCTGTCGGGTTGCTGTTTACCGGCCCTTTATCCGATGCCATTGGCCGTAAACCGGTGATGATTACCGCGCTGATGCTAGCTTCATGTTGTTCTTTGCTGACCACGGTTATGTCTGGCTGGCATGAAATACTGATTATGCGTGCCCTGATTGGCCTGTCGCTCAGCGGTGTCGCCGCCGTCGGCATGACCTATCTGAGCGAAGAGATCCACCCCAGCTTTCTCTCTTTTTCAATGGGGCTATACATCAGCGGTAATTCTCTTGGTGGAATGAGCGGCCGATTGCTGACCGGTGTCCTCAGCGATTTTTTTAACTGGCGCATCGCTGTCGCGATTATCAGTTTTTTCGCGCTCATCTCCGCGATTATGTTCTGGCGGATCCTGCCGGAGTCGCGTCATTTCCGCCCGACCTCGCTGCGTCCCAAATCACTGATAATAAATTTTCGTTTACACTGGCATGATCGTGGCCTTCCCTTGCTGTTTGTCGAGGGGTTTTTGTTGATGGGATCTTTTGTCACCCTGTTTAATTACATTGGCTATCGCCTGATGCTGCCCCCCTGGTCGCTCAGTCAGTCGCTGGTGGGGATGCTTTCTGTCGTTTTTTTAATCGGCACCTGGAGTTCGCCGAAAGCTGGCATGATGACTGTACGTTATGGTCGCGGGCCGGTGATGTTACTGTTTATCGCGCTTATGCTGCTGGGTCTGCTATTAACGCTGTTTTCATCGTTATGGTTGATCTTTATCGGTATGCTACTGTTTTCATCCGGTTTTTTTGCCGCTCACTCCGTCGCCAGCAGTTGGGTTGGCGTGCGAGCCCACCGTGCACGCGGGCAGGCTTCGTCGCTGTATCTGTTTTGTTATTATCTGGGTTCAAGCATCGCAGGCACATCCGGCGGCCTGTTCTGGCACTATTACGGCTGGGGTGGGGTCAGTGCTTTTATTGCTTTGCTGTTAATCGTTGCCCTACTGACCGGACGATGGCTGAATAAACGCCTGCAATAAGCGCTGTTGACAGATCCATTATGGCGGCGCAGATATCGTTACATACTGATACTAAACACCACGGGAATCTCTGACGCGCTCAGCCTATAGTTAGGGTTAACAACCCCGTGGGGTTGAATATTAAGGATATCAGAATGAAAACAGTATTCACGCTGGTCGCTGCCGCCGCGATGGGAATATCGACCGTGTCTTTTGCCACTGAGGTAACAAAAGACACGCAGAGTCCAGCGCCTGTAACACAACATCAGACCATCACTAAAACAGCGGTAAAATCCTCTGTTCAGCAACATGCTCAGGCGGCGAAAGTGAAGAAACACCATAAAAAATCAGCCAGAAAACATCATAAGAAGAGAACGATTAAACCTGCCGACTAATCCGCTGGCCAGCCTGTTTGATGGATAAACCGGTACGATTTCAGCACCGGTTTTTTCTGACAGGCGGTGTGCGTGTTGTGCCTGGTCATACACCACAATGCGTTTTCGCTAACCGGGCTGGCAGGGAAAACCCTTCAGACGTGTATCGGCCGGGACCCCTTGCCTGTACGCCGATACACAACACCCCATAACAACCCAAGAATGGCAGCTATCAGCGATCCGGTCAGTACGCCAAGCCTTGCGCTATTAAGTAGCGCATCGCTGTCAAATGACAGCATGGCAGTAAACATTGCCATCGTGAAGCCAATGCCAGCCAGCAGCCCGATCAGTACAATTCCGCCCCAGGAAACGCCGTCAGGAAGCTGACATAAGCCGGAGCGAACGGCGATCCAGCTGACACAGAGCACGCCCAGTGGCTTACCGAACACCAGCGAAAGCATAACACCTGATATGACCCATTGTGTGGCAGAGTCCGACAAATTAATTCCGTTAAGGGTGACACCCGCATTAGCCAGAGCAAACAGCGGCATAATGCCAAAGGCAACCCAGGGATGCAGGATCGTCTGAACACGCATTACGGGGGGAAGCAGCTCACGCTGAGCCAGGCGCAACGTTCTCAGTGAGGCTGGCAGATGATGGAAGTGCCCGACACCGTAATAATCGCGCAACTTCTGCGCCGCCCTGGCCACTGTTTTTTCCGGTTCTTCCTGTAACGGTAACGACGCAAGCGGTGTCATCATGCCAGACAACACCCCTGCAAGTGCCGGATGAACACCGGTTATCAGTAAACCAGACCAGATCACCACACCTGGTAACAGGTAAGCGATAGCCGAGCTGATCCCAATCCGCTGAAAGATAAACGTCCCCACCATACCCAGCCCGGCGATAACCAGTCCATGCGAATCAAAACCGCTGTTATAGAAAATGGTGATGATCAGTACAGCAACGATGTCATCAATGATCGCCAGGGCCAGCAGGAAAATTCGTACACCAGAGGGAATACCTTTGCCCAGTAATGCCAGAACACCGACCGCAAAAGCGATATCTGTTGCGGTAGGGACAGCCCATCCATCAGCACCGGGGGTGGCTGCATTCAGGCTAAGATAAATCAGTGCAGGGACTATCACGCCGCCCAGTGCAGTCACGACAGGCAGGCTGGCTTTGCGCAGGTTACTTAACGCGCCGTTATGGATTTCATAACGGATCTCCATGCCGACAATTAAGAAGAAGAGGGTCATCAGCACGTCATTCACGATAAAGTGCAGCGACTGTGAAAAAACCAGCCCGCCGATACGGAAAGAGACAGGTAAGTGCCAGAGCGCATGATAGGTTGCGGCAAACGGCGAGTTGGCCCATATCATGGCAGATGCAGCGGCAATCAGCAGTACGATACCACTGACGGCTTCGATATGCATGAATCGTTCAACGGTGGAGAAGATGCGCTCAGCGGGCACCTGAGGACGTGATAAAGCAGGCTGGTTCATGGTTATTGCAACTCCGCGTGGCGGCCCGACCATCGCATATACCTGTTTCACTGCAACATGCAGTTAACACCCGAGTGAGCATTCTATATTCCGCAGAAAGCAAAGATCAACCCACGGATTTTCCAACGGATGTCGATACGAGACTTTTATTGCCGTATTGCAGCATGATGACACTGTTTTTTCAAATACCGCCCTTTATCTTCCGTTTTCCAGACGGAGCAGTAATATTGCACAATAATAGAGTACAGTGGATGATTTTTTTCCTGCTGACAGGGTGTCAGAACAACGTTACCTTCAGAGCGTATATGCGTAGAGACGTGCTGTTACTGTGTTTATTGTGCCTGTTATTATTGTGTACTGATACGGCCTGCGCCAGGATGAGCGCCAAAGAGATTAAAACCCTTTTTTTCGGCCATGATAATCGCCAGCCGGTGCCTGATCCCGCGATCCCGCCCTGGGAGGCGATTGGTCAGCTGGAAACTGCCAGTGGTCATTTCTGTACCGCGACGCTGATTTCGTCCCATCTGGCATTGACGGCCGGGCACTGTTTACTGTCACCGATCACCGGAAAAGCCGATAAAGCAGTAGCGTTACGTTTTATTTCCCGTAAGGGACTCTGGCGGTATGAAATTCATCATATTGTCAGCCGTGTCTCCCCCCAGCTGCGAAAACAGCTGCGCGCTGAAGGCGATGGCTGGATTATTCCGCCCGCCGCCGCGCCGTGGGATTTTGGTCTTATCATCCTGCGTTATACCCCCTCCGGTATCACACCATTACCGTTATTTAGCGGTAATAAAGCGGATATGAATGCCGCGCTCAAGGCCGTGGGTCGGCAGGTCACCCAGTCTGGCTATCCAGAAGATCATCCGCAGGCGCTCTATTATCATTCGGGTTGTCAGGTCACTGGCTGGGCTCAGACGACAGTGCTGTCACATCAATGTGATACCCTACCCGGCGATAGTGGTTCACCGCTATTGCTGAAAACAGACGCTGGCTGGCGGATCATTGCGGTACAGAGTTCAGCGCCGGGAGCAGCCGATCGCTGGCGCGCCGATAACCGGGCAGTGGCAGTGTTCGGTTTTTACGATAAGCTGCAGGCACTGGCGGGTAAGTAATACATCATCCCCTTTTTCGTTTCGGTAGCGTGCTGAGCAACGCTTCCGGTGTGATCGCCGCGACAATACGGCCTGGCGGTGGCATTTTGAGAACCGCATTTTTAATCCTGCCGGTAACATGCATTTCACAGGCACGACAATCAAATTTTAATGTCAGGACTTCATCATGATGAACTAACTGCATCGGGGTGGCTTTCCAGCTTTTGATCATGCCTTTGGCCTGTTTCGGACATAAATTGAAGGCGAAACGCAGGCAGTGTTTGGTGATCATCACGGATACCTCGCCCTTTTCTTGATGCGCTTCATAGGCAGCGTCAATCAACGTCACCCCATAGCGCTGATAAAAAGCACGCGCTTGCTGGTTATAAACATTGGCGAGAAACGATAAATGAGTTGTCGGGTAGCGTGGCGGCGGCACAGATACCGCTTTACGCTGACCACGCCGGAATGCTTTCAGGCGGGCATCGTCCAGTTGGGCGACCGTGTCACGACGTAACTGATTGAGTAAGCGGCCGGGAACAAATAGCGCATTCGGCAGATGGATCTGTACATCACGAGCAAAATAGCGCGTCTGCCCCAGTTTTGTTACGCTGTCACGCAACTGGTGCCAGGCTTTTTCGCCCTGCTCCGCAACCGCAAACTCACCGTCAAGATACTGGGTGACACTGACCCCCTCTTCGCTGGTCATGGTTAATATCAGCTGTTGCTGCCAGCCGCTGAGAACAATATCAACCGCTATCCGGCGCTCACTGGATGTCTTTTGCAACGCCTGTTGCCAGTGGTGATCCAGGTTGCGGTTCAGAACCTGAGGCAGAGGCATTTTGCGCAGTGCCAGTGGCATCTCATTCGGCCATATGCGATATCGATTTTCAGCCGTTTTTTCTACTTTATTCGCCCGAAAACCGATAATATCGCGCTTAATCATCACATTCAGGCCATCACCGTTCGCCAGGGTTTCATCGCTGGCAATATCCAGTGTCTCTTTACTGACAGCGAGCACCTCGCCTACCGGTAAGCCGATAAACTTTGGCGAATCAAAGGCTCCGATATCACCACGGCGGCCATTGACAAAATAATCACAACTGCCCCGATGAAAGGTTTTTTCTGTCGAGGGAATAAAGAAGTGTTCCGTATGCCCGAGGGAAGCACGCGCCAGATCGCTACGTTCCGCGATAATGGCATCCAGCGCCTGTCGATAGTGTGCGGTAATGTTTTTCACATAGCTCATATCTTTATAGCGGCCTTCAATTTTGAAAGAGCGCACCCCCGCATCGATGAGCTTTGCCAGATTAGCCGTCTGGTCATTGTCTTTCATGGATAACAGATGCTTTTCATAGGCCACCACGCGCCCCTGATCATCTTTTAGCGTATACGGCAACCGGCAAGCCTGAGAGCAATCCCCGCGGTTAGCACTACGTCCGGTTTGTGCGTGTGAGATATAACATTGTCCGGAATAGGCCACACACAGCGCCCCGTGGATAAAAAATTCAATCGTCGCATCAGTGTTGTCATAAATTTCGCGGATCTGGTGCAGATTGAGTTCACGGGCAAGCACGATCTGGCTAAAACCAACATCCGAAAGAAATTTTGCTTTTTCGACGCTACGAATATCACATTGGGTACTGGCGTGGAGTTCAATCGGCGGGATATTCAGCTCCATGATGCCCATATCCTGGATGATCAGCGCATCAACACCCGTTTGATACAATTCGTTAATCAGACGCTGCGCCGCTTCCAGCTCATCATCATGCAGAATGGTATTGAAGGTAATGTAGACCCTGGCACCATAGCTATGGGCAAAAGGCATCAGCCGGGCGATGTCGCTCAGGCTGTTGCAGGCATTATGGCGTGCGCCGAATCCCGGGCCGCCAAGATAAACCGCATCAGCACCATGCAGAATGGCTTCGCGGGCAATCTCGGTGTCCCGGGCGGGGCTAAGAAGTTCAAGGTGCGGGTCAGGCTGGCGCATACGCAGGTTATTGTCCGTCAATGAAGTGAAATGGCGGCTATTGTAGTCAGAAGTAAGGGGCGACGAAAATATTTTCCATCGCCCCGGCAGAAAGAATTAACGCCGTCAGGCCGGTTTTTGCGCCAGCATGGTGGCAAAACGCAATCTGATACGTTGACCACTGGCATCAGTACGGTGCAGTTCGCCAACATCTTCGTTGTATTTGAGCAATTGCCAGTCGGCATAATAACGCCGTAGCTCCCCGGCTTTAAAAGTAAAGGGAAAACCGACCGTACAGGGATAGTCATCGGTATCCATCGCCGCGACGATCAGATTGTAGCCCCCGGCTTTAGTACAGCGCTGCATATTGGCAATAAGACGCGGGATGGTGTCCGGCGCCAGAAACATCATCACCACGGTGGAGAGAATAAAGTCATATTCACCGTCAAAGTTCAGTGTATTGAGATCATTCACCGCTGTCTGTAAGCGAGTCAGTTGCTCCTGTTCGCTGATCGTTTGCAGGTTTTTAATGCTGGCCACGTTTTTATCCCACGCGGTAACATCAAAGCCGTTCGCCGCCAGATAGAGGCTGTTACGCCCGTTGCCGCAACCTAAATCCAGCGCCCTGCCTGGGGGGATAAGTGTTGCGGCATGCACCACTTCCGAGTGCGTTCGGGTCAGCCCGTATTTTTCACTGAAGTAGTTTTCATCACAAGCGGTCATGGCTGCTCCTTATCGTTAATCTACTCAATGATTGCCAAAAGACGATCAGTGAGCATTGAAAAAATTGAGAACGTTTAACACGGTTGCTGCAACCGATTCCATTGCTGATAGTTGTCAATATGGTGACAGTGTCACAGCAAGATAATATGAATTAGTCGGATTACATTACCCGGTCATCAATATAATGGCGTTTATCCGCTGGTGGCGGAAAGTATTGATACAACCAGGTTTCACTGATCGTATCGCCCTGGCAACGTAAAAACATTCTCATCTCTACCGGGTCGGTAGCGTCATTATCCGGATACCAGTCAAACAGAACACGATAACCGTCGAAAGGTTCGATATACAATATCCCGACCTGTTTTACTGTACCGCTTGAAAGCGTGATCACCGGCTCGATGCCTTTAGGGGCCGCTGTTTTCAGGTCGCCGCCAATAAAATCAACCGCAAAACGCCGCGCCCACTGTTCGGGGAAATGCTCACCAGGTGCCCAGCCTTCCGGGAAAGCACCCATGCCGCTATAGGTATCCATGATACGGGCCAGCGGCGTTCGCACCGGCGGCTCGGCACTCCAGTACAGACGATAGCTGAAATCGAGCTTATCACCAGCTTTGATTGTTTTCTCTGGCTGCCAGAAGCAGACAATGTTATCCAGGGTTTCTCCGGTGGTCGGGATCTCCAGCAGGCAGACCGCCCCTTTTCCCCAGCGACTGCGTGGCTCGATCCATAAACCGGGCCGTTTATTGTACCAGTCGATAACATCCTGATAGTGTGAAAAGTCACGATCCAGTTGTAATAATCCAAAACCACGCGGATTTTTATCCGCAAAGGCGTTGAACTGGAGTTTTTGTGGGTTATTCAGTGGCCGACAGATCCATTCACCGTTGCCACGCCACATGGCCAGACGATCCGTATCGTGAATTTGGGGATGGATGGTGTCACACATCCGCCGTTCATGTGTGCCACAGCTGAACATGCTGGTCATCGGGGCAATGCCTAACTGTTTGATATCCTTTCGAGCATAAATATAATTTTCAACATCCATCACCACCTGGGTCGGCTGACAATTGATGACGAATTTATAAGCTCCGGTGACACTCTGGCTATCGAGCAAGGCATAAACAGTAAAGATGGTTGCGCCAGGTTTGATCGTTTCGAACCAAAAGGCCGTGAAGTCCGGGAACTCTTCCACCGTATCGGCGAAAGTGTTTACTGCCAGTCCTCGCGCAGAGAGCCCATATTGATAAGTATCATCAACCGCCCGGAAATAACTGGCACCGAGGAAGGAAATGATGTCGCGTCGCGCTAGTTCCGGTGCCTTGAAGACACGGAATCCGGCAAATCCGAGATCCGGTTGTCCAATCAGTGAGTTGCTATCAATCCCGGCATCATGATAGTGAAAAAGATCCGGCCGAAAATGGATCTCCCGCGCTTGCTGACTGTCTGTATCCAGCGAATACATCCGCACATGACGACGGAACCCCATACCAACATGGAAAAACTGAATATCCAGCAGATGATCATGAACATGATTCCATAGCGAATATCTGGCATCGTACTGAATATTGTTATAAGCCTGTGGCGTGAGACTGGCCAGTGACGGCGGGAGCGCAGGCGGAGCGCCTTCCCAGGGCTGGCGGCAGAGATCCTGTGCCATTTTCTGTAAAACAGCGAAGTCGAAATGACGGGGAGCGCCATCAGCAAGGCTGGCGTTTTCGGCGTGTGCGGCGCGCGCGAAGAGTGATGCGATTCCTGAGGTTCCGTATACAGCAGCAGCTACCACGGAAGACTGGAGAAAACGTCTGCGGTTCATGCCTGAGTCAGCATCCTGTTTATAATAGATGAATCAATGTGCAATATGATAAATCAATGCGTTGTGAATTTTGCCCACTCTAGACAAAAATGTTTAATAATCCAACTTCTGTTAACCGGAAATGTGCGAAAAAATGGGTTTTATCACGCTGATCATACCTTGTCGCCATTCAATCAAGGTTCACAAAACGGGGCATCATGCGCTGAAATAGCGCCAGTCGCAGACGCATAAAATGTTTTTCCAGCTTAAATCCCGCGTGTTTATCCAGCCCGATACGCAGTAGCCACGTCTGATGATGCCAGCAGGCTGGCCAGGGTATCTTTCCGGGTAATACAGGCGGGGAGTTCTGTGCCAGGCGGGCAAAATTGACCCAGTAATCAGCAATCTGAGCAGCAAATGCGCGATCATCATCATTGGTATAATCGCGTAACGATTCAGTCAGTGAGAGGGTGTCGAAAACATAAGGGACTTCATCACCATGCCATGCGCCATGTGGGCTGCGCTGACGAAGCCCCCGCGGGACATAATCAAACCAGTAGCGCCAGCAAGGCTGATTAACGCGGCGCTGCGCCTGCATGATGATAGATCCCAGTACGGTAAAAGCCATATCACGACACACTGCACGCCCAAGCGCCTCGTCACCATTGGCTCCCGGATAGAGCAGTTTGATCAGTGCCAGCGCCAGTGGCGCATTACGGCGTAACTGGCCAATTTTTTCAGCGATATCAACACCAAATAGTGACATAACACTGGATTCATCGCTATTGGAGCCCACCATAACAGGCATCGCCTGCTGCCTGCCAGCGAGAAAGGTGGTCAGTGTCTCTTGTGGAAGTACCGCATCACCACTGATGGGGGTCGGGTCGAGGGTAAAAGGGGCTGGCAGCGACCAGAGAGAGGCGGCCGGAATAGCCCGCAATTGTTGCGCACTGGCATCCGGCAGGGAGAAAAACGCCGCCAGTTGTTGTCCTTTCTGCAGTGCTTTTTCGCGCGGCGTATCGGGCAGTGTATAGCTGCTTTGAATAATCGCTTTATGGAATAATCCTGCTGATTTTGGGGAAGCCATCAGCGACAGCACACTACGTGCCCCGGCCGATTCACCAAACAGGGTGATATTCGCCGGATCACCGCCAAATGCCGCAATATTATCCCGTACCCATTGCAGAGCGGCGATTTGATCCAGCAGCGCAAAATTATAGATCCGCTCGCCCTCTTCCCCTTCCAGTGCAGGATGGGCAAAGAACCCCAGGTGGCCGAGACGATAATTGACAGAAACCACCACCGCCCCCCGGGCTGCCAGCGCTTTACCGTCATAAAGTGACAGACTCCCCGCTCCGAGGGTAAAGCCACCCCCATGCAGCCAGACCATCACCGGCAGTGGCTGTTTTCGTGCTGCGGGAGACCAGACATTAAGATAAAGGCAATCTTCTGATAAGCGCCCCGGATCGCCACCGCCCAGTTGCCGACAATGTTCTGTATTCTGCCAGCAGGCAGCGGAGAATGTCGTCGCCGACCGGACGCCCTGCCAGCGGGCAGGCACACGCGGCGCCCGCCAGCGCAACTCGCCTGTGGGCGGTGCGGCGAAAGGAATACCGCGCCAGATATCAATCCCCTGTTCAGCCGTACCCGATAACAGCCCATAGCAGGTTTCGACCAGCGGCGCAGAGGCATTCAGCATAAGGCGTGTTCCTGTAGTAATAATGGCGATCAGGATATTAGTAGATGGAATGTATCATTGCCGCTACATTGCATCCATTGCCTGCTGGAATTTCCAGATATAACGTGGCGCCTGGGGTGCCGGGTGTTTCCTGACAATATGTTTAAAAAATGCGTCGGCATCCAGCTTATTGATTTTATCAATCGCCTGCTGACGATTGCTGGAAAAGGTGCGCAGTAATGCTCCGGCACCATTGACATAAGAAACGATGACCGCATAACGCATGACCTCAGGATCTTTAATTCCGGCGAGCGGGCCATTTTCGAGAATATTCAGGTAAGCGGCGCCCATAGAGATATTCCGCTCCGGGTTTTTGAGCTCTTTAACCGATGGCTCACCACGCCAGCCCATCCGGCGATAGACATCACGGCCAGAGGTCGAGGGCTTCAGTTGCATCAGACCGACCGCGCCAGATTTGCTGACCACAGTTGGATTACCGCCGGACTCAATGGCAATAATCGCCGTCATCAGTTGCGGGTCAACCTCCCATGCCGCACTGGCTTTTTGGGTTACCGGCATCCATTGCATCGCTCGTTTAACCGGGACTTTCGCATTCCAGGGTGGATGACGATAATCCTGTTTTACCTGACAACCAGCCAGCAGAACAAATAACACAACAAGCCATCTCAGTTTCACATCTTAATCCTTTATTGCTTTGTTAATACCTGAATTTTTCCGACCAGAGATGACAATCTGTCTTTCCGACGGCATGATAACCTTTTCGTTCTTCGCAAGGAATTATCATGTCGCAGTTTTATCTGATAGCCCCTTCAGGTTACTGCATTAACCAGCAGGCGGCAGAACGGGGGGTCCAGCGTCTGTTAGCCGCCGGTCATCAGGTGATGCATCAACAGGTCATCTGTCGCCGACAGCAACGTTTTGCTGGCAGTGATCAGCAACGACTGGACGATATTAATCAGTTATCCCATTTAAAGGGGCATGACCAGATTGTGATGCCAGTTCGTGGAGGATATGGTGCCAGTCGCCTGTTACCTGCTATCGACTGGCAGGCTTTAATCGCGCGCCAGCAACAGGAGCCGTTGTTAATTTGTGGTCATAGCGATTTTACCGCGATCCAGCTGGGACTGCTGGCAAAAGGTGGCCTCATCACTTTCAGTGGGCCGATGCTGGCGACTCATTTTGGTGCGCAAGTGGCGGATGCTTTTACGGAACATCACTTCTGGCAGGCGTTACGTTGTCCGGAATTGACCCTGACATGGTCAGGAGAAGGGAGCGAATGTGACGTCGAGGGAACCTTGTGGGGCGGTAATTTATCGATGCTGACATCGCTGATCGGCACGCCCTGGATGCCGCAAATAACCGGCGGTATTCTGGTGCTGGAAGATATCAACGAGCCGCCATTTCGGATCGAGCGGATGCTATTACAACTGCTGAATAGTGGTATCCTTCATCGCCAGCGGGCGCTTATTTTTGGCAGCTTCAGCGCGGCGAAGACCTCTGATAGTTATGATGCAGGCTATGGTTTACCGGTGATTTATGACTATCTCCGCACTCAGGTGGCGATTCCGCTGGTGAGCGGCTTGGCTTTTGGTCATCAGCCACAAACCGTCACCCTGCCCCTTGGCGCACAAGCATCATTGCGTCACCGTGCTGACACCTCGACCCTGACTATCAGCGGTCATCCGGTACTGCGGGAATCATCGCGGCAATAATGCTGAAGGTATGTTCAGTCATCAGGCATGGTTTTCTGCATTTGTTGCCAGATAGCAATACTTTGTTGAGCATACTGGCAAATAACATCATTCACTTGTTCATATTGCCCCGCTGCACAGATTTGTGCCAGATGTTGATAGAACTCACGCGCCAGGCAACGCGCCTGTGGGCTGGCGAAATAGTGGCGGTTGATACGGATATACAACCCCTTCATTCCGTTGATGATCAAACCATAAATCGGATTCCCGGAGGCAAAGGCCAGTCCGCGAAAAATATGGTAATCCAGGCGGGCAAACGCCTCGGCACACTCTTCTGTCTCATGCGCCTGAGCCAGCACTGCCTGTGATTTTTCAGGATATTTACGAAACGCGGTACGAATAAAGATCGCAGCGATACTGGTACGTACCGAAAGCAGGTTATGGATCAATTGCGGAACACTGTCATGATCAAGACGCGCCAGGGTTTCGAGAATATTCAGGCCGGAGGTTTCCCAGAAATTATTGACTCTGGTCGGTTTGCCGTGCTGAATCGTTAACCAGCCATCACGCGCCAGACGTTGTAACACTTCCCGTAACGTGGTGCGGGTCACACCAATCAGTTCAGAAAGCTCACGTTCAGCAGGAAGAAGAGTGCCGGGCGGGAAATGATTATTCCAGATGCTTTTTATCAGATACTCTTCCGCGAGGGCCGCCGGACTCTGCGCATTAATGACCATAGTTAGTTTTCCATTACACAGCGTTGCAGTTAACTCATCATACCAGAGCGGATATAGCACAGATAGCACTGTAATGTAATAAAAGAGCATCACTATGGGTGTTTATTTTTTATCTCAAATGTTGCCATCTTTCAGGGGCGCAATGAAGAACCTCGCCAGACCCATGTTTGAATATCCACAGTTGCAGAGAACAGGCGCGTTATTGACAATAATTTTTGCTATCTCCTCCCCCATTATGTGTGACGTTGTCACACATAATGGGGCTGTACAGCAATCTCTGTCTCAGACAGAGATATTCCCCACACTTTTATGCAAAAAATTGGCTTTGTTTACTGGTGCCAGCGCATTTTTCGTTTACACTGCCCCGGTGATGATTATTCAGAGACAGGGCTATGTTGCGATATTTAAATCAATGTTCACGTGGACGAGGGGCGTGGTTTCTGATGGTGTTGACTGCGGTCAGCCTTGAGGTAACCGCGCTATGGTTCCAGCATGGTATGTTACTGGCGCCTTGCGTATTGTGCATTTATGAGCGTTGTGCATTATTTGGTATTATCGGTGCCGGTCTTATCGCGCTCCTGGCCCCTAAATCCCCTTTACGCTATCTGGCATTGATTATCTGGCTATATAGCGCATTTCGTGGGCTGCAACTGGCGTGGGAACACACGATGATGCAGTTGCACCCCTCGCCGTTTCTTACCTGCGATTTTGCCGCGCGTTTTCCGACATGGTTACCACTGGATAAATGGCTGCCGCAAGTTTTCGTTGCCACCGGCGATTGCAGCACACGCCAGTGGCAGTTTCTGAGTCTCGAAATGCCACAATGGCTGGTGGGTATCTTCGCCGCCTATTTTATTGTCGGATTACTGGTGCTGATTGCTCAGCCCTGTAAACCGAAAAGACGCGCGTTGTTTGGCCGTTAACGACTCAATCCAGATTAATAATGTGTGCCTGCCAGTCGCGTACTGAGGACTCAGGCACCGCAAGATGGCGAACAGAAATGCGTTCGCCATGCATCGCGGCTTTCGACCCGGTTAACAGCGGGTGCCATGCCGGTAGCGGCTTTCCTTCCAGCAATAAGCGATAAGCGCAGGTCGGCGGTAACCACGAGAACGTGGGCAGGTTATCGCGGGTTAATTTAATGCAATCCGCTTCATATTCGAAACGACGTTCATAATGGCGACACTGGCAGGTTTTAATATTGAGCTGACGACAGGCGACATTGGTAAAGTAGATTTCATCACTCTCCGCATCCATCAACTTATGCAGGCAGCACTGCCCGCAACCATCACACAATGATTCCCACTGCGCATCACTCATTTCATCCAGGGTTTTGTACTGCCAGAAAGCTTGTTCGCTCACAGGATATATCCGTCATTGCTATTTAACAGGGCACGTTATAACCACTCTGGCATGCTGATGCAAGTTCTGTCATGAAAGCAGATTACTGTACGTGAGTCGTCAGTGTCAGATCGTTAAAACCAATCACCAGCTCATCGCCATGATTCAGTGGCCCGACACCGGCTGGCGTTCCAGTTAAAATGATGTCTCCGGCTTTCAGGGTAAAGAAATGTGACATGCAGGCAATCAAGGGAACGATTTTATGTATCATTGCCGATGTCGTTCCCTGCTGACGCAGGGTGCCATTGATGTGCAGGCTTAATGGTATATTCTGCGGATCACCATCAAATTCAGTTACCGGAACAAAACCCGAGATCGGGCACGCATTATCAAACCCCTTCGCTTTTTCCCACGGCTGCCCGGCCTTTTTCAGTCTGGCCTGCACATCACGCAGTGTCAGATCCAGTGCGACGCCATAGCCAGCGATCGCTGGCGATATCTGCTCTTCTGTCGCACGACACAATGGCTGCCCCAGTAATATCGCCAGCTCCAGTTCATGATGCACTGCGCCTGATCCGTCAGGCAGAATGATCGCCTGATGAATATCACAAAGCGCCGTCTCTGGTTTCATAAACAACAGTGGCTCTTCAGGTACGATACTTTCCATCTCTCTGATATGATCTCTATAATTACTGCCAACACACACAACTTTACCCACCGGGTAATCCAGTAATTCTCCCTGCCAGTTACGATGCTGGTACATTATTTTTTACCTCCACGGGGTTGTGTATAGTGATGCCGCTGTTGGGCCAGATGCTGTTTCAGCAGGTTCTCAGGCGCAGGCGGTAGCTGTAAATAGTACCCCTGTTCAGTGAGGGCCTGCTTGACTTTTTCCAGGTCCGCACCAACCAGTTTTTTACGCCCGTCAAGTGATAAAACCAGCGTGATTTGCGGTTGACCGAAGTGGGCCATCAGGGGGGCGGGTACACGTGAAAAATCATCTTTTTTGCTAACATATAAGTAGGTGTTTTCACGTTTAGGACTTCGATAGATAACACAAAACATAGTTTTACCTGGAATTAAGTGACTGTAACTTGCCTCAACATATGAGTGACTATAACATGCCTTTTAATCTTCGGAATATCACGGCGCTTGCGCAAAGTGATAAACAGTAAGTTGAGTAAGATCAGGATGTCAAATACGCCCATTGAGCTTAAAGGCAGCAACTTCACCTTATCTATCGTTCATTTGCATGATGCAAATCCCGAGGTTATTCGTCAGGCACTTATGGACAAGATAGCCCAGGCACCCGCTTTTTTACATCATGCGCCGGTGGTGGTGAATATCAGCCGTATTGAAAATGATATTAACTGGTGTGCGATGTATGAAGCGATCACCAGCACCGGCTTACATGTCATGGGGATCAGTGGTTGTAAAATTCCACAGCTCAAAGCGGAAATCAACCGTGCGGGTCTCCCGTTACTCACTGAAGGCAAAGAAAAAGCCGCTCCGCCTCCGGCTGTAGAGTTATCACCCCCGGTGAATCTGTGTGCCAGAACACGCCTTATCGATCTGCCCGTGCGTTCCGGTCAGCGGATCTATGCAACCAACGGCGATCTGATTGTCACCAGCCCTGTCAGCGCCGGGGCAGAGCTTATCGCCGATGGGAATATTCATGTTTATGGCATGATGCGGGGGCGTATTCTCGCGGGAGCAAATGGCAATCGGGAAGCGCAAATATTTTGTTCACACCTTGCGGCGGAACTGGTTTCCATCGCTGGAGTTTACTGGCTGAGTGATAATATCCCAGCCGAATTTTATGGTAAAGCAGCTCGCCTGAGTCTGGGAACGACGGCTTTAACTATTCAACCTTTAAGTTAGTCCTTTTATAACAAGGAATTTCTATGGCACGCATAATTGTTGTGACTTCAGGTAAAGGTGGCGTTGGTAAAACTACCTCCAGCGCGGCCATCGCCACCGGTTTAGCTCAGAAAGGCAAGAAAACTGTAGTTATCGACTTTGATATCGGCCTGCGCAATCTCGACCTGATTATGGGTTGTGAGCGGCGGGTGGTTTATGACTTTATTAATGTTATTCAGGGAGATGCGACTCTGAATCAGGCATTAATCAAAGATAAACGGACTGACAATCTTTATATTCTTCCTGCCTCGCAGACCCGTGACAAAGAGGCGCTGACCCGTGAGGGTGTCAATAACATTCTGGAAGAGCTGAAAAAACTGGATTTCGATTTTATCATTTGTGATTCACCCGCCGGTATCGAAACCGGTGCCCTGATGGCGCTTTACTTCGCTGATGAGGCGATTATTACCACGAATCCGGAAGTCTCCTCTGTTCGCGATTCTGACCGTATTCTCGGTATCCTCGCCTCCAAATCCCGCCGGGCAGAGAATGGCGAGGAGCCGATTAAAGAACATCTGCTGCTGACACGTTATAATCCAGGACGGGTGAGTAAAGGCGATATGTTGAGTATGGAAGATGTTCTGGAAATTTTGCGCATCAAGGTTATTGGGGTTATCCCGGAAGATCAATCGGTCCTGCGCGCGTCAAATCAGGGCGAACCGGTTATTCTGGATGACACATCAGATGCAGGTAAAGCCTATGCGGATACCGTAGATCGCCTGCTCGGAGAAGATCGCCCGTTTCGTTTTATTGAGGAAGAGAAGAAAGGTTTCCTCAAACGCCTGTTCGGAGGGTAACTTATGGCACTCATCGACTTTTTTCTCTCACGAAAAAAGAACACGGCCAACATTGCGAAAGAGCGTCTGCAAATTATCGTTGCAGAGCGTCGTCGCAGCGATGCTGAACCGCATTATCTGCCACAGTTGCGTAAAGATATTCTGGAAGTTATCTGTAAATATGTCCAAATCAATCCTGATATGGTTCACGTCCAGCTGGAGCAACGGGATGGTGATATTTCGATTCTGGAATTAAACGTCACGCTACCGGAAACGGAAGAGTCGAAAAACTGATATCTGAGTTACCCGCTAGCACTCTCCTGGCGGGGTAGGTATCAGATGGTACTTATCTGTCTGGCATTACGGGTATTGTTAATTTGTACCACTAATCCGCAGTACAGAGCATATATGATAAAATAACAATCAATCTCCGATTATTAATACAGATAAAATAATAGACTGTATGCAGAATAACTATTATGGTGATAATTATCTCAGTCACCATAGGTAGTTTATCAATGGCAGATGAAATTAAGGAAGGAACCCTTCGCCTTATGACATTGAGCGAAATCACTATGGCTAAACGACTCTATGGCCATTCAATAGCTTATAACCGTGTCTGGATCCATTGCGACAGCTATTTCCCCTTCGGCTTACAATCGAATGGCTATGCCATGACGCCAAATGGTGAGCTCTGGTACAGAAAAGAAATGTACAAAGCTGACTTTTCATTAGTTGATGTTGAGATTATTGATAAATATATCTTTATTCATGAGTTAGGGCATGTGTGGCAACACCAGCATGGACAATGGGTAAGATTACGTGGTGCATTCAGTTTTTTAGCTAATTATTACTATACACTGGATAAAGAAAAACTCACTGATTATTCGCTGGAGCAACAGGCGCCCATTCTGGCAGATTACTGGTTATTGATCTATTATGGCATCAGTGAATGGAGTTTCCAGAAAAATCATGGGAGAATAGTCAGATATCAGGGTAAAGATAACTTACGCGATATTCCTGCGCTTTATCATAAAATAGTGACGGGAAAGAAGTTATGAGTAAATATATTTTAATGGTTCTTATTTTTTTATTAACTGGCTGTCGTGGCCCGGGTGATCGGATGATTCCGCGTGAATTTATCACCGCTGTGATTAAAAAAATCAGATTTGTGTAATATCACCGTTACAGTTCGATGAACGAATCATTGCAGTAGAGATAAACAGTAATAAAAGCCGTCTTTTGCGTGAAACTTTTGCTGACAATTCTATTTATATTACCAAAGGTGAATGTTTACCGCTATTTAATATTACACCAAAACCTGGATTACAGTATTTTTTCTACTGGGATGTTATTGCCCCGAATACAGAGATTCGTTTGGTCGAAACAAGCTTCTCTGTGACTACAGATAATTCAGGTCAGCTACAAATTCAGTCACCTCCGGATCAATGACAAATAGAATAGCACTGATGTGCTTGCAGATAAATACAGTGGTAAAGGTAAGTCGTGACCAGGAGAAAGTCATGAAAAAATATAGTTTATTTATTGCGCTGTTTTTATTAACCGGTTGTCCAGGCCCTGGCGATCGGATGGTTGCAAGTGAACACGCAACAGCGATTATCAAAGATAATCAGGTTTGTGTGATATCACCTTTGCAACCCAGTGAACGGATCACTGCAGTGCAGATCTACAGTCATAAAAGCAGCCTTCTGATTAACTTTTTTGATGATAAGCCGATCTATGTCACGAAAGGTCAATGTCTGCCTTTATTTAATCTCATACCCCAGCCAGGGCTATATTATTTTATCTACTGGAATATCAGTGCCCCAAAGGTGGCAGATCATTTAGTCGAATCAAGCTTCTCTGTCAGCGTCGATAGTGCCGGTCAACTGCAAATCCACTAAGAGCCTGTAAAAAACGTTATCACCGGAGAGTTATTATGACTCCGCTAATAACTTTTTCAGGCGCTCAGCCAGTAGCTCGCCACGCCAGCCAGAAAGTAATTCCGGTAAAGTGTCCCGGCGTTTTAACTGCCAGTGCCAGTTAAGTAGCTGATTAATCTGTCGCCTTGATGCCAGTAAACCGCTACTCAATCCCTGTTCATCACTGACCGTCTGCACCAGTGTTTTAATGCCTTTGAATAACGAGCGATAACCGGCCATATCAGCGAGATTCTGGAGTGGTGGCGGCAGTGCCTCTTCCGGTAATGCCTGCGCTTTTGCCACCAGACTTAACAGAACCTTGCCGTGAAAACGGATCTCATTTCCGGATATCCCCAGGCTCGCCAGATCTCCCGTCGTGCGCGGCATATAGCGTGCGATACGCCAGAGATGTTCTTCACGAACGATAAAATTAACGGCGATATCGCGATCACGTGCGTTATGCAGCCGCCACTCTGCCAGCAGTTGCAGGCAGGCCAGCTGACGAGGACGTAACTGCCATGCACTGGCAATATCACGCCATGCCTGTGCCGGGTCCGGCACTTCCTGGCGACGTTGTTGCTGCAAATGACACTCATCCAGCGCGGCGGATAACCAGCCCGTTGCGCTGATTTCGTCCATTAACTGGCGGGCGACTGGCAACAGATACCAGACATCCGCTGCGGCATATTCGCACTGTCGCGCGGTTAATGGTCGGGCCAGCCAGTCGGTTCGTGACTCGCTTTTATCCAGTACGACACCGGAATAGGCCTCCACCATTGCGGCAAATCCCCATGACAGGGGATGACCACAAAAAGCAGCCAGTATCTGGGTATCAATCAACGGTTGTGGCATCAGACCGAGGGTATTGAGAAATACTTCTAAATCTTCACTCCCCGCGTGCAGATACTTAACGACGTCATTATTTAACAGCAAGTCGCGCATCGGCGCCCAGTCGCTAATAGCCAGCGGATCAATCAGTGAGACTGTTTGGCCGTCAAACAGCTGCAATAGTCCCAATTGCGGATAGTAAGTTCGGATGCGGACAAATTCACTATCCAGCGCAATGGCTGCCGCCTGACTTGCCGCTTCACAAACCGTGCGGAGGTCATCATCGGTGGTAATTATCTGATAATCCAAATTATATTCTCTTAGCTTCGCCTGGTAAAAACGCCAGCATCGCCAGCGTATCTGACACTCTGTCAGTATTTATTATTTCAGTCACCACCGCGATAGCGCCCCCTTGCGGTAATGAAGAACCTGGCCCATCAGGCTATTTTACCGGCCATTCTGGCGGCTGGCAGTGCCGAAACTGGCTATGTCTGATGGGATGGACGCCAGGCACTACTCCGTCACAACATCCCTGACTTCCGCTGGCCCCGGGTTATACCATCCCCATGCACCGTAACCATAATCCCACGGGCGTGAGCCATAGAGCCAGGGCATCATCGGCTGCGGTGGTATCACCACTTGCTGGACGACATTCCAGCGTTTATAGCCTGTGGCGTTAATCAGTATAAATGAATAAGGGGTATGGCCAATTGTCCCCGTGACAACACCGTTGATCGGGCCAACCACTGTCACTAACTGACCATTGAAATCGACCGGTTCAAGGAAGCCGTGGACATCGGCCATAATACGTCCACGTGAAGGTACATTCAGAACCGGTCTTGCACCACTGTCAAGAGGAAGTGTGGCAATTTCCAGACGTGTTTCGCCTGGCAGATTCTGCACACTGACGACCCGACCACCAAAACGGGACTCTGTCCCGGTATAACGCGACGGGTCGGCCATCACCTGGGCTAAATCCTGCTGTGGTGTTGGGCTGGAGCCTTTAATCACATCCGGCACAGATACGCAGCCACTTAATGCGGTGATAATCACGCCAGCCAGAAGCCAGCATCCTGTTTTGCTTTGTCTCGCCATCATGCTCTTTCTTTTCTCAGTCGATGTGACTGAAACTGATTACCGTCCTGGTAGTTTCTTCCACGCGACTTCGTTACGTAAATAAACGGGCTCAGCCTGCTCAACCGCTACGGCTTTGCCACTGGCAAACAGATGGCAGGCTAACGGCAACATCTCTTCAGCGGCCGGTAGCAATACTTCGCTCTCTGTTAATATCAGCGTAGACGCCTTCGCCAGTTCAGGCCAGGCCTGCCAGCCTGTACCCGCTATTGCCCACTGGCCGTCCAGTTGTTGCAGGCGCTGGCTAACGGCCTCTGGCGTCAGCACCGTTTCGCTCGCTTCGCCGTGCCAGATCCCCTGTTCATCGCGCTGATATTCTGCCCAGTAAACTTCGCCCATCCGGGCGTCAATCGCAGTCAGTACCCGGGGTATGCCGGTTTTTCGCCACGCCCCCTGAGCCAGCGTCGCCAGCGTCGAGACACCGATCATGGGGAGTTCAGCACCCAGCGCCAGCCCTTGCGCAATGCCAATGCCAATCCGGACACCAGTGAAACTGCCTGGCCCACGGCCAAATGCCAGCGCATCAAGCTCAGTGAGTGCAATATGGTTTTCTGTCAGAATATCCTGCACCAGCGGCAAAATACGTTGTGTATGTTCACGGGGACAAATTTCAAAGCGCGCCCCCTGGATACCTTCATTCCACAGTGCTACCGAACAGGCTTCAGTAGCAGTATCAAGCGCTAAAATTCGCATGATTTATTGCATTCCCGCTATCGCTGATTGCTAAAAATGGCGCATACCTTATCATATATTACGCCAGATTACCCGACGCGGAGATCGCGAGAAAGCGTGTCGCACGGTGAATATCGCGGGTTCGTGGCATCGGCGGCAGACTGGCCAGGAACACAGCACCATAGGGACGCATCACCAGGCGGTTATCACAAATAACCAGTACACCCCGATCATCAATATCACGAATCAACCGCCCGACGCCTTGCTTGAGAGTAATAACCGCATCCGGAAGCTGCACTTCATCAAAAGGATCGCCACCGCGCAAACGACAATCTTCCATGTGGGCTTTTAGTAACGGGTCGCCGGGAGAGGTAAAGGGCAGTTTATCAATAATGACCAGTGATAATGCGTCACCCCGAACATCAACCCCCTCCCAGAAGCTGCTGGTCGCAACAAGCAAGGCATTGCCCGCATTGATAAATTGTTGCAATAACTGCCCTTTGCTGGTTTCACCCTGCAGTAAAACCGGTAAATTCAGAATCGCACGAAAGTGCCCGGCCAGTTCGCGCATCATCGCGTGAGAGGTACAGAGCATAAAACAGCGCCCCTGGTTTGCCTCGATCAGCGGTTTCAGTATCGTCGCTAACTGACGCGCTGCCCCCGGCTGATTGGGTAACGGAAGATGACGCGGTACGCAAAGCAGCGCCTGATTCGCATAATCAAATGGGCTCGGCAACAACAGAGAAGCTGCCGTTTCGATGCCAAGACGACGGGTAAAATGGCCCAAATCATCATTCACCGAGAGCGTCGCTGAAGTAAAAATCCAGCTACCGGGTTTTTGCGCCATCACCTCTTTGAATTTTTCCGCCACTGTCAGCGGCGTTATCGCCAGAGTGAAATGGCGCGCGGTACATTCGTACCAGTAGCTGAAACCGGGCTGGTTAATCTCCTGTAAACGTTTCAGACGTGTGCGATAGGTGGTGGTACGCTCAAAAGCAGCGTCCAGCAAGGCCGAACGTCCGAGCGATAATTTTGCCACCTCGTAGCATAACTCCAGGGCGTCATCCAGCAATAAAAGGGATCGCTGGAGGGAGTGGCTGGCCAGTAATTCGCGCAGATTCCCCCGATATCCCGATTCGCCTAACTGTAAACGGAAATCCAGTGTACTTTGTGCCAGACGGTCAGCACATTTTTGCAATTGTTGGGTATCTTTCAGATCCGTGCACCAGGCCAGGGTGATATCTTTCGCCAGATCCAGTAACTGACGACTGGAAAGTGACTGACCAAAATAGTGGCTGGCGATATCCGGTAACTGATGAGCCTCATCAAAAACCATCACATCTGCATCCGGGATAAGCTCAGCAAAACCACGCTCTTTAACGACCATATCGGCAAGAAACAGATGATGATTAACCACCACGATATCAGATGCCATCGCTTTCTGACGCGCTTTGACCACAAAGCAGGCATCGTACCGCGGGCAATCGCCCCCCAGACAGTTATCGTTATTACTGGTCACCAATGGCCAGACCGGAGAGTCTTCAGCCACACAACTACAGGTGCTGATATCCCCCTCTTCGGTCTGATTCGCCCATGAGCGTAACAGAACCACATCACTCAATATGGCGGCGGGTAAATCTCCGCCGCTGATGACTTGTTGTTCCAGACGCTCGAGGCACAGATAGTTGGCCCGCCCTTTCAGAAGCGCCCGTTTGCCGGTGAAATGAAGTGCATTAGCCACCACCGGGAGATCACGGTTATAGAGCTGATCCTGTAAGGCTTTCGATCCGGTTGAGATAATCACTTTTTTTCCGCAACGCAGTGCCGGTACCAGATAAGCGTATGTTTTGCCCGTTCCTGTTCCCGCTTCCACCACCAGCGTTTGCGTAGTGTTTATCGCCTGAGTCACCGCCTGCGCCATCTGGCGCTGTGGCTCTCGCGGTTTAAATCCCCGGATGACGCTGGCCAACTGGCCATCTGCTGCAAAATCGTCGTTCACAATGCTCTCACCTGATTATCCGGACAGCGATTATGTCAGGGAGAACGGCATTTCACCAGCCCAGTGAGTGACAGGGTGAAAACATTGTGGCAGTCTTGCCGCAGTCAGCCCGTTATGTCGTGAGAGAGGAAAGAGAATGACGATTACCCGTATTGATGCTGAGGCCCGTTGGTCTGATGTGGTTATTTATAATCAGACTATTTACTATACCGCTGTGCCGTCCTGTACTGATGCTGACGCTTTTGCGCAAACCGCCGATACCCTGGCACAGATTGACGCGATACTGGCAAAACAAGGCAGCGATAAATCCCGTATTCTTGACGCCACCATTTTTCTTGCCGATAAACGTGATTTTGCGGCCATGAACCAGGCGTGGGATGCCTGGGTTATCGCCGGACACGCTCCGGTGCGTTGTACGGTGCAGGCAGCGTTAATGGACCCGCAATATAAGGTAGAAATTAAAATTATTGCTGCACAGTAACTATTCGTTATCATCATCACTAAAACGCGCCACCACCTGTTCGCCAGTATGCGTGGCGCGCAGTTCACGGGCGACCTGAGCAATGGCCTCGCCGCTACTCATACCGTTAGCCATGAGCTGCTGGATGCGTTCTACTGCTTTTTGTTGCTGCTCATGGTTCAGTGCAGGTAAACCTGAAAACATAATTCACTCCGGTTACAGGAAGGTGTAGTCTATTATTTCATGTTATCGCATCGATATACCAGCATTCAGCTTCTCAATTTTGGGCACGGCCAAAGGCCCAAATGGCCAGTAAATTAGCCTGATGAAATAACTCTTATTAACAGGCTTGTTTCATAGGGTTATTTTTTTATGCTTCATTAAGCAAAATCCGCTGCTCCATGATGCTGATGACAGGGATTTCTCTTACACTATGCGCAGTGATTACCTCTTTATTGCTATACCAGGAGTTGTACCTTGATTAGCCTGTTCGATATGTTCAAAGTGGGCATTGGCCCTTCATCCTCTCATACTGTTGGTCCGATGAAAGCCGGTAAACAGTTTGTCGATGAACTGATCGCAAAGGGATTACTGAATGATGTCACACGTATAGCGGTCGATGTCTATGGTTCCCTGTCACTCACGGGTAAAGGTCACCATACCGACATTGCGATCATTATGGGGCTGGCCGGTTATCAGCCAGACACTGTCGATATTGATGCCATACCCGCGTTCATTGAGGATGTGACAACACGTGGCCGTTTACTCCTGGCACAGGGACAACATGAAGTTGATTTTCCACAAGGCGATGGCATGCGTTTTCGTCACGATAATCTGCCGCTGCATGAAAACGGTATGACATTGCATGCATGGGCCAATGATAAAGAGATCTACTGTAAGACATACTACTCTATCGGTGGGGGTTTTATTGTTGATGAAATGAATTTTGGCAAAGAAAATACCGATCAACAGCCTGTCCCCTACCCGTTTCATTCAGCCCGAGAATTGTTGGCATATTGCAAAGAAAGCGGACTGTCAGTTTCTGGTCTGGTACTGCAAAATGAGCTGGCACTGCATAGCAGAAATGAGATCACCGATTATTTCAATCATGTCTGGCAAACCATGCTGGCCTGCATTGATCGTGGCATTAATACCGAAGGTATTTTACCTGGCCCCTTGCGTGTTCCGCGCCGTGCTTCTGCATTGCGTCGCCAGCTGGTCGCCAGCGATAAATTGTCCAGCGACCCGATGAACGTGGTTGACTGGGTGAATATGTTCGCGCTTGCGGTCAGTGAAGAAAATGCCGCTGGCGGACGGGTGGTCACCGCGCCAACCAATGGTGCCTGTGGCATTGTTCCGGCGGTACTGGCCTATTATGATCACTTTATTGAAACGGTCAGTCCGGATATCTCGATACGTTATTTTATGGCATCCGGTTCGATTGGCGCTTTATATAAAATGAACGCGTCTATTTCTGGCGCAGAAGTCGGCTGCCAGGGCGAGGTGGGGGTTGCCTGTTCTATGGCCGCTGCGGGACTGGCCGAAATCCTCGGTGCCAGCCCGGAGCAGGTTTGTGGTGCGGCAGAGATTGGTATGGAGCATAATCTTGGCCTGACATGTGATCCGGTCGCAGGCCAGGTTCAGGTTCCCTGCATCGAACGTAACGCCATCGCCGCTGTTAAGGCCATTAATGCTGCCCGTATGGCTATGCGTCGTACCAGCGAAGCGCGTGTCTCTCTTGATAAAGTGATTGAAACCATGTACGAGACAGGAAAAGACATGAATGCGAAATACCGGGAAACGTCTCGTGGTGGCCTGGCCATCAAAGTACAGTGTGACTAATTATCCCCCTGACAAAGGAAGAAAAAAGCGCTTTTCTTCCTTGTGTCATGCTGTCATGTAAACCTATTCATGGCAGCATATTTATTCATCTTCACCGCTATCGGGTTGCGCCCTGACAACACGTACCAGATCGACACGGTAGTCATTGGCTTCCAGAATAGTAAATTGCAATGCCCCTTGCTCCACTACATCACCAGTGCGCGGGATATGGCCCTTTATCGCGATAATTAATCCAGCAACAGTAGCAATATCCTCATCATCTTTGATGATGTTATCGAGCCCGGTTAATTGCTGTAAAGTATGTAAGTCTGTGGTGCCTTTAATCAGCCAGCCATCACCGTCAACAATGATTTCCGGGGTTTCATCGGCATCAGGAAACTCACCGGCGATCGCTTCCAGAACATCCAGCGGTGTTACTAATCCTTGTACGACACCAAATTCATTAGTGACAATCACGAAACTACCACGAGCACGACGTAATACACCTAACAGATTAATCGGCCCCAGAGTCTCTGGCACCACAATGGCGGGAGATGCTAAGGCCAGCGCGGCAATACTCTCTCCTGCTTCCAGTACTACCAGCAGATCTTTTGCCCGTACAATCCCGATAATTTCATCCAGTTCTCCCCGACACACCGGAAATAAACTGTGTGGTGAAGAGAGTAACTGACGGCGGATCTCTTCTTTACTTTGTTCAGCATCCACCCAGCTAATTTCTCCGCGTGGGGTCATCATCGTTCGCAACGAGCGCTGCGCCAGTGTCAGAACACCGTTAATCATATAACGTTCTTCTTCCGCAAAAGCATCTTCAGACACCAGAACTGGATTATCACCATCATAGCTATTGATGGCACTTTTTTTACTTCCCCCCATCAGACGTAAAATCGCGTCTGCGGTACGGGCACGCAGCGGTAATGTCGATTGATGACGAATAAAATTACGCCGCGCTATCTGGTTGAAAAATTCGATAATAATTGAGAAACCAATCGCGGCATACAGGTAGCCTTTGGGTATCGTAAAGCCCAGCCCTTCCGCCACCAGACTGAGGCCAATCATCAGCAGAAAACTCAGGCATAGCACGACAATGGTGGGATGCTGATTGACGAAGAGCGTTAATGGTCTTGAGGCCAGTAACATTAATATCATCGCAATGACTACCGCAGCCATCATCACTGGCAAATTATTCACCATTCCTACGGCGGTAATCACCGCATCCAGTGAAAAAATGGCATCCAGTACGACAATTTGTAGCACCACTATCCAGAAACTGGCGTAACCCTTGCCATGTTCAGCATCATGCTGGCGATTTTCCAGTCTTTCATGCAGTTCAGTGGTGGCTTTAAACAGTAAAAACAACCCTCCCAGCAGCATGATAAAATCACGCCCGGAAAAAGAGTGTCCAACGATTGTGAATAGCGGTTTCGTTAATGTCACCATCCATGACATGACGGATAGCAACCCCAGACGCATAAATAACGCCAGCGAAAGACCGCTCAATCGTGCTTTATCACGTTGTTTCGGCGGTAGTTTATCGGCAAGAATGGCGATAAAAACCAGGTTGTCAATACCAAGTACAATCTCAAGAATGACCAGTGTGAATAAGCCGATCCAGAGCGTGGGGTCGATTAAGAATTCCATATATGACTCCCGTTAACGACAGACAGCGTTATCACCTTGCCAGACATGGCAATTAGCATTGTGGTAAGTAAAAAAGCACAACCGCCTGCAACAGGAGTGGAATACCTGATGATGAAAAGCGTTCGATGGGGATCCATATCGTGGACTACGTCCTCTACTCCTGCATAATTAAACGAAAGTTAAATATAGCAAAGAACAACATTAAACTGGAAATATCTTTAGCAGCTTTGGTTAAAAATAATACTGCATTTCCTTATGGTGATTGGTTTCAGATGCATGATTAACCAACCTTCATCACGCTATTTATTTTTTACCACCCGAAATAATTTCCATCAGGTATCTTTTTCAGATCCAGTCCGCTCTCAAGCCAGTTTTATCTATCAACCATAATAGTCGGGAATAGATTATGGCCAGTGATAATCCCGTCATAATAAGATGCTACAGGCATAAACCATGACACCGTAGAAGGGTTATTATGGGCAATAAAGAATTAAAATATAACCCGTACTATTTTATCGCAATACTGTAAATGACTGATATATAGCCATGGTTATATATTGATCATCACTTCAGATATATCCGCAATTTGTAGATAGAAATAAAAATCGTTATCATCTGACTGATGAAATAAATACGCTTTTTGTTGTTTTATATTCTAAAAATATGTTAGAGTTGGCCTCGTCATTGGGGAGTAGCTAATTTTCTGTTAATCAGAAAATGTCCGTGTCAACATACTCGTTGTCAAAACGTGGCACGTACAGGTTGAAGAAATAATTCAATCAGGCAAGACCATAGACATATTACTACTGTACGTAGCGCCTGATTACGCAGGTGTATTACGTCTGCTTACTGGGGGTAGTGATGTGTCATTGGTAAATTCCCCGGTCAGGATCTACGCATGAATTTTTTAGCGACACTTCTTCTTGCCTTCGGCATGTCTATGGATGCATTTGCTGTTTCTGTCAGTAAAGGCGCCACGCCCAATAATCCCAGGTTTTCCGAAGCATTGCGTACCGGTTTGATTTTCGGCGTGATTGAGACACTTACCCCGCTTATTGGCTGGAGCATGGGAGTCTATGCCAGTCAGTTCGTTCTGCAATGGAATCACTGGATCGCTTTTCTGTTGCTGACCTTTCTGGGTGGACGTATGATTATTGATGGTGTTCGCAGCAGCGATGATGATAAATGTGAAGTGCCATGTCGCTATGGATTTTGGCTGCTGATAGTGACTGCCTTTGCTACCAGCCTTGACTCAATGGCCGTTGGTATTAGTCTGGCATTTCTGCAGGTCAATATTATTGTCACTGCTCTGACGATTGGAGGTATGACATTAATAATGTCAACCTGTGGAATAATGCTTGGGCGTTTTATTGGCCCGTTATTAGGTAAGCGAGCAGAAATTCCCGGCGGTCTCGTGCTTATAATCATTGGCTGCGAAATTCTCTGGAGTCACTTTGCTTAAACGCCTGGCCTTCCAGGCATTATTAGCACAGCCAGTCTGCGCGGAGAAACAATTCAGACGCTACGCTGCCAGAAGCGAAGAATAAAGTCACTTTGACAACAAAATAGTCTTTGTTCAGATAATATCTGATAAACAGATGGTTTAGCTCGCCATGCAAAGGGGGTCATTTGTAATAATGTTTGCGCTTCTTTGCCATTTAATTGCATTGGATAAGTTAACTGTTGCTGATGACGTAAGACAAATCCATTCATCTCATCACAGTTTTGCTCATGCAGCCGTACCTGGTCATAAATTAACGCTTTTAATTCCTGTAAATGTGCGGGGCCAGGCGTTACCGTAATCAGCCAGCCTCCAGGCTTGATGACCCGAATCAGTTCTTGTATGTTACAAGGTGCATAAATTCGGATTACCACATCAAAACAGCGATCAATAAAAGGTAATCGCTGGCTGGAAGCAACACAGAAACTTACCTGTGGATAGCGTCTGGCAGCGATACGGATCGCAATTTTCGATATATCAAGCCCCTGACAAGAGGAGGCAATATTGGCAAAGGCATGAGTATAGTACCCTTCCCCACAGCCTATATCGAGAAGATTAGCGGGCGCGATAGTCTTAACAAAAGCGCATAAAGCATCACGCAGTGGCTGATAATGACCCGCCTCAAGAAACGCACGCCTTGCCAGCATCATGTCCATGCTATCGCCTGGTTCACGCGAGCGTTTAAATTGTACAGGCAATAAATTAACGTATCCCTCTTTTGCCCGATCAAAATGATGTTGCTGCGCACAAATATAGCTGTTATCGCGATGTTCCAGCGGCGTGTGGCAGAGTGGGCAACAATATAGCATGAAAACTCCGGTATTATTGAGCAAGTCAGCCGCATGATTGACGCTGTTCAGTGCTATCACCGGCATCATGAAGATCGAAAGCGAATGATAACATCGCTTTATTGTAAAGATTATCAGGGTATTATACCACCAGCTGCCGGGGTTAATCAGATATTACTGCTGCGATCACGTTGAGCACAAATGATGCAAAAGCGTCAGATTGTACAAGTCATATGTGAAAATTTCCCATGTTGACTGGGCGCAAAATGGCCAGCAGCTGACACAGGCAGGCTTCATGCTGTCATATGGTGTTGTTGATAAATGATTTGGCTCATCCCTGAGCATTAATCTGCAAGCCGTCATAGATGGTACGCAAACTGGCTCCCTGCAAACTTACTACTTATCCAGCGACATAACGCTATTATGTGTCTGGATTTTCGCTATTTTTCTGCAATTCGAGTTTAATATACAGAAGCGATTTTTTATTACAAATAATGCACGTGTAAATCAGATAGCAGTCACGTTCACTGCAGCGGGACCTTTCTGTCCATCCTGAATTTCAAATTCAACCGTCTGGCCTTCAGCTAGCGTTTTAAAACCATTACCCTGGATAGCAGAGAAATGCACGAACACATCTTTGCTACCATCAGCAGGAGTAATAAAACCGAAGCCTTTAGATTCGTTGAACCACTTAACTTGACCTTTAATCTTTGCCATTTGAAAAATTCCTTCAACTGTTTTCTTCGCCAACAGGCGTATACATAGATAAAACTGACACATTACTGCATGAGACACGAATATAAGGTTCGGCAGAGAAGCGGTATTCAACAACGTGTTTACTCAGAACTTCTTTACTGAAGATGCCTTACACAAACAGAACAGTACCATGTTTACCCTGAATGGGTTTATTACATACAATGTAAATAATGGCAAGCCATTTTTTATGTGTATTCCGAACCTTTGCACAAACAATAAGATAATTATTTAGTCAGTCACACACTCATATATCACTGCTATAAAAAATAAAAGCAGATCACTATGCTTAATAGCAACACCCATTATATATAAAAAACAATTAGTAATGTCAATATTTTCATTAGATCATTAAATCACAAAGCAATTAATATTACTAATTATCACAAAAAATACATTAAGTTATAAAATAAACATATAATACAGACAGATATGCAACAATATCGACTTACTTATCGAACATTTCTGACTGACAAAAGCGATAAGATAACTCTTATTTTCATTATTCATATATTTTAAAATTTCAATAAATTTTATATCACCAGATTTATCAACTTTAAAAATGATAAATAGCAGGGTATTTATTTGTTATAATCAATTAATAATAGATATAACAACTTAATCTATTGGTAAGTAGATTAAGTGATTAATAAATGGTCATAGCGCTACCCTATCAATAACAGAAAGATGCAAGCAGATAACGACGCAGGTCACCGTTTCTGGCGCAATGTTATAAATTCACTTCAATATTTTAACAAAAATTTTTCATTCAGTGCTTCACAGAGGAAAACAGAATCGTTCGTCAGCAAAATGAATGTGTTACCAGGGAATAAACGCATTAATCGTACAAACACCATTGAAGAACGGTACATCCTGATCACACATAACATTAATCATCTGTATCCACAGCAATATGCAGCTTATTATGCTAATTATCAGCAATATCCAGTGAATTTTTTTCACTCCCTTCTCCGTATTAACATCCGATGACGCCAGGATACCATGAGTATCTTAAACTGGGGTTAACTGTAAACTGAATAGCTGTTTTTATTTGTATCAAGGCTGATATCAGTTGATGGTATATCGGACTATTAGTATGTTGTAACTAAAATGAGAAAACATACTTGTCTTTCTGGTTTTTACCGATGATAAACAAACAACCGGTGTATTATTGAACGATACCCTGTCGCATCAGACTTTGTTGTCAACAAGAAAAAACTGGCAGCAATGACCCCTGCCGCCAGTAAAAACGATGATAATCAATTATTTCAGGTATTCCCCACTGCGCAAGGCAGTGATGCGTCTATCGAGTGAGGGATGTGTCATAAACAATTCGCTCATGGACTTCGTTTTGCCATTGATACAAAACGCCATCATACTGCTACTTTCCTGCGGTTCATAACTGGTTTTTAGTCGTTGCAAAGCAGCAATCATTTTTTCCCGCCCTACTAATCTGGCCGATCCAGCATCAGCATGAAATTCACGATAACGGGAGAACCACATTGTGATAATACTGGCCAGAATGCCGAATACGATTTCCAGTACACTGGCAACGACAAAATAGATATACGGATTGCCATGATGGCTTTCTTCGTTGTCATTACGATTAAGGAATCCAGCGGCAATCTGGGCAACGATGCGCGAAAGGAAAATAACAAAAGTATTCATTACTCCCTGGATAAGTGACATTGTCACCATATCGCCATTCGCTATATGACTGATTTCATGAGCAAGAACCGCTTGCGCTTCATCACGATTCATATTTTGTAGCAGTCCAGTGCTAACAGCAACTAATGATGCATCGCGTCGCGCCCCGGTCGCGAATGCATTAATATCAGGCGCATGATAAATAGCGACCTGTGGCATACCGATATTAGCCTGTTGCGCAAGCTGCATGACGGTGTTTATCAGCCAACGTTCCATATCATTTCGCGGTTGTTCAATGACCTCTCCGCCTACTGATTTGAGCGCCATCCACTTTGATAGCATCAGTGAGATGATGGAACCTGCAAACCCAAATAGCAAAGCCATAATCAGCAATCCAGTCATCCGTTCTGGCTGAATGTTGAATATACTTAGCACGATCCCAAAAACAACCATGATAGCCAGGTTAGTCAACAGGAAGAGCGCAATTCGCATCATAATTCTATTTTAACCTCCATTTAACACCCTATTTCTCTCTATCGCTTCTATCTTAGGGATCAGTTGTTAATTCTCAACCTTTTCCTTCTGCTCACTCCTCAAAAAGACACAACTTTACACCTGATATGAACTATTCGGGGTATACATTGACATTATGAATCGCTAACCAGAGGATAATGCAGAAAAGGAAACAACAGGCTCCTCTCCGACCCCGTCATCTCCTTATTTACCCGCCGAAATTACCGGTTGTTCTGCAGGCTGTCCCTTCTCAAGACGCGCTAAATCGAGCGCAATTTGAACCGTTTCATCAAGGTATGGATCGGGATCGCGGTAATCTTTTGGCAGATCCTCCAGTCTCTTCAGTGGAGGATGACCATGACGTTGCAGCCGATCATTGACGCGCATCAGACGTGTTGCATCTTCGCTTTCATTCTCTTTTTCGCGCTGTATATAATTCAATGAAACAATATAATGCTTATCTTTCATCGTATTATATTTAGCAATATCCTTCATGATGTACTGAAACTCAGGATCTTTAGCAATGCGTTCGTCATGCTGTTTCTGCAAAACTGGCACCAGGAGTTTAAAATCGCCGATTTTCGTATAATTTGCAGCATTAATACTATCCCAGGGCAGCGCATTATCTTCATATTGCTCACCCGTTTCACGCTCTTCGCTGCCGGTTGGCATCATAATATCTGGCGTGACGCCTTTACGCTGGGTACTGCCACCATTAATACGGTAAAACTTCTGGATAGTGTACTGAACAGAACCCAGTTCAGGCCAGTCTGGCCCCAGCATTTGATCGTAAATACGGCTCAGCGAGCGATATTGCTGAACAGTGCCTTTACCAAAAGTGGATTCACCCACGATTAAGCCACGACCATAATCCTGCATAGCCGCGGCAAAGATCTCAGAAGCGGAAGCACTGAAACGGTCGACCAATACCACTAAGGGGCCTTTATAATAAATAACCCCATCAGTATCGCGATCTTCACGGATTTTTCCATTATTATCACGCACTTGTACTATTGGACCGGCGGGAATAAACAGACCAGATAGTGATACGGCTTCCGTCAATGCTCCACCACCATTACTGCGCAGATCAATAATGATGCTGTTGACATTCTGCTTTGCCAGTTTCTGGAGTTGTACCTTGACATCGTTGGTCAATCCAACATAAAAACCGGGGATATCCAGCACGCCGACTTTCTCTCCACCGACGGTTTTCACCGACATTTTCACGGCCCGATCTTCAAGACGAATGCGTTCACGAACAAGCGTTACAATACGGGTTTTCATCCCTTTACCCGCAGGCAGGATCTCAAGGCGAACTTTACTTCCTTTTGGCCCTTTTATCAGGGCAACAACATCATCAATACGCCAGCCGATAACATCAACCATATTTTTCCCCGACTGCCCAACCCCTACGATACGATCGCCGATAGAGATTGATTTACTTTTCGCCGCCGGGCCACCAGCAACCAGTGAATTAATCACCGTGTAATCATCATCCATGTTCAATATCGCACCAATGCCTTCCAGGGACAGGCTCATTGCAGTATTAAACTGTTCCGTACTGCGCGGTGATAAATAATTGGTATGCGGGTCAATTTCTCGCGCGAAAGAGGTCATGATCAGAGAGAAGACATCTTCGCTGCTTGATTGCGTCAGGCGACGAATCGCAGATTTATAGCGGCGGGTCAGTGTATTACGAATTTCGTTATCATCTTTACCAGTAAGCTTCAAACTCAGCTGATCGAATTTGACTTTATCATCCCACAACGCATTCAGTTCAGCTTTATCTTTCGGCCACGGTGACTTGCTGCGATCCAGATTAAAACTTTCATTACCGGAAAAATCCATCGGGCGCCTTAGAACTTCGAGGGCATATTGATAACGTTCGAACCGACGTTTTTGTCCGAGATTATATAAGTCATAAAAAACATCCAGTTTTCCTGTGCGTAATTCGTCACCGATTTGATTTTTATGGGCGGAAAACTGCACGATATCACTGGCCAGCAACACGTTATGGCTGTAATCCAGCAAGTTCAGGTAGCGATCAAAAATTTTTGCTGAAAAGGCACTATCCAGGTCAAATTGCCGATAGTGCGAATGAGTAAAACGTGATGTGATACGTTCACTGACCGTTGCATGCTGAACTTGCTCCTGCAGGACCGGAAGTTGATCAACATCAGTAATATCATCTACAGCAAACGTATGCCCTGCTATCACCAGTAATCCAGCCAGTGTAGTGAGCTTAAAAGTTTTGTTCATGCCTGACCTGACCTCCGTTTCAGAACAACACGTGTTCTGCGCGTACAATCATGAACATGCCAGAAGTCAGACGTACACGAACACCATCTTTGTTAATTTCCATAACCGTGGCATCCATTGCGCTATTGCCAATTTTCACTTTCAGTGCCTGACCCACATTTAATGTTGCCAGGTCGGAAACAGATGCCCGTTGCGTTTTATCCGGCGCTTTAGCGGCAACAGCACGTGATTTACGCTGATCACTTCCCTGCTTTTTACGGCGTTCCTGAGCACGAGGTTTACGATCAGGTCGGACATCCTCTTTTTTTTGTTGATCCGCTGCTATCGCCGACTCACGTTGTTTAGCTTGCTGATTTGCACGCTTCGCCTGGACTCGTGCTTTTGCTACTTCGAGTTGTTGCCGGGCATGAGCAATATGCTCCTCCTCCAGTTCACCACAAGGGTTGCCATCAAGATCTATACGGCTTGCCCCCGGCTTGACACCATACAGATAGCGCCAGCTGGAAGTATAAAGACGTAAAGCGGCACGAAGCTGGGTTTTACTGAGAGTGATCTCGTCACCAATACGCTCAACAATGTCCTTAAAAATACCCACTTTCAGCGGGCGAGCTTCACCGTCAGTGCTAAAACACTGGGGGTAACGTGTAGCCAGAAATGCGATAACTTCTTTACTGCTACTCAACTTAGGTTGATTTTCCATGAACTTTCCTGATTACAATGACAACGGGCGTAGCCAACAAACCGCAGGCATGAACGGAAGCCATTATAATGACACTATCGCTAAATGCTACGTTATCCGCTGATTATCCTGTGCTGTAATGGAAAAATTTTTATCGCTGACAGGGCAATATCGGTCAGCAAGCTGAATATTCCACTGTGGATAAACATCGTGTAACATGCTGACTTAATTATGATATCGTTACTTAATTAGCGGATGGCTCCCCCCTGAATAAACCTGATTAAATCATTTAAAAAAAACAGTCATATTGATCCCAGACAAACGCTGAAATCTTCATATATTTCGGACAAACCAGTTATTCACGCCATAGTAATACTCCCTGTATTCAACCGTATATTAGCGCCTGATGGGATAGACTACCGCTTATATGCGCAACTATTGACATCTGAAGCGTCATCGCCGACGACGGGAAATCAATGGCACAAGTGGCGTATCTGCGGTATCAATCTAATGCCAGGCTGTTCCTGGCGTCAGCATTTATGCTAGAATGCGCATCCATTTTCCAGGTGGTGTACATCCGTGACTGAAAACGCAATCTGTTTCCCTGAGCAATTTCTCGCTCATATGCGTGAAGTGATGCCAGCACATCTTTCTTTCACCGATTTTATCGCCGCCTGTCAGCGTCCATTGCGCCGCAGTTTACGTGTTAACACGCTAAAAATCAGCGTCGCTGATTTTCTGAAACGTGTGAGTCCTTATGGCTGGCAACTGACTCCCATTCCGTGGTGTCAGGAAGGTTTCTGGATTGAAAGAGATAATGAACAATCTCTGCCACTCGGGAATAGCGCTGAACATTTGAGTGGTTTGTTTTATATTCAGGAAGCAAGTTCAATGTTGCCTGTTGCAGCCTTGTTTGCTGATGGTAACAGGCCACAAACAGTCCTGGATCTCGCCGCTGCGCCAGGATCGAAAACCACCCAAATCGCTGCCCGGATGGACAATAGCGGTGGTGTTGTCGCGAATGAATTTTCGTCCAGCCGGATAAAAGTACTACATGCCAACATCAATCGCTGTGGGATCAGTAATGTTGCCCTTACGCATTTTGATGGCCGGGTATTCGGCGCCGCTTTACCAGAATGCTTCGATGCTATCCTGCTGGATGCCCCCTGCTCTGGCGAAGGCGTAATACGTAAAGATGCCAGCGCATTGAAAAACTGGTCACTGGAAAGTAATCAGACTATTGCGCAAACTCAGTGCGCATTGATTGACAGTGCTTTTCATGCTCTGTGCCCAGGCGGTACGCTGGTTTATTCAACCTGTACGCTTAACCGACAGGAGAATGAGGAAGTCATATACCAGTTAATGTCACGCTACCCGCAAGCCGTGGAGATATTACCGCTTAATACTCTGTTTCCTGAGGCTTATCAGGCATTAACAACGGAAGGTTTTCTGCATGTCTTTCCACAGATTTTCGATTGTGAAGGTTTTTTTGTCGCGCGTTTACGCAAAACTGCCGCCATCGCACCATTACCGCCAGTCAAGTATAACGCCGGAAAATTTCCTTTTACCCCGCTAAGCCAGCGAGATATCACCGCTGTCTCCGCTGCGGCTGGCGTTGTCGGATTACACTGGGAGGCTAGTCACCGCCTCTGGCAACGTGACAAAGAGATTTGGCTCTTTCCTCAGGCGCTGGAATCCCTTATTGGCCAGCTGCGTTTTTCACGCCCGGGTATTCGTCTGGCTGAAATGCATAATAAAGGCTATCGCTGGCAACACGAAGCCGTCATCGCCCTTGCCAGACCGAATGCCTCTTCATCTTTTGCTTTAACCGAGACGGAAGCGGAAGAATGGTATCAGGGGCGCGATATCTACCCTGCTACATTACCATCACAGGAAGAAGTGATTGTCGCCTTTGCCGGTATCCCGCTTGGCCTGGCTAAAAAAGTGGGTTCACGACTAAAAAATAACTATCCCCGCGAACTGGTTCGTGACGGAAAGTTATTTTCTAAGTAAGAGCCTGCGCACCAGGCGCAGCCAGTCTGGATATGGATAGCGCGGAGAAACCACAGTATACAGGTAAGGATATACTTTGGTACATTTTTTATCCCGCCGACACATTTATTCAACTATCTTTATTGACAGCAATCTGTTTTTCTGAGTGAAAATCACTATACCTCAATACAGTTTAAACAAATCCAGAATATCATTTATCAGAATATTAATCTTATTATTTCCAGGACATAAAATAAACGCTGAATGATAATGAGACATTGCGCCATGACAAATGATATTCAGAACGCCAGCGGTAATATCCAGTCATATGAAAATATTATCACCGATTTGATCACCGGGAGAGTGATCCCTGGCCCGCTCTGGCAAAAACACAGTTATCGACTTAAATTCCTGTTGCGGACAATTTTATTTTATAGCCCAACGCTTAACATGCTGAATAATCTTTCTGCACGTCCTGACTTTAATCAACTTCTTTATGCACAAGTCACTCTGCCGAGCAAAGTTCATCGCCAGTATCTGACCCGTAAATTAAACGCAAAAGAACGTGCCCAGGCCATCATCGATCACTATCAGTTTATTGATTCACTACCGGCCCGCTTTCTGATTAGCGCAATGACATCTGCCCATAGCGTACCTTTGCTACAACTACATGGTAAGGATGATACCTGTTTCACCTTATCTGTTTCTGCTGCCGGTAAATCTGAACGTGAAGGAGAAACAACAATATGGCTGCATGATGACAAGCAAACCTTACTGGCCAGTGCAACCTTTAGTGTCATACGGCAAGATGAACAATGGCAATTAATCATTGGTGGCTTGCAGGGACCACGGCGTCATGTCCCCCATGAGACCATTAAGCTGGCAACCCGCGCCTGTTATGGCCTGTTCCCTAAACGTCTGCTTGTTGAATTTATCTGGGCTTTCGCTAACAAGAGTCATATTCAGTCTATTTATGGCGTCAGCGATAATGGTCATATTTATCGCGCATTGCGCTATCGGTTCAGTAAAGGGCGGCACTTTCATGCCAGTTATGATGAGTTCTGGCACGCTATCAATAGTGTAGCTGATGGCCCCTGGCGCTGGCGTTTACCATTACAATCTTCCCGAAAACCACTGGATATGATTGCCAGTAAAAAACGCGCAGAATATCGCCGTCGCTTTCAACTCCTTGATGATCTGATCACACAGGTCAATCATCACTTTGCCTGCCGGTAACGTTCTATTTATTAAAGACCATCAGATACTATCATTCTGATCCCAGGCTGTCCCCGAAATCCTCATGTATTACCTGTATGCTATAGTTTCTCCGCGTTACCCGTGCCCAGACTGCCTACACCAGGGATACCTATAGAATAGATGCTCAATGATGGGTGATGTATTCAATGTGTTTATTTCGTCTCAAACATAATATTCGCGCTCAATAAAAGTACCGATGATCCTGTCATGCATTTCAAAAGATTTTGAGTACCCCAGAGTCTTACGATTCAGTCGCTTTAATCGGTTACGCAAATTCAGGTTTTCCCGTTCAATCCGCTGTGTATAAAGCTTACCCCTGATATGTTTTTCATCCGGCAGCAGATCATAAGCACTGAAGTTATCTGTACACCAGAAGGCAACATTAAAACCTGACAATAATTTCAGTAACCTGCGCAGTGTCTTTTTGCTTCTGCGTCCAAAAGTATGAGCAATAATTCGTTTGAGGCGAGGCTCCCATGCATACCACAGCCAGCGTTGCTGCTTTTTACTGCCAGCAAAAGACCACATCTCATCCACTTCACAGATAAGCTGGATTTGCAGATTATCCAGCGGCAATGTGGTTACACATCGTGGCGCGAGTTTTTTAAAGTGCGGACAACGGCATTAATGCTGATATGCAGAGTCCTTGCGGTATCGCGGATACCCGCATTATTCATGGCAAGGTCAACAATTTGTTCTTTCATGCCGGGCAGGCAGGCACGGTAAGCGTAATCGACCTGGAAAGTACGGCAGCATGACTGACAGCGATAGCGCTGAAATCCAGCTTTGCCCAGACCATGCTTTTTAACGGGTTCAGTTTGTTGACAAAACGGGCATGTTACATCAATTTTAGCCATCTGGCGCACCTGTTAAAAAGAGTGATTATACAACATGATAAACACGTTGAATACATGACCAGCGATACTGGCTAAATTATTGCCCCCCTACAACATGTCGGTTTCCACCGTTGCACAAATGGAAGGAATATCCGAAGCTACCCTCTGTAACTGGCGTAATCAGGCCAAATCAGAGGGGAAGCCCGTGCCCGGCGCAGAGAAAACAACCGACCAGTGGTCAGCAGAAGCACGCTTCGCCGTGATAGTCGAAACCGCCACACTCAGTGAGGCTGAAGTGGCAGAATACTGCCGTAAAAAAGGTCTTTATCCGGAACAGATTATTCAGTGGAAGCAGGCTTTTTTACAGATTTCCGCACCGGAAGATAAAGCAGCCCTGAAGCAGAGCCAGAAAGAGATTAAACAGCTGAAGAGAGAGCTGGTGCGTAAGGAGAAAGCTCTGGCGGAGGCGGCAGCGATACTGGTACTGCGAAAAAAGCTCAGGGATTACTACGGGGAAACGGACGGGGACGACTGACACCTGCACATGAGCGCCAGCAGCTCATCCGGTGGATTAATGAGGCCGTCGCGGCAGGAGCCCGGCGCAGGGTTGTCTGCCGTGAAGTGAACCTGAGCCTTCGCACCTGGCAGCGCTGGCAAAAGCATCATGAAGATGGCCGTCTGACAGCCGTCAGGCCGGTACCGGTTAACCGCCTGAGTCCTGAGGAAGAGCAGCAGATACGGGAGGCCTGTCATCAGCCTGAATATGCCAGTCTGCCGCCGTCGCAAATCGTGCCGCGTCTGGCAGACAAAGGCGTTTATCTGGCGAGTGAATCGACCTTTTACCGCATACTGCGTCGTTCCGGTGAGGTTCACCGGCGGGGACGTCAGGCCCGGCGGCAGAAGGTGGCTGCCCCGACGACCTTTACGGCGACAGGTCCCTGCCAGGTGTGGACATGGGACATCACCTGGCTGCCCTCTGTGGTGAGTGGCCGCTGGTATTATCTGTATCTGATAACCGACCTGTACAGCCGAAAAATTACGGGTTACGAAGTGCATGAGACAGAAAGCGGTGAACAGGCAGCCGCCCTGATGCAGCGCAGTGTGATGCGGGAAGGCTGCTGGCGACAGCCGCTGGTCCTGCACGCCGATAACGGTCCGGCGATGAAATCGCAGACGCTGTAGGTGAAACTGCATGAGCTGAATATCACGCCATCCCACAGCCGGCCACGGGTGAGTAATGATAATGCGTATGTGGAATCGCTGTTCCGGACGCTGAAGTATGTGCCGCAGTGGCCATCATCGGGGTTCAGGACGCTGGAGGATGCCCGTACCTGGGTGGAGAAATTTACCCGGTGGTATAACGAAGAGCACCGTCACAGTGGAATACGCTATGTCACGCCAGCGGAACGGCATCGTGGTGAAGACAGGGCCCTGCTGAAACAGCGTGATGAACTGTATCGTCAGGCACAGAAAGCGCATCCGGAGCGCGGGTCAGGGAAGACAAGAAACTGGCAGCCGGAGGGCCCGGTAACATTAAATCCGGAACGGGAAAAACAGGCAGTTTAAATTAAACAGGGGTGATAACTGTCTTGACACTTACCGGATGCCTGAGACAGCAAAATCTTATAAAACAAGCTCAGATACATTGGTAATAAAAAAAGACCGAGCACAATTCCTGTGTTCGGTCCAGGGTAATGGCTCCAGGGAGAGAGCCGTGCGCTAAAAATTGGCATTGAATAGAGACAAAAGATATGGCTCAATTGCCTCGCTTTATAAGCATAGTTGACGGCAATACTTTTTCCAGTTCGTGATGAATAAAGTTAAAGCATGATACGGATAGCACGGCAAAACCGTAGCCTACACGTAGCAGGTGAGGATTTCGAGCACTGCCCAGAGCCAGAATAACAGGGTATAATATGACCATCCGGGGTCACAGACCGGTCTGATATTGTACTTTTTCATTTTCAGCGCATGCAGGAGAAAAGAGTGGAAAAAAATCTGGCTAAACTGTCGCAACATGAAATGGACAAGGTTAATGTGGATCTTGCTGCTGCGGGAGTTGCTTTCAAAGAACGCTACAATATGCCGGTTATCGCAGAATCCGTTGAGAAAGCACAACCAGAGCATCTGCGTGGCTGGTTTCGTGACCGTCTGATCGCCCATCGTCTGACATCCGCCTCACTCTCTCGCCTGCCTTATGAAGCCAAAACTAAATAATATACGCCACTCACGAACAGCAGCCACGCGCTGCATCCGGCACATTTAACGTTGCTTCCATCAGGCGTTGCTGGCGACACTGGCCGCGTCAATAACATCTGATGGGCCAGGCGCTAAATTAACGAAATGATGAATAATAAAGACAGGCGCAAACGTTTTCCTTTACAATACAACGTAATTTATAACTACGGAAATCCGTTATGACTCTATTAGGCACAGCACTGCGCCCTGCAGCAACTCGGGTAATGTTATTAGGCTCCGGTGAACTGGGTAAGGAAATCGCGATTGAATGCCAGCGACTGGGGATAGAAATCATTGCGGTAGATCGTTATCGCGACGCGCCAGCGATGCATATTGCTCATCGTTCATACGTCATCAATATGCTGGATGATAACGCATTGCGGGCGTTGATCCTCAAGGAAAAACCTGACTTTATCGTACCTGAAATCGAAGCCATCGCCACCGATATCCTGCCAGAGCTGGAACGAGCCGGGCAAAAAGTAGTTCCTGCCGCCCAGGCGGTCAAAATTACGATGAACCGGGAAGATATTCGTCGGCTGGTCGCCGAAGATCTACGGTTACCGACTTCTGTTTACCGCTTTGCTGACAGCGAAGAAAGCTTCCGTATTGCTGTGAGTGATATCGGTCTGCCCTGTATTGTCAAACCGGTCATGAGTTCTTCAGGTAAAGGACAAAGCCTGATTCGTCATCATGGGCAACTGATCGATGCCTGGAATTATGCACAACAAGGCGGGCGTGCAGGGAGTGGCCGGGTGATTGTCGAAGGTGTGGTCAGATTCGATTTTGAAATTACCCTGCTCACTATCAGTGCCATTGATGGTATCCATTTCTGCCCTCCTATCGGTCATCATCAGGAGGAGGGAGACTATCGCGAATCATGGCAACCACAACATATGAGCGAGGCGACATTAGCACGCGCCCAGGATATTGCGCGTCAGGTGGTGCTAGCTCTTGGCGGTTATGGCCTGTTTGGCGTCGAATTTTTTATCTGCGGCGATGAGGTTATTTTTAGTGAAGTGGCCCCACGCCCCCACGATACTGGCCTGGTGACCCTGATTTCTCAGGATCTCTCCGAATTTGCGCTGCATGTTCGTGCTTTTCTTGGTCTGCCTATCGGTACTATTCGCCAGTACGGCCCGGCCGCCTCTGCGGTTATTCTGCCACAGTTAACCAGCCAGAATATCACCTTTGATAATATTCAGGCGGCTGTCGGTGCAGGTTTGCAAATACGTTTGTTTGGTAAACCAGAAATTGATGGTTCCCGGCGGCTGGGCGTGGTTTTGGCAATAGCAGAAAATATTGATGACGCGATTATGCGAGCGCAGCTGGCTGTATCATCTGTTCAGGTTCTGGGATAATCGAGTGATATTTGATCTTATTTTAGCCGATCGGGTCATCTGATAAGACCCGCGGTTATCTGTGACTGGCATCCCGTATCAATATTCAGCCGACCAAAATGTGACACCGTCACCTTAATTAGCAAGTGATCTATTATCACTTCTCGAAACAATCTATACCGATGTCGCAAACCCCAGCAGTTTCCTTCTCCTGGGGTCAGCAGTTCTGTCATCCTGATCTGTTACTGAACGCATTCACGTCAGATTACGATCACTCAAATTCACTCCATGAATGACCATCGCGGGTGATCATCGCGACAGAGGCCATCGGTCCCCAGGTGCCTGCCTGGTATGGTTTTGGCAAATCATTATCAGCCGCCCAGGCGTCGGTAATAGAGTCAACCCAGCGCCACGCGGCTTCCACTTCATCACGGCGAACAAACAGCGCCTGGATACCACGCATCGCCTCCAGCAACAAACGTTCATAAGCATCAGCCAGATGTGAATGATTGAAAGTTTGTGAATAGCTCAGATCCAGCTTCGTCGTTTGCAAATTATGTTTATGATCAAGTCCGGGGACTTTATTAAGGATCTGGATATCAACACCTTCATCCGGTTGCAGGCGTATGGTTAACTTATTTTGCGGTAATTCAGATCGGTTATCTTTGAACAGATTCAGTTCAGGTGTTTTGAAGTAGACAACAACTTCTGAGCATTTAGTGGGCAAACGTTTTCCCGTCCGTAAATAAAATGGCACATCAGCCCATCGCCAGTTGTCAATATCAACCCGGATAGCCACAAAAGTCTCCGTGCGACTGGTACTATTCGCCCCTTCTTCATTAAGATAACCAGGTACTTTTTTGCCCTGCACAAAGCCTGCGGTATACTGACCACGCACCGTTTTCTCATGTATATTCGAACGATCAATGCGCCGCAGCGATTTCAGTACTTTGACTTTTTCATCACGGATGCTATCGGCACTGAGATCGGCTGGCGGGGACATGGCGATCATACACAGGATCTGCAACAGATGATTCTGGATCATATCGCGCATTTGTCCGGTTTTATCGAAATATCCCCAACGCCCCTCAATACCGACCTCTTCGGCAACAGTAATTTCAACATGATCGATCGTACGACAATCCCAGTTATTGACAAACAGGGCATTCGCAAAACGTAACGCCAGAAGATTGAGTACAGTCTCTTTTCCAAGATAATGATCAATACGATAAACCTGATTCTCGTCGAAAAACTCCGCAACCTGATTATTAATTTCGCGGGAAGTCTCCAGTGAGGTGCCGAGCGGCTTTTCCATCACCACTCGCGCGGGGTAAATATTCATTTTCGCATGACCCAGACCTTTACAAACTGCACTAAACGTCGCTGGAGGCATGGCAAAATAACTGAGCGTGACACGTTTTTTCTGATCAACCATTTTACTCAGGCGAGTAAAAGCGGACGTATCATTGACGTCAAGATTACAGAAGTCCAGACGTCCACTCAGGGTTTTCCATAAATCTTCATCAATTTCTTCCGGCATAAAGGTTTCAAGCGCTTCACGTACAACACGGGTATACGCATCTTTATCCCAGTCTGCACGCCCAACCCCAATAATGCGTGTTTCAGGGTTAATCTGACCCGCCTTTTCAAGCTGGTACAAAGATGGCAGCAATTTACGTCGAGCCAAATCGCCTTTCGTACCAAAAATAATCAGATCACACGCCTGGGCCGTTTGCGTTACCGCCATGTCTCTCTCCTCAGTTGATAGTCTGTTACTTATGCCAGACTACTTTTATAATTTTATTACATTACATCTTACTATTTTTAGCTATTTCTGAAATACAGCATGGCTTCTGATGCGCTTTCAGGGGGCATAAGTCAGCTATATCATAAAAAAAACCGCATTTTTATGCGATGACTCTCCGGCAAACATTCGTCATAAACAGATATTTTTAGCGTCCCTCTCACCAGGCGTTGCTGGCAGCGGTGATGAATGTACAGAGCGACACTTCGTACCCTGAAACAGCAGATAAAATTCAGAGATAACATGAGAAAAGTCAAGGAAGTATTACAGAGATTGCACTTTGATAATCCGTTGCTGATATACCAGCGATAACGCACAAACCGGTCAGAAGCACTCATTTTTAGCGTTGCCTGACGCAACCATTCTGCCGGTTTACCATGATTGTTTTTTTATTCATTGCAACACCCGCGTTGCTTTAGCCACTGGAGTATGAGATGTCCAGCAGATTGCGCAGAACCAAAATCGTGACAACCTTAGGTCCGGCGACCGATCGCGATAATAATCTTGAAAAAGTGGTTGTTGCCGGTGCTAATGTCGTACGAATGAATTTTTCTCACGGTAGCGCAGAAGATCATCAAGCCCGCGCCAGTAAAGTCCGGCAAATTGCCGCAAAACTGGGACGCCATGTTGCTATTCTTGCCGATTTACAGGGCCCTAAAATTCGCATATCAACGTTCAGGGAAGGAAAAATTTTCCTCAATACCGGTGATAAATTTTTGCTCGATGTTGGCCTGGCAGAGGATGAAGGCGATAGCGGAAAAGTCGGTGTTGATTATAAGAATTTACCCGCTGACGTGGTTGCTGGCGATATCCTGTTGCTGGATGATGGCCGCGTGCGGTTGAAAGTTGACGAGGTGCAGGGACTGAAGATCTTTACCGAGGTCATTACTGGCGGGCCGTTATCTAATAATAAAGGCATCAATAAACAGGGAGGGAGGCTGTCCGCCCGCGCACTGACAGAAAAAGATATCGCCGATATCGCTATCGCGGCCAAAATTGGTGTTGATTATCTGGCCGTCTCTTTTCCACGCTGTGGCGAAGATCTGCGCTATGCGCGTCGTCTCGCTCGTGAAGCCGGTTGTGACGCGCAGATTGTCGCAAAAGTAGAACGCGCGGAAGCGGTTCGCGATCAGCAGGCAATGGATGATGTGATTATGGCCTCTGATGTGGTCATGGTCGCACGTGGTGATCTCGGTGTGGATATCGGCGATCCGGAACTGGCTGGTATCCAGAAAACATTGATTCGTCGCACCCGTCAGCTAAACCGTGCAGTGATCACTGCGACACAAATGATGGAGTCGATGATCACGAATCCTATGCCAACCCGTGCAGAAGTGATGGATGTTGCTAACGCCGTTCTTGATGGGACTGACGCGGTTATGCTGTCAGCAGAAACAGCAGCTGGTCAGTATCCATCAGAAACCGTGGCCGCGATGGCTGAGGTCTGTCTGGGGACAGAAAAAATGCCGAACCTGAATGTTTCCCGACATCGTCTCGATGTCCAGTTTGATAATGTTGAAGAAACTATCGCGATGTCGGCCATGTATGCCGCCAATCATCTGAAGGGCGTGACCGCCATCATTACCATGACGGAATCCGGTCGCACTCCCCTGTTCACCTCGCGCATCAGTTCTGGTCTGCCTGTTTTTGCCCTCTCCCGTCATGAGCGTACACTGAACCTGACTGCCATGTACCGTGGTGTGACGCCGGTCTATTTCGATAGCCATAATAGTGGAATTGCTGCCGCCCATGATGCAATAACGCTGCTCCGTGATAAAGGTTATCTGGCCTGCGGTGACCTCGTTATCATCACCGAAGGCGATATGATGAGTATCGTCGGTAGCACGAATACCACCCGCATTTTGCGGGTCGAATAAAAGGATTCCGCAAAGGCGTGCCGTTTTCTGTCAGCATGATGCTGGCAGAAGACACGTTATAATAAAAAACGATTATTTTTTTCCGCTAAAGAGCTCTTTACGTCGATAAGGCTCGATTTCACCGGGTTTGCGCGTCTTCAGCAGTTTGAGTATCCAGGTGTATTGTTCGCTGTGCGGTTTGACGAAAATCTCGACCTCTTCATTCATTCGCCGCGCAATGGTGTGATCATCGGCGGTCTGCAAATCATCCATCGGAGGGCGTACCAGCACCGTCAGGCGATGCGTTTTACCGTTATAAACCGGGAACAATGGCACCACACGGGCATGACAAACTTTCATCAGACGACCAATCGCCGGTAATGTTGCTTTATAAGTCGCGAAAAAATCAACAAATTCGCTGTGCTCTGCGCCATGATCCTGATCAGGCAGATAATAGCCCCAGTACCCCTGGCGCACTGACTGGATAAAAGGCTTGATACCATCATTACGCGCGTGCATACGCCCGCCAAAACGGCGTCTGACGGTATTCCAGACATAATCAAAAACGGGATTTCCCTGATTATGAAACATCGCCGCCATTTTCTGGCCGCCAGACGCCATCAGCATCGCTGGAATATCAACTCCCCAGCCATGTGGCACCAGGAAAATCACTTTTTCATTATTGCGTCGCATCGCGTCAATGATCTCTTTACCCTGCCAGTCGACACGAGAAAGGACGCGCTGTGGATCACGCAAGCCAAGTTCAGCCATCATGGCCATTGATTGCGGTGCAGAGGTATACATGTCATCAATAATCGCCTCCCGCTCCTGCTCGCTCTTTTCCGGGAAACAATACAACAAATTGATTTGTGCCCGGCGACGCGCACTTTTTGCTACTCTGCCCACCAGACGTCCCAGTTTACCGAGCAGCGGATCGCGAAAGGCAGGAGGAGTCAGCGCACATGCAGCAAAAGCCAGCACCCCCAGCCATGACCCCCAGTAGCGAGGGTGTAAAAAAGACTTTTTAAATTCCGGGATATATTCAGGATTGTTCTTTTTTGTTTCCATGCCTGATTCACATCTGTTTTGCATAAGAAAATACGGGCGTAATCGCAGGTGATAATCGGATTGCCATAACCCGACTTATCCCGATCGCTTTTGAGTGACCGGGATTGTCACTGGTCAGGCTCAATACTGACGCACCGGTTTTTATCGATAACTAGCTAATCAAATTGTAACTGCGGGAGCATTTCTTTCACCTGTACCAGATAACTGCTACGATCAGCACCACTGAGTCCTTCCGTGCGTGGTAACTTCGCTGTCAGCGGATTAACCGCCTGCTGATTGATCCAGACCTCATAATGCAGATGGGGCCCGGTCGAGCGACCTGTATTACCAGAAAGCGCAATACGATCACCGCGTTTCACTTTCTGTCCTGGTTTCACCAGCAACTGATTCAAATGCATATAGCGCGTGGTGTAGCTGCGACCATGACGAAGAGCAATATAATTTCCCGCCGCACCACTGCGTTTGGCAACGACGACTTCACCATCACCGACAGCCAGCACTGGCGTTCCTGGTGGCATAGAGAAATCAACGCCGCGATGCGGTGCAATACGTCCCGTCACTGGGTTCAGGCGACGCGGATTAAAATGTGATGAAACGCGATACTGGCGTGCTGTCGGAAAACGCATAAATCCTTTTGCTAACCCAACACCGTTGTGGTCATAAAATTTTCCATCTTCAGCACGGAATGCATAGTAATCCTTGCCCTCCGACTGTAGCCGAACCCCCAATAACTGGCTTTGCTCGCGCTTACCATCCAGCATTTCACTTGACATCAATACAGAGAATTGGTCACCTTTGCGCAGTTTGCGAAAATCCATCTGCCATTGCATTGCTTTGATCACTGAACTCACTTCGCTGCTGGTGAGACCCGCTGCCCGTGCACTCGCGACAAAACTACCATCGACAACCCCTTTCAATACACTATTTACCCACTCCCCTTTTAACAGTTCGCTACTCATCTTAAAGCCATTCGCGATACGATCATAAGTGCGGGTTTCACGGCGTGACACTTCCCAGGTGAGGCGTTGTAAATTACCTTCTGCGGTGAGTGTCCAGGATAGCTGTTGACCTATTTTCAGATTATACAATGCCTTATCAGTCGAAGAGAGCCGGGAGATATCGCTCATATCAATACCATACTGGCTCAGGATACTACTTAGCGTATCCCCGGTAGACACGACATACTCATAACTGTTTACGTCACTTTCCGCTTTCTCATCCAGTTCATCCTGGGGAATCGCCTCTTCTTCCTGCGGTGTTTCATCAATCGGTTCGGAAGCCTCCGGTAACAGCGTATGCAGTTCTGTACTTTCTGGTGAAATAGCGCTGATACCCGCGACAGATATTGATTCCGGATAGTAAATATAGGGACGCCAGGAGGCGACCGCGATGGTCAGTACGCTCAGTGACCCCAGCATAATACGGTGGGGTCGTGGTAAATTATTAAAGGCCTGTGTGACAGCGCGAGCTATCTGTTGCACGTATTCACTTCCTCATTAATTTTCTTTCAGGCAATCTGAATACTGTTTCGCCAGTTGCTGCAGGAACTGCATATAACTCTCTTTACCCAGCTTGATTTTTATTCCAAGAGGGTCCAGCGTTCCCATACGCACAGCAGTACCCCGGGCAACAGCTTCAATAACCGTTGGCCTGAATTGTGGTTCAGCAAAAACGCAGACTGCTTTTTGCTCAACCAGTTGTGTTCTGATTTCATGTAACCGCTGCGCACCCGGCTGTATTTCCGGGTTGATCGTGAAGTATCCCGGTGGCGTCAAGCCATAGTGTTTCTCAAAATAGCCATAAGCATCATGAAACACGAAATATTTTTTCCCTTTCAGCGGTGCCAGCTCTTTTTCGATCTGCGTATTAGTGGCAGATAAATTTGCCTCAAACTGTTTCAGATTTGCATCAAGCAAAGATCGATTCTGCGGCATAAGTTCCAACAATTTATCATGAATTGCAACTGCTGAAAGCTGTGCTATTTCCGGTGATAGCCATAAATGCATATTGTAGATGCCATGATCATGATTGTGATCATGATTTTTAGCGCTGGAATGATGATCGTCATCACCGTCCTCTTCCCCTTTTATGAGTAAAGGTTTTACCCCCTCCAGTTCGGCAATCGTGACTTTTCTGTCTGCAGCAATGCGCTGCATCGGCTTAGCCATAAACGCCTCCATTTCCGGACCAACCCATACAACTAACTCTGCGTTCTGTAAGCGTTTTATATCGGAAGGACGTAATGCATAATCATGCTCTGAAGTACCATCTGGCAGCAGAACCTGGGTCTCGGTGATGCCATTGGTGATCGCGGAAGCAATAAACCCAAGGGGCTTTATTGACGTGACAACAGCGGCATGAGCCAGCCCGCTTTGGCTGAATAAAAGAAAAGCACCTAATCCTGCGCAAAGAAGCGTTTTTTTATGTAACATAATAATTAGTTCCAGCATGATACCTGAGAGAATTGTGATATTATAACATTAAACTTCTTTATGTAATCTCTGACTTGATATGACAACGCTGGTCACACTGGAAAATATTTCTGTCGTCTTTAACCACCGACATATCCTGTCCGATATTTCGCTGACGCTTATATCTGGCGAAATCCTGACCTTACTGGGCCCTAATGGCGCAGGTAAATCAACCCTGGTGCGTGTCGTGCTGGGTCTGGTGACACCGACTAGCGGTACGATTAAGCGCCAGCACAATCTGCGCATTGGCTACGTTCCACAAAAAATCTACCTCGACGCTACCATGCCATTAACCGTCAGTCGTTTTTTACGCCTGCGCCCGGCGACCCGGGAACGAGATATTTTACCCGCCCTGCAACGGGTACAGGCCGGGCATCTGATCGATGCACCAATGCAGAAGCTCTCCGGCGGGGAAACTCAGCGAGTCCTGCTCGCCCGTGCGCTGCTCAATCAACCACAATTGCTGGTGCTGGATGAGCCCACTCAAGGGGTCGATGTTAACGGCCAGGTGGCACTGTACGACCTGATTAATCAACTCCGCCAGGAGTTTCACTGTGCGGTATTAATGGTTTCTCATGACCTGCATCTGGTGATGGCAAAAACCGATGAAGTGCTGTGTCTGAACCAACATATCTGCTGCTCGGGTACGCCAGAGGTGGTCTCCTTGCACCCGCAATTCATCTCTATGTTTGGTTCTCACGGCGCTGAACAGTTAGGTTTCTATCGACATCACCATAATCATCGCCATCACCATCGACAAGAACAAGAAATCTGCAACCAGGGAACCCGCGATCATGATTGAAATACTGTTACCTGGCTGGCTGGCTGGCGTCATACTCGCCTGTGCTGCCGGGCCACTGGGGTCGTTTGTCGTCTGGCGCCGGATGTCCTATTTTGGTGATACTCTGGCACATGCCTCTTTACTGGGTGTCGCTTTCGGTTTATTGCTGAATATCGATCCATTTTATGCCGTGATTGCCGTCACGCTGTTACTTGCCGCTGGCCTGGTATGGCTCGAAAAACGCCCTCACCTGGCGCTGGATACATTACTGGGGATCATGGCACACAGCGCGTTGTCTCTGGGTCTGGTGGTTGTGAGTCTGATGGCCAATGTTCGTATCGACCTGATGGCATATCTGTTTGGTGATCTGCTGGCAGTCACACCACAGGATTTGCTCGTTATTACCATCGGCGTGGTTATTGTACTGATCATCATGCTCTGGCAGTGGCGTAATCTGTTATCGATGACCATCAGTCCGGATCTGGCATTTGTTGATGGTGTAAAACTACAACGTGTGAAATTACTGTTGATGCTGGTCACCGCGCTGACGATTGGTATCGCGATGAAATTTGTTGGTGCGTTGATTATTACTTCGTTGCTGATCATCCCCGCCGCCACCGCACGCCGCTTTTCCCGTACACCAGAGCAAATGGCGGCCATTGCCGTTGGCGCAGGAATAATAGCGGTCACCGGGGGACTGGCCTTCTCCGCATGTTATGACACCCCTGCGGGCCCGTCCGTCGTCCTGTGTGCCACCGCACTGTTTATCATCAGTATGATGAAAAAAAACACCGCCTGAGCTTTTCTCTGGCCATGAGACGGGTTAGCCGGAGTGGATCATGGCGTTGTTGGTGGCGTGATACCAAAGTGTTCCCAGGCACGCACTGTCGCCATACGACCTCGTGGTGTACGCTGTAAAAAACCCTGCTGGATCAGATAGGGTTCCAGCACATCCTCGATGGTTTCCCGCTCTTCACCGATAGCCGCAGCCAGATTATCGAGCCCTACTGGCCCACCAAAGAATTTGTCAATCACCGCCAGTAACAGCTTGCGATCCATATAATCAAATCCTTCTACATCAACATTTAGCATATCCAGCGCCTGCGCCGCGATTTCTCGCGAAATCCGTCCATCGTGACGTACTTCTGCGAAATCACGCACCCGACGCAGTAAGCGATTCGCAATCCGCGGCGTTCCCCTCGCACGGCGGGCGACCTCCAGCGCGCCTTCATCGCTCATCTCCAGTCCCATAAAACTGGCGCTACGACTAACGATATATTGCAGATCAGCAACCTGATAAAACTCCAGCCGCTGGACAATACCAAAACGATCACGCAGCGGTGACGTTAACGAACCCGCGCGCGTAGTTGCGCCAATCAACGTAAAGGGCGGTAGATCAATTTTGATGGATCGAGCCGCCGGCCCTTCACCAATCATAATATCCAGCTGATAATCTTCCATTGCCGGGTAGAGCACCTCTTCCACTACTGGTGAAAGACGATGAATTTCATCAATAAACAACACATCATGCGGTTCGAGATTCGTCAGCATCGCCGCGAGATCACCCGCTTTTTCCAGCACCGGGCCAGAAGTGGTACGCAGATTGACGCCCATTTCATTGGCCACGATATTCGCCAGCGTTGTTTTCCCCAGCCCCGGCGGCCCGAAAATCAACAGATGATCCAGTGCATCGCCGCGTCGTTTCGCCGCCTGGATAAAAATTTCCATTTGTGAACGAACCTGTGGCTGGCCAATGTATTCCGCCAGCCATTTAGGACGAATAGCGCGATCTGCCGTTTCTTCCGGTTCGACGCTATCAGCCGATACCAGCCTGTCTGCTTCAATCATCCTTTACCTCACAATGCCGCTCGCAACGCATCACGAATCAGCGTTTCACTGCTTGCCCCTGGATGAACAACTTTGCTTATCATCCGGCTCGCTTCCTGCGGTTTATAACCCAATGCCGTCAGCGCAGCCACAGCTTCCTGTTCAGCATCATCATTGGCTAAACCTGAGGATAATGATGTTGGTATCGGTTGATCTGCCGATGTAAACAAATCACCATGCAATCCTTTAAAACGATCTTTCATTTCGACAATCAGGCGCTCGGCGGTTTTTTTACCAATCCCTGGCAATTTCACCAGTGCTGACAACGCTTCATGCTCAACCGCCTCAACAAACTGCTGAGCTGACATCCCCGACAGGATCGCCAGCGCCAGTTTTGGCCCGACCCCATTGGTTTTAATCAACTCTTTAAACAACGTGCGCTCTTGTTTATTGTTAAAACCATAGAGCAGTTGTGCATCTTCACGCACCACTAAATGTGTGAAAACAGTCGCTTCCTGCCCTGCTTCCGGCAGCTCATAAAAACAGGTCATTGGCATATAAACTTCATAGCCTACACCTGCGGTTTCCAGCAATACCAGTGGTGGTTGCTTTTCGAGAATGATACCTCTGAGTCGGCCTATCACGTACTTCTCCTGAATTGATGCATCCGCTGTATCATAAAAAAAGGCTGGATAAATATCCAGCCTGATTTATGGTTAACGCAGACGTCCACGCGCCAGATTAAGTCGTTTATCAGCAAGCTGTGCGACATTCTGGCTGATATGGCAGTGCGTGATCGCAATAGCCAACGCATCTGCGGCATCGGCCTGAGGATTGGCAGGGAGTTTAAGCAACGTGCGAACCATATGCTGTACCTGACTCTTATCGGCGCTACCGATGCCCACCACTGTTTGCTTGACCTGCCTTGCTGCATACTCAAAAACCGGCAGGTTCTGATTGGTTGCCGCCACAATCGCCACCCCTCGTGCCTGACCCAGTTTGAGCGCAGAACTGGCATTTTTAGCCATAAAAACCTGCTCGATTGCACAATAGTCTGGCTGAAATTGGGTGATAATTTCCGTCACCCCCGCATAGACCTGTTTCAGGCGTGATGGCAAATCATCCACTTTCATACGAATGCAGCCGCTGCCAAGATAACTCAACTGCCGTCCAAGCTGGCGAATAACACCATAACCGGTAATGCGTGACCCCGGATCAATCCCGAGAATAATCGCCATCGCGCATCTCCCGATAGAAAATCACAGCAATCACAGTGTAGCGGCGATCTCATCAGATATTTCACCATTATGGTAAACTTCCTGTACGTCGTCGCAATCTTCCAGCATATCGATGAGACGTAACAGTTTCGGTGCCGTTTCTGCATCCATATCTGCTTTGGTTGACGGGATCATCGAAACTTCTGCGTTGTCCGCTTTCAGCCCCGCTGCTTCCAGTGCATCATGTACCGCGCCCATCTCTTCCCATGCGGTATAGACATCTACTGCGCCATCATCATAGGCAATAACATCTTCCGCGCCCGCTTCCAGTGCGGCCTCCATAATGACATCTTCATCTCCCGCTTCAAAAGAGATCACCCCTTTTTTGCTGAAAATGTAGGCTACGGAACCATCGGTACCGAGATTGCCCCCGGTTTTACTGAAAGCGTGGCGAACCTCGGCAACAGTGCGGTTACGGTTGTCGCTTAGACATTCGACCATCACTGCCGTCCCCCCTGGGCCATAACCTTCATAGATGATGGTTTCCATATTGGCACCTTCATCCCCACCGACACCACGGGCAATCGCACGATTCAGGGTATCACGGGTCATATTATTAGACAGTGCCTTATCCACTGCAGCACGCAGACGGGGGTTGGAGGCGACATCCCCCCCGCCCAGGCGAGCGGCAGTCACCAGCTCACGAATGATTTTAGTAAAAATCTTACCGCGTTTAGCATCCTGTGCTGCTTTGCGGTGTTTAGTGTTGGCCCATTTACTATGACCTGCCATAAAAAACTCTCCAGAAGCGCGCCCTTTCAGACGACGTTAATTACAAATTCTTCAATCGCTTGTCGGTTATTCCACGATTTGGTCAATGCCGCAGCCTCCTCCGCATTAATCCAACGGTATGACAGATGCTCTGTCAGAGCAATTTGCCGCTGGTGAGGAAGCGCAAGGCAGAACCAATACTCGGTATTGCGTTCAACACCGGGCGCATAGCGATGACGAAACTGAGGAAATATATCAAACTCCACTTTGCGCTGGCAGTCGGTTAAGATCAGTTTCTCGCTGGCAATATCAATTGCCACCTCTTCCTTTACTTCGCGCATCGCGGCTTGTCTGGCGCTTTCTCCTGCCTCCTGGCTACCTGTTACCGATTGCCAGAAAGCAGGATCATCGCGCCGTTGCAGCATAAGCACCCGTTTGGTATCGGCGGCATAAATCACCACCAGCACAGAGACCGGGCGCTTAAATGTCATCTCATTCTTCACCGGCAGAAGTCGGCTTCTCTTTCACCGCCACCTGAATTCCCAGTTCAGTCAACATCACTGGATTGGCAACACTGGGCGCTTCAGTCATCAGACAAGCCGCAGCGGTCGTTTTCGGAAAAGCAATCACATCACGGATATTATCGGTCCCGGTCAGCAACATCGTCAGACGATCCAGACCAAATGCCAGGCCCGCGTGTGGCGGCGTGCCATATTTCAGGGCATCAAGCAGGAAACCAAATTTTTCACGTTGTTCCTGCTCCTCGATCCCCAGAATGCCAAAGACCGTCTGCTGCATATCACCATTATGGATACGAACCGAGCCACCGCCGACTTCATAACCGTTGATAACCATATCGTAAGCATTCGCGACTGCCTCTTCTGGCGCTGCCTGCAACTCGTCCGCAGTCATATCTTTCGGCGAAGTAAACGGATGATGCATTGCGCTCAGCCCACCGGCCCCATCGTCTTCGAACATCGGGAAATCGATGACCCACAACGGTGCCCAACGCGATTCGTCGGTCAGTTTCAGATCATTGCCCACTTTCAGGCGCAGCGCACCCAAAGCATCGGCAACCACTTTCTTATCGCCTGCCGCAAAGAAAATCAGATCGCCATCTTCGGCAGCCGTTCGTGCAAGGATAGCTTCGGTGATATTGGCAGTGAGGAATTTCGCCACCGGACTGTTAACACCTTCGATTCCTTTGCTCCGCTCATTGACCTTCATCCATGCCAGCCCTTTGGCGCCATAAACCTGAACAAACTTACCGTATTCATCAATTTGCTTGCGGGTCAGTGCGCTGCCGCCAGGTACACGCAGCGCAGCCACACGCCCTTTCGCATCATTTGCCGGGCCAGAGAATACAGCAAATTCCACCGTCTTAACCAGGTCAGCAATATCGATAAGCTCCAGCGGGTTACGCAGATCGGGTTTATCTGAACCATAACGACGTTCAGCTTCCGCAAAAGTCATTACCGGAAATGGCCCCAGATCAACCCCTTTTATTTCCAGCCACAACTGGCGGATAAGATCTTCCATCACTTCGCGTACCTGTGACGCGGTCATAAAGGAAGTTTCCACATCGATCTGGGTAAATTCTGGCTGGCGGTCAGCACGCAAATCCTCGTCGCGGAAACATTTGACTATCTGATAATAGCGATCGAATCCGGACATCATCAGCAGCTGCTTAAAAAGCTGGGGAGATTGCGGCAGAGCGTAGAACTTACCTTTATAAATGCGGCTCGGCACCAGATAATCGCGAGCACCTTCTGGCGTCGCTTTCGTCAGCATCGGGGTTTCAATATCAAGGAAACCATGATCATCCATAAAACGACGCACAAAACTAGTGATTTTCGCGCGTGTTTTCAAACGTTGTGCCATTTCAGGGCGACGCAGATCAAGGTAGCGATATTTCAGTCGGGCTTCTTCTGTATTGACGTGATTACTATCGAGTGGCAACGCTTCAGCACGATTAATAATCGTCAGGGAAGATGCCAGAATTTCAATCTCCCCGGTCGCCATATCTCTGTTGACGTTTTTGTCATCACGCGCACGTACCGTACCGGTGATTTGAATGCAGAACTCATTGCGCAGTTCAGATGCCAGCTTTAACACCTCTGCCCGATCCGGATCGAAAAAGACCTGGACAATACCTTCACGGTCACGCATATCAATAAAGATAAGGCTACCAAGATCACGGCGACGGTTGACCCAACCACACAGCGTCACCTGTTGCCCGACGTGAGACAGACCGAGCTGCCCACAATATTCTGTACGCATGAGATATCCCTTAACTTAGCCGTCGGTGGTAAATCACCGCGTTAGCCGAGTGTCACAACTGAATGAAAAAGACGATCATTATAATAGAATTTCCGTCACACGATAAGCCCGACCGCCTGATTACGCCGCTTGCATGAACAGTTCTTGTACATTAATGGATGGCTGATGTTACCCACCGCAGGTACGATGGCCAAAGCGTCAAAATATCGCTACACCCCGCTTAACCGCCGGACCGCTGACCCGCTGTTATTATGATGAACGCGGCAACCTGATGAAAATCATCGCCCCGGACGGTGAAACCACCGACTTCGACTGGCACCCGCGCTGGAACCTGCCGCGCAGTATTACTGACATGCACGGCAGCAGACAGGAGTTCACCTATGATGTTGTGGGCAATCTTATCCGCATGATGGACGAAGCGGGACGGATAACCGAATACAACCACGATGACCAGGGCAACCTGACCAGGATTTGCGATGCTGCTTCCGGTATTCAGCGTCCCACTTACAACAGTGCCGGGCTGGTCACCCGCCACACTGACTGCAGTGGTCGCACCACCACGTATGACTATGACCGTTATGGCTGGCTGAGGGAGCAGACTGACGCCGCAGGCAACCGCACACAGATGCTTCACCGTCAGGATGGCCTGCTGGTGAAAATCACTCACCCTGACGGCGGCACGGAAACCTTCAGTTATGACCGCTGGCAAAGGCTCACCGCCTGGCGCGACCCGCAGGGCCAGGTCACCCGCTGGCAGTATGCCGGCGATGGTCAGCCCCTGAGCCGCACCGATGCTGCCGGGCATCAGGTCAGGTATGAATATGACATCGCCCGCCGCCTGAGTGCGCTGGTCAGTGAAAACGGCGCCCGCTACACCCGCCAGTATGACCACAATGATAATCCTGTCTGCGAATGCGGCTTTGACGGCATCACCCGCCGTTACCGCTATGACCTGATGGGGCGACTGATAACCGCCATCACCCCCGGCGGACGGACAGAGTTTGAGTGGGACGCCACCAGCCAGCTTATCACTGAACGCCAGATGATTCGTAGCCACGATTATCTGTTACGCCATCACTATGACGAAACCGGCCACCGCACCCACACCATCCTGCCGGACGGCAGCTGAAAAACAGTTATTACGGAAACGGCCACCGTATTCAGGTCAACCTTGACCAGCGGATTATCTGCGAAAGTGAACGTGATGCCCTGCACCGGGAGGTGCGCCGCAGCCAGGGGGCGATTTACAGCCGCTATCAGTATGACCAGGCCGGACGACTGAGCCGCCAGATACAGTGACAGCAATCGCAACACCCGTCAGCAACTGCGCTGGAACGCCGAACATCAGCTGGAGCAAGTGGTCAGTATCCGCAACGGCAAAACCCAATGCTGCCGCTACGGCTATGATGGTTTTGGCCGCCGGACGTGGAAGCAGGACGCCAGCGGGGTCACGGTTTTCATCTGGGACAGCGACCAGCGCAGCCACTTATGGATTTATGAAGACGAGCACGGCTTCGCCCCGCTGGCCCTGGTCACCCACCGGGCGGGCAAGAACATAAAAGAGGCACGGATATACGGGTATCACAACGACGCCTCCGGCCTGCCGCGCGAACTGACCGATGCCCAGGGCAATATCGTCTGGTGGGCCGACTACCACGGCTGGGGCCACACTGCACAGGTGAGAGCCTGCAACGAAGAGGAAATCCACCAGCCGCTGCGTTATCAGGGACAATACCATGGCGCAGAAACAGGATTACACTATAATCGTTTTCGCTACTACGATCCGGAGTGCGGCCGCTTTATCAGCCAGGGCCCGACTGGTCTTACTGGCGGCCTGAATCCGTATCAGTATGCGCCAGAGCCGCTGACGTGGATTGATCCGTTGGGGCTGGCAAAGTGTCAGCCTGATCGTCGTCCTAAAGATGCTCAGGAGATGGCTGAGGAGTTATCAGATAGAATTAATAAGAACTCTGTTGATTTTTCGACTCCAGCAACAATTGGACATATTGATTTAAGAGGCCGCTCTCATTTCGATAAACTATCTCAAATGGATATTCCAACGCCACACGTACAATCATCGCAAGTAAATATCACACCAGATGGGCAACGATTTCCTTTAAAGAAAACGGAAATCGTACATGGGGCAACTAAGCAAGATATACGCGTTGCCAGGAAGTTGGCAAAATTAAAAAAGTTATTATAGATGCATCAGGATATATTGATTTTTTTGCAAAACTGGTATCAATCCAAATGCAATGGCAAATGGGAACATGAATATGGTTTTGACATCAGTACGATAGACAATCCAGGCTGGAAGGTTTCTATAAGTGGTGAGTATGGAAGAAAATCAAAGACAATTAATATAGACGAAGATGACGCCTGGATAGTTATAAATGCAAATGATAATCATTTTGATGGATATGGAAGTCCTGATAATCTTGTCGCAATTTTAAAATATGCTCAGGAATGGTTGACATAAAAGTGAGAACAGAAGAAAAAACTAAATATCTTTTCAGATATACCGTTCCTGTTGGTGGGATTGAGCGTTTTTCATCTATATGATAGTAAATTGCTATATCATTAATAATGATTGTTATATTAAATATCAAGGCAATATAGGCTTTGTTGAATAAATCGGATAACTGAATGTCAAACGACATTTTCTCGGTAGAAAAATTTGCACATCGTTGTTGGTCATCACATTCTGATATCTAACTGTTTGATTTTACATTATGCGAGAAACGATCTACCGAGAGGTGACAGCATAAAATCTATTTATTTAACAAAGCTGACAATATATACAATATAGCGCAATCAGGAAACAGGTATCTGGATGCATACTCTAAAAAACTGCCACAGCCACTTGTAGATGTACGAAGACGAGCACGGCTTCGCCCCGCTGGCGCAGGCCACCCACCGGGCAGGCAAGGACAAACAAGAGGCACGGATATACAGGCATCACAACGACGCCTCGTTAATAATAGCCTTCGGTTGCATAGTGTTATGCATATTTGATCACGATCGCTGATTATCGCCTGGCCGTCATGAAATCATGAGCATTTATTGGCTTGATTTTTCATCATTTTCCGAAATCATATGCTGATATTCATGATTATAAATGACGATCTTCATCGTGTCGATCTCCTGATGACTGTGCAAGGAGAGTCATTTTTTCGCTCATCGGTTATCCGGAAATAGTTCAGATAATAGCCTCCCCTCTTTCAGCCATTGGTCTGTGGTGTTATTTTTCACAACGTCATTAACGATGGTTGGCTTTCCCGCTGCATTAGCGCACAATACGCCGTTTTTATTTTTTCGGATCCCGATTATGCCTCACCGTGATACGCTCTTTGCCACACCGATTGCCAGCCTCGGCGACTGGACTTTTGATGAACGGGTTGCTGAAGTTTTTCCTGATATGATCCAGCGTTCCATTCCAGGTTATTCCAGTATTATTTCGATGATCGGCATGCTGGCTAAACGTTTTGTCCGACCCACCACCCGGATTTACGATCTCGGTTGCTCACTCGGTGCCGCAACGCTCTCTATCCGACGGAATATTATCCATACTGACTGTCAGATTATCGCTGTCGATAATTCCACCGCCATGATTGAGCGTTGTCGTCGTCATATTGATGCTTATAAAGCGCCCACACCTGTCACGGTTGTAGAAAGCGATATTCGTGATATTCGCATTGAAAATGCTTCACTGGTGGTGTTGAATTTTACCTTGCAGTTTCTTGCCCCCGCGGAACGTCAGGCTATTGTTGATAAAGTCTACAGCGGGCTGAATCCCGGTGGCGCGCTGGTACTGTCAGAGAAGTTCAGTTTTACCGATGCCCGGCTGGATGAATTGCTTTTCGATATGCACCATGATTTTAAGCGCGCTAATGGCTACAGCGAGCTGGAAATCAGCCAGAAGCGGAGTATGCTGGAAAACGTCATGTTGACGGACTCCGTGGATACCCATAAAGCTCGATTATATAAAGCGGGATTTACACATGCCGAATTATGGTTTCAATGCTTTAATTTTGGTTCACTGCTGGCGATAAAATCCGAAGAACAAGCATGATCGATTTCAGTCATTTCTATCAGCAAATCGCGAAAGGCCGGTTAACACACTGGCTGGAAACACTCCCCGCCCAGCTTGCCTGCTGGCAACGTGAAGCACAACACGGCCAGTTTGCGACGTGGTCACGCGCTGTCGACTTTCTGCCTGCCCTGACACCCTGTCAGCTGGATCTTCGTCATAGTGTGACAGCCGAAAGCCAGACGCCGTTAAGCGAAGGTCAGCGCCTGCGTATTGAGAATTTACTCAAAAATCTGATGCCGTGGCGCAAAGGGCCTTATTCGCTTTATGGCGTGGATATCGATACCGAGTGGCGTTCAGACTGGAAATGGCAGCGTGTATTACCGCACCTTTCCGATCTCCGGGGGCGGATCATTCTGGATGTCGGTTGTGGCAGTGGTTATCACTTATGGCGGATGATTGGCGCAGGTGCGCGCATGGCGGTGGGTATCGATCCGACCCCACTCTTTTTATGTCAGTTTGAAGCGGTACGAAAGTTACTGGGCAGTGATCAGCGTGCGCATTTGCTGCCTTTAGGCATTGAACAACTGCCTGCACTGAATGCTTTTGATACTGTGTTTTCTATGGGGGTACTTTATCACCGTCGCTCACCGCTCGATCATCTGTTACAGCTCAAAGATCAGCTCATTGAAGGTGGCGAACTGGTACTGGAAACCCTGGTGATTGAGGGGGATGAACAGTGTGTGCTGGTGCCCGGCGATCGTTACGCTCAAATGCGCAATGTTTACTTTATCCCGTCCACTGCGGCATTAAAAATATGGCTGGAAAAATGTGGTTTTATTGATGTCCGCATCGTTGATACCTGCGTGACAAGCTGTGAAGAACAGCGCCGGACAGCATGGATGAGCAGCGAGTCGCTGGCTGATTTTCTCGATCCTAACGATAAGCATAAAACCCTTGAGGGATATCCGGCGCCACAACGCGCCGTACTGATTGCCCATAAACCAGAAACCCAGCTATCGCTGGCAAAAAAAAGAGGTGAAAAAAAGACCCCTGTTTAAATGGCAGGGGTCTGGTACTGGCAAGCATCATATTGGGCAATATGATGCGCTGCAAAAAAATCCGGTTCATCCTATACAGCGAGTATTTTCTTCATAGCTGTCGCACTACCGTCAGTGGCGTTACATGAAGACTCATTTGGGTCGCGATATGCTGATATCGACAGAGCAAGACGGTAGTCGCTTTTCTCCCCGCCTGAAGAAACTTCACCACATTTGTGACTCTTATTCCTGTACCCGTCATGGTAATTGGAGTATCACTGGCAGTAATAAGTTCCGTAATTAATGCAAGTCCTTTTTCTGCTGACCGGATGCTGCTATTCGTGCCATACCGATGGCAATCCGTGAAGAGCCCTCTTCCTGGCACTAAATAACTTCTCATATTAACGCTCCACTTTCGCCAGCCCCAGACAGCTACCGGGAAATGGGGAGGCAACTTTCATAAACTGCTTTACCTGTTTCAGTAGTTGCCACATGTACCGGCACGAATGATTCCGTGTGACCGTTTCATGTAAGGACAGCCACAACCGTTCTACTGGATTCAGCCATGGTAAATATACCGGCAGGAACAACACCCTGAATTTTTTATTCCCGTCCAGCCAGTGCTCCACTTTCCGGCTTTTATGAATAACGTAGTTATCTGCTATCACCGTGATGGTCTTTGCCCGACGGTATGTGCGGCGGAGTGTTTCCAGCAAACGGATAAATAAATCAGAGTTCTTATTGCTGCCACTGACGTAATGAACTTTTCCTGTATCTGCATGCAGCGCCCCGGCCAGGTAATGCTTCTGATTCTGTCCCGGCGTGGCAACTCGTTTCTGTTGTCCTCTGAGCATCCAGTCAGCGCCGATTTTTGGGTTCAGGTCAATATCAACTTCATCCTGATAAAACACCGGATTTTCTGCCTGATCCTGAGCCAGAGCCTGCTCTATAGCGGACTGTTTTTCATCATAATGCGGGTCTCTGATTTTCAGCGTGGGCGCTGCTCTTCTCCAGACTATTCCCGCCTGTTTCAGGTAGCGGTGCAGCGTTGAACGATGAAGCGTTATATTAAAAACCTGGTTGACGATACGGGCCAGCAATTCTGTACTCCACCGTGAACGTAACCAGCCATAATCTTTCGGGGTACGCTGAATCAGCAATGGCAGAACCCGTAAGATATCGGTAACAGGCCAGTGCTGCTCTCGTCCGGGTCTGAGGCTTCTGAGGCCTTCAGTACCCTATAACGTGAACCCGTTTATCCAGCGGCCCACAGATGAACGGGCGGCACAGAGCAGCCGGGCGACATCGGTAACAGTCATTCCCTGATGCAACATAAGCATAGCGATTATCCGCCGTGCATCGTTTTTATCGCGAGTCTGCTGTGCTTCTTTACGCATAAAACGTCGTTCTTCAGGAGAAATAGCTGCTATGATCGGCATCGCTCAGTCCGGTTTGTGATTTGTGATGTCTGGCGATTGATCAGATCGCAAAATCCGGGCTGAGTTCCCTCAAAGTGATCTATTATTTTGCGAAGTTATTTAGTCAGGCGACTCAGGCGACAGTAACAGATTTCAAATCATGCGATGCCTTTTTATTTATTCTTCCGCAGGTTGCTCACTGGTAACAATTTGCATCAGTGACCAGGGATGAAATTTAATCGTTACATCGCCATTGGTCACTGCCAGTGTCGGATTGGCAAGGCTTTCGTTCTCAGCCCGCGGCATACTGGTTTTTATGTTAATTCCCGGTTGTTTCAGACCTTCATCCGCGAGCAACGCCAGCGCTCGCGCACTCAGTAAATCAGGCTCTCCAGGTAGCACAATTTCTATATGTTCCCAGCCTTCATGGGGATAGTGTTTTTCGCCAGGCCACGGTAATTCAACGATATAAAAACGCCAGTGTGCAACACAGATGGGTTTGTTAAGAATAAATAAGCAGATCGGACGACCATTGATGGTTTTTTCCGCAAGCAGCATACCACACTGTTCGAATCCCCGCCGCCAGCGTTCTGCGGTACTGATCTGGTGACAGCGAAGCGATATATGATCGGCATCAAGCGGCGCAATATTGAGCCCCACTCCCCCGGCGAGATCGTTTAGCGCTTTGCTAAAACGCGGCAAATCCGCGGCAATGTCATACAGTTCATCAATTTGCTGCCAATTTGCCATGTTTAACCTCAAACCAATAATATAAGGAATATTAATTTATCGCTTTTATCCACGATAACCAACAGCCGATCAAGGTCGACTTGAGTGTAATGATATTTACGCCAGGTCGCTTGTTCAATAACATGAGTAATACTGACGCCGGAAAGCAAATACAGTATACTCCGGGCAAACACTATCTCTCTTTCTGCGTCACTCTCTTTGCCGGGTGGTCGCATTTTCAATGTAAGGTATTTTGGTGAATATTCAGGCTCTTCTCTCAGAAAAAGTCAGCCAGGCACTGATTGCGGCAGGTGCGCCTGCCGATTGCGAACCTCAGGTGCGTCAGTCAGCAAAAGTCCAGTTCGGTGATTATCAGGCCAATGGGGTGATGGCCGTGGCGAAAAAACTGGCAATGGCACCACGGCAGTTTGCTGAGCAGGTATTATCTCATCTCGATCTTACGGGTATCGCAACGCGGGTAGAAATTGCCGGACCGGGTTTTATTAACATTTTTCTTGATCCCCAGTTTTTAGCCAAAAACATTAATGATGCACTGCAGTCTGAACGCCTTGGCGTCACTTCGCCCTCCCCACAAACTATCGTGGTTGATTACTCTGCGCCCAATGTCGCGAAGGAAATGCATGTCGGCCATCTGCGTTCCACTATCATTGGTGATGCTGCTGTACGTACTCTTGAGTTTCTTGGTCATAAAGTTATCCGCGCTAACCATGTTGGTGACTGGGGAACGCAATTCGGGATGCTGATCGCCTATCTGGAAAAACAGCAACAAGAGAATGCCGATGATATGGCGCTGGCAGATCTGGAAAGTTTTTATCGTGCGGCAAAGAAACACTACGATGAAGATGACGCTTTTGCCGAACGTGCCCGGAGCTACGTCGTCAAACTACAAAGTGGTGATGAATATTGCCGTCAAATGTGGCGTAAGCTTATCGATATTACCATGTCACAAAATCAGGCCACTTATAACCGTCTGAATGTCACTCTCACGCGCGATGATGTCATGGGAGAGAGCCTGTATAACCCCATGCTCGCTGAGATCGTCGCTGATCTGAAAAGCAAAGGTCTGGCTGTCGAGAGTGAAGGGGCAACCGTGGTGTTCCTCGATGAGTACAAAAATAAAGAAGGGGAAGCGATGGGGGTCATCATCCAGAAAAAGGATGGCGGCTATCTTTACACCACGACAGATATCGCCTGTGCGAAATATCGTTATGAAACCCTGCATGCTGACCGCATTCTTTATTATACCGACTCCCGTCAACATCAGCATTTGATGCAGGCATGGGCGATTGTGCGTAAAGCGGGCTACGTACCTGAGTTTGTATCGCTGGAACATCATATGTTCGGTATGATGCTCGGTAAAGATGGTAAGCCCTTTAAAACCCGCGCTGGCGGTACGGTAAAACTGACTGAACTGCTGGATGAGACCCTTGAGCGCGCACGTCGGCTGGTCGCAGCGAAAAACCCGGAGATGGCCGCCGATGAGCTGGAAAAACTGGCTAATGCGGTGGGTATTGGGGCGGTGAAATATGCCGATCTGTCGAAAAATCGTACTACCGATTATATCTTCGACTGGGATAATATGCTGACATTTGAGGGCAATACAGCTCCTTATATGCAATATGCTTATACCCGTGTGTTATCGATATTCCGCAAAGCCGATGTGGATGAAACCATCCTGAACACAGCGCCAGTGCTGATAACGGAAGATCGTGAAATGCAGCTTGCTGTACGTTTGCTACAATTTGAAGAAACCCTGACACTTGTTGCTCGTGAAGGAACACCTCATGTTATGTGTTCTTATTTGTATGATCTGGCTGGGTTATTCTCCGGATTTTACGAACACTGCCCCATTCTTACTGCGGAAAGTGAGGATATACGTAACAGCCGTCTGAAACTGGCACAGCTGACCGCTAGAACACTGAAATTGGGTCTTGATACCCTGGGTATTGAAACGGTCGAGCGCATGTAAAACCGACCGCTTCACCCCGGCGACAGAGTGCTAACAGGCCGGGGTGAGTCGCTCGCCAGAAAAGGACACCGGATAGCTGGCAAGACGCGGTGGTTGTGTGGTAGCGTAAAATTCAACGTCATGAGATATCACTTGAGGAGCTATGATGCCTTACTCACACCTGCTGGTTACCGTTGCCCCGACGCTGGAAAGCAGTCTGCTGGTCAGTAAAGCTGTCTCTATCGCACGACCTTATGCCGCCAGAATAAGCCTGATAACACTCAATACTGACCCTGAGTTATATAATCAGTTCGCCGCGCCGATGCTGGACAATCTGCGCGATTTAATGCAGGAAGAAACCCACCATTTCCTTTGCCGACTAGTGGAAGAGGCAAAGTATCCGATCGATAACGCGATCATTGCCAGTGGTGATCTCTGCGATTCTGTTAAAGACTTCTGCCTGCAGCAGCAGGTTGATCTGGTTGTTTGTGGCAATCATAATCACAGCCTGTTTTCCCGGGCCACGAGCGCGGCAAAAAGCATTGTCAGTCACTGTGGGGTCGATGTTTTGCTGGTTTCCCTCGAGTAAAACCAGCGGTTTTGTCCCGCATTGTGACGGTCTATAACCGCGTTTCGAGCCTGCTCTTTTATGTGCTGTTTTTCTCACAGCTGACCTGCCGAATTTTCACCCACGTTATGGATATTTCGCTTTCCCGCATTATTTATCAGCAATGAATTCTGGCGGTTCAGGCGCTTTATTTTCTGTGATCATCGGTATGATTTCTACCGGTTAACTATTTTCCATTGCCAGACTGAATTTTTTACTGATCATAATTGATTACTCTTATTACAATTGCCAATGCTTTTTATTCCTATTTACATTTCTGATATTTATTTTATGCTCTGAGTTATTTTGCAAATAAGCTAATAACAATTTATAATGCTGCGGAAAACTTTGTGACATTTATTTAGGGAGTAAATATATGCTAAAAGCAGAAATGATCGACAAATTAAATGAACAAATGAATCTTGAGCTTTATTCATCCCTGCTTTATCAACAAATGAGTGCGTGGTGTCATTACCATAGTTTCGAAGGGGCGGCCGCTTTTCTTCGTCGCCATGCGCAAGAAGAGATGAGCCATATGCAGCGCCTGTTTGACTATCTCATTGATACCGGTAACCTGCCACGGATTAATACGGTCCCCTCGCCTTTTGCTGAATATGCATCACTGGATGAACTCTTCCGGATCACCTATGATCATGAATTATTAATTTCACAGAAAATTAATGAGCTGGCTCACGCAGCGATGTCAAATCAGGACTACCCCAGTTTTAATTTTCTGCAATGGTATGTCGCAGAACAACATGAAGAAGAGAAACTGTTTAAATCCATTATTGATAAACTGAAGCTGGTCGGTAAAAGTGGCGAAGGGCTCTATTTTATTGATAAAGAACTGGCGACACTGGATACTCAAGACTAATCACCTGTCCCATCAGGCTATTTTACCTGCCATTTTGTTCCCCGGCAGCGCCTGAAATTTTCAGATACTACCTTCTCCGCGCTGTCCGTCTCCAGACGGTCAGCGCCGACAACATCTCATGGAATGGACGCTAAGAGAGAGAAAAATGCCGTTATTTCTTCCTTTGTCAGCCACCATTGCAACCTAATAATAGAATTATTGTGCTTTGCAAATAGCCCTCAGTGTCAGGATAGTTGTCACCTCCTCTGAAAAATCAGTCTGAGGGCATGGAGAAGATGGCAAAAAAGTCCGGAAGATGGCCGTCTGACCGGTACCGGTTAACCGCCTGAGTCCTGAGGAAGAGCAGCAGATACGGGAGATATGTCATCAGCCTGAATATGCCAGTCTGCCGCCGTCGCAAATCGTGCCGCGTCTGGCAGACAAAGGCGTTTATCTGGCGAGTGAATCGACCTTTTACCGCATACTGCGTCGTTCCGGCGAGGTTCACCGGCGGGGACGTCAGGCCCGGCGGCAGAAGGTGGCCGCCCCGACGACCTTTACGGCGACAGGTCCCTGCCAGGTGTGGACATGGGACATCACCTGGCTGCCCTCTGTGGTGAGTGGCCGCTGGTATTATCTGTATCTGATAACCGACCTGTACAGCCGAAAAATCACGGGTTACGAAGTGCATGAGACAGAAAGCGGTGAACAGGCAGCCGCCCTGATGCAGCGCAGTGTGATGCGGGAAGGCTGCTGGCGACAGCCGCTGGTCCTGCACGCCGATAACGGTCCGGCGATGAAATCGCAGACGCTGCAGGTGAAACTGCATGAGCTGAATATCACGCCATCCCACAGTCGGCCACGGGTGAGTAATGATAATGCGTATGTGGAATCGCTGTTCCGGACGCTGAAGTATGTGCCGCAGTGGCCATCATCGGGGTTCAGGACGCTGGAGGATGCCCGTACCTGGGTGGAGAAATTTACCCGGTGGTATAACGAAGAGCACCGTCACAGTGGAATACGCTATGTCACGCCAGCAGAACGGCATCGTGGTGAAGACAGGGCCCTGCTGAAACAGCGTGATGAACTGTATCGTCAGGCACAGAAAGCGCATCCGGAGCGCGGGTCAGGGAGGACAAGAAACTGGCAGCCGGAGGGCTCGGTAACATTAAATCCGGAACGGGAAAAACAGGCAGTTTAAATTAAACAGGGGTGACAACTGTCTTGACACTTACCGATAACGGCCTGATTTATCAATTATCAGTCATCCGGCACAAGGCGATCTTTTTGGCAGAATGGAAGATTATGACTATTGATTCTGTAGATTTATACGAATATTTATCACAAAAAACAGTGGATATGATAGTGACATTCACACCAACAAGCGGAGTTTTGATATGAGCATGCATGACGATTCATCAAATCCCTCTTCGACCGGAAAATGCCCTTTTCATACGGCGAAGCCAACCCAAAGCGCAGGTAGCGGTACAACTAATCGTGACTGGTGGCCCAATCAGCTCCGTGTCGATCTGCTCAACCAGCACTCCAGTCGCTCCAATCCACTCGGCGAACAATTTAACTATCGTGAAGCGTTTAAAACGCTCGATTATGCGGCACTGAAAGCGGATCTGAAAGCCTTGCTGACTGATTCACAAGAGTGGTGGCCAGCAGACTGGGGAAGTTACATTGGCTTGTTTATTCGTATGGCCTGGCATGGGGCCGGAACCTACCGTACGGTCGATGGCCGGGGCGGTGCCGGACGTGGTCAGCAACGTTTTGCCCCATTGAACTCATGGCCAGATAATGTGAGTCTGGATAAAGCCCGTCGTTTACTGTGGCCGATAAAACAAAAATATGGGCAGAAAATTTCATGGGCAGATCTGTATATGCTGGCCGGAAATGTTGCTCTCGAAAATGCCGGTTTCCGGACTTTTGGTTTTGCTGCCGGACGAGAAGATGTCTGGGAGCCTGATCTGGACGTTGACTGGGGGAATGAAAAAACCTGGCTTGAACATCGCCATCCAGAGAGCCTGGCCTATCAGGCCATGGGGGCGACCGAAATGGGGCTGATCTATGTCAACCCGGAAGGCCCTAATTCCTGTGGCGAGCCCCTCTCTGCCGCAGCGGCCATACGTGCCACATTTGGCAATATGGCCATGAATGATGAAGAAATCGTTGCGCTCATCGCGGGGGGCCATACATTAGGGAAGACACACGGCGCAGCACCCGCCAGCCACGTTGGCCCGGAGCCCGAAGCCGCGCCACTGGAAGCGCAAGGTCTCGGCTGGGCAAATGATTATGCCAGTGGTTCAGGCCATGATGCCATCACGTCAGGGCTGGAAGTGGTCTGGTCACAAACACCAACACAATGGAGTAATAATTTCTTTGAGAACCTGTTTAAGTATGAGTGGGTTCAGACACGGAGTCCTGCTGGTGCCATTCAGTTCGAAGCCAAAGATGCCCCTGATTTGATTCCTGATCCTTTCGATCCTGAGAAAAAACGCAAACCCACCATGTTAGTGACAGATCTGACACTACGGCTGGACCCTGAATTTAATAAAATTTCCCGCCATTTTCTTAATGATCCGCAGGCTTTCAATGAAGCCTTTGCCCGCGCGTGGTTCAAATTAATCCACCGTGATATGGGGCCGAAATCCCGTTATCTTGGCCCGGAAGTGCCAAAAGAAGATCTGCTCTGGCAGGACCCTTTACCTCCTGCCATCCATCATCCCGACGCAGATGATATTGCAGCACTGAAACGCGCGATCGCTGATGCAGGCCTTTCTGTCAGTGAACTGGTCTCCGTTGCGTGGGCTTCAGCTTCCACCTTCCGTGGCGGTGATAAACGTGGTGGCGCAAATGGTGCACGCCTGGCGCTGGCACCACAAAAAGAGTGGCCAGTCAATGCCATTGCTGCCAGGGTACTACCCGCTTTGCAGGCTATACAGCGCGCGTCAGGTAAAGCGTCGCTGGCTGATATTATTGTTCTCGCTGGGGCAGTCGGTATTGAGCAGGCAGCAGCAGCAGCCGGGGTACCGGTGAGTGTTCCTTTCGTTGCCGGCCGCGTTGATGCTCGTCAGGATCAGACCGATGTCCATTCGTTCAATAACCTTGAGCCAATGGCCGATGGCTTCCGTAACTATCGTCGCATTGCCGGTGGTATTACAACAGAAACATTGTTGATTGATAAAGCCCAGCAACTGACACTGACCGCACCAGAAATGACTGTATTGATCGGCGGCCTACGGGTTCTGGGTGCTAACTATGATGGCAGTCAGCATGGCGTATTCACCGATCGTGTAGGCGTTCTGAGTAATGATTTCTTCGTTAACTTACTGAGTATGGATACCGTATGGCAGGCGACTGATGAGCACAAAGAGCTGTTTGAAGGGCGGGATCGAAAAAGTGGTGAGTTAAAATATACCGCAACCCGCGTTGACCTGGTGTTCGGCTCCAATTCAGTTCTGCGCGCTCTGGCAGAAGTGTATGCCTGTCAGGATGCAAAACAGAAGATAGTGCATGATTTTGTTGCCGCCTGGACAAAAGTTATGAATCTTGATCGCTACGATCTGTAATGTCTGCTCCCGGTGGTTATGATGATCACCGGGAATTTATCCACTTTGACAATATAATATGAAGCTTTAGCATCCTGTGTAGTCATGCCCGCTGAATGGCGCTTCCTTCCTGCAATCCCTTTATTATAAAGCCATTGATATTTAAATAAGCCTCATGCATAAATGTCAGGTACAGGTGATACAACCTATTGCACCCTGCCCGGCTTATCTCTGACATCAGAGAGCAGTGAGATCAACAGCTGGCAGATATTGACTGGAAAACAGGTGGCCTTAATGAATACAAATGAAAATACCACAGCAGAACATCATGCTGCGAAGCGGCGCTGGCTTAACTCTCAGGAATCCGGTTACCACAAGGCGATGGGAAACCGTCAGATGCAGATGATTGCTATTGGTGGTGCTATTGGTACAGGTCTGTTTCTTGGTGCGGGTACGCGATTACAGATAGCCGGGCCATCACTGGCTCTGGTTTATCTGGTCTGCGGCATTTTCTCCTTTTTTATTTTACGTGCTCTTGGCGAACTGGTATTACATCGTCCCTCCAGCGGTAGCTTCGTCTCCTATGCACGTGAGTTTTTAGGTGAAAAAGCCGCTTATGTTGCGGGCTGGATGTATTTTATCAATTGGGCAACGACCGGTATTGTCGATATCACGGCCGTGGCTTTGTATATGCAGTACTGGGGCGCTTTCGGCGATATTCCCCAGTGGGTGTTTGCCTTCGCCGCACTGGCGATTGTCGGCACCATGAACATGATTGGCGTGAAATGGTTCGCTGAAATGGAATTCTGGTTTGCCTTAATTAAGGTACTGGCGATCGTTATCTTTATGCTTGTCGGCGTGCTATTCCTTGGCAGTGGTAAGCCACTGGACGGTAATGATACCGGCTTACATCTGATTATTGATAACGGTGGTCTGTTCCCGCATGGATTGATCGCCGCACTGGTACTTATTCAAGGGGTAGTGTTCGCCTTTGCTTCTATCGAATTTATTGGTACCGCTGCCGGTGAATGTAAAGATCCGCAGAAAATCGTGCCGCGTGCGATCAACAGTGTTATCTGGCGTATTGGTCTGTTTTATGTCGGCTCTGTTTTGTTACTGGTTCTGTTACTACCGTGGAATGCTTATCAAGCCGGGCAAAGTCCCTTTGTGACTTTTTTTTCAAAACTTGGCGTACCTTATATGGATAGCGTGATGAATATTGTGGTGTTAACTGCCGCGCTCTCCAGTCTGAATTCGGGTCTGTACTGCACAGGACGTATCCTGCGTTCAATGTCAATGGGCGGATCGGCACCCGCGTTTATGTCAAAGATGAGCCGCCATCATGTGCCCTATGCCGGAATTATCGCCACGCTGGCGGTATACGTTGTCGGGGTGTTTCTGAATTACCTGGTACCGAAACAGGTTTTTGAAATCGTCCTTAATTTTGCCTCACTGGGAATTATTGCCTCCTGGGGTTTTATCGTAGTCTGTCAGATGCGGCTACGTCAGGCCATTAAAGAAGGAAAAGTGGCTGATGTCAGTTTTAAGATGCCGGGCGCCCCTTTCACCGCGTGGCTGACACTGCTGTTTTTGCTTAGCGTGCTGGTGCTGATGGCCTGGGATTTCCCGAATGGCACGTATACTATCGCGTCTATTCCGTTACTTGCCGTGCTGCTATACGCAGGCTGGTTTGGTGTCCGTAAGCGTGTCACGGAAATACACCGCTCTTCACCCGACGCATAATTTCAAGACATCCGATCAACAAGCCGGAGGAAAAGTATCATTTTCCTCCGGCTTTATGAAAAGTTAACCAATTAGCTGTTTTACAACCGCCTTTGACGACTTATAGCGCAATACGGATAACGTCATCGGGTTGAGTTGCTTCTTGCTCCATTGAGGATGCCTGTTTTATCGTCACATACAGTGTATTGCCATCAGCGGAAAGTGCCAGGCTATTCGGGTGAGTCGGCGTTTTTAATGTTTTTATTACCTGCAAGGTTTGGCCATCAATCACGCTCACTTCCCCTGTCTGACGATGTGTGACATAAATTTGATTATGCACTGGGTTAAATAACACCGCCAGCGATTCGGGGACAGCAATTTTATGCAAAATTTTATTATCGCGAAGATCGATAACCAGCATCTCCGGCTGTTGACTGTCTGTAATAAAAGCACGGTGCTTAGCTGTATCGAGGCTCAGATTAAGATAGAAATGCTCTTTATCATCATCCTGTAGCTTCTTACGACTCAACACTTTGTGGTTCTCACTATCAATCGTCACCAGTTCACCAGCAAAATTGGTGCTATACAGGCGCTTCGCATTAACATCGATCGCCATGCCCGTCGCGATTAACCCCACACCAGTAATCGTGTTTTTCAGCCTGAGCTTTTCACCGTCAACGACCCAGATCACGCTTTCTTCACCACTACCGGAAATTCCGGCGATATATAGGGTATTCGTTTTTTCATTGACCACCAGCTCACGTGGTGCCAGCGGATGGACCGTTTCACTGCGCTTACGCTTATCAAGTATCAGATGACCTGTTACGTTACCCGTTTTCGCGTCAATTGCTGTTACTGCACTACTGGTAGTATTACTAAACCATAGCGTTTGCGTGGCATTGTTGATGGCTGCGCCATAAGGTTTGAGATCATTATGGATAATCTGTGTGATCGCCAGTGTGGCTGGGTCAAGACGATACACAATCCCCCCTTTGTCCAGCAAACGACTTTGTGCTGTTGCGACCCACAGTGCATTTTCCTGCTGGCTGTAAGCCATTTCGAATGCATTCATCCCCACCGCTTTACGCAACATTTCATCCGACGCATAGCTATTGAAACTGCCTGACAGTAACAAAATACTAACTAACAGTAATCGATACCGACAGGATGCGTACACATAACGTAATGACATAGCAATTCCCCTGAATAATTATCTTGATTTAGAGCCTATCCCACCAGGCGTTATTGACGCAGCCAGTCTGGACACGGACAGTGCGGAGAAACCGCAGCGTACAGGTCGTACGTGAGGATTTCGAGCACTGCCCAGGGCCAAAATGGCAAGTAAAATAGCCTAATGGGATAGGCTCTTATTTTTACCTGACATCGCCTGCACGACATACAGTGATGTTCGCGCAACGCGAATGAGAATAATAATTATTATTTTGTATAAAAGAGAGTCTTTTTTTGGTCATTGCGAGCAGAAAATGCGATTGTCATACCATCCTGTCATTCTGCCCTTAATGAAAGGTCGATTGCTTTAGCCTGGCGACTCGATTATTGTCATAACACTATGTTGTGCAACATTGAGATTTGCTTATGTCAATTCGTTATGCCTGCAAAGAAGACTGTGCAACTATTGCTGAAATTTACAATCATGCCGTGTTACATACTGCCACTCTCTGGAGTGAGATAACTGTTGACAGCGAAAACCGCATCGCGTGGCTTGAAGCACGTCAGCAAGCTGGTTTTCCTGTGCTGGTCAGTGAACAAAACGGCGTCGTCACTGGTTACGCCTCATTTGGCCCCTGGCGTGCATTTGATGGCTTTCGTCATACCGTGGAGCATTCTGTTTATGTGCATCCCGATTTCCAGGGCAAAGGCACGGGACGCGCTTTACTGATGGCGCTTATTGACGAGGCGCGTCAACAAAATAAGCATGTTATGGTTGCCGCTATCGAAGCACAAAATCACGCATCTTTACATCTGCATCAGACACTGGGGTTTGTGGTTAGCGGGCAAATGTCGCAGGTGGGGACTAAGTTTGGCCGCTGGCTCGATTTGACCTTTATGCAACGACGACTTGATCATTATCCCTCGCCGGATGCTGTTGTATGAATCAACCACTGACATTGATTTGCCTTATTGCCGCTGGAGTGGGACTGGTAATACAAAACATGCTGATGGTGCGCATTACGCAGTCTGCATCAACGATACTGATCGCTATGCTGCTTAACTCGTTAGTCGGTATAGTGATTTTTATTACTTTCTTATTAGTGTACCGTGGTATCGCCGGGATTCAGGAACTGGCAGACCATATCAAATGGTGGACGTTACTTCCGGGTTTACTGGGTTCTTTTTTTGTCTTTGCCAGTATTAGCGGCTATCAGAATATGGGTGCCGCAACGACCATTGCTTTATTGATTGCCAGTCAGCTTATCGGTGGTCTGGCGATAGATTTAGTACGTGCGCATAATCTGTCGTGGCGGGAGCTGTCAGGGCCACTGTGTGGTGCAGTAATGCTGGTGGCAGGTGCCTGGCTGATCGCCAGACGCCATTTTTAGCCAACAAACAGGCCTGAAGATACGTCAAAGACATTTTCTGCTCCGCAAAGGGATCTGTTGCTGAATAACAAGCCTGTCTTTTCATGAAGTCATCACGATACGATTGCACTATGCTACTCTATACAACATTCTATGTCTCCAGACTTATTGACTATGCCACCCCCTCAGTTCAGGAGCGATAATGACAAATATGGTTTCACGACGGGTCGCCTGGTTGCGGGTGTTTACGCTTGCGGTCGCTGCGTTTATTTTTAATACCACTGAATTTGCACCGGTTGGTCTGTTATCTGATATCGCTGATAGCTTTGACATGAAAAGCGAACAGGTAGGTATCATGCTAACTATCTATGCGTGGGTCGTTGCTTTAATGTCTCTGCCACTCATGCTACTGACCAGTCACATAGAACGACGTCGTTTACTGATTGGTCTGTTTATCCTGTTTACGGCCAGCCATATATTATCGGTGTTCGCCTGGAACTTTCATGTCCTGGTTATTAGCCGTATCGGCATTGCCTTTGCTCATTCGGTCTTCTGGTCAATCACTGCCGCCCTGGCTATTCGTATGGCACCAGCGGGTAAACGTGCCCAGGCGCTGAGTTTTATCGCGACAGGAACAGCGCTGGCAATGGTGTTTGGCATTCCGATCGGGCGAGTCATCGGACAATATTTCGGCTGGCGAACTACCTTTCTGGTCATTGCTCTTGGCGCATTAATTACACTTATCTGCCTGCATAAACTGCTGCCTACACTACCAAGCGAGCATTCAGGATCATTAAAAAGTGTCCCCGTGTTATTTCACCGGCCTAATCTGCTGAGTATCTACCTGTTAACTGTCATCGTGGTGACGGCACATTATACGGCCTACAGCTATATCGAACCCTTTGTCCAGACGGTAGCTGATTTGAACAGCCATTTTGCTACCCTGCTACTGCTATTACTGGGTACTGCCGGGATTATCGGCAGTATTCTGTTCAGTAAATTAGGCAATCATCATGCTTCTGGATTAATAAATATCGCTATTGCGCTGTTATTGATCTGCTTGTTGCTGTTGTTATCAGCATCGCGGAACGCTGATCATCTGATGTACCTGAGTATCATATGGGGCATCGCGATTATGATTATTGGCCTGGGATTACAGGTCAAAGTCCTGGCACTGGCATCAGATGCTACCGATGTCGCGATGTCGATATACTCAGGGATTTTTAATATTGGTATTGGTGCAGGCGCATTACTAGGAAGTGAAATTAGTATTCATTTATCAATGGATTATATTGGATATGCTGGTGCGATCCCGGCATTTGTTGCGCTTATCTGGACCATATTTATCTCCCGTCGCTGGCCAGGTTAATCGCCAGATTAAAACGGAATAGCACTATTTTAGTCACCCCGCAGCGATCTCACGCCATTACTTACCGGGGCGCCAGAAATCCGGGATATTCTGGCCCCATCCTGTTGGGATGACCCGCCTTTAGCAGCAGAGCTGGCCGTCTTTGAGGAGGATCCAGGCGATTTTACTACCGGACGTGATACGCCATTTGGGATCACCTCAATAGGAACAGCGCCTCCTGCCGTAAGCATGGGCTTAACCGCCATAATACGATCCACATAGCTGGTCTGTGATGCGCCTTCCGGAACAAATCCACGACTAAAATTACCACTGTAGTAGCAGGAAAATGCTGCCAACTGTGCCTGTTCAGCATTAAACTTTGCTGAAGCACGTTGCAAACATTCATTAAAAATACCTGCAGCTGCACGAGCGTTATGACAAGGTTCGAAAACAGTTTCGTAATCAAGGCCATATTTAGCAAGATTATAGCGATTTACCTGGGCCAATCCCATTGAAAAATTCCAGCCTGCCTGATGCAATGATCGTGCTGTAGCAACAGCCTCTTCTTTATCGCGGGGTTGACGCACCAGACGCCCTCCTACCACACCAATCGCATAAGGATTAAATGAAGACTCTACCTTCATTAAACGCTCCAGCACTTGTGGTGCGACATCCGGTGCACATTGATTAGCTAAATTAGCCAGATCTAACATTTTTCTTCCTGCATTATATTTAGCGCCTGACTCATGAGAACGATTTTATCCACAGGCCAAACAGATAAAGCTACGACGTATGATAGGTCAGGCTTTTTATGATTATTCTTTTTTATAGATATATCCGTTAAAGTAACTTTCTTACGGATGATACAGTTAGTTATATTATCAGAATCCTTCCTGTTTGCTCTCCTGGAATAATCTTAACGAGGCGGGATATAACCCTGCATATCTGCACAACCTTCACGTTACAGACTATATTTTATGACCAGTAGAAGTGAAAAAGTTTGCTTCTTCCACATTCAAACTGACTATATCTGACATGGAAAATATCAATCTCCCTATTCTATTACAAATGTTATAACTCGTAAATAACGCCTTAACGGGATAAAGTAAATCATCAATGCACCATTCTAATTAATATACAATGATAATTTAGAGGCCATGCCACCAGGTGTTCCTGACACAGTCAGTCTGGACACGGACAGCGTAGGGAAACCGCAGTGTACAGGCAGAATGAGGGTTTCTGGCGCTACCCAGGAGCAAAATGGCAACTAAAATAGCCTAACAGGCAGGCTATTAATCTCCATATGAATTGACATCACTCTCCTTAAAAGCGTACTCAGCCAATTTCCCTTAAGTAAACTGGCTGAGTAGATACTGACATCAGAGAGTTACTGTTTACTCTTTCTGCATTTCACTAATCCTGCAATATTTTATTTCCTTCTTCACCAAATATTCCTTCACCGTTTCCATAACAAATAAATAACACATTAATAATAAGATATATAAATTAATTAAATTAAAAAAATAATAACCACATTATTCATCACCATTGATAAAATTGACAGTATATTTATTTTTGATTGCCAGTAACACATTAAGTAGATCCTGATAATTAGTCGCAAGGTAAGTATTTTCTCTACCTGTACATTTTTCACGCCATAATCTAAGAGCAGACTCTGTATCTTTATCATTCACAGTGAAAATAAAGAACATATCAACATCTTTAGTCGGTGTTCCTGCTGGATAATGTTTCAACCCTTCTTTTATTCTATTACAGAGATCATAATTAACAAACAATCTTTCAGTCAGGTTACCTACATTATTAACAACGTCTGAGTCAAGACCATCAGAGATAACAATTATTGCTTTGCGTGGATTTTTTCCTTTAGCAATAACAGGTAATGACCGTAATAATCCTAAACTAACAGCTGTAGCACCAACTGTTATCTGCATATCATTGATCTGATTAATAATATTACGATTATTTGTCAGTTCAATAAGATAAGAAGGTGGCATAGCAGACTTATCTTTTAAATAATTAATAGCCCCTGCTGTATCATGTATATACTCGCTAAGAGCACGACAATCATAAGTAAACGCTGACTTAGATGATGGAATATCAAGTAAATATTTAAAAGTCACAATCGAGCTATCTGAAAACATATCGTCGCCATTGACTAAGCCAGCAATATCCATCGATTCCATATTAAAAATTGACAGGTATTTCCATGCATTTTCCATAAAGTCTTTAGCAACAAATAAATTATTATCATACTCAGTTTTATGCTTGAACAGACTGGAGCGAGGATCAGCATCACAACTATATGGTGCAAGACCTACAGATGATCCCGATGAACTGTTTTTTACACACCATCCTCTATCAACCATCTGATCCAGAGTATATCCAGTCGCCGGACTGACAATATTTCTATAAAAACTATAAAGTTTATTATCATCATCATAGGTATAATATGTATTGGTATTAAGACGTGAAGAAGAGTCATATTTCTTATTATACCAAAAATCAAGATCTAAATTAGCATATTTTCTAACAAACTTACCGACATAAGAACAACCAAAGTTTTTTCCACCAGCGATACTCTCTCCAGGCAGAATCTCTATTACACCCGATGTAAAAGGAACAATACCAACAGTACTAGTATTAGTTCCCCCATTCTCATCAAAAATAGCTTTTATAAATTCTGTCGATACTTTTTTCAATAATTCAATACGGCTCAGTCCTGGTTGATCTGATGCCCATCTCATTGAACCTGAAAAATCAAGAACCATAACATAATCAGTTGGGTTACTTTTCTCTTCTATCGTTCGTCTTATTGTTCCGCCCGAGCCGTCAGAATTGATGTGCACGATTCTATCAAACCCCTTAGGTGGAGCAGCAAAATCCGCGTCAACATTCACATTATTATGCTCGCTAAGCATTGGCCGCATATTGATCTGACCTTGAGCCAGATAATCAACGGAAACAAGCTTACTATTATCGGTTTTACTATAATTATTTCTTACTTTTACTATCAGCTTATTATCATCAATCGTTGCCTCTGGCACATAGTAAGCAAGATAGTTATGGAGCAGGGCAATATTATCCCTGTAATCTTCCCTGCTAACATTACGATTATCCATCATTGCTATAGCTAATGCCCCTTGATTAGTCCCATCCACCAGACGAGCTTTGCTACTTTGAAAGCTTGCACCATCAAATGCAACAGAATAAAAAAGCAATAATGCAGGAAACATGATGGCAAACATGGCAGATACCCCACCATACTCCTGATATCTGGCAATGGTGATAAAATTATATTTTAGATCCTTCATTATCTTACCTCTTCTTTCTTGATAAATAAAAACATCCTGTTCCTGGCAATATATAATGTTGAAAATCTTAATTTTTCATTATGCTATTTCTTACTTCAGGTTTGCACCTTTATTCTATTAATAAATTTAATATAGTAATATAAATTCTGATGACAATGCGATATATGTATATTTTTTATTATTTATAATCATCTTTCATCATAATAACATGACTATAATTGATTAAACTATATTCATCTCACCATCAAAAAACTTTGATTTATGACATTAAATTGTCAAAAATTCCCGCATATAAAAATACTCACTTTGGCAAAATAACAGAAGGCATTTCCACATATTAAAGCTTATTCATTCTGCCTGAATAAAATGATGATATTATAAAAAAATTTTATTACAGAAATTAAAAGGCCAGACTATGAATCACATAATCAGGACTTTTTAAAATCTGTAATATATATAGTATATAACATATTTTCAGAAAATTCGTATTTTTTCTTATCAGAAAGAAAAGTATATGATGATAAAAGCTAATCTGTTTTTTGTTAATGATGGAATAATATATTTTAAAATCAGGATGTTACATTGACTGGTATATCGAGCTATATATAACAGAATACACATACCATCCTGGTGTCTGAAACCTTCAGGTGGCTAATGTACTTGTTTGATATTATTAATATTATTCGGCAGACTGAAGATTATTGACAGGATTGCCATTTCACGATCATCTATAAATCAAGTAGTTATAAAAACTTACTCAATATATCCTTTTCATAGTTTCTGAATCAGAAAAGGTAATAAAAGATCTTTAAGGGGATATATCATAAAAAATCCACTAATAGATATTTAAATATCCATTAGTGGATTGTCATATTTATAATATGTCAAGAAATACTATTCTAAAAATAACAACAACCTAACTCTGATAATACATTCATATGACTATCATGATTGGTTAAAAATCAATAAGATAACTATCCTCGTGAGTTATAATTATCCTGTTTTTCAAACTTCATAAATAACTTCACTATCAATTTTATTTACAAAAGATCCTGATTTTTATCAAAAAAATATTTACCGAGGAATAACAGCATTACTAATCACCAGATTACCAAGTGGTACCCCCATATTCCCTATCGCCCGCTGAAATGCACTCGTGCCTTCGGGAAGACAAATAGTTATCTGATAAACTGGCATCCAGCGTTTCCCGTCTTTATCCCACGGTGATAACCTCTGTACCGCATCACTATTTATCGCCGATTGACTATGGCAGCTTACACTACCAGAAGTGAACGACTGCGTTTCTTTCACTATCTTTTCATCCCCTGGCTGAAAGAAAATACCATCAACAGCTATGCCATAACTGGCTCCTGCAAGCCGGCTATCTTTAAATAATACACCAGCAATTTTATAGAGTTTATCAACATCCTGTTGCTCCAGGCTTTCTCTGTGTTGATAAAAAGCATTTCTTTCTCGTAGTACAAGCGCCAGTGAATTATTGACACGTTCAAGATAGCTCTTATTTAAAAAGATAGTACTAAAATCCATTAATAAAGTACAAAGAATAGCGAATATAAGGAAATAAAATGCAGCTTCTATTGCTACAGCCCCTCGCTGTGCATACAAAAAACATTTTAAATATTTTATTATTTTAGTCATTATTATCTCTCGCCAATTCATGTTCCTGAACTAATAAAATGCGACGATTCAGCATTTTATCGATAGACTGCTGAGGAAAGAAAAAGAATAATGGTTTATACTCAGCTTCCATATTATAGAATGCCAGTGGCTCTGAATTGCCTGCAACGCTACTCTGGCTACAGGAGTCATTAATAACGGCATCAATATCATTACACCACTGCAAAGAAACTTTAACATGTGTATCTCTTGATATAAGCGGCCAGCTTTTCATGCGTTTATCTATTTCACTATTGAAATAAGTTTGATATCTGTCTGGCACAGTGGTGACTGCTGCAACATTACCTGACTCAGCAATAATCAAATCAACCGCTGATGAAATAAACACAATACGACACAATTCAATAATAAAAAATATTGATAATAAAAATGGAATAAGCACCAGAGAAAATTCTACAGCCGCAGTTCCACGCTCAATATAAAATTGATGACGCAGAGTAGTTTTAAGTTTTTTCAATAACATAATTTTCACCAATTCTCACTGAATTATAGCCTGCAACCAATAGCCACAGCTAATAGCGAGTGCATAAGGTACTGTTGCAGAACGATGGCGGGCGAAAAAATAAAAATATAACAAACAAATAATGGACACAGGAATGCCAGCCAATGCAGTCAATAATAAAAAGTTTCCTGTTTCAGACACACTCAGACCAACCGCCAATGCGCAAATTAACTTAACATCACCAGCACCAATCACTCTTAACGTAGCAGCAATAAATCCAAGTATCAACATAGCACCAGGCAATATTAATGACACAGTGTGCATACGATAAAAGCCTGATACTATAGAGAGTAACAAAACGATAAGTGCTACTCGATTAGGTATCCGGCGATAACGAATATCCATATAACAGATATAGATAAGAATTATAGATATTCCAGCGGTCAATCCCCATCCAATTCCCACAATACCTCCACTCTCCCTGCATTATATAAAGCTTATTTTTTATTTTATTCATTTGACCCATACTGAGCCGGAATAAGTTCTATATCACTATTCTATTAACCATCACAATTAATATCTGATTGCAACCAGGAAAAGTAAGTATTTACATTTTCTATTATTTTTTCATCACGATCGTAAAGTACTGGTGCTAGTGCAATTGCATCGCAGATAATATCTGCAGCCGTTAATTCAACTGCTTGCATCAATAAGTGTGAAAAAATTTCATCTGCAATTTGAGTTTCTTGCTGTAAACCGGCAAACCGTGAGTGAAACGAATCACGATACCACTTCAAACGTTGCTGAATTAATTCACTTCTGTTATCCAGAACAGGTGAAACAGAAATAAATCCACAGATCATATCTGCGCTACATAATTTAACGGAAAGAGCAGTAACTAATGACTCATCCATAAAGCATTTCCTATGATAACTGTTGCTCAGGCTGTGTATTACAAATTTCACTAATACTGGTTGCTAGTTGACGTAATAGCCAGAAAAGCTGCCCAAGTGGCTCATGAGTAGAGGCTATAACAGTCAAGCATAAAGGTAAGTGATGAGTCGCAATCTGCCATAGCAGGATATTATCCTTTTCACCTTCAACAGTAATAGCTTTTTGCTCTCCAGCATCAATTTCATTTAATATAGCCGAGCCAATACCTAATAAAGAACTGGTCATTGCGGCAATTTTACGCAGGCGACCAGAATCCTCCGTTTTAAGAACTGCTGCGACTTCATAGCCATCGCTAGTCGCAACCAACAATTCACTCATCACTGGATAATTCTGAGCAAACTCTGACAATAACTGTTGAATCTGTTGATTCATTTCAGTTGAGGTCACGATCGTATTTTGCTGAATTTCGCACTGACTAGACTCAGTTAAAACAGTGCTATTGCTCTGTTGAACCCCATTCTGACTAAATTCAGTAGTAACATCTACAACATCTTGCTGAGTCATATTATGACTGAATTCAGTAGCAATGTCTGCAGCATCTTGTTGCGTCATATCATAGCCAAACTCAGTAGCAATGTCTGCAGTATCTTGTTGCGTCATATCATGGTTGGATTCAACAGGGATACTCTCTGTATCATCAATAGCAAAAGGAAGTATACTTGTCATCAGGAATAAACCTCTTCATTTCTGGCATGCTTAAGTCGATAAAACAGAACTTTTAGCAATAATAAAACACTTTCCGGGTTACGTGCGTCCAGCGTCGCGACAGGAAAGCACTCACCTTCCTCACTCAACAACTGCTGATATTGTTTAATATCGGGAAACGGGGACAGATCACATTTAACAATGCCTAACATTATCACTACATTCTTATTTGCGAGTGAACCAGATTTCAATGTATGTAGCCAGTTACGCGCTTCAGTCAGTGGTTCCGGGCAGTGGTTATCGACTAATAATAAAATACCAACACTGCCACATTTCAGAATATCACGCATAAATGCGAAGCGTTCCTGTCCTGGAGTTCCATAAAGACGCATACGATATTGTTCGCCAGGAATAGTCAGCTCACCATAATCAAAGCCTACCGTCGTTGTCTCTTTTCCTATAATTAGGTGATCCGTTGCCTGTACGTCTGTTGAAATCGCTTTGATTTCACTGACGCTACGAATAGCGGTAGTCTTACCACTACCACTATTGCCTACCAGGATCACTTTATAGTCTCTCATCATCCCAACCCTTATGCCTATCATTCCATGTCATGGATGTTAGACATTTATAATACGACGATAGATTCTTCAACATCCGTTACTTTACGTCTGGCTAATGCTAAGTTTCCATTATGACGATCAAGAATAGTGTAAACAAAAATACCATCAATTGCTTTGACTGGTCTGACGATATGATATTGTTTTCCTAATGTAATCAGAATATCTTCTACCTCGTCAGTACTCGCCATTAATTTTAGCATTTTTATATTAGCACGAAGAACATCGGTGATTGAAGCTGCAGCGATTTCAATATCTAACCCCACAGAGCCTACACCATATAGCATCATACCATTACGTGCGTCGACTAATGCTGCACCTAAAGCGCCATCAAGATTCACCAGACTATCCAGTAACTTCTCGAATTCTGCCATTATTTTCTCCTGTGGCTTCCTGATTGTAATTAATTATTGGTCTGTAAGTCAAAAATTACTTCTTTGACACTTGCCAGCAAGATATTATCGATAGAAAGCCCATCAACTTTTAATTTTAATACCTGGCACCACGGTTTCATACCTGGAGTATAACAGCTCACCACTGCGTGAACCTCAGAAGTCAGGCAGAGCTCTTCATTGATTGTCGCTTTCAATGTATATTTATCACCGACATGGAAAGGCATTGTTCCTGGGGGTGCGAATTCATGGATAACAATGGGAGAATATTCCCGTAGCCCGCTAATATCACAAAGCGATTTATCCCAGTTAAGAACAACAGGCAGAACACTTTCGTATTTTTCCCAGGGTTTAGGTAATGATGTATCTGGTTTAGTACGATAACCGCGTAGTACGCCATCTGCCCCAATCATCAAATGAGTGATACCTTCTGGTACCTGAACAAGCTGGTCTTTATATTCATAGATCTTCATTGTACAATTTCCATCGTATAAACAAGTTGAATTAGCTAGCCATTGTAAATATCAAATACTAATTTCTTCCCTTGTGTTTTATTATTCGTTACTCTGAATACATTCTTTTTTGCCAGCGGATGAGTGAATTCAAACTCAACTAAAACAGTATCTGACTGACTCTGAAGAAATGTTAACTTACTAATATTTGAATGTTTTCTTGGAATATCATTAGCTGCACGGAGCAGTTCTTGATTTAACTTAACATTTTGCAACTCAAAAACACATTTGTTTTTTTCAGTACTGGGAATTTCACGGAAATTAATCATCTGTTGGGATTCCAGTGTCATACGAAAATATCCAGGATGTCGTCCAGAGCGTACCTCAGATATTTCTTTTAGTCCCCCCGTCTGTGATAAAGAAACTGTCTCCGGTGATCCCTGCATTTCATTCCCAGAACTCCGTGCAGATATAAGCGATTGAGTGCCTTTGTTCTGAGAAGGAGATACTGGCATATTTGCCACAGTTTGAGCCGTTGTTGCAGATGTACCGCTAATAATACCTTTTACTGCATCTGATGTTTGAGGTTTATCCTGCATACCCTGCTTTGCAGATGTCGTCATTGGCGCCACTGCCCCGGAAGCAAGAGAAAGTTGATCATAAGGACGTGGATTTACTTTTGCTAATGCCTCCATCAACTCATCAGTATGATCAGCCATTTTTTCCTGCTGCAGAATATTCGCTGCGGAGTTAACATCACCAAGTTTCACCAACACATAAACCAGATTATGTAACGCTTTTTGACTTGCGTGTCCCCTGTTATATAAGGGGAGAAGATAGTCTCTGGCTCTGGGGTAATCATTTTGCATGATAGCCAGCATCGCGAGATTATTCAGCACAACGTCATCATCAACAAAGTATTTTCTGGCATTATCAAATGAACGGTAAGCTCCGGTAAAATCACCACTCTGAGTCAACAGAATACCCTGCATGTTCCAGGCTTCACCATTTTTAACATTTTGTTTTAGTATCTCTGCAACTGTCTTCTGCGCTTCAGAATTATTCCCAAGCTCCATTAAGTTTTTACTTTCTAACAACAAAACCTTCTCATTAGGCTTACCTGCAACAAGTGGTTGTAGATACTGACGAGAAGAGTCAAAATCTTCCGCAAGATAATAATATTCAGCTAAGCGATAACGTGTATCCTTATCTTCTTTACGACTCAGTTTTTCACGATAAAGTTTAATTAAACCATTATAATTATTAACTTTACTGAGAATATACTCTCGCTGGCTATCATTAAGCTCCTCATTATTACTAAACGATCCACTACAGCCACTTAAAAAAAGTAGTGTCAGCAGTACTGTTGTGAACTTAAATCTGATTACACGCTCCATTGTGAGGCCATCCTTATTAACCCTGGGCCAGCAACAATAACAAGTAAAGGGAACATGATCAATATAATCATTGGCAATGACATTTTTGCTGACAAACTTGCAACTTTTTCTTCCGTATTCAGCAACTGTATCTCACGCATTTCCTGGGAGAGATCAATAAGAACCTGATAAACTGAAGAGCCGTATTTGATACTTTGTTGTAGCGTTGAACAAAGCATTCTGACTTCTTTTGACGGTACTTCTTCATAGAGTTGTTCCAGCGCAGCATTAATACCGTTTACTTCCGTTTTTAACACTGCTCTCTCAAACAGGGTCGCAATTGCAGGATTGATCATATAAAAATTTTCTGCAATGTGATGAATCGCCTTCTCAATTGACATTCCCGATTGCACACAAACAGCCATTAAATCAATGACAAATGGCAAATCCAAAGAAACAGATTTCATTTTTCTCTTTATAGCAGATTCCTTAATTCTGCTAGGTAATAAAATCACCAACGCTATGATGATCAATGCATAAACAGCTAACATATCACGAGCGATAGTATAGATGCCTGATAAATTAATAAATAGCAATATTACTATTAAAACCAGTGCAATTAGTACTTTAGCAAGAAAGTTTTTATCCAGCATGGCACTAACAGAAACGAGACGGCTGGATTTACGCATTATCCTTTCAATAGGCGTTACAATTTCCGTTGATGTATCATTTCTTTGCTGACTACTTTGCTGTATTAAAAAAGCAATTTGATCACGACGTTTCTTTTTCATGGCAAGATGCGATAAGCCACCTGCGCCTATCATCAAAAATATCAATGCAATCATATAAAACAGCATAATAGCTCACCTGTTACACTTTATTCATCATTGACCAGACTATTAACAATCCCAGTAAAATACTACCAGCCGCATAATATAACAATATCTGTCCTATCGGGTGATGAAGCAGTATTTCCATACTTTCTGGCGCCTGAAATTTTAGAAAAAGCAAAAAAAGCAATGGTATACAAGCCAGAATTTTAACTGACATACGTGCCTCAGACGTCATAGCGTATTTTTTCTTTTCCATTATTCTCGCATTTGAAATCAATTTACCAAGACGCGACATCACTTCTCTAACCTGACCACCACCTTTCATGTTAATCTGAACTGTAATAATAAAAAAGTAATATTCATGAAAGGGAAGTTTTTCCCAGGAATCCATAAAAACACGAGATATATCTTCACCAATCTCCAGTCGCTGCGATATGTTTTTGAACTCTTTACCCAACGTACCGTGTATCTTTTCACCACATTGCTCTATGCCCTGGATTACCGAATTACCAGCACGGATTGAACTATTAATAATATTTAAAGCTTCCGAAAACTGCTCTTCAAATTCCTGACGTAACTTTTTTTTACTTTTTAAATAAAGTACATATAGCGTTAACACAAAAACTATTGGCTGTACAAAAAGCGGGCTCATTGCGAGATAATTTTTATTAATATAGAGTCCGGCTATCTGAATACAAATTACAATAAAAACATGGCGAAGTAATCTGTTCTTATCATCACCAATAAAGTGAAAGTGTAATGTCGCAATATTATTCGATACCGCTTGTCCAAAAGGATTACGCTGGATTTTATTCCTGAATTCGGCCTTTTCACGTGCCGCTTCAGCAACCTGTAAGCGTTCCATGCGCTTTTGCTGGCGCGACCATAAAAACAGGTTAACTAACCCAGTCAGAAATAAAATACTAAATATAATTATCATAGCGCCCGATTTCCAAACAGCTGTTGTAAAGGTTCAAGTAAACCTTGTGTTATCGCCTGCCGATAAACAGCCGAGCGTTGCAACAAACCAAAACAGGTAAAAGTACCCTGTATTTTACCATATTCATTACGCTCAGAATCTGGTGTAAAGCTAAATATATCCTGCAGAATAATATTTTCACCTTCCATGCCCATAACTTCAGAAATATTGATCACTTTACGCGAGCCATCAGGCAAACGCGATACCTGAACAATGATGTTAACTGCCGAAGCAATATTACGACGTATTGCAACCAATGGTAATGTTGCACTGGACATCATGATCATACTTTCCAGACGAGATAGCGCATCACGTGGCGAGTTGGCATGCAAAGTAGACATGGAACCATCATGACCCGTATTCATTGCCTGTAACATTTCAAATGCTTCTTCGCCACGACATTCCCCCACAATAATCCTGTCCGGGCGCATACGTAATGCGTTAACTACCAGATTACGCATACTCACTACCCCTTTATTCTCCGAACCGGCCATTCGTGTTTCAAGGCGTACAACATGTGGTTGCTGTAAACGCAACTCTGCAGCATCCTCCAGCGTTAACACTCGCTCGTCTTCATTGATATATTGTGACATCGCGTTAAGTAATGTGGTTTTCCCTGAACCTGTACCCCCTGACACAATAATATTGACACGACAGCGGCTGGCAATGACCAGAAAATTAGCCATCATCTCATTAATACTGCCATATTCCACCAGGTCAGCCAGCGTTTTCTTTCCTTTACCAAATTTACGAATGGAGATCGCTGCACCATCCAAAGCAACAGGCGAAATAACTACATTTAAACGACTGCCATCGGGCATTCTGGCATCGACCAAAGGTTGCGAGTCATCTACACGACGTCCTACCCTTGATACTAATCGTCGGGCAATATCAGTAAGCTGCTCATTATTAAGAAAACTCTTATCAACCTGTTCAAGTTTACCAAATCGCTCAACAAAAATATGCTCAGGTCCATTAACTAAAATATCGCTAACGGTATCATCTTCCATTAATTCACGTAATGGTCCATAACCGGTTATTTCATCAGTAACCAGTTTACATAATTCCTCGCTATCTTTGGCTGATAAGTACTGACCAGTACTGGCTATCTGACGAGCAATGACACTACCGACTTCACGCAACAGAGCCTGATAATCATTACGCAATTGATCAATGCGTTCTAAATCAATACCCTTAAGCACCTGTTCACGAAGATAGAAAAAAGTTTCAAAATTCTCAGCATCCATCGCTACGATTACCCCTAAAAATTAATACCCAGCTGCTCTGTAGTAAAATACAAAATATTATCGTTTATTACCAGCACGTGATACTAAAAACGATGAAAGCAATGTTTTCTTCTCCGAATGATGATGTTCCGTCTTTCCTAATAAATTTTGCTCAGTAAAACGCCACAGTGGAGATGCCGTTAACCCCTGATTTTTATCTTTCTTCATATTCCAGGGATTGACCACTGCTATCGGAGAACCAAGATATTCTTCAATATCATCATTATATAACTCACCTTTTTGTACCGGGTGATTTTCATTCAAACAAATAAAAATACGCTGCGTTTTATTATTACGTGATATATCAAAACGCTGTTTTGCATCTAACAGATACTTTGCTAATCGTAGAGTACTTAGATCCCGATTGATAACAAGAATCAATGTATTTGATTCTGTGAACACAGGTTCAAGAGTCTCATAAGACTGAGCATGTGCATCATGATCGAAAATAACTAAATTAAAATGATTAAAACGATTATCTTCATAATTCCAGATATCATTCAATGTTTCAATGCGTACAGACTGGTTAGACTCTATTTCAACAATACCACCATCACGAGGTAATGGCTGAGCGGTGATCAAATCTAAATCACGACTACCACTTGCCCCCTGAACCAACAGAGAAGAAATCGACGACTGCATACCAATTGACTTAAAAATCTGCCATGCTACCGTCGAAGTACCTGCTCCCCCCTTACAACCCAATATACTAATTTTCATGATACTGCGCGACGCTGAAATGACAGTATCCGGTTGTTGCAGGTGCCCTATCAGCTGTGGTAGTTGCGATTTGATATGCAGATAATCGATACCTGCACTAATCAATGCCTGAGCAAAAGCAATAGAATCATTATTGCCTAAAAAAACCTGACGTGCACTGGCAGGAATTAATAAGGTAGCCGTTTCACAAATCTTAGGTATATCGATAAGATCGCCAATATCAATAATGACAACTGCAGCACCACGTAAAGCATTATCATCCTGTAAATTAAGAAAACTAACAGGGCGAGTAATTATATTATTGAAGTTATTAATCGATAGCAGATTAGTAATATTAGAAAGCAACTCTTCATTTGAAGATACAACGACAATGGATTGTCCACCAGCTCCCTTTTTGGGTTTTTGTGTGGCATCAGGTTCACTTTTCTTTTTTGTATCTGAAAATAGCTTCATTAAAATTTACTCCAGAAATAATTGACCACACCAATTAAATAATAAAAACATAATTGTTACAGCCAATTAAATAACAATTAGCGGGCAAAACCACCCTGTTCAAGAAAACGTCCCGCATTACCTTCTAAGCGATTTTCTCGTACCTTACTATCAACACCGACATTAAAAAACAGTTTATCTGACGAGGTACGACGAAATGCAGGCAATCTTATATTCGCTGATGATTTAGGATGTGGTTTAACCAGATTAACCGTCGCAAAAACCACCAGTTCAGTTTTATTTCTATCTGTTCCAGAATGACGTGCTAATGCCCCTAATATAGGAATATCACCAATAAATGGAACTTTAGTTAACGATTCCCGATCAGATTCACTTAACAAACCACCAATAACAAAGCTATCTCCATCGGCCAGTTCAATGGTTGAAACCGAACGACGAGTACGCAGCATGGGAACCTGGTATTCATTGTAAGAGTAGGAACCTGTAACACTGCTTAACTCATTGGCAACCATCAATCTTATCTTCTGACGTTTTTCTACTTTAGCGGTGACATTTAAACGAATACCATACTCTTTATATTCTACTGATGTTGTATCCTTATCTTTAACTAAAATAGGAATTTCTCCGCCAACAAGGAAACTTGCCGATTCACCAGATAGCACTGTTAAATTAGGTTGTGCCAGCACCCGTGCAATTTCATCGTTTTTAACTGCATTAATTAATGTACTGATATTATTAGCATCAAAACCATGACGAAAACCTAACAAATTAAAGGTACCTGGCGAGTTAACTGCATCATTACCGCTGACACCATTGATAATACTATCCAGTTTAAGGCTACTCCATTCGATCCCCAGATTATCTGTAAACTGTTTACTAACTTCCACCACTGTCAACTGCACATTGACTTGATTCGATGAGGGTATTTGCAAGTGATTAATGACGTTGTCGTAATATTTGTCATATGAAACAGGGATTTTATCAATACCTAACGCCTGATCTTTATATTCTTTTCTTTCCTCACGACCATCAGTTCCTACAAGGCTACCAACGAGTTGATAAATACCATCTCGCGTTTCTTCATCTGGGACTGTTCCCGTTAAAAGCCACGAAGCTTTTTCACCATTCTGGAACCGTTTTACCTCCACCGCACTGCCTGGATACTCATGTGCAATACGAGTACGAATATCACTCAGCAAAGGGTCAACATCAATACTGATATTCATTAATACTTTAGACTGGGAACCGTATACAATAAGTTGTGAAGTCCCCATTTTACGGGCATATAACACAAGATCTTTACTATTAACAATCTTATAATCAGCTACCGTAGGATCTGATACAAACACTGTACTGACTGGGCTATCAAAATGCAGGGTTTTGGTCTGCCCTGGCTTAAGATCAACAGCTTCCGCCCTGGTCACAAAGGAAACAACACAAAAAAACAATAATATAAATATCCTTTGCATACAGAATAATTTTTTAGTCATATTTTTAACATTCCTGTTTCCGTATGGAGCACAACACATATTATGCTGACCAGATTAACCACGTAACTCATCAATAGCAATAACAGATCCAGTAAATTTGTTAAAGATAGCATCACCACTGACTGGCCATGTTGATTCTTCTGCAGAAAGTTTAATGTTTGACTTACCATCCGCAGAAAGCACCGCAGGAAACAACACAAGGTTAGCATCGTCGTTCCCTATTCCTTTCAATATCTTTACTTCATTATCCTGCAACTCTATGATTATCTCGCTACCCCCTTGAGCAACTTCTACGCCTTTATCGTCTTTCACTACTTTCTTACCTGAACGAATAGCCAGCACGCGTTTATTGCCCATGAGTGGTTTTAAACGATTATAAAGTTTATTTTCCAGATCAATTTCGCCATCCATCGCTCTTATACGGGTATTGTCAGGCTGACGCAAATGGTAAGAAACATAAATATCCACTCCCTGGCCAGCCTTAAGATTATCCAGAAGATAATCATCAGATTTTTTCAATACTATTTTATAAAGAATATTCCCTGGCTTCAGAGACATAGCTATATATTCGTTAGTACCTGGTTCAACCAATATACTCGGAGGGATCCACGAACCAGCCTGAACAGGGTTTCTTAATATCCATTCGTTAAGATTTCTGCCAGTGAGATTAAATTTCACATCCGTACTATCAGCATCAACCTGAATACTCTTAATCTGGAAATCATCAGCTTTCAACAAAGTTTTAGGTTCTAGATCATGGTTGGCGACAGCAACACTGATAGTTTGTTTAGGTTTCACTTCTGCTTGTTGCTGGGATGGCGCTTTCGAAGGCTGACTGGAAGTGTAAAAATACAGGCCTAAAAGACCCACAACGATCATTACAATATAAACAACAAGGCCGCCCTTTTTCATATTGAGTTTATCCGTTTTGTTCCATTAATAAAAGATATTCAGGCGTCACTACGATCCTACAATAAAGGCGTTATGCCTCTCATTATAAGCAAAGAGACATAACACCTATTCTGATTACACTACATCATTCGACTTATGCTACCAGAGTAATAATCTTATCTTTGATCTTAGTAAAAATGTCGTTCAGCATAGTTTCTACAGTACCACCGCTACCAAAGATAACCATAACGACAGCGGCAACACCAGCAACAACGATTGCATATTCAATCGCAGTTACACCCTGTTCGTTCTTTTTGAATTCATTAACATTTGTTGCAACGTTAGCACAAGCTGCCAGATATTTGTTATAAACACGAGTTAACATATACTTATTTCTCCTTACTTAAAAAAGTAGTACCGCTAAGTACCGATACTACGGTTCCAGGTTACATTACCTGATTTATATTTAATAAAACCGTCGATAGTTATTACTCATAAACTACAATAAAGCAATAATTTTATCTCTTGTTTTGTCAAAAATGCCAGTCAACATTGTCATTACTTGTCCGTTATCACTGAAAATAGCTACAGTCGAAACCGCTACACAACCAACTACTATTGCATACTCGATTGCAGTGACACCTTTTTGACTATATTTAAAACTATAAATAATATCAATGATAAGACTAATATAGACTACCAGATACCGATTATAAATACGATTCAAGACAGCCCCTCCGCATTATCAGTAAGACAGCTTACAACAACACACTATCAGTAATTACGAAAACCGCTATTACTAATGAAGGCTCTCTTGCGTACCGTGGTGAAAATGATAAACCAATCGCCTTTTAACAAGCTAATATTTATAAACAATTGTTTATCGATACGCAATAGCCAAAAACTATCATTTAACATTTAAAACTATTTTTAATAACCTCCATTACCAGAATCTCTCCCAGGCAGCATGTAAACATATGTAAATTTAATATTTTTTATATACTAATTTTAGTTTTTTATAATTTATTCATTCAATGAGTAGCTATAAATTCAACTAAAAATTAACAAAATATAAACATTCAAAATTTACTGCTGATAGAAACCATAAATACGATATAAAAAACACATAACCGTTCATGTCATTAGTTATCATATTTATGATTATTTTTAATAAAAAAGATAACACACTATAAATTCTGCTACCTTTAGTTAAAGGTAAAAACATGCAAGCAACCTGAATGTGATAATTTTATTTAAAAAAGCAAATCTTTTGTCGGAAGTCTATTGTCAGACAGTGCATACGTTTTTTGACATCAGGTATTCGCACACTATCTGGCATCCAAATGGCAAGTAACCCAATATTTACCAATCACTCTTCGGCACAGTCTCATATCATGCCTGACGCCTGGCCGACAGATGCACCAGACCCACCTGTCTGGATACGCCCAGAGCAGAAAAACCACAGCATACAAGTCGTACGTGAGGATTCCGGACACTACCGGGAACCGGAATGGCAAACAAAATAGCACTAAAAACCAGCCTGCTGATATCATGATAACTATAGCTATGTCTGTCACTACCCTCTACGGCCTTCGGTGCACTCATTTAACAACACATCTCTTCGCTCTTGCACATCACTCTTTATGGCCCATTTATTTTCAGCAGCAATAGCAGATAGTGAATATGCAGCAAGCAACGCTAACAATGCTATTTCAACTACTAACGTTATACATTGCCATTGTGACACTGGCACGATGCCGATGCGGATAGGTACCAGCCCGTCGATACTATACATAGCTATCATACTATATGAAGAAATACAATATATATATGACAGTAATAGATTTTTACACAACCGCAAGCGCTATCGCCTCTGTCAGGCAGCACATGCATTTCTCAGGGTCACCATTTAAAAATCGATTTAACCTTTTAATCTGATATGTTTCATTGGTTCAATACTTACCTACCGAATAAAAAAATGTTAACATTGACTAATGTCAATTTATGGTTTGAGCTGACTTATGATCCCGGAAAAGAGAATTATTCGACGCATTCAATCTGGTGGCTGCGCAATTCACTGTCAGGATTGCAGTATTAACCAGCTTTGTATCCCTTTTACCTTGAACGAACATGAGCTTGATCAGCTGGATAACATCATTGAACGTAAAAAACCCATCCAGAAAGGACAAAATCTGTTCAAGGCTGGGGATGAGCTGAAATCACTGTATGCTATTCGCTCTGGTACGATCAAAAGCTATACGATAACCGAACAGGGCGATGAGCAGATTACAGGCTTCCATCTGGCAGGAGATTTAGTTGGTTTCGATGCGATTGGCACTGCTTCCCATCCCAGTTTTGCACAGGCGCTGGAAACTTCAATGGTTTGTGAGATCCCTTTTGAAACGCTGGATGACCTTTCCGGTAAAATGCCTAATTTGCGTCAGCAGATGATGCGCCTGATGAGCGGTGAAATTAAAGGCGATCAGGATATGATCCTGTTACTCTCTAAAAAGAATGCCGAAGAGCGCCTGGCGGCTTTTATCTATAATTTATCCCGTCGTTTCGCTCAGCGTGGTTTTTCACCCCGTGAATTTCGCCTGACAATGACCCGTGGCGATATTGGTAACTATCTGGGGCTGACCGTGGAAACGATCAGTCGCTTACTGGGTCGCTTCCAGAAAAGCAGAATGCTGGCGGTGAAAGGCAAGTATATCACTATTGAAAATAATGACTTACTAGCAGAACTGGCCGGACAAGGATGCCACAGTAGCTGAATAGAGTATTTCTTCTTTTCCTTGCCAGATTGTTTCTTTATTACCTTAATTCAGGCTCTCCTGTTTCATTTCATTAAGTTGGACTATCTTCTTAGAGGCGGACAGATGTTACTGTTTAAGGAGTCGCTATATGGCAAAGTATCAAAATATGCTGGTAGTTATCGACCCCAGCCAGAACGATCAGCCAGCATTACAGCGTGCGGTATATCTCCATCAGCAAGTTGGCGGGCGTATCAAAGCTTTTTTACCGATCCATGATTTTGCCTGTGAGATGCCCAACTTGCTGTCGCCTGATGAGCGGACAGCAATGCAACAAAACGCTATCCATCAGCGCAGTAACTGGGTTCAGGAGCAGGCACGATGTTATATTGAATCTGGCATCGCTGTAGATATTAAAGTGGTGTGGCATAATCGCCCTTTTGAGGCCATTATTCAGGAGGTGATTAACGGCAATCATGACTTACTACTGAAAATGGCACATCAGCATGATAAGCTGGAAGCGGCTATTTTTACGCCCACTGACTGGCATCTGTTACGCAAATGTCCCTGTCCAGTATGGATGGTAAAAAGCCAGCCGTGGCTGGAGGGAGGAAAAACACTGGTTGCTGTTAACCTTGCCAGCGAAGAAAATTATCATCATGCGTTAAATGAAAAGCTGGTAAGAGAAGCTATCGAACTGGCTGAACAGTTCAATAATACCGATGTCCATCTGGTTGACGCTTATCCTGTGACATCAATCAATATTGCCATTGATTTGCCCGATTTTGACCCTGCTATCTATAATGATGCCATTCGTGGTCAGCATCTGCTGGCGATGAAATCACTACGGCAAAAATTTGGCATTGATGAAAATCGAACCCATGTTGAGCAAGGTCTGCCAGATGAAGTGATTACTGGCTTATCAGAACATTTACAGGCTGCGATTGTCATTTTAGGTACATCCGGACGTACCGGGTTATCAGCGGCCTTCCTCGGCAATACGGCCGAACAGGTTATCGATCGCCTGTGTTGTGATCTCATGGTGGTCAAGTCAGAAGAACATCAGATACCGGAGATGATCAGTCAGCCAGATGCGATATAGTGGCTATCATCTTTACTTTCCCGCGCTGACAAATATCGATGTCGAATCCGGTTTCAGAAAATAAAAAAGCCGTCCCGACAGAGACGGCTGAAAAAACGAAATTCAATCTTACAACGCTTTCAGAATGGCATCGACACTTGCTTTGGCATCACCAAATAACATGAAGGTGTTATCTTTGAAGAACAAGGGGTTCTGAACACCTGCATAGCCTGTATTCATGGAACGTTTAAAAACGATAACATTTTGTGCTTTCCAGACTTCCAGCACCGGCATGCCGGCAATCGGGCTTTGCGGATCATCCTGTGCTGCCGGATTAACTGTGTCGTTAGCGCCGATAACCAGTACAGTATCTGTATCGCTAAAATCGTCGTTGATTTCATCCATTTCCAGTACGATATCATAAGGTACTTTCGCTTCTGCCAGTAAGACATTCATATGTCCAGGCAGACGTCCTGCTACCGGATGAATACCAAAACGCACCTTAATACCATGCGCACGTAGTTTTTCAGTGATCTCTGCAACCGGATATTGCGCCTGAGCGACCGCCATTCCGTAACCTGGCGTAATGATGACTGAATGTGAGTTTTTCAGCATTTCCGCTGTATCTTCGACGCTGATTTCACGATATTCTCCTGCCGGTTCATCACCGCCTGCTGCTGAACCATCGGTACCGAAGCCCCCCGCAATGACGCTTAAAAATGAGCGATTCATCGCTTTACACATAATATAAGAGAGGATTGCGCCAGAAGATCCAACCAATGCACCAGTAACAATTAACAAGTCATTACTGAGCATAAAACCAGCAGCAGCAGCGGCCCATCCGGAATAGGAGTTCAGCATGGATACCACCACCGGCATATCTGCGCCACCAATCGAGGCGACCAGGTGCCAGCCAAAGGCTAGCGCGATAACCGTCATCAGCAATAATGCCAGAACCTGAGTTGTCATGCTGTCAGTACGGACAAATATCACCAGCAACAGAAAGGCAACCACCAAAGCCGCAAGGTTCAGTTTATGACGGTGTGGCAACATTAACGGTTTGGATGAAATCTTACCACACAGTTTACCGAATGCGACGATCGATCCGGTAAAAGTCACTGCCCCGATGAAGATACCGAGAAACACTTCTGTCAGATGGATATTGACCAGAATTTGTTCCATCGCGGTTTCGTGATACAGGTAACTGTTAAAACCCACCAGTACCGCAGCCAGTCCAACAAAGCTATGTAATACCGCTACCAATTCTGGCATTTCAGTCATTTCGACTTTTTTTGCCAGATGAATGCCAATAGCACCACCGATTACCATCGCTAAAATGATCCACCCGGTATTGCCTGAATCTGGTCCCAGAATAGTTGCTATCAATGCGATAGCCATTCCGACTATGCCGTACAAATTTCCTTGTTTTGAGGTTTCGTGTTTTGACAGCCCTGCCAGACTAAAAATAAATAAAATAGCGGCAACAATATATGCTGCTGTTACTAATCCTTCAGACATATGCTACCCCTTAGTTTTTACGGAACATTTTCAGCATGCGCTGAGTGACAGTGAAACCACCAAAAATATTAATACTGGCGATCAGCACTGCAATAAAGCTGAGAAAACTCACCCAGCCGCCGTGTCCGATTTGTAATAGTGCCCCTACCACAATAATTCCGGAAATAGCATTAGTGACCGACATCAAAGGGGTATGTAACGCATGAGAAACATTCCATACGACGTAGTAACCCACAACGCAGGCGAGCGCGAACACCGTAAAGTGGCCCAAAAATTCTTTTGGTGACACACTGGCAAGCCAGGCAAACAGAATAATCGCTAATGCCATCCATCCATATTTACGCCACGGCGAAACAGGCGCATCTACTGCCTTTGGCACTTCAGCAGGTTTAGCTGTCGCGTTCGGTTGCGCAGAAACCTGAATCGGTGGCGCAGGCCAGGTCACTTCACCGTCACGAATAACTGTCACACCACGAACAACAACATCGTCAAAATCAATCGTGATATTGCCATCTTTTTCTTTACATAATAGCTTTATCAGGTTTACGAGATTGGTTCCATAGAGCTGTGAAGACTGGGTAGGTAAGCGGCACGGTAGATCGGTATAACCAATAATCTTCACACCATTCGCCGTAGTGACTACCTGGCCAGGCACGGTATACTCACAGTTACCGCCATTCTGTGCAGCCAAATCGACTACCACACTGCCGGGCGTCATAGTGTCAACCATTTCGCGCGTAATGAGTTTGGGCGCAGGTTTCCCGGGGATCAGTGCCGTTGTAACAATAATATCCACTTCTTTCGCTTGTGCGGCAAACAGCGCCATCTCGGCCTTGATAAAGGCTTCGGACATCACTTTGGCATAACCGTCGCCACTTCCGGCCTCTTCTTTGAAGTCCAGCTCAAGAAATTCAGCCCCCATGCTTTGAACCTGCTCTTTCACCTCAGGACGGGTATCAAACGCACGAACAATAGCACCAAGGCTATTCGCTGCTCCAATTGCAGCCAACCCAGCGACACCCGCACCAATGATCATCACTTTCGCTGGCGGAACTTTTCCCGCTGCGGTGATCTGTCCGGTAAAGAAACGACCAAATTCGTGAGCTGCTTCGACAATCGCACGATAACCAGCGATATTAGCCATAGAGCTCAATGCATCCAGCGGCTGTGCACGTGAAATGCGCGGGACCGAATCCATCGCCATAACATTAATATTACGTGCCGCTAATTTGGCCATTAACTGAGGATTTTGTGCTGGCCAGACAAAGCTTATCAGCGTGGTACCTGGGTTAAGTAAGGCGATTTCATCTTCTTCTGGCGCATTCACTTTAAGAATAATAGGTGACTGCCAGACGTCTGTACCCCCTACCACTTCAGCTCCGGCGCGGATAAAGGCTTCGTCATCAAAACTCGCCAGCTGGCCTGCACCGCTTTCAACGGCCACAGAAAATCCCAGTTTACGTAGCTGCTCCACCGTTTTTGGCGTGGCTGCTACGCGGGTCTCATGGATAAGTCGTTCTTTTGGTATCCCGATACGCATAATTTTCCCTCACATCAATTTTTGATGATGGTTTTCTGACAGAAAATACTTTAAAGAGACAAAAACTCTCTCTCCTGTTAGCTAAAACAAGTGAAGCTGCAATAGTCTTGCTATAACCTACTGAAAATGCCAGGCGTAATCTACTGTGATAACAAATAAATTTTCCTTCATCGGGGAAAACTTGCTGTAAATCATATCAGAGTGCAAACTGGCCTGTTTTTTCTGGCATATGGGATATAACCTGCGGAGCATCAGGCCAAAATGACGCAGACAACCCTATTCTTTAGATGTAATAATTGAACATTATCAGTTAATAAAACCACTGTATCGTTTGCGCACTACAAGGATCATAATTATGAAGCTTAAAAATTCACTGTTGACATCTGTTCTGCTGGCGACAGCAACATTATCAACCCATGCCGCCACTGAACTGACGCCTGAGCAGGCAGAAGCACTGAAACCCTATAATCGCATTGTGATCACAGGTCGTTTTAGTGCCATCAGTGATGCCGTTAAAGCTGTATCCCGTAAGGCTGATCGCGATGGCGCAGCCTCATTTTACGTTGTTGATACCTCTGATTATGGCAATAGTGGCAACTGGCGCGTTATCGCTGATCTATACAAAAATGATGCCCCACCCGCAGATGTACAGAAAAATCGATTATTCAATGGTGTCATGGAGTTGCCTAAAAATCAGGCTGTCATGCTGGAGCCTTATGATACCGTCACTGTCCATGGTTTCTATCGTAGCCAGCCGGAAGTTAACGACGCTATCAGTAAAGCGGCAAAAGAGAAAGGTGCAGCATCCTTTTTTATCGTTCGCCAGATTGATGTTAATGACGGAGGCAATCAGCGTATCACTGCCTATATTTTTAAAGCGGATGCGAGAAAACGTGTTCTGCAAAGTCCTGATGCCATTCCAGCCGCTTCTGAAGCAGGCCAGGCGGCATTAGCCAAAGGCGGAGAAGCGGCCAAAAGTGTTGAAATCCCTGGCGTTGCAACCACTACCGCTGTCGGGGCCGGTACAGGCATTGGTCGTTTCTTTGAAACTCAGACATCAAAAGGTGGACGTTACACCGTAACTCTTCCTGATGGTACTAAAATTGAAGAAGTGAACAAAATCACTGCCGCCAAAATGGTACCGTTTGATAGTATTAAGTTCACCGGCAACTACACAAATATGACCGAGGTCTCCTATCAGACAGCTAAACGTGCAGCAAAGAAAGGGGCCAAATATTACCATATTACCCGTCAGTGGCAGGAGCATGGCAGTAATCTGACCATCAGTGCCGATCTCTATAAATAACAGATTATCCTTAAAATCATTACTATTGTGACCAATAAGCGCCTGGCCCACCAGGCGTAGCAGCATAATCTGCTTTGTGAAATCTCCTGTCTGGTGGCGAGTTAATGCTATTGTTGCAGAAATATTGTCTCTGGCTTATAGTGTTATAAACTAAAAGTATGTTGTAACTAATTTGATAACGATGAATCGCTGTGATCTTGCTATCCAACTGAATAATACCTTTCGTCAACTGGAACATGAGTTACAGGCGTTACAGGTCAGCCTGCGTGCCTGTCGTTTATTAGCAGCGCGAGTGTTTGAACTTCCGGCCATCAGTAAAGAAGCGGAACATCTGCCGCTGGAAACCATTCATGTCATTCAGCATAGTGGCCAGAGCGCACTGGATCTGACGCTTCGTCACTATTGCCATCTGTTTATCCAGCAACAATCGGAGAACCGCAGCAGTAAAGCGGCCGTTCGCCTGCCAGGGGCGATTTGCCTGCAAGCTAATAACCGTGAGCAAGCTATCATCCAGCAAAAAATTAATGATATTAATAATCTGAAAGCGACTTTCGAAAAAATCATTACGGTGGATTCTGGCTTATCTGTCCCTGCGCGCTTTGAATGGGTGCATCACCACCTTCCCGGGCTCATTACACTGAACGCTTATCGTACCCTGACGTTATTGACAGATCCCAGTACCATTCGCTTTGGCTGGGCTAATAAACACGTTATTAAAAATTTCACCCGCGATCAGATACTCGAACAACTGAAAAAAAGTCTGCAATCTCCGCGCACGGTAGCGCCGTGGACACGCGAGCAGTGGCAAAATAAACTGGAACAGGAATATCAGGATATTGCCGCTTTACCCGCCACGGCAAAACTCAAGATTAAGCGACCGGTAAAAGTACAACCGGTCGCTCGCGTATGGTATGCCCGTCAACAAAAGCAGGTACAGTACGCCTGTTCAGGCCCATTGATTACCCTCGTTCCTGATGCTTCCGCTGCAGAGGTGCCAGATATAGGTGAATTACTGAACTATAACGCTGATAATGTGCACTATCGCTACAAACCACAGGCACAGCCACTGCGTTTATTGATCCCCCGATTACATCTGTGGCTGGTGAGTGATTAATCATACTCACCTGCTCCTCAATGATTCGCCGCAAAGTGTTTTTCTGTTCGTTCATCACCCATCACCATGTTGTCAGAAGGCAGAGAGGCGCATTCCAGCGTTCACTTCACTGCTGATCATGATGACCCTTTCATACATTGTGCACACTGTGCTGTCTGAATTTGCTGGTAAAAGTCATTGCCTTTATCATCCACCAGAATAAATGCCGGAAAGTCCTGTACTTCGATTTTCCAGATAGCTTCCATACCTAACTCCGGATACGCCACACATTCAAGGTGCCTGATGCTCTGTTGCGCGAGAATAGCGGCCGGGCCACCGATACTGCCAAGATAAAATCCACCATGCTTATGACAGGAGTCAGTGACCTGTTGGCTGCGATTGCCTTTTGCCAGCATGACCATACTGGCACCATGAGACTGCAACAGATCGACATAGGAATCCATCCTGCCAGCCGTGGTTGGGCCAAATGAACCGGATGCATATCCTTCCGGCGTCTTTGCCGGTCCGGCGTAGTAAATCGGATGATCTTTCACATATTGTGGTAGTGGCTCGCCATTATCGAGCAATGCTTTTAGCCTGGCGTGTGCAATATCACGTGCCACAATAATCGTTCCACTGAGAGACAATCGGGTCGATACCGGATACTGCGACAGCAATGCCAGGATCTGTTTCATTGGCTGATTGAGGTTTATCTTCACAGCATCCCCTTCACCCGTCTGACGTAAGTTTTGTGGAATATATTTGCCCGGATTACTTTCCAGCTTTTCGAGCCAGATGCCTTCGCGGTTAATCTTCGCTTTGATATTCCGGTCAGCGGAACAGGAAACCCCCATGCCTATCGGACAGGAGGCACCGTGGCGTGGCAGACGGATAACGCGAATATCATGTGCGAAGTATTTCCCGCCAAACTGTGCGCCAGGCCCCGACTCCTGCGCTGCCTGAAGTAACGCTTGTTCCAGCTGAATATCACGGAACGCCCGTCCATATTCGTTCCCCGTTTCTGGCAGGCTGTCATAATATTTGGTCGAGGCCAGTTTGACGGTTTTTAGCGTCGCCTCCGCCGAGGTACCGCCAATCACAAAAGCAATATGATAGGGGGGGCAAGCGGCTGTGCCCAGGCTGCGCATTTTGTTAATCAGATAATTTTTCAGTTTTTCTGGCGTAATCAGCGCTTTAGTTTCCTGGTAAAGATAGGTTTTATTTGCCGATCCTCCCCCTTTCGCAATACAGAGAAACTGGTATTCATCACCATCGGTAGCATAGAGATCGATCTGGGCAGGCAGATTGGTACCGGTGTTGACCTCCTGATACATATCCACGGGCGCATTCTGTGAATAACGCAGATTATCCTGAATATAAGTGTTATAAACTCCCCGTGTCAACGCAACCTCATCACCGCCACCCGTCCATACCCGTTGACCTTTTTTACCAACAATAATGGCCGTTCCGGTATCCTGACAAGTTGGTAAAATACCTTTAGCCGCTATCTCTGAATTACGCAGAAATTGCAAAGCAACATATTTGTCATTCTCACTGGCTTGTGGATCGCTGAGGATAGTGGCAACCTGTTGCTGATGTGCCGGACGCAGCAGAAATGACGCATCATGAAAAGCCTGTTGTGCTAACAGTGTGAGTGCCTGAGGATCCACTTTCAGGATTTCCTGGCCCGCAAATTGGGCGACAGAGACATAATCACGGCTGAGAAGATAATACTCAGTATCATCTTTTGCTAAGGGGAAAGGGTTCTGGTAAACAAACGGTTTATTCGACATGGTAATCTCACTGGCGATGAGCAAATTAGGTTTCAGGCATAATCTATCTCCCTGTTAAAAACAAGGGAGTTATTTTTACACCAAAAATTCAACAAAAAATGCGACCAGTCCGACTTTTTCCTTCAGTAGTTGCTTCTTAGCAGATTACTGATTTAATAGCCTGATTAACATTGAATGTAAGCAGGACAAAAAATGCAAAAACTGATTAACTCAGTGCAAAACTACGCCTGGGGTAGTTATACAGCATTAACCGAGTTGTATGGCATTGCCAACCCTGATAATCAACCGATGGCTGAGCTATGGATGGGCGCACACCCTAAGAGCAGTTCACACATACGCAATGCCGATGGTCATCTCCAATCTTTGCGTGACGCGATTAATAACGATAAATCGGCCCTGCTCGGCGAAAAAACAGCACAACGTTTTGGTGAGCTACCTTTTCTGTTTAAAGTATTGTGTGCTGAACAGCCATTATCCATTCAGGTTCATCCTGATAAGCAGGCTGCCATCAAAGGCTTTGCGAAAGAAAATACAGCGGGAATTGCGCTCAACGCGGCTGAACGCAACTATAAAGATCCGAATCATAAGCCGGAATTAGTTTTTGCCTTAACGCCATTTCTGGCAATGAACGCTTTTCGCGAATTTAGCGAGATTGCGACACTACTGCGCCCCGTCATCGCTGCGCATCCGCTGATCAGCGCCTTTATTCATCATCCTGATGCCCTTCATCTGAGCCAGTTATTCGCCGGTTTATTGAATATGCAAGGCGAGGAAAAAACGCACGCCCTAAACGTATTGCAAACAGTAATCAGAGAGCAATCGGGTGAACCCTGGCAAACGATTCGTTTTATCGCCAGATTCTATCCCGCTGACAGCGGGTTGTTTTCCCCGCTATTGTTAAATGTGGTGAAACTGAACCCCGGTGAGGCCATGTTCCTGTGCGCCAAAACACCTCATGCTTACCTGCATGGGGTTGCACTGGAAGTTATGGCTAACTCTGATAATGTATTACGTGCTGGTTTAACAACAAAGCATATTGATATCCCGGAGCTGATTGCTAATGTAACGTTTGTCGCTAAACCCACGGACGAACTGCTTACTCATCCCCAGCAAAACGGTGCTGAACTGAGTTTTCCCATCCCGGTGGATGATTTTGCTTTCTCTTTACATCAGCTATCAGCGCAAAAAGCGACGCTGACACAAGGGAGCGCAGCTATTCTTTTCTGTGTTGAAGGTGAGGCGAATCTCTGCCATGGTCAACAACAATTAACGCTTATTCCCGGTGAGTCGGCGTTTATTGCCTGTCATGAATCGCCGGTGCAGATAAGTGGTCATGGCCGTCTGGCGCGGGTGTTTAATAAACTTAGCGCCTGACCTCTGGCAGTGTCAGTCGGAACACAGATAGTGCGGGGAAACCGCAGCAGAAATGCGTATTTCATGTGCAGTCCTGGCCTAAAATAGCCTGATGGGCAGGGAACTCACTGAATTTTTATCTATATATGCTAAACTTTTATCCATCATAGCCACAATAACCTGGCGATTTGTATCGCCTGGTTTTATTCAGGGATCATATTTATGAAGAAATCGTTAGTCGCAGTCGGAATTATCGTCGCTCTGGGCATCATAGAAATCGGTGGCGCCTGCCATAGCGGGAAAAAAATAGAAGCCAGCATGCCTGATATCATAAAGCAGGTCAACACACAGATTCAGAAAGATGCCCCTGATGCAGGTATCGAACTGGTCGTGCAGAATTATCAGCGTGAGCTATTGAGCAGCCACTTTCAGCTTATCATTCAGCCGATTGCGGGTCATGCCAAAAATGCAGTTATTGACGGAGAAAAGTTGGTACTTGATGGCGTCATTGATCACGGTCCTTTCCCGTTAGGTTCGCTGAAATCAGGAAATCTCATTCCGGCAGCCGCCTCGGTTAAAACGACACTGGCTAATAATGATACTAATAAAAAATTGTTTGCCATCGCTAATGGTGAATCCCCCATCGTCACCAACACCCGTATCGCCTATGGTGGTAATAGCAAGACAGTCATCGATCTGAAGCCACTCAATTATGCTGAAAATAATACCAAAATAACTTTTAATGGCGGTAAGTTCGATGTCAACGTCGACCATCATAATAAAGAGATTAACCTGAGCGGCTACCTTGACGCAGCTCAACTCTCTACTTTCAACGAGTATAATCAGAAAATACAACTGAGCTTCAATAAGCTGAAAAGCGAGGGGTCCAGCCTGCCCAGTCGTTTTGATATGCGCAGTGGTACCCAGAATATGACCATTGATAACCTGGCCATCAGTATCAATGATCAACAGCTTGCTGTGCTGGAAGAGATGGAAATGTCGGCAAAAACCGCGCTGACTAACGACGGTAAAGCGATTAATAGTCAAATGGACTACATCGCTAATAAGCTGAAAATTAAAGATCAGGATCTCGGAAATGGCAAACTGACCATCAAACTGGAAAATCTTGATGGTCAGGCATGGAGTCAGTTCATTCAGGTATATAATGAGAAAGTACAGTCAATAATGGGACAGCCTGGTGTGGCAGAAAACCCTGAACTCTACCGGCAGGCACTGATAAACGCTTTGAGCGATACAGTTCCTGTGTTGCTAAAAGGCTCCCCTTCTCTCGCTATCGCTCCCCTCAGCTGGAGCAATGCTAAGGGAGAAAGCACTTTCTCACTCGCTCTGGCATTACAGGACCCGTCCCAAAACAACAGCACGGGATCACAAACATTAATGGATACCGCGAATTCTGCTATTAAATCCATTGATGGTAAACTGATCATTCCGGTCGATATGGCAACGGCTTTTATGGCTCAGATTGCCACGATTCAGGGTGTTCGGCCATCCGATGCCGAAAAACAGGCTAAACAACAGATCGACGCTCTGGCGGCAATGGGGCAGGCTTTCCATATTACGACGATGGATAACAACGCCATCACCTCGCATTTGCAATACACTAATGGCCAGGTAACGCTCAATGGCAACAAAATATCAATTGATGACTTTGCTGAAATATTTGGCTTTATGGAACAGTAATCGCCATCATAGCGTTTAACGCGTTCAGGACATGTTCGGTATCACCAGCCGCGGAGGCATAATATGGCTTCTCGCGGCAGGGGAGCCTTGCTCGCGACGGTGCAGAATATATCTGGCCAGATGATGTCCCATTTCTCTTGCCGGTGCGGTCACCCAGGTCAATGGAACATTATCCACGGCATTTTCAGGCACATCCGCAAATGCCGCCAATGCCACTCGCGACTCAAAATAACTTTCAACGCTGTCTTCACCACTTTGCCGTCCGGCGCGTATCAAACCAAACCAGGCACCGGTGGCAATCACGCTGTTGTAACATAAAACAGCAGTAATCGTCGGGTTCTTGCGTAACAGGGAAACCATCGCTTCGGCGGCCAGCTTCTGCCCTGATTCACACTCCACGACCCATTCACTATGAAATGGCAAACCATACTTCAATAATGTTGCGCAGTAACCCCCTACCCGTTCTGCGCGCGGTAATGATGAACTTTGCCCGCCCAGCCAGGCGATACGCTGATGACCACGACGAATAAGATGTTCGGTCACCATCTGAGCCGCCTGCATATTATCCGGACGAAAAAGATCAACATCATCGAAATAACTCGCTCGCGATGCAAACACCAGCGGGATCCCCATTTCTGCAGCCCGATGACGCAATTCCGTTCCTTTATTGATAGCACCAGCGATAATCACGCCATCGACGCCTTGCGCCACCAGCGCATCAAAACGCTGGCATATTTTTTCACCGTCGTACCCCCCCTGGGTGAGGAAAACAATTTTCCCTTCTGACTCAAGAACAGCGGTTAATCCCATGGTGAACTCGGCGTAAAACTGTTTTGATATATCACTGACAATCAAGCCAATCACACCGCTCTGGCCACCGCGTAACGACGCGGCCTGATGGTTACGCACAAATCCCAGTTGCTCAATTGCCTGATTAACTCGTTCACTGGTTGCCGTTGATATCCGCCCTTTACCACTCAGCACCAGTGAAACTGTACTGACTGAAACACCTGCCCTTTGTGCCACATCGTTGATCGTGATTTTTTTTACATTTGTCATAATTTGCTATTCCTCCCTGTCGCGGAAGATAAAACGTTTTATCAATTCGTTATCTTTACAGGCATAGTCATCACATGACTATGTGACATTTATCGCACTAAAAAATGATAAAACGTTTTATCATTTTATGATATATAAGCCAGTCTATCATTCAAATATCAGGATTTGTGCACATGACTGCTCAAACAACACCCAAAATTACACTGTGGGAATTTTTCCAGCAGTTAGGAAAAACGTTTATGCTGCCGGTGGCGTTGCTCTCTTTCTGTGGGATCATCATGGGGATTGGCAGCTCCTTAAGTAGCCATGATGTTCTTACCCTGTTGCCGTGGCTGGATATTCCACTGCTACAGGCCATGTTTATCTGGATGAGCAAAATAGGTTCCTTTGCTTTTAGTTTTCTGCCGGTCATGTTCTGTATTGCTATTCCTCTTGGCCTGGCTCGTGAAAATAAAGGCGTCGCCGCTTTCGCGGGGTTTGTTGGTTATGCGGTTATGAATCTGGCCGTTAACTTCTGGCTTACTGCGAAGGGAATACTCCCCACCAGTGATGCTGCTGTATTAAAAGCGCATAATATTCAAAACATTATTGGTATTCAATCCATCGATACCGGGATACTCGGTGCCGTGATCGCCGGGATTATTGTCTGGATGCTGCATGAACGTTTTCATAGCATCCGCCTGCCCGATGCCCTGGCCTTCTTTGGTGGAACCCGATTTGTTCCGATTATTACCACCCTTGTTCTTGGTCTGCTCGGCCTGATTATTCCGCTGATATGGCCAGTATTTGCAATCGGCATTAATGCCCTTGGCCACGTCATTAATAGCACGGGTAATCTGGGCCCGATGATTTTCGGCGCGGGTGAACGTTTATTGTTACCTTTCGGTCTGCATCATATTCTGGTCGCGCTGATTCGCTTTACTGAAGCAGGTGGTACCATGGATGTGTGCGGTCATAGTGTCAGCGGCGCACTGACTATTTTTCAGGCGCAATTAAGCTGCCCACAAAATCACGGTTTTTCAGAAAGCGCAACCCGCTTTCTTTCACAAGGAAAAATGCCAGCATTTCTTGGCGGTCTGCCTGGCGCAGCACTGGCGATGTATCACTGTGCCCGCCCGGAAAATCGCCCTAAAATTAAGGGATTAATTATTTCCGGAGTCATTGCCTGTGTGATCGGTGGCACCACTGAACCGCTGGAATTTTTATTCCTGTTTGTTGCACCGGTGCTATATGTCATTCATGCGTTACTGACAGGCCTCGGTTTTACCGTTATGGCGATGCTGGGGGTCACGATTGGTAACACGGATGGCAATCTTATCGACTTCGTGGTATTTGGCGTATTGCATGGTTTATCAACACGCTGGTATCTGGTTCCGCTGGTTGCTGCGATCTGGTTTGCGGTGTATTACTCTATTTTCCGCTTCGCCATTACACGCTTTAATCTGAAAACACCGGGACGCGAGATTGAAAACAACGCGACGGCTGAGAAAACCACCGTCAATAATACCAGTAAGTCCGGTTATGACGTTGTGGCAATCCTTGCTGCACTGGGTGGTGCGGAGAATATCATCTCTCTTGATAACTGTATTACCCGTTTGCGTCTGTCAGTACATGACATGAGTAAAGTCGATAGCGCTGCACTGAAAGCCCATCGTGCTATTGGTGTGGTACAACTGAATCAGCACAATCTACAGGTCGTTATCGGTCCTCAGGTGCAATCAGTGAAAGATGAGATGGCCGTATTAATGAATATCGTTCAGCAATAAACCTGATGCTCTCCCTGCGGGGAGAGCGACAGATTTGAGGAAATTAAGATGTTTGATTTTTCAACACCTGTCGATCGCCATGGCACCTGGTGTACGCAATGGGATTATGTTGCCGACCGATTTGGCGCCCCGGATCTTCTTCCTTTCACTATCTCTGACATGGATTTCACTACCGCGCCCTGCATTATCGACGCAATGAGCCAGCGTCTGACACATGGCGTTTTCGGCTATAGTCGCTGGAAAAATGATGATTTCCTCGATGCCATTGCGTACTGGTATCGTACTCGTTTTCATACCATCATTGACCCGCAGGCTATCGTCTATGGCCCATCGGTCATTTATATGGTGTCAGAAATGATCCGCCAGTGGTCAAAGGCGGGCGACGGTATTGTCATACATACCCCCGCGTATGACGCCTTTTACAAAACAATTACCAGCAATCAACGGCATATTGCGGCTGTCCCACTCATCCAGCGCGATCAGCAATGGTATTGTGATATGGATAAACTTGAGCAAGTGCTGGCGCAGCCACAGAATACTATTTTGCTGTTATGTAACCCACAGAATCCAACCGGGAAAGTATGGTGTCGTGAAGAGCTTGATACGATGTCCCGCTTATGCGAAAAGCATGGCGTGAAAGTGATCAGTGATGAAATTCATATGGATATGGTCTGGGGAACACATCAGCATACACCGTGGAGCCATGTCGCACGTGGTACCTGGGCATTATTTACGTCAGCGTCGAAAAGTTTCAATATTTCTGCGCTGACCGGTGCTTATGGTCTGATCAATGATCTTACTGCGCGTGAAGCTTATCTGACGGCGTTGAAGAACCGTGATGCGCTCTCTTCACCTTCGGTACCCGCACTGGTCGCCCATATTGCCGCTTACCGTAAAGGGGCTCCCTGGCTTGATGCCTTGCGACTCTATTTAGAAGATAATATGCGTTATATTGCTGACAGACTTAACCACGCCTTTCCGCAACTGAACTGGCAACCCCCACAAGCGACGTATCTGGCGTGGATCGATTTGCGTCCATTGCGCGTTAATGATCATGCACTACAGAAAAATCTTATTGAAGAGCAGAAAATCGCTATTATGCCCGGCTATACCTATGGCGAAGAAGGCGCGGGTTTTGTGCGTCTGAACGCAGGTTGTCCTCGTGTGAAGCTGGAAAAAGGTATTGATGGGTTAATTGCCGCCTTACGAACACACTGGTCATAATCTGCCTGTTTTCGCACATTCCGTGAAGAGTGTGCGAAAACAATTCGCTTTCTTCTGTGGATACCAGCAAACATATATTCTATGACCCGATAAAGAATAAGCCTTATTTTTATAATAGCGTCCATTCCCCCCGGCGTTACTGGCACTGTTCGGCGCAATATCGCTTCAGTTATCTGATTAAAAATTAACAGACAACCTCCGGCCACATCTGTGTCCCTGTGAAACCAGCTAAAAAGTCTGACATTGATCAAAAACAAAAAAAATCTGTGAGAAAGGTGTAATTATACTGCGCTCGTTACTGGTCGCTGACTGGCATTGCCAGCTAAGTTTCCACTATACCACCACAAAAAGGAGGGAGTATGATAATCACTTATGATCGCAACCGCAATCCCATTACCAATGGTAGCCAGGTGATGATTAATGGTACCGGCGGAACAGGCCGAATCATTGCCATACATAGTGACGGACTAACTGCAGCACAATTACGTCGCAGCAAAACCGTCGAAATAGAAGGTCATGAAGGTAAATTTGAACCTGTGGAACTCATCCGCCTAGGGCTTCATTAACTGGCAGAATGCCGTTCCGACGGCATTCCAATGTGTTCTTCTTTTCACTTATAACTTATCTGTAATTGTTATTCAATAAGACTATTAAAAACAAGTAACTGTATAATTTAAATAACATTACAGTAATGGTAAAGATATATGCTCTTATATGAACAAGAACATGTATGTTTATAATATTTGACCTTTTCATATCATATCGATCACATTCATTTTTTAATGTAAAAACAATATTGCATATTTTTAATCGCATGGCTGAATGAGTCAATAATGTCATCATTGACTCGGTCACACTAAAGCGCCATGCACTAATAATGAACTATTTTTGATACGCTGATGTTAGGTGAATTGTCTTATTTCAGACCTGTCAGACTCTGAGATTGGTTCCAGTAATGATATTTTTCTCTTAGAAGGGCATTGCCAGTTTAAGCAAATAGCGTTACTCTTCCAACTATATTATCGAACTTCTGTTTTAGCTATTATTAATTGTATCGGGTAGCATAAATTCATTAGTGAAATGAATTTATCTGATCAAGCATGTTACATTCAGACCAACAGAAAGGTTAATCGACATTGAACTATTCACATACTAAGCAGTTCCAATTGTATCAAGATAATATGACTGAACCAGGGTGATGCCTTTAAGATTCAATCCCATCGTGGTTCGAGAGAACAAGACCGATATGCCAGCCAAAGCATACCCGTGTTATTTCAGGTATAAAAAATGGAAACACAAATGACTGTTCAGGATTATTTATTAAAATTTCGCAAAATTAGCTCTCCTGATAATCTCGAGAAAGTTTTTGATTATCTTAACGACTCCCTGATTGATAGCACAGAAATTGTTAATATGTATCGCGCTGCTGATCATCGCCGGGCAGAACTGGCTTGCGGTGGGAAGTTATTCGATATTGGCCAGGTGCCTAAAGCCGCCTGGCGCTATGTAAAATAAGCCTTATCAGCACTTATGCTACGCTATCTCTCGTATATGCGGTACCTTATTTGTCGATTCCTGATTGATGATACCAGCACTATGGAGGGCGAGTTCATATTCACGACAGCTATAATAGCGCCAGAGAGCTATACCTGACGATCGGTTTTTTTCAGTGGTGAAGAATATTATCAGTACACTATATTACCCAGGCTAACTGGCTATCTATTATATTATTCCTGAATTGCACTATTAACTATCGTACCCGTCTTCAGTATGTTGCTCATGTATATCACTCTACTGCTCTCCGTAGCCATACTGATAGCGCTCAACCAGTCTGAACACCGACAGCGTGGAGAAACCGCAGGGTACAGGTTGTACGTAAGGATTTCGAGTATAGCTCAGAGCCAGAATAACAAGTAAAATGGCCTGATGGACCAAGCTCTGAGTACGCTGTATGTATTAAATATATCTTCATCATTCAGCCTCCGATCTGCTCGTTATGACCGACAAATCAAGACTGAGCGGAAAAAAGGCGGTTATGAAAGCGTTGTATACTCTCCCGACAGTATCATCAGTGAAAGCGATTTATCCCGGCAGAGGTTGAAAAATAATCTTACTGTTAATCTATTGTTATCAATATTCATTTATTTGATAATATTCTGGCTCGCAGTCAGGTGGGGATTTCAACCTCTTTTCGGGAACCAGCATATCTCAGTGATCGGAGAAACAAGGAAAGCTAACATCCTCGTCATTTGCAGTATAATGGAAATAAGTGCCTGTCCCATCAAACATTGCCGGCACAAAGCGCGTCTGGATGCTGATAACACAGAGAAAACTCAGTGTGTATGTCAATGGACATGATCCATCAGCAATGTAGCAGGTCAATCCTTATGGATCAGGCGCTAACTGTTTTTTCTGTTTCAGGGCGGATGATGACTGATTATTTACTACTTTTTATTGGAACCATCTTTGTTAATAACTTCGTGCTGGTGAAGTTTCTTGGTTTGTGCCCGTTTATGGGCGTTTCTAAAAAACTGGAAACGGCTATCGGCATGGGATTAGCCACCACGTTTGTCATGACAGCAGGTTCTGTCTGCGCCTGGGTGATTGATAACTGGCTGCTGATACCGTTAAATCTGGCCTATTTACGTACACTGGCCTTTATTATGGTCATCGCGGTCGTGGTGCAGTTGACTGAGATGATCGTGCATAAAACCAGCCCGATGCTGTATCGTCTGTTAGGTATCTTTTTACCCTTGATCACCACTAACTGTGCGGTACTCGGTGTCACAATTTTAAATGTTAATCTCGGACATAATTTTTTGCAGTCGACGCTATATGGCTTTTCCGCAGCACTCGGTTTCTCGCTGGTCATGGTTCTGTTCGCAGCGATGCGTGAACGCCTGGCTGCCGCAGATATTCCCGCCCCCTTTCGCGGTAACGCTATTTCGCTAATCACTGCAAGCTTAATGTCGCTGGCATTTATGGGTTTTAATGGTCTGGTAAAATTGTAAAAATGAGTACTATCTGGATAGCTATCTTCGCCATGAGCTTGCCTGGTTTAATTTTTGGTTTGTTGCTGGGATATGCTTCCCGTCGTTTTGCGGTGACAGAGGATCCTGTTGTTGAAAACATTGATAAACTTCTTCCGCAAAGTCAATGTGGGCAGTGTGGCTATCCGGGCTGTCGGCCCTATGCGGAAGCTATCAGTCATCAGGGGGAGAAGATCAACTGTTGTACGCCAGGCGGGGAAGCGGTAATGCTAAAAATCGCTGACTTATTAAACCTCCCTCCGCTATATGAGGACAATCATCATGAAGCATTACCAGAACCGGTACTGGCACGGATTGATGAATATCACTGTATCGGCTGCGCAAAATGCCTCCAGGCTTGCCCTGTTGATGCCATTATCGGTGCTCCACATGTCATGCATACGGTAATGCATGATCTCTGTACCGGCTGTCAGCTTTGCATTGCTCCCTGCCCAACGCAGTGTATCACGCTGGTTCCAGTTGCAGTGACACCGGCTACCTGGAAGTGGGATCTGGGTACGGTTCCACGCCATCAGATGGCGGTGAAACACCATGTTTAAACGATTTTCTGCTGCCAGAAAAAAAGCTGAAATCCATGATTTCAAAGGTGGCATTCATCCACCCGACATGAAAAGCCAGTCTAACGGTACACCATTGCGTCATGCCTCACTACCGCAGCATTTTGTTATCCCCTTAAAGCAACACAGGGGGACGGAGGGTGAAGTCTGTGTCCATCCGGGCGATCATGTATTACGTGGTCAGCCGCTCACCCTTGGCTGGGGGAAGATGTTGCCGGTTCATGCGCCAACATCCGGGATTATCAGCGCCATTGAGCCACGCACCAGTATGCACCCTTCTGCACTGGCGGAATTATGCGTTATCATGGAAGCGGATGGTGAAGATAACTGGATCGAACGTGACGAGTGGCATGATTATGATACTAAAAGTCGCGAAACGCTTATCGAACGTATCCATCAGTTTGGCATCGCCGGGCTGGGGGGAGCCGGATTTCCGAGTGCAGGTAAATTGCGCGCTGGCGGTGATAAAATCACAACATTAATCATTAATGCCGCCGAGTGCGAACCTTATATTACGGCAGATGATCGTTTGATGCGGGATTGCGCGGCGCAGGTTATTGACGGCGTTCGCATTCTTGCTCATATTTTACAACCACAACAGGTGCTGATTGGGATTGAGGATAATAAACCACAGGCCATCGCTATGTTGCAGGCAGTGCCCAGTCAGGTCGACGGTATCGAGCTACGGATCATTCCGACAAAATATCCTTCCGGTGGTGCGAGACAGCTCACTCAAATACTCACCGGTAAAAAGGTCCCACATGGCGGTCGCTCTTCCGATATTGGTGTTCTGATGCACAATGTCGGCACCGCTTATGCGATAAAGCGCGCGATTATCGATGGCGAACCGCTGACTGAGCGTGTCGTGACATTAACCGGTGAAGCAATAACGCGACCCGGAAATGTCTGGGCACGACTGGGGACGCCAGTGGAGCATCTGCTGAAAGAAGCCGGTTTTTGTCCGACAAGCGGGCAAATGGTGATTATGGGGGGGCCGCTGATGGGGTTCACCCTGCCTTCTACTGATATTCCAGTCACCAAAGTCACTAACTGCCTGCTGGCACCTTCAGCACATGAAATGGCGCCAGCTGAAAAACAGCAGGGCTGTATTCGCTGTAGTGCCTGTGCTGATGTCTGCCCGGCCAGTTTACTGCCACAACAGTTATACTGGTTCAGTCAGGGTCAACAATATGATAAGGCGATAAGCTATCATCTGGCGGACTGTATTGAGTGTGGTGCCTGTGCCTGGGTTTGTCCTGGCCATATCCCGCTGGTGCAATATTTTCGCCAGGCAAAAGCTGAAATTGCAGCAATTCGCACTGAACAACAACGAGCAACAGAAGCGAGAGCCCGTTTTGAGGCTCGCCAGGCTCGTCTGGCGCGGGATAAACATGCCCGGGCTGAACGCCATAAGCAATCTGTCATACAACCCACGGTCAAAGATCAGGATGCCATTCAGGCTGCACTGAAGCGTATTCGTCAAAAACAGCAGGCTGCGGCCCAGTCCGGAGTGATTCAGAATGCTATTCCTGTCGATAATCGTCACACTATGACAGACGCTGTGATACCCACTGCATCCTCCGCCGATCTTCGCCCAGCGACTCAGGAAGTCGTTGATCCACGCAAAGCGGCCGTCGATGCGGCCATTGCCCGGGCAAAGGCACGAAAAGCAGCGCAACAATCTGTCAATTCTCCTGCCCCTTGTGACGGGAATCGAAAAGCCGCGGTTGCCGAAGCCATCGCCCGCGTTCAGGCCAGGAAAGCTGCCCGGCCAGTCATCAATGAGGATTAAATGGTTTTCAGAATCGCAAGCGCCCCTTATCTTCACAATCAGCACCAGATATCGCATATCATGCGGCTGGTTCTCCTTGCTACTTTGCCTGGTATCGCGGTTCAAACCTGGTTTTTTGGCTGGGGCAGCGTGTTACAACTCATGCTGGCAGCCCTAACCGCCTGGGGAACAGAAGCGCTGATGCTTAAATTGCGTAAAAAGAGCATTCGCGCGACACTGGCAGATAATTCAGCACTGTTAACCGGCATATTACTGGCTATCAGCATTCCCCCTCTCTCCCCCTGGTGGATGGTCATCTCCGGTACAGCATTTGCTGTGATTATTGCCAAGCAATTATATGGTGGGCTGGGTCACAATCCGTTTAATCCGGCGATGATTGGTTACGTTGTCCTGCTGATTTCTTTTCCGCTGCAGATGACCAGCTGGTTACCTCCCCACGAAATTGCGGCTATCAGCCCCGGCTTTATTGAGAGCTGGCAGATAATTTTCACCGGCCATTCCGTCACCGGTAGCGATATGAATACGCTACGCCTGGGAATCGATGGCATCAGTCAGGCAACGCCGCTCGATACGCTGAAAACCTCGCTTCATGCCGGTCGTGAAATAACAGAGATTATGCAGTACCCGATCTATCATGGTGCATTCGCCGCACAAGGCTGGCAATGGGTCAATATGGCATACCTGGCAGGTGGCCTTTTTCTGCTATGGCAGCGAACGATTCAGTGGCATATTCCTGCCAGCTTCCTGGCGAGTCTTGTGCTCTGTGCCACCCTGGGTTGGCTATATTCACCACACCATCTCGCCTCCCCGCAACTTCACTTGTTTTGTGGAGCGACGATGCTGGGCGCTTTTTTTATTCTGACCGATCCCGTCACCGCCCCGACAACACGATCAGGACGTTTAATATTCGGTGTTCTGGCCGGTTTACTGGTCTGGCTCATCCGTAGCTTTGGTGGTTATCCTGATGGTGTGGCCTTCGCGGTATTACTGGTGAATATGGCGGTTCCGTTAATCGATTACTATACGCGCCCACGTCTTTGTGGCGACATGGAGCGGCGATAATGTTAAAAAACATACGCCAATACGGCATCACGCTGGCACTCTTTGCCGCCGGTTCCGCTGGTTTAACTGCCGCCGTCAATATGTTGACTCAATCACCGATTCAGCAACAGGCCGCAAACCAGCAACGCGCATTATTCAGCCAGATTATCCCGGCTCACATTTATAATAATGATCTCTTAAAAAGCTGTTATCTGGTCACAACACCACTTCTTGGTAAAGGGCAGCATAAGATCTGGATCGCCAGAGATAATACGATACCGGTTGGCGTAGTGATGGAAGCAACGGCACCTGATGGCTATGCAGGTGCTATCCAGCTGCTGGTGGCCGCTGATATGAAAGGCACAATACTCGGTGTCCGGGTGACAGAGCATCATGAAACACCGGGACTAGGCGATAAAATTGAATTACGTCGCTCTGACTGGATAAACCAGTTTGCGGGGAAGACGGTTAATCGCTCCGCTGACCCGCACTGGGCGGTTAAAAAAGAGGGAGGCGATTTTGATCAATTCACCGGCGCGACGATTACCCCACGTGCCGTCGTCAATGCCGTTAAACGTGCCGGCTTATACGCCGGAACACTATCCCAGCCCCATCCTGATTTTGTTACCTGTGGAGCGTAAATAATGTCTGAAGCCAGAGAGGTCATCAGTCAGGGACTGTGGAAAAACAACTCCGCACTGGTACAACTGTTAGGCATGTGTCCCCTGCTTGCCGTCACTTCCACAGCCACCAATGCCTTGGGGCTCGGACTGGCGACAACATTAGTTCTGACACTCACCAATCTGGTGATTTCCTGTCTGCGTCACTGGACGCCAGAGGGGATCCGCATTCCCATTTACGTCATGGTCATCGCCTGTGTTGTCAGTATGGTACAGATGCTGATGAATGCCTGGGCATTGGGTTTATATCAATCGCTGGGCATTTTTATCCCCCTGATTGTCACTAACTGTATTGTCATCGGGCGTGCAGAAGTTTTTGCCTCAAAAACCGGGCCTTTGTTATCCGCACTGGATGGGTTTGCCACCGGGCTGGGGGCGACCTGTGCTATGTTTATTCTGGGAGCGATGCGGGAAATCATCGGTAACGGTACCCTGTTCGATGGCGCAGACAGCCTGTTGGGTCACTGGGCCAGGATATTACGAATTGAAGTTTTTCACACTGATACCCCCTTTTTGCTGGCGATGCTACCACCGGGAGCGTTTATTGGTCTTGGCATGACGCTGGCGATAAAATATCTCATTGATCAACGAATTAAACAGCATTCTGCAAAGCAAGCGAAGATCAACGTCTCCGTTTCAGCGAAAATGACAGGAAAAAACGGCAATGAATAAGAGCAAACGTCTGGAAATACTGATCCGACTGCGTGATGCCAATCCGCATCCGACAACGGAACTCCATTACACTTCACCCTTTGAATTATTGATAGCGGTTCTGCTTTCTGCTCAGGCAACCGATGTCAGTGTCAATAAAGCCACCGCCAGGCTCTGGCCGGTGGCCAATACCCCTGAATCGATGCTGGCGCTGGGTGTCGAAGGGGTGAAATCGTATATCCGGACAATTGGTTTGTATAACAGCAAAGCAGAAAACGTCATTAAGACCTGTCAGCTTCTCCTCGAACGCCATAATGGCGAAGTGCCGGAAGATCGCGCCGCGCTGGAAGCATTGCCGGGTGTCGGGCGCAAAACCGCTAACGTGGTGTTAAATACCGCTTTTGGCTGGCCAACCATCGCGGTCGATACCCATATTTTTCGTGTTTGCAACCGCACAGGGTTTGCCCCTGGAAAAAACGTTGAACAAGTGGAAGAGAAGCTTCTGAAAGTGGTGCCTGCTGAATTTAAGGTTAACTGCCATCACTGGTTGATTCTGCTGGGACGCTATACCTGCATTGCCAGAAAACCGCGTTGTGGCTCCTGTCTGATTGAAGACTTGTGCGAATTCAAACATAAAGTCTATCCATAGCCGCCCAGGCAGACCTCTGTTTTTTTAGCCGGCTAAGTTTGTGGTGATTCTTTAAGCAAAAAAAGTTTTTTTTCACTATGACATCATTCAGGCAATAAAATGTATACTTATTGTTAATAACAATTAAATCAATTAATTTATTTTGTTAAAAATAATCATATATATTTGATATTGAATATAATTTTTAACATCTAATCTATGTTTTTTTGTTTGTAAAAGATCATAATTTGATAAGAATCTGAAAAAAAGTTTAAAGGTTATTAATCTCTGGTGCATCGATGAACAATTCTGCCCTCTTCAATTGTAAAAAATTATTTCTATGTTATTGCCTCAGAGAGCAGGATAGTGAACATTATCCGCCGCTTTTCCTTCCAGAATAACTATAAGTGGCGATTTTCTTAACGTGCGCCCTGAATTAGCCCCATAAATATGGGACAAAAAAAGAGGTTTATGTGTCAACTGCGAACAAAAAAACAACCGAAAGTGTAAGTCTTAACGCATTCAAGCAACCAAGATCGTTCTATCTGATCTTCTCGATAGAATTATGGGAGCGTTTTGGTTTCTATGGTTTACAAGGGATCATGGCTGTTTACCTTGTAAAACAACTCAATATGTCGGAAGCGGATTCCATTACTCTCTTTTCCTCCTTTAGTGCGTTGGTTTACGGCCTTGTCGCAGTTGGCGGCTGGTTAGGCGATAAAGTCCTTGGCACAAAACGTGTCATCATGTTGGGGACGATCGTACTGGCCATCGGTTATGCGTTTGTTGCCTATTCAAGCCATAACACCCATATCGTTTATATGGGTATGGCGACCATCGCTGTCGGTAACGGCTTATTTAAAGCGAATCCCTCTTCTTTGTTATCTACCTGTTATGCCAAAGACGACCCGCGTCTTGATGGTGCATTTACTATGTACTACATGGCGATTAACATTGGTTCATTCTTTTCGATGCTGGCAACCCCCTGGCTGGCGAACAGATATGGCTGGAGCATCGCTTTCTCCCTGAGTGTTATCGGTATGTTGATAACACTGGTCAACTTTATATTCTGCCGGAATTGGGTGAAAGAGTATGGCTCAAAACCCGACTTTGCCCCGCTTCATACCGGTAAGTTACTGGCAACACTCGCTGGGATAATCATTCTGATTGGCATCGCCACCTGGCTACTACATAACCAGAGTATCGCTCGTATAGCACTGGCTATCATTGCACTGGTTATCGTCGTTGTCTTTATCAAAGAAGCTGCCGCCATGCATGGCCCGGCGCGACGTAAAATGATCGTGGCCTTCATTATGATGATGCAGGCTATTGTCTTTTTTGTGCTTTATAGTCAGATGCCCACTTCACTCAACTTCTTTGCCATCCGCAATGTAGAGCATACTATTCTGGGTATCCAGTTTCAGCCCGAACAGTTCCAGGCGCTCAATCCCTTCTGGATTATGATCGGTAGCCCTATCCTGGCTGCTATCTATAACAAGATGGGCGATCGCCTGCCGATGCCGCATAAATTTGCCATCGGTATGGCACTTTGCTCTATGGCCTTTTTTGTGCTGCCACTAGGGGCAAAATTTGCGACTGATGCTGGTATCGTCTCTGTTAACTGGTTAATTTTAAGCTACGCATTACAGAGTATCGGTGAGCTGATGATTTCAGGTTTAGGTCTGGCCATGATTGCCCAGCTGGTTCCACAACGTCTGATGGGCTTTATCATGGGCAGCTGGTTTCTGACGAATGCGGGTGCCGCTATCATCGCAGGCAATGTCGCTAATCTGATGGCTGTTCCGAATAATGTCACCGATCCTTTGCAGTCTCTGGCAGTCTATGGGCATGTCTTCCTGCAAATCGGTATCGTCACTGCCATTATCGCGGTATTGATGTTTATTATCGCGCCAAAACTGAATCGTATGACTCAGAAATAAGCCGCTGCCTGTACCCTGTGTAAAATCTGATGTCAGTCGCCGTATATCGCACGGCGACTGGCAAATCGATAATTGTCTTTCCGCTATATCCCCCTCCCCGCTAACGAATATCTGTCTCTTCCAAATTCGCTGCTATTTTTGTCGCTTCTTTTTTATCGCTAAGGCGGCTACTATGACTAAAACTACCGCTATGAGGAGTGACTGATGAAACTGTTCTATACACCCGGTGCTTGTTCCCTTGCTTCACATATTACCCTGCGTGAAAGCGGCCTCGATTTCACACTACAACGTGTCGATCTGGCGAATAAATGTCTGGAAAATGGTAGTGACTATCTGCAGATCAATCCGAAGGGACAGGTTCCAGCACTGTTGCTTGATGACGAAACACTTCTCACTGAAGGGGTCGCGATTATGCAATATATTGCAGACAGTGTCCCGGATCGTCAGCTACTGGCACCGGTTGGAGTGATGACCCGTTATCACACTCTGGCGTGGCTAAATTATATCGCCACTGAGCTCCATAAAGGATTTTCTCCCCTTTTTCACCCGGATACGCCCGCAGAATATAAAGCACTGGTTAGTCAGCAACTGGAGAATAAACTGCAATATATTAATGCGGCGTTACAGGATAAACAGTGGATCAATGGATATCGCTTCACCATTGCCGATGGTTATCTGTTTACCATACTGCGCTGGGCTGATGCGATGAAACTGATCAAGGCTGACTATCACAATATTGATCGCTGGATGAAACAGGTTGCTGCCCGCCCTGCCGTTGCAGCAGCACTGGATGCTGAAAATCAGTAGAATATGCCAGCTGGTATTGAGATCATCAAACCGCTGGTTTCTGGTGGAAAAGCAGATAACTGCCGTTGCCCGGAAAACAACCTTAACCGGGCAACAGACTGTTTAGATTTGTGTCGCGTGAAACCATTGTGTCGGTTGCGCAATGCGATCCTGGGCAGCGACAATTTGCAGCTCATATTCCTGCATCGTTTTTGTCGTCAGCATAATCTCATATACCGCCGCCGTCACATGTTCCAGCGCTTCACGCAGACTTGCCCCCTGGAGCAATTTAACCAGCAGTAAGCCGCTGGTGACATCCCCGACGCCAACTGGCTGACGTTGACCAAAATCGACCAACGGCCGACTGATATGCCAGGCCTCAGCGTCAGTGACTAAAAGCATTTCAAAACGATCCTTGTCCATCCCGGCACACGCAAGATGCTTCACCAGCACTATCTCTGGACCCTGTGCAATCAGCTCACGCGCGGCAGAAACCGCATCGGTAACAGAAGCCACCGGATGACCACACAGAATCTCCAGCTCAATCAGATTGGGGGCGATGATATCACTGGCGGGGAGTGCATAACGGACATGAAAATCAGCAACACCGGGAGCAACAATACATCCTTTCTCCGGATGCCCCATGACAGGATCACAAAAATATTTCGCCGCCGGATTAACCGCTTTTACCTGACGAACAATATCCAGAATACGTTCGCCCTGCTCAGCCGATCCCAGATAGCCACTTAACACCGCATCACAACGCTGAAGCTGATCAATATCCGCAATCCCCTGAACAATGTCAGTAAGATGTTCTGGCGGCATCACACAGCCGGTCCATTTTCCGTATTGGGTATGATTAGAGAACTGTACCGTATTCAGCGGCCAGACATTGGCACCGAGGCGGCGCATAGGAAATACAGCAGCACTGTTGCCAGCATGGCCAAATACCACATGAGACTGAATAGCAAGAATATCGATCATTGGGGACACCTGATACCAGAAAACAGGGATATCTTTGATATCCCTAAAATTTTACATAGTCACTTCCAGCAAACCAGACAGTAATTTTTCTTACCACGACGGAGTAAAGTGTAGTGGCCAAACAAGCGGTCTGTCTCATTAAATAGATACTCTGGATCAGCCTGTTTTTCGCCATTGACGGTGACGGCGTTAGCGATAACGGCCTTCCGCGCCTGTCCGCGGGAGGGTTGCAATTCAGAATCAACCAGCACCTGCAGAAGATCCGCTGTTTTTTCCGCTTCGATTATCGGCATACCATCCTGAGCCAGCTGGGCAAAGTCCGTCTCCTGCAGATCGCTCAAATGACCGTTAAACAAACTTTCGGTAATACGTTGTGCCGCGGCCAGCCCCTCTTCACCATGTACCAGGCGCGTCACCTGTTCCGCCAGCACATATTGCGCACGCGGTGCTTTACCACTATTTCTGTCCTCTTCTTCCAGTGCCGCGATCGCGTCAATGCTCATGAAAGTGAAAAACCTGAGGAAACGGTAAACATCGGCATCGGCGGTATTAATCCAGAACTGGTAGAATTTATAAGGACTGGTTTTTTTCGGGTCCAGCCAGACAGCACCGCCTTCGGTTTTACCGAATTTAGTCCCATCCGCTTTAGTAATTAATGGCACCGTCAAACCAAATACCTGATTCTGATGTAAACGGCGGGTCAGATCGATCCCCGAAGTGATATTCCCCCACTGATCGGAACCACCAATCTGCAATACCACATTATGACGCTTATTCAGACAGGCGAAATCATACCCTTGTAACAGGTTATAAGAGAATTCAGTAAAGGAGATACCTTGATCATCGCGATTCAGACGCTGTCTGACCGCCTCTTTATTAATCATCTGGTTAACAGAGAAGTGTTTTCCGATATCCCGCAGGAAAGTCAGCACATTCATGCTGCCAAACCAGTCATAGTTATTAGCCATGATAGCGGCATTGTCGCCACAGGTGAAATCGAGGAACGGCGTCACCTGCTGACGAATTTTATCCACCCACTCCTGTACTGTACTTTCGGTATTCAGTTTGCGTTCAACGGCTTTGAAGCTGGGATCGCCAATCAGACCTGTCGCCCCGCCGACCAGCGCCACCGGTTGATGTCCTGCCATCTGGAAACGTTTCAGGCATAGCAAGGGAACAAGATGCCCCAAATGCAAGCTATCAGCGGTAGGATCGAAGCCACAATAAAGGGCGATTGGCCCTTGCGCCAGACGCTCTGCTAGCGCGTTCTCATCCGTGACCTGGGCTATCAACCCCCGCTCCTGCAATTGTTTAATCAGGTTACTGCTTGCCATCAAAGTCTCCATGAATCAAACGACTTCGTTTTTGTCGAATGCAAAATAAAGTCGCGATGTAAAATAGTTGACATAGAATAAAGCGCCAGCCCACTCTGCACCAGCGTTTAACATAACAAATTTGGTGAATTACGGTGCCAGCCGATCAATTTTCCATACATCATTATCGCGCTGATACAAAAAGCGATCATGCAGGCGATGTTCGCCCCCCTGCCAGAACTCTATCTGTTCAATACAGACACGGAATCCCCCCCAGAAGCTCGGTAGCGGGATCTCGCCTTGCCGGAATTTCTGCTTCAGTTCAAGAAACTTGCTTTCGAGAAGAGAGCGGGCAGACACCGGGCTTGACTGTCGGGAAACCCATGCGGCAATCTGACTATCGCGGGGACGGCTGTGGAAATATTTGACCACTTCCAGCGCTGACAGACGTTCTGCTTTTCCTGCGACGATCACCTGACGCTCCAGCATATGCCAGGGAAAAAGCAAACTGACGCGCGGGTTATCAGCAATCTGCCGGGCCTTACGACTCCCCAGATTGGTATAAAACACCAGTCCTTTTTCATCGTAGTGTTTCAGTAAAACGATACGCTGTGAGGGTTGAGCTTGTTCATCAACCGTGGCAACCACCATCGCCGTGGGATCAGCCAGCCGGGCTTCACACGCTTGTCTGAGCCAGCGCTCAAACAACACTAAGGGTTCAGCGGGAAGATCCCGACGACGCAATCCTTCGCGGGTGTACTCCCGACGCAGGGATGCGATTTGCTGCAATTCGTTATCATCAGACATAGCGAGTGAAAAAAAGTGTCATCAATGATCTCATTGTGCGCTACCGGAATATAAATCTCAACGACAAGTCATCGGTAATGATGAATCGCTTATCGGGTCAATTGAGGTTATTCAGGGCGCGGATTAGCAGGGAAAATAGCCCCCAGGACAGAAGCTTCCGTCGCTCCTGTCACTGCCGGCAGATTGCCCGGTAACCCAGAGAGCGTCCGCCATGCCAGCCAGGCGAAGGCCAGTGCTTCCATGTCATCACCATTAACACCTTCGCTATCTGTGGTCACAACATCGGTTTCCGCCAGCAGTGCCGCCAGGCGAGACATCAGCAGTGGATTATGCGCACCACCACCACAAACCAGCAGGCGTTGACAACCGCCATGATAATGTACCTGATCAGCGATAGTCACTGCAGTCAGCTCCACCAGGGTTGCCTGAACATCCTGTGGGCGCAGCTCAGGATAACGCGCCAGATGCCCCTGTAACCAGCGGATATTAAAATACTCGCGTCCTGTACTTTTCGGTGCTGGCAAGGCAAACCACGGATCGCCCAGCATAGATTGCAATAAAGGGTACGACACTTTGCCCTGATAAGCCCATTGTGCATCCTGGTCATAATTTTTACCGCATTGTTGCCAGATCCATGTATCCATTAACATATTGCCAGGACCGGTGTCATAACCTCGTACCGGTTCGCCGGGAAACAGCAGCGATAGATTGGCAATTCCGCCGATATTTAAGACAATCCGTCGTTCATTGGGGTGCGCTAATAACGCATGATGAAAGGCGGGAACCAGGGGTGCTCCCTGGCCACCCAGCGCCATATCACGGCGGCGAAAATCGCCGACCACAGTCACACCTGTACGAGCAACGATCTGATTATTATCACCAAGTTGTAACGTATTTGCCTTCTCCCCCAGCGGCTCATGCCATACCGTCTGACCATGACAACCGATCGCAATAATATCCGCTGGTTGTAAATTTTGCCGTGCCATTAACGCCAGCACGGCTTCCGCGAATAATCGCCCCAGTGATACATCCAGATAGCCGAGTTGCGATAAGGTGAGCGACTGCCCCTGACAAATCGCCAAAATAGCTTCTTTCAGCTGCACCGGCATGGGATGCGACAGCGCAGCCCGCTGAACAACCGTGTTTTCATTCACCGTGGCGAGGACAACATCAACACCATCAAGACTGGTCCCAGACATAACGCCGATAAAATAACCAGATAGCATACCGTTTCTGCACTCCATGAGTTGGGTCTTTTTTCACTCCATCATAAATGAAGGTGCAATGCTATGCTGTTATCCTTTTTTTGGCTCACAGACAAGAAAAAGCGCCGGTGTTTATCTCAGGTTGAGGTGCCCTTTATTACTCTCTTATTATGATCATAATAATAAAGTTATGTGTACCAACAACGGACAAATCCCCTTATAATTGAGATGACGAGCAGTTAACAAAATTGGCTTTAACGAAGGGGTTTCATAAATGATTTTACGTGTTTTGGCTCTCTCTATGATTAGTCTGTCACTTGCAGGATGTGTTAACGACAGCGACCTTGCTGGTGATGTTTACTCCGCGTCGGAAGCCAAACAGGTACGAAACGTTACCTATGGCACTATCGTTAATATTAAAAAGGTTAAAATCCAAAGCGACGATAAAAACGATGCACTGGGTGCCATCGGTGGCGCGGTTCTCGGTGGTTTTCTGGGACATACCATTGGCAGCGGAACCGGGCGTTCACTGGCGACTGCCGCAGGCGCAGTTGCGGGTGGGCTAACCGGTCAGAACGTCCAGGGCGCGATGAACCGGTCACAAGGGCTCGAACTGGAAATCCGCAAAGATGATGGCAACACCATTATCGTTGTGCAGAAACAAGGGGAATATACCTACTCTGTGGGTCAGCGTGTAGCCATTGCTGGCAATCGCGAACGTGTCACCGTCTCTCCCCGCTAACTTTTTGTTCAAGCGGCCATGACGGCCGCTATTGTCCCGTTTCGTGAGTGCTCAATCTTTTGGATGGAGATTAAGGATATTTTTTTCCAGTCTATGAACCAGATTGAGCATGTTTTCTACCTCTTGTGCTGAAATACCAGACAGGATTTCTTCGCGGGTTTTATTGATGACCTCTTCCATCTCCTTAATCAACGGTTCAGCCTTTTCCATTAACAAAATACGTTTCGCCCGGCGATCATTTGCACATATTTGACGAGATATGAGACCTTTCGCTTCCAGCTGATCTAATGTACGCACTAATGAAGGTTGTTCAATACCAATCGCTTTTGCCAGTTGAATTTGTGACTGTTCAGGAGGCAATTGATGGATATTATGCAACGTTACCCAGTGTGTTTGCGTTAATGCCAGAGGTTTTAAGCGCTGGTCAATCAACGCACGCCAAATGCGTACTAAACGTACCAGATCAGAACCAAGTGGTGATTCCAATTTCGTCTCCTTATAATTATCTTACTAAGTTGTTACCCTGGTTATAATGATTGTGCAACATTTAAAGTACCAAAACAAATCAATTATTAGATTCAGGCAAACTAAAACAATAGTTTACAATTTATTGTCATATTTTAATTTAAAATTTCGGCTGGCGAGACCAGAAAAGGTTAATTTGCTCAAACCGAGGGGGCGCTTCCGGGGCTTATGACAGCAGGGTCTAAAGAAGCGCTATCGCGGCTCTTTATATCCCTGAGACCACGCGGAGTACGGGTTCCTGGCGGACATGAATATTCTCCAGTCCGCAATGAAAGCGTTATTGTCACCTGACAAAACAGCCTTCATCATCGATGCCAGTGACAGCATTAAACAGAGACAGAATGACGGAGAATTTTATTACTGTTATTAATATCACTGGCGATGTTGAATAAAAAACGCTGTATTTATAGCGGTTATCGTGTATATGCCGCATCATCCTGCCAGTCTGAATCAGATGTTATTGTCCCGTAACAAAAATGATTTAGAGTATAGTATCATGTTGTAACAAACTATTTGTTTATTTATTACGCTATTGTGTCTCTTTTCGCCAATAGCTCCCCGTGAAAGCGGGTGATAAAAAGGAGTGAAAAAATGCGATTACTTCATACAATGTTGCGCGTTGGTGATCTGCAACGTTCCATCCAATTTTATACCGATGTACTGGGCATGAAGTTACTGCGTACCAGTGAAAACCCGGAGTATAAATATTCACTGGCCTTTCTAGGCTATGGTGAAGAAAGTGACACTACCGTTATCGAACTGACTTATAACTGGGGAGTAGATAAATATGATCACGGCAACGCCTATGGGCATATTGCGTTAAGCGTAGAAAATGCCGCCACCGCCTGTGACCGTATTCGTCAAAATGGTGGTCGCGTTACCCGTGAAGCAGGGCCGGTTAAGGGAGGATCTACCGTTATTGCGTTTATTGAAGATCCGGATGGTTATAAAATCGAACTGATTGAAGCGAAAGATGCCGGTAAAGGTCTCGGTCACTAATTGGTTTCAGACACGCATCAACCGCCATTGTTTTCGCTCCGCTACTGCAAGGCGGAGCGAAATTTGCCATAATGACCGCCATTTTTTTTAGCTAAGAGAATCTCATGTCCGAAAACGTGCAACTTAATGGTCTGTGCGACCGTTTTCGTGGTTTCTATCCTGTAGTCATTGATGTAGAGACTGCCGGATTTAATCCCCGGACAGACGCTCTGCTTGAGATCGCAGCTATTACGCTGAAAATGGATGACCAGGGCTGGCTGATGCCCAATGAAACATTACATTTCCATATAGAGCCGTTCGCAGGCGCGAATTTGCAGCCTGAAGCCCTGGCCTTTAACGGTATTAATCCGCACGATCCTGATCGTGGTGCGGTAAGCGAATATCATGCTCTGCATGCTATTTTCAAGACAATCCGCAAAGGAATGCAATCTCATCACTGCCATCGCGCCATTATGGTTGCGCATAATGCTAAATTCGATCATGGCTTTATGATGTCTGCGGCCGAACGTGCGGGGCTGAAGCGTAATCCCTTTCATCCTTTTACCACGTTTGATACCGCGACACTCAGCGGCCTGGTTTTCGGCCAGACGGTATTATCCAGAGCCTGCCTTGCCGCGGGTATGACGTTTGACAGTGAACAGGCGCATTCTGCCCGCTATGATACCGAACAGACAGCGCAACTATTTTGTGAAATGGTGAATCGCTGGAAACGCCTGGGAGGCTGGCCAGTACCACTGGCAGAGTAAAAAATAGCACTGTTCCATAATCAGAAACCGTTCAGAACAACGCTAGCAACATGCCCCAGCGGCCAGGGGCATGTGTTGTTACGCAGCGTCTGAAATAACAGATGAATGACCGGCGAATGCCGCAATCTGCAGAGTGCTTAGCCAGCGAAAAGCCGTTATCTGTCGGCTGACTCGTTACTCTGATTTGGGTTCATCGCTCTTATATTTAGCCGCTGCCTGCTGAATGAGCGGCAGCAGTTCTCCGCGCTGAAACATTTCAAGCACAATATCACATCCCCCTATCAACTCTCCCTCCACCCAGAGCTGCGGGAAAGTGGGCCAGTTGGCATATTTTGGCAATTCAGCACGGATATCAGGGTTCTGTAATATATCAACATAGGCAAAACGCTCACCACACGCTGACAATGCCTGCACCGCCTGAGCGGAAAAACCACAGGCGGGTAGCTTGGGTGATCCTTTCATATACAACAGAATCGGATTCTCAGCGATTTGACGTTGAATTTTCTCTATAGTCATACTCATTACCGTACTTCCTTAACTTTTATAACTTTTATGTGACAGTGTTCTGCTATTGTAGCGCTCTCAACCACAGACAGATAGTGGCTTTATCCGTCCACTTATTTAAATCCTGAGGCGTCATGTGACATGGCGTGGCGGAGACAAATTTACTTTATTTTTCATAATGAATAATAGCTTGATCGCGGTAGAGTTTTTTCATTTATCATGGCTTAAAAAACCAGTCAGAGATAAAATCTATTAACTTTTCTGGTTTTTATGTTTTAAAATTACCCATATTTTCCTGTATACCATCAGATATACAGGTATGCCCCTTAACAGGAGACGACGCAGTGGCGCAGCTATATAAAATCACGATATCATTCTGTGTATTACTGTTTAGCGCGCTCTCCGTCACACCACTGGCACTGGCTTCAGGGCAGACACCACCTGCAGCTTCATCAAAAAGCCCTCAGACTAAAAATATCAGTGATCGAAAAACACGCCTTAACAGTAAGCAGGCTAAAGCTCCCCGCGCGCAAGTGGCTAAAACGTCAGTGAATAAAACCAGCGCCGCCCTGTCAAAAGAGCGTCAGACTAAACGCACCAGCGAGCAGAAAAGTCAGGCCAGGCAGAGTACAAAACCTCTCGCTGCCCGCCAGACTGCAAAGATCACCAATCAATGCCCACAACGTAAAGGCGATAAAAAACAGTGTGCGAAGTCGGCAAAAGCATCGGCAAAACCGATGCCAGTGGCGATGAATAACGCGCGAAAAAAATGTGCTTCTCGTAAAGGTCAGAACACCAATTGCAAAACAACCCGCGAAAAATCACCATTGACATTATCAGCTGCACATAAAGCGCGTGTTCAGAAAGCCCAGACGATCGCCATGTCAAAGCTGATGGGGCAGATTGGTAAACCGTATCGCTGGGGAGGCACGTCTCCACAAACGGGTTTTGATTGCAGTGGACTGATTTATTACGCCTATAAAGATCTGGTAAAAATTCGCATCCCGCGGACCGCGAATGAAATGTATCATCTGGATGATGCCAGACCGGTGGAACGCAGTGAGTTACAGAGTGGCGATTTGGTCTTTTTCCGCACCCAAAACCGTGGTGTTGCTGATCATGTTGGTGTCTATGTCGGCAATGGCAAATTTATTCAGTCACCGCGTTCAGGCCGCGATATTCAGATAACGTCGCTAAGCGAGGATTACTGGACTCGTCATTATGTCGGTGCCCGCCGCGTGATGACCCCCAAAAATCTCCGCTGATGGACAGGCTCTTATCCCTGTCAGAAAAGAGGAAAGTCATCTGCTGCCCAAAAACCACAAAACGACTTTCCCTTATCAAATAAGATCAGTGCAGTACCGCAATCAGCCCGACCGTCACGATAAGCCCCAGAACGATAACCGTTGTTGTTAACGAAAGCTTTAAATCTGTATCCATCATTTTCCTCTGGCGATTCTTATATCAAAAAACAGGTCTTCTTATTCTGGCACAACAATGAGTAAAAATCTTATGAGATTACCGATGATATCGCCTTTAGCACTTTCCCTTTTCTGTAAGATCAGACAAAATTCACTAAGAGTATGAGTCTATCGACCTGTGATCCCTTCCTGTTGTTCTGCGTCGTTGCCGCGACGCGATGTCTGTATAAAGACAAGTATTTAGCAGACAATCTGATCAAGGTCTGGAGTGAGAAGTAATGGCGACTATTAAAGATGTTGCGAAACGCGCGAACGTTTCAACTACGACAGTTTCACATGTCATCAACAAAACACGTTTCGTTGCTGAAGAGACTCGCAACGCTGTCTGGAAAGCGATCAAAGATCTACACTATTCTCCCAGCGCAGTAGCACGGAGCCTGAAAGTTAACCATACCAAATCCATCGGCCTGTTGGCGACCAGTAGTGAAGCAGCCTATTTTGCAGAAATTATCGAAGCAATAGAAAAGAATTGTTTCCAGAAAGGCTACACGCTGATTCTGGGTAACGCCTGGAACGATCCGGAAAAACAACGCGCCTACCTCTCGATGATGGCACAGAAACGTGTCGATGGTTTGCTGGTTATGTGTTCAGAATACCCACAACCGGTGCTGAAAATGCTGGAAGAGTATCGTCATATCCCTATGGTGGTCATGGACTGGGGGGAATCGAAAGCTGATTTTACCGATTCAGTGATTGATAACGCTTTCGAAGGTGGCTATATGGCAGGACGTTATCTGATCGAACGTGGTCATCGCGAAATTGGGGTGATCTCGGGATCGCTGGAACGTAATACCGGTGCCGGGCGGCTGGCGGGTTTTATAAAAGCGATGGAAGAGGCACAGATTACGATCCCCGATAGCTGGATTGTGCAGGGTGACTTCGAACCCGAATCCGGTTATCAGGCAATGCAGCAGATTCTGAACCAGTCACATCGACCCACCGCTATTTTCTGTGGCGGTGATATTATGGCAATGGGCGCTATTTGTGCCGCGGATGAACTGGGCCTGCGCGTACCCCAGGATATCTCGCTGATTGGCTATGATAACGTGCGCAACGCCCGCTACTTCAGTCCATCACTGACGACCATTCACCAGCCAAAAGATTCGCTGGGTGAAGCGGCGTTCAATATGCTACTGGATCGTATCGTCAATAAGCGTGAAATATCACAGTCGATAGAAGTTCATCCCCGTCTGATCGAGCGCCGTTCCGTTATTGATGGCCCATTTATCGATTATCGCCGCTAAACCTGCCTCCCGTGTCGGTTATTCCGGCACGGATCTTCCGCAATCAGTTAGATGTGTTAATGAATAGTAATTTTTTTGATAATGTATTTTTATTGAAAGCAGGATATCAGCATCCTATACTGAATCCAGCAGGTGGTAATCAGAATATTTATTGATACGGAAAAACTGTGTTAATTCCACTATGGATGGCTTTTGTAGAAAGGCTCCTGCTTTTCTTTTTCCTGCACCAGATGGCAATTTCATGAATTTTCTCACCAGATATTAAAGATGTTCATATTGTTCGCCTGTTTTGAATACCTGGATGTAATGGAGATATTATGAGTTCCTCATGTATAGAAAAAGTAGAAGTGCCACATGATAACTGGTATCGGATTGCAACTGAATTGCTTGCCTGTGCCAATATTGAAATCAATGGTTCCTCTCCGGCTGATTTGCAGATTAAAAACCCGTCTTTTTTTAAGCGTGTTTTACAGGAGGGATCGCTGGGATTAGGTGAAAGTTATATGGATGGCTGGTGGGATTGCGAGCGGCTGGATATCTTCTTTCACCAGGTTTTGCACGCGGGACTGGAAAATCAGTTACCTCATCACTTCAAAGATACCTTACGTATCGCGGGCGCACGCCTGTTTAACCTGCAAAGCAGAAAACGCGCGTGGATCGTCGGGAAAGAGCATTATGATCTCGGCAATGATCTTTTCAGCCGCATGCTCGATCCTTATTTACAATATTCGTGTGGCTACTGGAAAGAAGCGTGCTCCCTGGAGCAGGCACAACTGGCAAAATTAGATCTTATTTGTCGCAAACTGCAACTGAAGCCCGGTATGCGAGTGCTGGATATTGGTTGTGGCTGGGGGGGACTGGCCTGTTATATAGCGAAAAATTATCATGTCAGTGTCGTCGGCGTCACTATCTCTGCCGAACAACAAAAAATGGCGCAGCAACGCTGTGAAGGACTGGATGTCACTATCCTGTTACAGGACTATCGCGATTTAGAGGATTGTTTTGACCGTATTGTTTCTGTCGGAATGTTTGAGCATGTTGGCCCCAAAAATTATGCGGCTTATTTTGATATTGTCGACCGCAATCTGAAGGCTGATGGTCTGTTTTTACTGCATACCATCGGCTCTAAAAAAACCGACCTTAACGTCGATCCGTGGATCAACAAATATATTTTCCCGAACGGTTGCTTACCTTCAGTGCGACAAATTGCTCAGGCCAGTGAATCACATTTTGTCATGGAAGACTGGCACAATATGGGGGCTGATTACGATACGACATTGATGTCCTGGTATCAGCGCTTCCTGGCAAGCTGGCCGGTGATTGCCAGACACTATTCAGAACGGTTTAAGCGCATGTTTAGTTATTACCTCAATGCCTGTGCGGGGGCTTTTCGCGCACGCGATATCCAGCTCTGGCAGATTGTTTTTTCGCGCGGTGTGGAAAACGGGATCCGTGTCGCTCGTTGAGGACAGAGGCACTATCGGCGAGATATCAAATGATTTTTACCATTAACAGCGGAAATCAAATGAATGATTTCCGCTTTCTCTTGTTGATGCCCGCGACAACAGCACTGATAATCCTGGCTGCTGCTACGCCTTTTCTCGTGCTGCCAGCACCCGTTCCACCGTGTCAACCACCGCCTGAGTCTGAGGATCAATCTCAATATTGACACGACTGCCTATCTTTTTCGTGCCCAGTGTTGTCCGTTGCAATGTTTCAGGAATTAGGTGAACACAAAAACGTGTTGCAGTCACTTCACCGACGGTCAGACTGATCCCATCTACTGCGATAAAACCTTTATAAATAATGTATTTCATCAGAGCAGGGTTCTGAACTTTAAACCAAATCTGATGATTATTTTCTGAAGTCATTATTCTGGCAATTTCTGCTGTCGTCATAATATGACCTGACATCAAATGACCGCCAATCTCATCGCTGAATGTCGCCGCACGCTCAACATTGATCTCGTCCCCCTGCTGGAGTTCACCAAGATTAGTAACACGCAACGTCTCTCTCATCAAATCAAAACTGACATGCAAACCATCAATATCAGTCACCGTCAGGCAACAGCCATTATGTGCCACCGATGCCCCGGTCTTCAGTCCTTCAAGCATCGATTCTGGTAGTTCCACGACATGCGTGCGGAAATCAGGTTTCTCATCAATTGATATAACTTTAGCGATCCCCTGTACAATACCCGTAAACATGTTTTACTCCCGCAGGCCGTTACGCCCTACTCTTCATATTCTCTTGACTGGCAACAATAACAGCTGATAACGCAGGTTGCCAGCAGACATTACCGCCAGCAATTTTTTACTGGCTTAATGATATATCCTCGCTACAATAGCCCCGAATATTTTATCATTCTTCCTTTTGCTGCTACCCATAGCGGCTTTTTTAGTCTAAGCGCCTGGCCCACCAGGTTATTAACGCAGCCAGTCTGGACACGGATAGCGCAGAGAAACCGCAGCGTACAGGGAGTACGTGAAGATTTCGGACTCTACCCAGGGATAAAATGGCAAGTAAAATAGCCTGATGGGCCAGGCGCTAAAAATAACAACCAGAGAAAGGTGTACACGTGCAGAAGTATTTTATTGAAGCGCGACAGCTATTAGCACTCGCTATTCCAGTCATCCTCGCTCAGATCGCTCAAACCTCAATGGGATTCGTTGATACCGTGATGGCTGGTGGTTACAGCGCAACTGATATGGCGGCGGTAGCCATTGGCACGTCTATCTGGATGCCCGCTATTCTGTTCGCTCATGGTTTACTACTGGCACTGACGCCTGTTATTGCTCAGCTCAACGGTTCCGGGCGACGTGATAAAATTGCGCATCAGGTGCATCAGGGGTTCTGGCTGGCGGGATTTGCCTCACTGCTGGTGATGGTGGTGCTGTGGAATGCCCATTTTATTATCAAATTACAACATGGTGTCGAACCTGCTCTTGCCGATAAAACGATCGGCTATCTTCGTGCGCTATTATGGGGGGCGCCGGGCTATCTGTTCTTTCAAACTGCCCGTAATCAGTGTGAGGGACTTGCCAACACGAAGCCCGGAATGATCACCGGATTTATCGGTCTGCTGGTTAATATTCCTGTTAATTATATTTTTATCTATGGCCATTTTGGTATGCCGAAACTGGGTGGGGTTGGTTGCGGGGTGGCAACGGCATCCGTTTACTGGGTGATGTTCTTTTGTCTGTTTTTCTGGATGCGTCGTGCCCGCTCTATGCGTGATATCCGCAGTCATGAAAAATTCAGCAAACCCGATTTTAGTGTCCTGAAACGACTGGTTCAGTTAGGGCTACCTATTGCACTGGCGCTTTTTTTCGAAATTACGCTCTTCGCGGTGGTTGCGCTACTGGTTTCGCCTCTGGGAATTGTTGATGTCGCCGGTCACCAGATAGCACTAAACTTCAGCTCACTGATGTTTGTATTACCACTGTCCCTGGCGGCGGCAGTCACTATTCGTGTCGGATTCTGTCTTGGACAAAGGTCGACACAGGGGGCGCAGGTTGCTGCCATAACCGGGCTGGCCGTCGGTATTGGCATGGCGATAATTTCGGCTGTTTTCACTATTTTACTGCGCAAACAAATCGCCCTGTTATATAACGACACACCGGAAGTTATTACTCTGGCTTCTCATCTGATGTTACTGGCGGCGCTATATCAGATTTCCGATTCTATACAGGTGATTGGCAGTGGGATCTTACGGGGATATAAAGATACCCGTTCGATCTTTTTTATTACTCTTATCTCCTATTGGGCAGTCGGATTACCGGTCGGATATCTGCTCGCCCTGACCGATGTCATTGTTCCGCGTATGGGACCTGCTGGCTTCTGGTGTGGTTTTATTGTTGGCTTAACCATTGCGGCCATCCTGATGATGCTACGCATGCGTTTTCTGCAGCGCCAGCCTGCGGCTATTATTTTGCAGCGTGCAGCACACTAACTACCCTGTCACAATATCGCCTCATGATCGCGGAGAGTGCGATCATGAGGCTGATAACATGATTGATTAATATCAGATTGACAGCACTCAAAATAGCGCGTTTGTCAGGCACGATGCGATTTTGGCCTGTCGCAGCAGACCTTGTATCAGAAGAACACACAACAGTGACTGCCAGGGCGATAAAATAACAGCAATATGCATAAAACTTCTTCACTTGTGCGTATTCTGCCACAAAAGTCGGTTTTAACTCTTGCCACAACCTTTCCGGCTCGCTAATATGCGTCCCCGTTGTCACTACAATATTGCGTTCATAGCTCAGTTGGTTAGAGCACCACCTTGACATGGTGGGGGTCGTTGGTTCGAGTCCAATTGAACGCACCATTGTGCGTCCGTAGCTCAGTTGGTTAGAGCACCACCTTGACATGGTGGGGGTCGGTGGTTCGAGTCCACTCGGACGCACCATTTTTCACCACACAATACTTCACGCTCACAACAGGGATAATTTATTCATTCCCGACAGTATCCGGTTCGCTTCCCGCTGAATATTCTTTATTAGCATAAAGTCACATATCGCCTGCGAGCCTGCCTTTGCAAAGAAAAAGCACCTCAGGCCGACATCCTTGTCTGGTGCGATAAACAATTACTGCGAAGCTGATTTTGTCATTATCTTCTGCATAGTGACGATCAAGGCCGTACGTGCCTGCTCTTTCATTGCTTCACGTCTGAGAAACTGACTACGATGCTTGCTTTTGACCTCTTCAATATTTTTCTTTCTCTCCTGCGGCGGTAGTTTATACCAACCGTTACGATACTTTTCACCGCCGACTTCCAGCCACAATCCCGCATAACTGGTTTTTACCTTTTCACTTTTAATATGATGATCTGAATCTATCGCATAAATTTCATTGATATCAGCATACTGTAAAAAAGCATATAGCAGAGAGAGCAACAGATTCTTTGGCCTGGCCCCCTGTAACTCTTTTGTTAATACTTTAATATCATCATTAGTGATATCCTTTCCTCTTTGTAGACCACCGATATAGGCATGATGATCTTCTGTACAGGAAAAGCAGATACTATAAACACGTTTCTTATCGTGGCGCATCAGCAGCATCAGTTCGCCTTCCTGTTGAAAAGGTGAAGCCAGCAATCTGATCTCAATATCTGTCCCATTTTTCAAAGGGATATCTGCTATGTTCACGCCATATTGTTTCATATTGAACAACTGCTGTAATACCGGCGCAGAAAACCTTTTTTCCAGAAACTGCAAAGCACCATAAGCAATATCTAACTTTGTTTTTTTTGATATTGTCTTATTCAGATAGGGTATAAAGGGTTTATCCTGAAACCGATCCAGTCCTTCGGTAGCCGCAGTGAGTCTGGCACACAGATAGCTTTCACAAAGCATCTGATATTCTTTATATTTTTTTCCTTTCAGAGGAATTTCACGACATTTACGTAATACCTTTTTATAGGCAGATTTAGCCTGAATAATATATTTATTATTTTTTCGCCAGGCTTTGAAGGTTTTTATCGCTGTTTGCGTCATGGTTCAGGATCATAGCAGTCAATTATGACTCATATGATATCATAAGCGCTTACATGTTCCCGATAAAATCATGTTTTTAAAAAAATCATTCTATATCAATTTATTATCTTACCTTATCCCAGCAAAGCGTCTGTTATGCTGGCATACGGCAGTGACTGATGACGCAATCGCCTTACCGGCCATTGAGTGGGCTTTTTTCCTTATCGCAAAACCGGTTTCAGCCGGGCTATTTCGCGGGTTATATCGATTAACCGGGAACCGGTTATGTGCTTTATTTTTTCTCAGAATGAAATAATTTTTATTCATAAAATGAGAGTAAAAATTGTTTACTGAGTGACTGTATTGCTCATGATTTTTCCAGAAACCGTCTCTTTTCATGCGTTATTTAAACAAATATAACCTAGTGATATCATTTAATTAACATAATTATCTGCAACAGCAATGTCTGGTGGTTAAGGATTGCTTGATGAATCGATATGTATTTTAATATATTTCGATAATATTCAGTATTCGAGAACTCCCATGCCAGATTTAAGCCGTTTTTTCTCCATATCCAGGGTTATCATCCTCTGTCTAAGCCTGTTTACCGGCCATGCGCTGGCCAGCCGTACTGTTGTCGATCAAATTGGTCGTGAAGTCACACTTCCTGACACGGTGACACGGGTGGTCGTGCTACAACATCAGACGCTAAATCTCCTGGTGCAGCTTAACGCGGCGGATCATATTGTCGGCGTGCTGAATAGCTGGAAAAAGCAGCTCGGGCCCGATTTTGTCCGTTTTATGCCAGAAATAGAACAACTGCCCACCCCTGGTGATTTAACCCAGGTCAATATTGAAAGCCTGCTGGGATTGCGCCCCCAGGTGGTATTTGTCGCGAATTACGCACCACAGGCAATGATCGAACAGATTAACAACGCCGGGATCCCGGTCGTAGCTATCTCACTACGCCAGGATGCCGCTAATGAAAAAACCAAAATAAATCCGCTCATGGCCGATGAAGAGCAGGCTTACAATGAGGGACTCAAACAGGGGATCCGGCTGATTGGCGACGTCGTTAATCGTAAGGATGAAGCCGAAAATCTTATCCGCTACACTTTTCAGGCACGACAGTTAGCCAACGCGCCTGTGGCAGATATCCCCGAGGATCAGCGCGTGCGCGTCTATATGGCTAACCCCGATCTTAATACTTACGGTTCAGGCAAATATACTGGCCTGATGATGAAACATGCAGGTGCGCTGAATGTGGCTGCTGCCTCAATCAAAGGGGCAGCTCAGGTCTCGATCGAGCAGATCTTACAGTGGAACCCTCAGGTTATTTTTGTCCAGCATCGCTATCCACAGGTCATCAGTCAGATTAAAAACGATCCTCAGTGGCAGCACATTGATGCGGTAAAAAACCATCGTATCTGGCTGATGCCGGAGTATGCCAAAGCCTGGGGCTACCCCATGCCAGAAGCGCTCGCGATCGGCGAATTGTGGATGGCGAAAAAGCTCTACCCTGCCCGCTATCATGACGTGGATGTCGATGCCAAAGTACAGGATTATTATCAACGTTTTTATCGCATAAAGTGGTCAACCGATGCCCGGTAATCACCACCCACTTCTGATGCAAAGTGGACTGGCGCTGTTGACATTATTTATCGCCACAACCTCGCTCTGTATTGGCCAGTATCACCTGAGTCTGAGTGAGGTTTTCTTTCAGCTTAAGTCTTATGCGGCGATTGATAGCATCGCGGGCCAGGTGATCTGGTCGGTGCGTCTGCCACGGGTGATCATGGCGCTGTTAGCCGGCGGCGCATTAGGATTGTGTGGCGCGACCTTACAAGGTGTTTTTCACAATCCGCTGGTCGACCCTCATATTATTGGCGTGACCTCGGGATCAGCATTTGGTGGCACCCTGGCTATCCTGCTGGGGCTAAGTATGCCATTAATGATGACGATAATTTTTGGTTTTGGTCTGCTGGCACTGATACTGGTCTGGCTAATCGCCACACTTCAGGGGCGCGAGAGCCGTCTGATATTAATTCTCTCCGGCATTATTCTGAGTGGTTTTTTCTCCGCGCTGGTCAGCCTGATACAGTATCTGGCCGACAATGAAGAAACGCTGCCCAATATCGTTTTCTGGCTACTGGGCAGTTTCGCGACCGCGAACTGGTACAAAGTCTCGGTGATGGCACCACCGGTTATTATTGCTGCTGGCGTTTTATTTAAACTGCGCTGGCGTATTAATCTGCTAGCCCTCGAGGATAAAGATGCGCGTAGCCTCGGCGTCCCCGTCAATGGATTACGCCGTGGTGTCCTGATCTGTTGTGCGGTACTGGTCGCAGCTCAAGTGGCAGTCAGTGGCAGTATCGCGTGGACCGGACTGGTTATCCCTCATCTGGCCAGACTGCTGACAGGTTCTGATCACCGACATCTGCTACCAACCGCTTTCTGGCTAGGGGGCGGGTTTATGATCATCGCAGATAATCTCGCTCGCTCACTGACACAAGCAGAAATCCCTGTCGGGATCATAACTGCACTATTTGGTACTCCACTGTTTGCCGGATTACTCATTTATACTCGTCGCAGGAGTCGCATCTGATGGCACCATCACTTCGCGTGGAAAAACTCCTTTTCGGTTATCGCCAGCCACTCTTTACCGCACTCAGTCTGCAGTGCCAGCCGGGAGAAATCTGGGCGATAATCGGGGCTAATGGCAAAGGGAAAAGCACTTTGTTCCATACGTTAACCGGGATACAGCCGCCATTAGGCGGTGAGTTTTATCAGCAGGGCGGCATCGCTATTGTGCCACAGACCTTTCGTCCGACTTTTGACTGGCGGGTACAGGATGTCGTATTAATGGGGCGCGCTCGCCATATTGGTCTGTTTGCGCAACCGGACAAGACCGATGAGCAACACGCTCTGGACGCGCTCTCTCAGCTGGGGATTGCCCATCTTGCCGCTCAGCGATTTGCTTCGCTTTCTGGTGGTCAGCAACAGTTAGCGTTGATCGCCCGTGCCCTGGTGGGAGAAAACCAGAACATCCTGCTGGACGAACCCTGTTCGGCGCTGGATCTGGCTAATCAGCAAGTTGCTATGCAGCTCATCAGCGATCTGGCCTGTTGTCAGTCTCGTACCGTGCTGTTTAGTACCCATGATCCCAGCCATGCACTACAGGTTGCCAGTCATACGTTGTTGCTGTTACCTGATGGGGAATGGCTGGCAGGGCACTCTGCGCAGGTACTCAGCGAAGCAAATTTATACCGCGCTTATGGGTTACCGGTATACAAAATTTATCCTCCCGGCTCCTCGCTGCCGCTGCTGGCCCCCCAGTTCACGATCCGTCGCTGACAGACAAAAAACCTGCCTGCTGCAGATAGTGCTGACCAATAGAGCCGAGGATAAAACGACATAATTGCTGTGCTTCGTGACTCTTTTCAACCATCGTTAGCTGGTAATCTGCCTGAATATTCCAGGGAGATGGGATAACAAGGGTACGTAGATCGTCAGCGGCCAGCATCTGACGGGCATAGTGCGCGTAGCCAATAAATAGATCGGCGAGATCGGCACGTATCAGCCATGCTCCGGCAGTTTCTCCCGGCGGTATCCGGAGGGAGTATCGGCCACCAACCCGTTGCTGCGCACGTGCGATCATGGCTTTCCCCTGGCCAGGAAAAGCGGCTTCAATTCGGGCAAACAGTTGCCAGCTATAGTCGCCCGCCGGGTCACAACCGGGAGTCGATGTTGCCAGACGCCATTGCGGATTATTAAGGAGTGTCAGCCAGTCAGCCTGATCAGTGGTGACATGGCGGCGTACAGTCAGCATCAATTGATTGCGGGCAAACGAGTGGCACACTCCCGCCAGCCCCGCCTGTTGTAATGCCTGCGGATGCTGACTATTGGCGGAGGCAAAAACAGAACAGCGCATTCCGGCTTCGATTTGCTCACGCAATAGCCCTGCCGGGCCAAAATGCGCCTCGACCAGAATACCGGTTTGCTGCGAGAAATGCGCCAGTAGCGGTGTGAAAGCGCCTTTCAGGCTCCCCGCTGCCAGCAAAACAACTGCTGCGGTCATAAGAATGCTTATTCCCTATCAAATATCAGACACCCAGGTGAGTCAGAGGGTGAGAAATCGCTTTCATCCTCGCTGTTTTAGTCTGCTCAGAGGGCACGATTTTATCATTATTCAGCCAGCTATTTTTTATCTTATCCGCTCATATTTGCGACTAAATTTATCGGCTGGCGAAAAAATGTCTTACACACTACTCTTTAACTTGTTTTTACAAGTTAATGCATTTTCCTTTTCCGCCCCAGCATCGTATAATGCGTAAAAAATATTTCTTGAATGGTTTCAGCACATTGGTGTGGACAACAAACAACGACATAACAGACAGACGCTTTTCGTGGGCTGAGCAACCGGCATATTTTCTTCTGCGCTTACTATTGCTATCACCTGATCCGGGTATATGGCATAACAATCTTAATAATATCGATTTGATTCTGCGGTGCTGCATCTGCGGATCGGAATTTCCCTGTTTTTCACAACTTAAAGACGAAAATTTTCATGAAAAAGACCAAAATTGTTTGTACTATCGGTCCGAAAACCGAATCTGAAGAGATGCTTTCCAGGATGCTGGATGCGGGCATGAATGTCATGCGTCTGAACTTCTCTCATGGTGATTATGCTGAACACGGTCAGCGCATTCAAAATCTGCGTAACGTGGTAAGCAAAACGGGTAAAAACGCCGCTATTTTACTCGATACTAAGGGACCAGAAATTCGTACCATCAAACTGGAAGGGGGTAATGACGTCTCCCTGAAAGCCGGACAAACTTTTACCTTCACAACCGACAAATCAGTCATCGGTAACAACGAAATTGTCGCCGTAACCTATGAAGGATTCCCACAGGACCTCACCCCGGGTAATACTGTTCTGGTCGACGACGGCCTGATCGGCATGGAAGTTATCTCTATTGAGGGGAATAAGGTTATTTGTCGCGTTTTAAACAATGGCGAACTCGGCGAAAACAAAGGTGTTAACCTGCCAGGTGTCTCCATTGCGCTCCCTGCCCTGGCTGAGAAAGACAAGCAGGACCTGATTTTCGGCTGCAAACAAAATGTCGATTTTGTTGCGGCTTCTTTTATCCGCAAACGTTCTGATGTAGAAGAGATCCGCGAATTTCTGAAAACCCACGGTGGCGAACATATCCAGATCATTTCCAAGATAGAAAATCAGGAAGGATTAAACAATTTCGATGAGATCCTTGAAGCATCTGACGGCATTATGGTTGCCCGTGGTGATATGGGGGTTGAAATACCGGTTGAGGAAGTTATCTTCGCCCAGAAGATGATCATCGATAAATGTGTCTGTGCGCGTAAAGTCGTGATTACCGCAACACAAATGCTGGATTCGATGATTAAAAACCCACGTCCTACCCGTGCGGAAGCCGGTGACGTCGCGAATGCGATCCTCGATGGCACGGATGCAGTCATGCTGTCTGGCGAATCGGCAAAAGGTAAATACCCACTCGAAGCCGTGACGATTATGGCAACGATCTGTGAGCGTACTGATCGGGTGATGACCAGTCGGCTGAACTATGCGAACGATAACCGGAAGATGCGTATTACGGAAGCGGTGTGCCTCGGTGCGGTAGAAACGGCGGAGAAGCTGGAAGCGCCATTAATTATTGTGGCCACTCAGGGCGGAAAATCTGCACGCGCAGTACGTAAATATTTCCCCGAATCCATCATTCTGGCATTGACCAGCAACGCGACCACCGCCCGTCAGTTAGAACTCAGTAAAGGTGTGGTGCCACAACTGATAGAGCCATTATCATCCACTGATGATTTTTACGTTCTGGGTAAGAAAGTGGCATTGCAAAGTGGTTTAGCACATGCAGGCGATACCGTTGTTATGGTATCAGGTGCGCTGGTTCCGAGTGGAACAACGAATACAACATCAGTGCACGTGCTGTAATAATTTATCAGCTAATTTTATTTTCAGGCGTCTTATAAGACGCCTTTTCATAGCTGACATTAATAAAAATGCAAATCGGAATTTACTATTTAATAATAGATTATTTAAGATTAATCCGATGAAAGCTAACTGTTTTCACACAAGTTTTTTACCTGCATAAAAAATTCGCTGGTTCTTTGAGCGAACAAGCAAAATTAAGCAAATCAGAATAAAAAAATATTCTCATCCCAAAAAAGTTTGTGTAATACTTGTAACGCTACATGGAGATTAACTCAATCTAGAGGGTATTTATAATGAATCGTACTAAACTGGTACTGGGCGCAGTAATTCTGGGTTCTACTCTGCTGGCTGGTTGCTCCAGCAATGCAAAAATCGATCAGCTGTCTTCTGACGTTCAGACTCTGAACACCAAAGTTGATCAAATGAGCAACGACGTAAGCGCACTCCGCTCTGACGTTCAGGCTGCTAAAGATGACGCAGCTCGCGCTAATCAGCGTCTGGACAACCAGGCTACTAAATATCGTAAGTAATAGTGCCTGGGTAATGAAAATGGCGCGCCGATGTGCGCCATTTTTTTTATCTCATTGATCATCGGACAACTGGTTTTATCCCGTCGTTAGTGTGCTTTTGGTACTGAAACCGTTACCGGATAACCTGCACGCCTGGCAAGCGCTTTTTTCAGTTGTTCACTATCTGTCGCCTTATCTGCGGCAAATTGATCGAATGTTCCCGGAAGTTTGTAGGAGAGCGTACGGGTATCACTGATTTCATCCTGCGATAAAGGCCGATGTACCTCTACATAGTGTCTGCCATCAGGTTCAATCGCAAATTTTACTGGCTGATTAATCACTCGCACCGGGGTTCCGATGCTCACCTGGTCAAATAACGCCTGAATATCAGCACTGTTCATCCGCATACAGCCGGAGCTGGCTCTCAGTCCAACACTGTCCGGCGCGTTAGTACCATGGATCAGGTACTCACCATTTCCATACGCCAGGCGTAACGCATATTGTCCTAATGGATTATTGGCTCCAGCAGGTATTATGGCGGGCAGTATTATCCCCTGCGCTCGTGAACGCTCACGGATACCGGTCGATGGCGTCCAGGCAGGATGACGAATTTTCTGCCCGATATAGGTTGTCATTTCGGGTGTTTCCAGCCCTGACTGACCGATCCCTAAGGGATATACCTGAACCTGATTTTTTGCTGGTGGAAAATAATACAACCGAAGTTCAGCCAGGTTAACGACTATACCTTCACGCGGACTATCAGGTAATAACATCTGAGCCGGAATGAATACCGATGTGCCCGGCTTTGGCTGTCGCGGTGCCAGATTATCATTCGCTTCCAGAATCAGCATCGCCGCTGTATCAAAACGACGCGCGATCGCCTGCAGGTTACGGTCATTTTCCTGCACGACCCAGAATTGATTCTGGCCAATGAGCCTGCTATTTTCCGAAGGTAGCGGGTAATTCACCGCCTGTGCACCATTAGGGACGAAAAAAGACATCAGTAAGATCGTCGTGATGAGAGATATGCATTTCATACAAACTTTCCTTCTTTTACTCATAAAGATGCCCGACTCTGCGGTCAGGTCAACAAGTGTAGTACACCTCCTTTTTTCTGCGCCCGGGTGCAGCCAGCCTGAACACGGACAACCTCAGAGCATTTTAATCGCGGGAGAAGAGTGATGGCGTTGCGAGGATACATGAAGTATCTCCGGCAACACAGACCACAATGCTGCCGGAGTTTAAAAACACAACCAATAAAATAACAAGCTGAAAAATAACACGTGTAACGTTTAATACTTAATTTTTCTGTAGATAAACAGGACAACTAATGCACCGATAACGGCAACGATCAGGCTACCAAAATTAAAACCATTGACTTTACCAAAACCAAAGAACGTACTAATCCAGCCACCAACAACGGCCCCGACAATACCCAGAAGGATCGTCACAATGCAGCCACTCATATCTTCACCTTCACCAGGCGAGATCCACTTCGCCAGAATGCCAGCAATAAAACCAAAAATAATCCAGGAAATAATACCCATCGTTCAATCCACCTTTTCATTATTCGCAATAATATCCATAAGATATATTGCGCCAGTAAAATATTTTCTGTCCTGCAATCTGAGTATAGTTGCTATTATTCATGACTGCCGTCATGTGGGGTGTAGATTGGCATGATCGGTCGATATGGCGATGTGATCGATAAAGGGATGACAGCGATGATTCAGCGCTTCTCCCACCCGGCGTGATTGGCGCAGCCAACCCGGACAGCGCGCAGAAACCTCAGCGTACAGAGGAGGATCTCGCGCACTGTCCTGCGCTACAATTAGCCTGATGGGTCAGGCAGTTATGTCACTATTTCCAGCAACGCCTGTAACGGATGACGAACAATGCAATGATCAATCCGTTTAACCTGACTGCGGCAGGAGTATCCGGTGGTCAGACACCGATGTCGCGGTAAACGCTGGAGTGCCTGTTGCCAGGAGAGAGAATAAATATTCAGCGAATGGCGATGATTTTTGACTTCATGACCGTAAGTTCCTGCCATGCCACAGCACCCTACCCTGACATTTTCCAGTCTGGCACCAAAGTGGGCAAATATCCCGGCCCACTGGCTTGATGCAACGGGCAGTGCCGTGGCTTCAGTACAATGCCCCAGCAGATACCACGTCTCACCAGGGTTATTCTGCGCAGGAATCTCTGGCAATATCCGGGATAACCATTCATGTACCAGCATAACCTCGAAATTGCCGCGTTTATCACCCAGGATTTGATGATATTCATCACGATAACACAGCACCAGCGCCGGATCGACACCCACCATCGGTATTCCCAGCTGTGCCACACGGTTGAGAAATTCGGCTGTTTTTTGTGCTGTTCGCGCAAAGCGTGATAAGAAACCTTTGATATGCTGCGCCTTACCATTAGGCGAGAAAGGCAGCAGCACCGGCTGATAGCCTATCCGGGTAATCAGCGAAATAAAATCAGCGACCACCTGGGCATCGTAATAACTGGTAAATGGATCCTGTACCACCAGCACTATTTTCGCTTTCTGTGCCGCATTCAGTGTTTTTAGCTGCTCAACAGAGATATGTGCTGACGGATGGTCTGCCAGTTGTTGCTTTAATGAAGGCGAGGAGAGGAGCGGCAGATCGACCATACCAATAGACTTTTCTGACAGCTTACGTATCCACGACTGGTGAATAAAAAAATTGCTGATTTTCGGGGCATAAGCCATCAATGGCGCATATGACTCCACCGATGCCACGACATAGTCACGCAGTGGTCGCCAATAGCGGCTGTGATAAAGCTGTAGAAAGCGTGAACGGAACTCTGGCACATCAATTTTAACCGGGCACTGTGTCGAACAGGCTTTACAAGCCAGACAGCCAGACATAGCCTCTTTGACCTCATGGGAAAAATCATACTCTCCCCGCCAGGCATGCCAGCTATGACGCATGCGCGCTATCAGTGTCTGTAGAGGACGCGGACTTGCGACGAGCTCTTGCTCGAGATGATTCAGATCGACGCCACTATCAGCCAGTAAACGTAACCATTCACGTACCAGCGCTGCACGCCCTTTCGGTGAGTGGATCCGGTGTCCACTCACTTTCATTGATGGGCACATCGGGCTTTGTCGATCAAAATTAAAACACAGGCCATTACCATTGCAGGTCATCGCACCACGCCAGGCGCTTCGTATGGCAATCGGGATCTGGCGATCCCAGGTACCCCGTTTCACGGCATCCACTTTCATCAGCGGAGCATCAACCCCTTCTGGCGGGCAAATCTTACCCGGATTAAGACGGTTGTGCGGATCAAATGCCGCTTTGATTTTACGCAACTCCTGATAAAGCACCTCGCCAAAAAAGGCCGGACTATACTGTGCGCGATAGCCCTTACCATGTTCGCCCCATAATACGCCGCCATAACGCATCGTCAGCGCGACCACCTGATCAGAGATCTGCTGCATCAACGCCTCTTGTTGAGGATCACACATATCCAGCGCCGGGCGGACATGCAAGACCCCTGCATCAACGTGACCAAACATGCCATAACTCAGGCCGTGCTGATCGAGCAAGGCGCGAAATTCTGCAATATAATCAGCCAGATGTTCCGGTGGAACACAAGTATCCTCGACAAAAGGGATCGGTTTTGCCAGACCTTTGGCGTTCCCCAAAAGCCCGACGGCCTTTTTACGCATCGCATAGATCCGCTCAATGCCCTCAGGGTCACGACAGATCTGCCAGCCAATCACCTCCGCTTCATTCGCTGTAATCAGCGCATCCAGACGCTGACATAACTCCGCTACCTGGGACTCAATCAGCGCACTATCATCACCCGCAAATTCGACAATGTTCAATCCCAGCATGGTTTTATCCGGGACATCGGTAATCAATTCACTGACCGAATGCCAGACAATATCCTCACGCGCCAGATTAAGCACTTTTGAATCGACAGTTTCCACTGACAACGCTCTAGCCTCGACCAGAAACGGCGCATTACGTAACGCGGAATCAAATGAATTGTATTTGATATTAACCAGCTGACGCACCTTTGGTAAGCGGGTGATATCGAGACGAGCCCCGGTAATAAAGGCCAGCGTCCCTTCTGAGCCGGTTAAAATGCGCGTCAGATCGAACTGGCTCATATCATCATTAAAGACATGGCGCAAATCATAACCGCTCAGAAAGCGATTAAGTCTGGGGAATTTATCGGTAATCAGCTGACGTTGCGTCTTACAGCGCTGATATACCGTGCGATAGATTTGCCCGATAACCGATGGTTGCTGACCCTGTTTTTCGGCCAGTGCCACTGGCATGGCATGAGTATCAAGAATATCGCCGCTCAGTAAGACGGCACGCACTCCCAGAACATGATCCGATGTTTTGCCATACACCAGTGACCCTTGCCCACAGGCATCGGTATTGATCATTCCTCCCAGCGTCGCACGGTTACTGGTTGACAATTCAGGAGCAAAAAAGTAGCCATAAGGTTTCAGATATTGATTGAGCTGATCTTTAATCACCCCCGCTTCCACCCGTACCCATCCCTCTTGCGGATTGATTTCCAGTATTCGATTCATATAGCGGGACATATCAACAATGATCCCCCCATTGAGCGACTGCCCATTGGTGCCTGTTCCACCACCACGCGGAGTAAAGATCAGCGAGCGAAAGCGCTCTTGTGCGGCAATACGGGTCAGCAGCACAATATCGTCGGTCGACCGGGGAAATAAAATGGCCTCCGGCAATAATTGATAAATACTGTTATCGGTTGCCATCGTGAGCCTGTCGGCATAACTGATCGACGTATCCCCGGTAAACCCTTGTTGTTTCAGTGCCTGTAAAAAACTTAATACCTGCGGTGTAACGCCTGGTGCCTGAGCTATTTTTGGGATCATCATGCCTGACCCTGCCTGATTATGTTGTATAATATTGATAAATAAGCTGTTATCGATATATCATTTACTGCATTGTAAAATCATATATAAAATCAATTTATTAATCGCCGGGCAAGAAGTATGGGATTTTTATATCGCTGTCAGTTATCTCATTATTTTTTGCCCATCTTCGTTGTGCAAACAGGGCTGTGTACAGGGTATACCATATTTCTTTTATCTCTACCCCTGCTTTAGCGCCTGGAGGGCCAGGCGCTAAAGCAGGGGCAATAAATTACTGATATTATTATTGGCTCAGGATCGTTACACTACATTGTCATTTTACCACGAAGGAAAGGTAAATTTTCGCTATGACTTATACGCGCCAGTTCTGGAATATACCGCAGATATTACTGTCACTTCTGCTTTTATCCTTGATGATTATCTCTTGCCTATGGATTATTCAGCCCTTTATTCTGTCATTTGCCTGGGCTGGTGCTGTGGTTATCGTCACCTGGCCCGTTCTGCTTCGCCTGCAACGTCTTCTGTTTGGTAAACGATCCCTCGCGGTTATCATGATGACGCTGTTGTTGTTTTTATTATTTATCATTCCCATTGCATTACTGGTCAATAGTGCCGTGGACAATGGCATACCGCTGATAAAATCGATCACCAGCGGTCACTTTATCCCACCGGATCTCGCCTGGTTGAAGAGTATCCCGCTGTTTGGCGATAATCTCTATAGCGCCTGGCATAATTTGCTGGATTTAGGCGGAGCGACCATTATCACTAAAGTGCGTCCCTATCTCGGCACCACCACCACCTGGTTCATCAATCAGGCCGCCCATATTGGTAAATTGCTGGTGTCCTGCGGCCTGATGTTAATATTTAGTGCTCTTCTGTACTGGCAAGGCGAAAAAGTGGCCTATGGCATTCGTTATTTCGCGACACGTCTGGCGGCAAAACGCGGTGATGCTGCGGTGATCCTTGCGGGTCAGGCAATCAGAGCGGTCGCACTCGGTGTGGTGATCACTGCCTTCGCACAGGCGGTATTAGGAGGTATCGGTCTGGCGATAAGTGGTGTCCCTTATGCCACTTTGCTGACGGCGTTGATGATTTTCACCTGTCTGCTGCAACTGGGGCCTTTACTGGTATTAGTGCCCTCGATTTTCTGGCTCTACTGGAGTGGCGATACGACCTGGGGTACGGTACTGCTGGTATGGAGTGGTGTGGTGGCCATGATGGATAGCGTTATCCGCCCGGTTCTGATCCGCATGGGCGCTGATCTGCCAATAATCCTTATCCTCTCCGGTGTTATCGGTGGGCTGATTGCTTTTGGCATGATCGGCCTGTTTATTGGCCCGGTACTGCTTGCTGTCTCCTGGCGTTTATTCGACGCATGGGTGCGTGAAGTGCCACCGCCCCCGCTGGATACCCGTGAACTGCTGGCGGAACTGAACAGTTCTGATGATCAGTAACACCGATAGCCAAAAATAAACGCACACACCCAGGCAGGCTTACTTTATTCTTCGAGCCTGCCAGAATTTTTTATGCCAGTAGGCATTATCCAGTGATGAGCGGGTGACACCCTGACGGGTTGATGCATGGATAAACTGGCCTTCAGTATAATAAATCCCGACATGCAAGCCACTTTCACCAGAGCCGGTTTTGAAAAATACCAGATCACCCGGCAATAACTCACTTTTCTCAACTCTGATGCCCACTTCCGCCAGTCGGCGTGCGTCGCGTGGTAATGGCAGGGAAAATTTATCATGAAAAGTGACGACCACGAACCCGGAACAGTCCACACCGCGTAATGACATACCGCCATAACGATAGGGCACTCCCCGCCAGACCCGAAGTTGTTCATTCAGGTTAGTTATCACGATAATGGGATCAGCCAGCCGGGGATCAGGTGAGCGATCCCGGTGATGGCCACAAGCTGAAAGGAAAAGCGCTACCAGCAATACAAACCCCAACCGCATTTCAGAAACTCCTGTTATTTATCACTCACTGGAAGTGGTCGCTGTCCTTAATGGCGCTTTGTCCTGTTGTAATGCCACCAGCATAAGATGCCCGGCAACCTCAATACGCTGAAAAGGGATCCCATAGGCCAGGGTTAAATTTTCGCGGGTCATCACCACAGATGTCTGACCACAAGCGACGGTTTTTCCACGACAGATCAGCCAGCATTCATCGGCATGTTGTAACGTATGATTAAGATCGTGGCTACTCATCACCACCGTGATCCCGGCAGCACACAATTCACTCAATAGCGGGTCAAGCGCTGCCTGTTGCGCGACATCAAGGCTATTCATTGGCTCATCCAGTAACAGAAGTTGTCCTGCCGGGTTAGCCTGAGGATGTATCTGTAAAATGACGGCCGCCAGCCGCACCCGCTGCCATTCACCACCAGAGATACGGTTAACCTGATGATGGAGCTTATGACTGAGCCCCAGTTTTTTTGTGATGTTGAGAAGCAGCTCCTCTGAGCCATTTTGCCAGTGTAAGGAGAGATAATGCCAGACCGGCATGGCGAAAGGGGGAACTTGTTGCTGGCAAAGATAGGCGCGATGTCGTGCCAAATCCGGCACTGGCCATTGTTCCAGCAAGCGATCATTAAACAGAATACGCCCGGCACCGCGAGTCAGTCCCGCCATTCGCATCAGCAATGTGCTCTTTCCTGCCCCATTGGGGCCGACCAGATGGATCATCTTGCCCGTTTGTAGCTGCGCACAAAATGGTGCCAGCCGATCTTTTTCTGCAACATCATTTAACTGCATTAACAATGACATATTACTGGCGTTCCCTTCATCATCAATCACCGTATTATGCATGCGCTGATTTTAATAATAACCAGATAAAAACCGGTGCTCCCAGTGTGGCGGTGACGACCCCGATGGGTAACTCTGCCGCTGATAGTGTCAGACGCGCAATAATATCTGCCATTAATAATCCACTGGCTCCGGTTAACATACAGGCGGGAAGAAGAACCCGATGATCACTTAAGCCACATAAGCGCAAGATGTGTGGTACCACCAGGCCGATAAAACCAATGGCTCCCGCCAGCGCCACGCTGACCCCAATCAACCAGCCGGTTGCTATCACCAGCACTCTTTGCCATAGCCACAAAGGTAAGCCTAACTGTCGGGCAGATACTTCGCCCAGCACCAGAAGATTCAGTGGCTGTGATTGCAGCGATCCCCAAATAAGTACCGGGATTAACGCGAGCATCAGCCATAATTGTTGCCAGTCAACACCGCCAAATCCCCCCATCATCCAGTACATAAGCTGACGCAAATCAAATGATGTTGAGAAGTAGATAGCCCAGGTCATCAGCGCACTACAGATAATTCCCAGCGCTACCCCGGCCAGTAACAAACGACTGGTTGACAGATGCTGGCGAGCAAAACGGAGTAAAATAAAGGTGATGATCAAGGCACCTGCAATCGCACTCAATCCCATTGCCCAATCGGGCAAGTGACCGTTACCCAATAATACAGCGGCAATGACACCGACCCCCGCACCGTTAGATACCCCCAACAGTCCCGGTTCTGCCAGTGGATTTTCAAACAGTGCCTGCATAATCGCTCCTGAAAGCGCGAGTGCTGCCCCGACCAGTAATACAGCAATCGTGCGTGGCAGACGAATTTGCCAGATAAAGAGTTGTCCTTTCATTCCCCCCCACTGTTGTGGCGCAATCCATTGTTCTCCCGCACAGAGGCTAACGGTGGTCATCATTAATAGTAATAGCAATAATGCTACCAGCCAGCGTCGGCTATAGCGTTGTTGAGTTTTAGCAAAAATTAACATGATTTCTACGATAAGAAAAAGGCCGAATACACGGCCTTTTTTATTTAGTTCAGATCATTTCTCTCTGGGAGTAGCATTTTCGACACGGCTTTTTAGCTTCTGACCGGGCCTGAAGGTCACCACACGCCTGGCAGTAATAGGGATATCTTCCCCTGTTTTCGGGTTACGACCCGGGCGTTGATTTTTATCACGCAAATCGAAGTTACCAAACCCAGAAAGTTTTACCTGTTCTCCATTTTCCAGGGCCAGACGGATCTCTTCGAAAAACAACTCCACCAGTTCTTTGACATCCCGCTTGCTAAGTCCAAGCTTATCAAACAGATATTCTGACATTTCAGCTTTTGTAAGCGCCATAGGCTTAATCCCTCAATGATGCCTGGAATCGTTCTTTTAATGCCGCCACACATTTAGCAACAGTAGCGGCAATCTCCTCTTCCTCGAGTGTACGGTTGACATCCTGCAGAATGAGACTGATCGCAAGGCTCTTCGTGCCGTGGGCAATCCCATTGCCGCGGTACACATCGAATAAGTTTACGTCAACTATATGATCTACGCCAATTTTCTTACATTCATTTAAAATATCCGTAGCAGGCACATTTTCTGCGACAACAACCGCTATATCACGACGGTTAGCAGGAAAACGAGAAATCTCGCGCGCTTCGGGTACTATGCGGTCTGCAAGCTTATCCCATTCCAGTTCGAACGCTAACGTGCGTCCGTTCAGACTGAGTTGACGCTCCAGTTCCGGGTGAATAACGCCAATAAAGCCAATACGCTCATTTTGCAGATAAATTGCGGCTGATTGTCCTGGATGCAGCGCGTTGTTGGCCTCTGCACGAAATTCTATATCAGACAATTTACCCGTTAAATCAAGTATCGACTCCAGATCACCTTTTAAATCATAGAAGTCAACTGTCTCTTTTGCCAGGTTCCAGTGCTCTTCATAACGATTACCGCAAATCACGCCCCCCAGCATCATATCCTGGCGAATTCCTAACGGTGCCTGACTATCCGGCACAAAACGCAGACCACTTTCAAAAACACGCACACGATTTTGCTGACGATTCTGATTATAAATGACAGTCCCCAGTAATCCGGTCAACAAAGACAGGCGCATTGTTGACATCTCACTGCTGATAGGATTTGGCAAAACAAGCGCTTGTTCACCACAATGAAGAAGCTGCTGTATTTTCGGATCAACAAAGCTATAGGTGATCACTTCCTGGTAGCCTTTGTCAACGAGCATCGTTTTCACCCGCCGCAGTGACAAACGGGCTTCACGATGGCTGCCCATTACCAGATTGGCCTGGACAGGAACATCGGGAATATTGTTATAACCATATATACGGGCAACTTCCTCGATAAGATCTTCTTCGATCGCGATATCGAAACGCCAGCCCGGTGTGACCACCTGCCACTGGCTGTGACCTGCGGTTACCTCACAACCCAACCGACTCAGAATATCACTGACCTGAGCATCATCAATATGATGGCCAAGCACCCGATCCAGTTTATGACGACGCAGGGTTATCGTTGCCGCTGTTGGCAGCGTCGCCTGATGGCTGACATCAATAATCGGCCCTGCCACACCACCACAGATATCAATCAGTAAACGGGTGGCACGTTCCATCGCCAGATACTGCAAATGTGGATCAACGCCGCGTTCATAACGATGGGACGCGTCAGTGTGTAAACTATGACGGCGGGCACGTCCGGTGATCGCCAGAGGGCTGAAGAAGGCAGACTCCAGCAAGACATTCTGTGTCTGATGATTAACACCAGAGTACTCACCACCAAAAATTCCCGCCATTGCCAGTGCTTTTTGATGATCAGCGATCACCAGTGTATCGCTATCCAGTTTAGCTTCTGAACCATCGAGTAACGTCAGCGTTTCATCCTGTTGTGCCATCCGTACTACGATCCCGCCATCAATCCGATCATAGTCGAAAGCGTGCATTGGTTGCCCAAGTTCAAGCAGCACATAGTTTGTCACGTCAACAACGGCATCGATGGAGCGAATACCACAACGCCGTAGTTTTTCTTTCATCCACAATGGGGTCGCTACATTAACGTTAATACCTTTAACTATCCGGCCAAGATATCGGGGACAGGCATCGGGGGCTTCAACCACCACTGGCAACGTATCGCTAACGGTTGCAACAACGGGAACGATATCAGGTTGATTCAGTGTTGCTTTATTCAGTACGGCGACATCACGGGCAACACCCATAATACTTAAGCAATCAGTCCGGTTTGGCGTCACGCTAATTTCGATAGTCCGATCATCTAACTGTAAGTATTCACGAATATCAGTACCTATCGGTGCGTCTACTGGCAACTCAATAATGCCATTATGATCATCGGAAATAGCCAGCTCAGAGTATGAACACAACATGCCTTCAGAGGGTTCACCGCGCAATTTCGCCGCTTTAATTTTAAAATCACCCGGCAGAATTGCACCGATGGTTGCGACAGCCACTTTCAGACCCTGTCGGCAATTCGGCGCGCCGCAGACAATATTTAATAAACGCTCGCCACCGGTATTCACTTTCGTGACGCGCAATTTGTCAGCATTTGGATGCGGGCCACATTCGACCACTTCACCAACCACCACACCATTGAAACTACCGGCAACGGGCTCAACACTGTCAACCTCAAGCCCGGCCATGGTTATCTGATTAGCCAGTTCCTCACTACTGATCGCTGGGTTGACCCATTCGCGTAACCACAGTTCACTGAATTTCATTATTCTGCCCTACCCTTATTTAAACTGTTTGAGGAAACGCAAATCATTTTCGAAGAACGCACGTAAATCATTCACGCCATAGCGCAACATTGTCAGACGCTCCATTCCCATCCCGAAAGCAAAGCCAGAATAGATTTCCGGATCAATACCAACATTGCGCAAGACATTCGGGTGAACCATGCCACAACCAAGCACCTCCAGCCATTTACCATTTTTACCCATGACGTCAACTTCTGCTGATGGTTCGGTAAACGGAAAATAAGAGGGACGAAAACGGATCTGCAAATCTTCTTCAAAAAAATTAACCAGGAAGTCGTGTAGCGTTCCTTTCAGATTAGTAAAATTGATATTGGTATCAATAATAAGACCTTCCATCTGATGGAACATCGGCGTGTGGGTCTGATCATAGTCATTACGATAAACCCTTCCTGGCGCAATAATACGAATGGGCGGCTTTTGATTCTCCATCGTCCGTATCTGCACACCGGAAGTCTGAGTGCGTAGCAGACGGGTAGCATCAAACCAAAAAGTATCATGATCAGCCCGTGCCGGGTGATGACGTGGAATATTTAATGCGTCAAAATTATGATAATCATCTTCAATTTCCGGCCCGGTGACGACACTAAAGCCAAGTTCACCGAAGAAATTTTCAATTCGCTCAATAGTACGGTTCACGGGGTGGAGGCCACCGTTCTCAATTCGCCGTCCAGGCAAAGAGATATCAATCGTCTCGGCAGCCAGTCGTGCATTTAATGCGGCCGTTTCGAGAGCGTTTTTCCGTATATTCAATGCCTGCTGAACCTGTTCTTTCGCGGCATTGATAACGGCGCCTGCGGCCGGACGTTCTTCGGCTGGCAATTCACGTAACGTTGTCATCTGTAGGGTTAATTGTCCCTTTTTACCCAGATATTCCACGCGAACATCATCCAGCATGGCAACATCTGATGCCTTATTAATGGCTGCTTTGGCACTGGCAACCAGATCTGCGAGATTTGACATGATTATCCTCATTATATCGATGCAGATACATCGGCTAGAGTTATAGCTTTATTTTATAATTTCTAAACAGTGATACGAAAAAAGCCTCCATTCCGGGAGGCTTTGTGGCGCTATTTTCTGTTTCTTCTTTCACGCATTTGCCTCCTGTATTCAGGTGCCAGAGTAAAAAGAGAAGCGGAAAAGAGCAGCAATCATGCTTGCATTACCTTAGTCCGATACGAAATGTTATTTCTGTCTTAACAGCACATCTCAATCGCGGTTAATATATTGACGATATCAGAACGATAAAGGGGGGAACTCATCCCCCACTTTATCACTGACTTATGCCAGCGCAGCTTTCGCTTTTTCGACCAGTGCAGTAAATGCAACTTTGTCAAATACAGCGATATCAGCCAGGATCTTACGGTCAATTTCAATGGAAGCCTTTTTCAGGCCATTGATAAATTTACTGTAAGAGACACCATTCTGCCGTGCTGCGGCGTTGATACGCGCAATCCATAATTGACGGAATTGACGTTTTCTCTGACGACGGTCACGATAAGCGTATTGACCGGCTTTGATAACTGCCTGAAAAGCAACGCGGTAAACACGAGAACGCGCACCGTAGTAGCCTTTGGCTTGTTTCAAAATTTTCTTATGACGTGCACGGGCAACCACACCACGTTTTACGCGAGCCATATATGCTCTCCTGTCTCTATTCTAATTAAAAAGGAAAAAGTGAACGATTTATGCGTATGGCAGACACGCAATAACCAGGCCCAGGTCGCCTTTAGACACCATAGCTTTTGGACGCAGATGACGTTTACGTTTAGTCGACTTTTTAGTCAGAATGTGACGCAGGTTAGCATGCTTATGCTTAAAACCACCTTTACCGGTTTTTTTAAAGCGCTTAGCAGCACCGCGTACTGTCTTAATCTTTGGCATTGTAATGATTTCCACTTCGCATTGTTAATAAATGAAACTAAGGCGAGCAAAACCTGATCAATTGGCAGGTTTTGCTGCTTGAGCGCCTTACTGTTTCTTCTTAGGGGCGAGCACCATGATCATCTGGCGGCCTTCGATCTTCACCGGAAAGGATTCGACCACCGCCAATTCACTCAAATCGTCACGAATGCGATTAAGCATTTCTATGCCAATCTGTTGATGCGCCATCTCACGACCACGGAATCGTAGTGTGATCTTGGCTTTATCACCCTCTTCCAGAAAACGAACCAGGCTGCGGAGTTTTACCTGATAGTCGCCTTCATCAGTACCAGGCCGGAATTTAATTTCCTTAACCTGAATAACTTTTTGCTTTTTCTTCTGTTCCTTAGAAGATTTGCTCTTTTCATAGAGGAACTTGCCATAATCCATAATTCGGCAAACTGGCGGCTCGGCGTTAGGGCTGATTTCGACTAAGTCTACTCCCGCTTCTTCAGCTTTTTCCAGAGCATCTCTTAGACTCACAATACCAAGCTGCTCGCCATCCAGACCTGTCAAGCGAACTTCCTGCGCGCGAATTTCGCCATTAATACGATTTGGACGCGCCGTTTGAACTCTTTTTCCGCCTTTAATACCTTATTCCTCCAGTTGTTGAAGACTGCGGCTGCGAATTTCTTGTTGCAGCTTTTCGAGCACTTCATTTACGTCCAGGCTGCCGAGATCTTTACCACGACGGGTACGTACAGCCACCTTGCCAGCCTCAACTTCTTTGTCGCCACAAACCAGCATATAGGGAACATGACGTAAAGTGTGCTCGCGAATTTTAAAGCCAATCTTCTCATTTCTCAAGTCTGCTTTTACGCGAATACCCGCATTTTGGAATTGCTGAGTTAATTCATTGACATATTCAGACTGAGCGTCGGTAATATTCATGATCACCACTTGTACAGGTGCCAGCCAGGTCGGGAAAGATCCCGCAAACTCTTCCGTCAGAATACCAATGAAGCGCTCCATCGATCCCAGAATGGCACGATGAATCATAACCGGTATCTGACGTTCATTATTTTCACCAATATAAGAAGCGTTCAGACGAGATGGCAACGAAAAATCCAGTTGAACCGTACCACACTGCCATGCCCGGTTGAGGCAATCATATAGGGTAAACTCAATTTTGGGACCATAAAATGCTCCTTCACCCGGTTGATACTCAAAGGAAATATTATTTTCCTCCAGTGCGGCAGCCAAATCTGCCTCAGCACGATCCCAAATCTCATCACTACCGATCCGTTTTTCCGGGCGCGTGGAGAGTTTGACAACAATTTTTTCAAAACCAAAAGTACTATACATATCATAGACCATACGAATACAGGCGTTAACTTCACTACGCACCTGCTCTTCCGTACAGAAGATATGGGCATCATCTTGGGTAAAACCACGAACACGCATCAAACCATGCAACGCACCTGACGGCTCATTACGATGGCAGCTCCCGAATTCCGCCATCCGCAAAGGCAGATCCCGATAGGATTTCAGCCCCTGGTTAAAAATCTGTACATGACCCGGGCAATTCATCGGTTTGATACAATATTCACGATTTTCAGAAGCGGTGGTGAACATCGCATCTTTGTAGTTATCCCAATGACCGGTCTTCTCCCACAAGACGCGATCCATCATAAATGGACCTTTAACTTCCTGATACTGATACTCTTTGAGTTTAGAACGCACAAAGGTTTCCAGTTCACGGAAAACCGTCCAGCCATCGTTATGCCAGAACACCATCCCGGGCGCTTCTTCCTGCATATGATATAGATCAAGCTGTTTGCCAATTTTGCGGTGATCACGCTTGGCGGCTTCCTCCAGCCGCTGCAGATAGCTATTAAGCGACTTTTTATCTGCCCATGCCGTACCATAAATACGTTGTAACATTTTGTTATTACTATCGCCACGCCAGTAGGCACCCGCCGTTTTCATCAGCTTAAAATGATGGCAGAAATGCATATCAGGCACATGCGGCCCACGGCACATGTCAATATATTCCTGATGATGATATAAACCGGGTCGATCATCACGAGCAATATTTTCATCAAGGATAGCGACTTTATAGCTTTCACCACGTTGCACAAAGGTATCCCGCGCTTCTTGCCAGCTGACTTTCTTTTTGATGACATCATAATTAGTCTCAGCAAGTTCATGCATCCGTTTTTCAAGCGTGTCGATATCTTCCTGAGTCAGCGTATGATCGAGATCGATATCGTAATAAAAACCATTCTCAATAACCGGGCCAATCGCCATTCGGGTATCTGGCCACAGTTGTTTAATGGCATGACCTAGCAGGTGTGCGCAAGAGTGACGAATAATTTCCAGACCTTCATCATTTTTAGCCGTGATAATAGTCAGTGTGGCATCGTTGTCGATAAGATCACAGGCATCAACCAGTTGACCATTGACTCGTCCAGCGATAGTGGCTTTTGCCAGCCCTGCGCCGATACTCTGCGCGACATCCAGTGGGCTAACGGGGTGATCAAAATGGCGCTGACTGCCATCAGGAAGCGTAATTACGGGCATTTCATATCCTTAATTTGCAGTGGTGCCCCATACGAAAGAGCACATGCAAAAGAGCACAATAAAAAATATCAACACGTTCTGTTTCAGTTTTCGCTTTACTCTGCGAAATACAAGAATCCTTTGTTATACCAGCCTATTCCTGCCTGCAACGACCCGTTGATAACATCGGCATTTAGTTTACACATCATTAGTGCGTGATAAAAGACAGAATAAAATAAGCGCCTGACCCATAAGGTGTTGAGTCCGGACACGGACAACGCGGAGAAACCGCAGTGTACAGGACATACCTGAAGATTTCCCAGCATAGCCTGACGGGCCAGGCTCTGAATGGTAACGATAATACACCGGGTCAGACAAGGATCGCTGTAAGGTGTGAGACTAGCCAGAAGTGACCGCTTTCACTCTATCATCTGACCGATAAAAGTCATCAGGTCGCATTCAACGACCTGATATCCATTACATCTTATAACCCAGTGACATGGTAGTACGGCGATCCGTATGGCTGGACGCAGCAGCCGGCGGTTCAGAGTTCCAGGTCAGGTTATAAGCCACACGCAGAGAAAAATGCTCATTCAGCGCAACATGCAGTGCGCTTTCTGAATTCAGCGTTGTATCTTCTGCGGCCAGTACTGAAACCCCCTGAATGAATTTGGTATTATCGGTCATCTGCCATACCCAGGTTCCCGAACCATAACCCAGTGCCTGAGTATTATGACCTTCATTATTAATATATTCGTCATAACGTATCCCAGGACCGAATTCCAGACGCAGACTATGAATCGGACCATTCATAATCTGGCGACCATAACCCGCCGTCAGGTAATCACGCTGCTGATAACCGTTATAGCGATCAGATAACCAGTTTGCCTGACCAAACAGATAATTGTTATCGGCCAGATTATAACGATTACGGCCACCCACGCTGTATTTCTCTGAAGAACGATGGTTATCAGACGATGTGTTACTGGCATTACCCCACAATGACCACGCGGTTATATCACCATACCAGGTCAGCGTAGTATCCGCAGTTAATGAAGAACTTTTCGTATTTCCCGACTGTGCCAGATAACCAGCATTAACACTGCCCTCAAAATCTTTTTTAGCCGTCGAAGGGTCATCCATAGTAGTAAACACAGAATCATCGGCCAGGACATACGCTGACACAACAAGCCCTGCCGTCAGCAATACTACTCCAGGTGCTGTCTTTAGAAAATTCATTTAAATTAAAGTCCGTGCAACAAGAAGAGAGGCCCTGTAGGGGCGGACCTTTCATAAGGAGAGCGATATAAACAACCTGCACGATGTTTGATCAACGTCATCAGAGTGCAACTTCACTACATTTCCTGACTGCTTTTGTATATGACTGCCCTAATGAAATTAGCTAAATTATAAAAAAGCGCGATTGACATAGCAATATATTACTATTGATTTTTTTACATAAAATGACCCAGCAAATAAATTTTACTTCGTCGTCATAAAAGTGATCGGTTGTTAATAAGCACCTGGCTCGACAGGCGTTGCTGACGCGGTCAGTCCAGACACGAACGGCGCGGAGCCCCCCAGCGAACAGGTAGCCGATGAGGATGGCAACCACTGCCGAACGCCAGAATGGCACGCGAAATAACCTGATCGGCCAGGCGCTAAGTGATATCGCCGCTGATCGCTTTCGCTAAAAAGTGCCATGCTTAAAACAATCGTCCATCCTGTATCATGGAGGCTTCGGCATGAATAAAATTTATACCTTAACACTCGCCCCTTCACTTGATAGTTCAACCACGACACCACAAATCTATCCTGAAGGTAAACTTCGCTGCAGCACGCCGGTTTTTGAGCCGGGTGGTGGTGGTATTAATGTTGCGCGAGCGATCATGTTTCTTGGCGCTCAGGCGACAGCCATTTTTCCGGTGGGGGGCGCTACCGGTGCTTATCTTATGACACTCCTGAGTCATGAACAGGTCCCTGTCGAAACCATCAAAACCCAGGACTGGACACGACAAAATCTGCATGTACAAATCAGTTCCAGCGGCGAGCAATACCGTTTTGTCATGCCCGGAGCGACGTTAACCGATGATGAATTTCGACTGATTGAAGAAAAAATCCTCGCGATCCCCGCCGGTTCGCTGTTAGTGATCAGCGGAAGTCTGCCGCCAGGTGTTAGCATTAACCAGCTGATCCAGCTGATAAAAAATGCCCAGCAGCAGCAGATCCGCTGTATTATTGACAGTTCCGGCGAAGCGCTCGCGGCCACACTTGAGATCGGTAACATTGAACTGATCAAACCTAACCAGAAAGAGTTGAGCGCGCTGGTACAACGTGACCTCAGTCAACCCGATGACGTTCGCCAGGCAGCACAAGCGCTGATTCACTCCGGAAAAGTACGTCGGGTGGTGGTCTCGCTGGGTCCACAAGGCGCGCTGGGTTGTGATGCCAGCGATTGTGTTCAGGTTGTTCCACCGCCGATGAAGTCTCAAAGTACTGTTGGCGCGGGAGACAGCATGGTTGGAGCGATGACACTACGACTGGCAGAACATGCTTCTCTGGAAGATATGGTGCGTTTCGGCGTTGCCGCAGGCAGTGCCGCGACCATCAATCAGGGAACACGCCTGTGCTCACGGGAAAATACGCAAAAAATCTATGCTTATCTATGCGATCAATAAAGTGCCGTTCTCTCTGTTGCACAGAGAGAACCCTCTTTATTATGATGATATGGAGCGAGATTGCCGCAGAAACCTTCTCCGTTAAACCATCTGCACACCGCGCAGACGAAACTGAATCGTCATCGTAATACTTCCCGGACTGCCGGGTTTATATCGCCATTTACGCAACGCGATTTTGACTTCCCGCTCAAACATATTGGCAGGCTGTGCGGAGAGAATTTGCACACTGCCCATATCCACACGCCCGTCGGCCATCACCATAAATCGAACTCTGACATCCCCCTCTATATGCAATGCTTGCGCCCGGGATGGATAGACGGGTTCACTACGACTCAGCGCCAGCGGACCACCAGATTCACTGTCGGCTGATTTCCCCTTGACCAGCTGAGTATTCGATGCGGAACCGGACGGCATTCCTGCGGGCTGTGCATCGCCCTTTTCAAATGGCGAAGGGATCAGCGATTCTGCCGGCTGAATATCCCGCTTAGGTTGCTCAACCTTCTCCGGCGGCTGCTTTTTGGGTTTCGGTTTCGGTTTCGGCTTAGGTTTTGGCTTCGGTGCCGGATTGTGGATAACAACAGGCGCTTCTTTCGGCGGCTCTGGTACGACTTCCGGTTCGGGTTCAGGCTCTGGCGCTACAGCCGGTTGTGACGCTTGTGGCGACACCCGCTCAGCGGGCGCCACCATCGTTATCTCAATCGCAGAAGAAGAGGAAGATGGCCGCTCAATCACCTGATGTACCGAGGTATAAAGCAACCCTGCCACAACAGCGCTATGGATCGCCACAGATAGCAATGCTGGCCACGGGAAACGGCGAGGTAGATCAAGAGGCATTGTAGACATAATCGCTTATATAAAAATGGTGATGATTTGATTTTAAATGCAAATAGCAATCATATTCAATAAGACGGGCTTAGCGACAGGATAATTTGTGCTATTAACAGGAAAATCAGAGACAACGTGCTGTGTTAAGCCATAATGCATGTCTTTACATTGCAGTCGACAACGTATTCACTTAACATAATTTCACTGTATATGGCTCAGGCAAGGAGCTTTACCGTGTTTTATGTTATCTACGCTGAAGACAGCGCCCACTCTCTGGAAAAACGCTTATCAGTACGCCCTGCACACGTGGCACGTTTACAACAATTACGTGATGAAGGGCGTTTATTGACCTCAGGTCCCCTGCCTGCAATTGACAGCAATGAACCAGGTATAGCTGGTTTTAGTGGCTCAATAATCATCGCAGAGTTTGAGTCGCTGGCGGCAGCACAAGCGTGGGCGAATGATGACCCTTATTTTGCGGCGGGAGTCTATCAGCGCGTTTCCGTCAAACCCTATAAAAAAGTTTTTTGAAACTCATCTCTTTTCGTAAAACAACAGCGGCAATACAGGAGTGGCTATTGTGCTTATTATCCTGCTTTGTGTCAGTAAACAGTAAAGCGTCATGTTAGCATTTTATCAGTATTTTTCTGATGGTGAGGAGCCGTATGTTACGACGCGACTGCGCCTCCAGCCAGCGGGATCGACGGCGGCTTATCTGTCTTAACATGCGCCAGCGGCTAACTTCGGTTCTGCTATGCTTCATTTCTGTTACGACTCATCAGGTGAAAAACGGCGCCATTATACTCCGGAAATTTCGACCAACCCAGTCGACACGCTGTTTTTATTTACCCGATGAAAGTGGATGCATAAATTCACTGACAGCGATATTCAACAGGATCCTTCATATATGATGACCTTTTATATGCTTATAAATGGGATGGTCATTCTCGGCTACTGGCTACTTATTGCCGCAGTGACATTACGCATATTAATGAAGCGACGCAGTGTCACCTCTGCTATGGCATGGTTATTAGTGATTTATATTATTCCGTTACTGGGAATTATCGCTTATCTCTCTTTTGGTGAATTACATCTTGGCAAACGGCGGGCGGAACGGGCGAGAGCAATGTGGCCCTCCACCGCGAAATGGCTCAGCGAACTGAAATCGTGCAAACATATTTTTGCCCGTGACAACAGCCCGGTCGCTAAATCATTATTCAGACTCTGTGAACATCGTCAGGGTATCCCGGGATTGAAAGGTAATCAACTTCAGTTACTGACTGCCTCCGATGATGTCATGCAGGCGCTGATTGAGGATATTCAGTCAGCCCGCCACAACATCGAAATAGTGTTTTATATCTGGCAACCTGGCGGTATGGCAGATGACGTCGCTAACGCATTGATCGCCGCTGCGCAGCGCGGTATACACTGCCGCCTGATGCTGGATTCAGCCGGTAGCGTGACCTTTTTCCGCAGCCCGTGGGTATCAAAAATGCGTCATGCTGGCGTTGAAGTCGTTGAAGCGCTAAAGGTAAATCTATGGCGTGTTTTTCTGCGTCGCATGGATTTACGTCAGCATCGCAAAATGATTATGATCGATAACTATATTGCTTATACCGGCAGTATGAATATGGTCGATCCTCGTTTTTTCAAACAAAATGCGGGTGTCGGTCAGTGGGTTGATCTAATGGCGCGCATGGAAGGCCCGGTAACGACCGCGATGGGCATCATCTACTCCTGTGACTGGGAAATAGAGACCGGTCAACATATTTTACCGCCGTTGCCGGACAGCAGTATCATGCCTTTTGCACAAGCCAACGGCCATACTATTCATACGATTGCCTCTGGTCCCGGCTACCCGGAAGATCTGATTCATCAGGCGCTGCTTACCGCGGTCTATGCCGCCAGTCATCGTCTGATTATGACCACACCTTATTTCGTCCCCAGCGATGACCTGCTTCATGCCATCTGTACTGCCGCCGAACGTGGTGTCGATGTCAGCATTATTCTTCCCCGTAAAAACGACTCACTGTTGGTCGACTGGGCCAGTCGCTCCTTTTTTACTGAACTACTGGCTGCAGGTGTCAAAATTTATCAATTTGAAGGCGGACTGCTTCATACCAAAAGTGTGCTGGTCGATGACGAATTGAGCATGATTGGTACTGTTAATCTCGATATGCGCAGCCTGTGGCTTAATTTTGAAATCACCCTGGTTATCGACGATAGCGGATTCGGTAGCGCCCTGAAGGATATTCAGGGTAATTATATTTCACGCTCACACAGGCTGGATGCGCATATATGGGGAAAACGCCCTTTCTGGCAGCGACTTGTCGAGCGACTGTTTTACTTCTTTAGTCCATTCCTGTAAAACGTAGCGGGCAAACAGTTGATCAATGGTAATGAGCACAATGGATTTAAATAACCGCCTGACCGAAGATGAAACGCTTGAGCAGGCTTATGATATTTTTCTCGAACTGGCAGCGGATAATCTCGAACCGGCCGATATCATCCTTTTTAATCTTCAGTTTGAAGAGCGCGGTGGCGCTGAATTATTTGATCCGGCCCCGGACTGGCAAGACCATGTTGATTACGATCTCAACCCGGATTTCTTCGCAGAAGTGGTCATCGGACTGGCTGATTCTGACGATGATGATATTACCGATATTTTTGCCCGTATTCTGCTCTGCCGTGATAAAGCACATAAGCTATGCCATATTCTGTGGCGTGAAAAATGATTTTTTCTATCCGGTTAATGGATAACCAACTCCGCCAAATCAACGTGACGTCTGATAAGGCGGATACTCACAGCCTGTTCCATCAGGCTATTTCCCTTACCATCCTGACGCTGAAATTCTTACCTATAACCTCCAGGCAGCGGTTTTTCCGCCCCAGCCATAGCACCTGCGGGGCCAGGCACTAAGTCAGCAATCCAGGGAATAATATTTTTACGCCGGTAACAATAAACTCAATACCTAACGACATGAGTAATAACCCCATAATACGTGTCACGACGTTAATACCGGTTTGTCCCAGCAGACGAACCAGCCAGGGAGCGATGCGGAAAATCCCCCAGCAACATCCAGCGAAAATAATAATCGCGATGGAAAACCCCAAAAGATGGAAAATGGTATGATAACGCGCACCCCAGACAATCACTGAGCTGATAGCACCAGGGCCTGCCATTAACGGCAATGCCAGAGGCACCACACCGATACTATCACGACTCTCTGCTTCTGATTTTTCCTGCTTATTTTGTTTATCTTCTCCCAGTTTACCGCTGACCATCGATATCGCGATAGTCACCACCAGGATGCCTCCTGCAATACGAAATGAATCAATAGATATCCCGAATATTTGTAAAATAGTGTTACCCAGAAAGAGGGATATCAACAGAATAATTGCGACAGAAGCATTCGCAGTCAGATTGGTTTTATTGCACTCCGTAACCGTTTGATCGCGGGTCATACTGATAAAAACAGGGATGATACCAATCGGATTCACCAGAGCAAGTAATCCAATAAAAAACTTAAAATAAATTGAAAAATCAAACAAAAATTGCGTCACGGCAGACTCCCGATATGACTCACGCTAGCGGCGGATGTTATACAGCTAATAGCGCAACCATATAATATCCTGGTAAAAAATACATTCATAAATACCATAACGGCCATAATATAGGGGCATCACACCTTTGATTAGCCATTAACATTTATTTATCAATTTTACATATTTATTAAATCATCACGTTTTTTGTACACAAAATGCGCTTGCTGAAAGGTGTCAGCTTTGTATAAATTTGATCCTGGTCAATAAATAATCCGTTGAAATGGGTAACCATACTAAAAGTACCCGACTTTATGCACGGTGACAGCGTGTCTAAAAATAAACTTTTTTAGTAAATCAATAAAACTAAGCGCCTGACCCACCTGGTTATTGACGCAGCCAGTCTGGATACGGACAGCGTGGAGAAACCCTGTTCTCCGTATGCGCTCTCTATCTACGCTGATGAATCACGCGGTTGATTTGCTAAAAAAGTTTAACATTATCAGGAGAGCATTATGGCTGTTACCAATGTTGCTGAACTTAACGCCCTCGTAGAGCGGGTAAAAAAAGCTCAGCGTGAATATGCCGGTTTCACTCAGGAACAAGTGGATAAGATCTTCCGCGCTGCCGCATTAGCGGCGGCGGATGCGCGGATCCCGCTCGCCAAAATGGCGGTGGCAGAATCAGGGATGGGGATTGTCGAAGACAAAGTCATTAAAAATCACTTTGCTTCCGAATATATCTATAATGCCTATAAAGATGAAAAAACCTGTGGCGTGTTGTCTGAAGATGATACTTTCGGCACCATCACTATCGCTGAACCTATCGGCATTATTTGTGGTATCGTTCCGACCACCAACCCGACTTCCACCGCGATATTTAAATCACTGATTAGTCTGAAAACCCGCAATGCGATCATCTTCTCGCCACATCCCCGGGCGAAAGAGGCCACCAATAAAGCGGCGGCGATCGTGTTACAAGCCGCCATTGCTGCCGGTGCGCCAAAGGATTTGATCGGCTGGATAGATAGCCCGTCGGTTGAGCTTTCTAATGCCCTTATGCACCACCCGGATATTAATCTGATCCTCGCAACAGGTGGCCCGGGTATGGTCAAAGCGGCTTACAGTTCTGGTAAACCGGCTATCGGTGTCGGCGCGGGTAATACGCCAGTGGTGATTGATGAAACCGCCGATGTTAAACGTGCTGTCGCTTCTGTGCTGATGTCTAAAACGTTCGATAACGGTGTTATTTGTGCATCAGAACAGTCTGTTGTCGTTGTTGATGCTATATATGATGCGGTGCGTGAACGTTTTGCCAGTCATGGTGGTTATTTGCTGCAAGGTAAAGAACTGAAAGCCGTGCAGGATACAATCCTGAAAAACGGCGCACTCAATGCTGCCATTGTCGGTCAGCCGGCATATAAGATTGCCCAAATGGCTGGCTTTGATGTCCCGGTGACGACCAAGATCCTGATCGGTGAAGTCACCGACATCAATGAAAGCGAACCCTTTGCCCATGAAAAGCTCTCCCCCACACTGGCGATGTACCGGGCAAAGAACTTCGAAGACGCCGTTGATAAAGCAGAAAAACTGGTGGCAATGGGCGGTATCGGACATACCTCTTGTCTGTATACCGATCAGGACAATCAGCCTGATCGCGTCACCTATTTTGGCCAGAAAATGAAAACGGCACGGATACTGATTAATACTCCCGCCTCTCAGGGGGGTATTGGTGATCTGTACAACTTCAAGCTCGCCCCTTCCCTTACTTTAGGCTGTGGTTCCTGGGGAGGGAATTCCATCTCGGAAAATGTGGGCCCAAAACATCTGATCAACAAGAAAACTGTCGCTAAGCGAGCTGAAAATATGTTGTGGCATAAGCTTCCGAAATCTATCTATTTCCGCCGGGGTTCTTTGCCCATCGCGCTGGATGAAGTGATTACTGACGGACACAAACGTGCGCTTATCGTGACTGACCGTTTTCTGTTTAACAACGGCTATGCTGATCAAATCACCTCGGTCCTGAAAGCCGCAGGGGTGGAAACCGAAGTCTTCTTTGAAGTAGAAGCCGACCCGACATTAACTGTTGTGCGTAAAGGGGCCGATCTGGCCAATTCGTTCAAACCGGACGTGATTATCGCGCTGGGTGGTGGTTCTCCGATGGACGCCGCGAAAATTATCTGGGTGATGTATGAACATCCGGAAACCCATTTTGAGGATCTGGCTTTACGTTTTATGGACATCCGCAAACGGATCTATAAATTCCCCAAAATGGGAGTCAAAGCGAAAATGGTCGCTATCACCACCACTTCCGGTACAGGTTCAGAAGTGACGCCATTTGCGGTGGTCACCGATGATGCAACAGGACAGAAATATCCGCTGGCAGACTATGCTCTGACCCCTGATATCGCCATTGTCGATGCCAATCTGGTCATGGATATGCCTAAATCTTTATGCGCATTCGGAGGGCTGGATGCGGTTACTCATGCGCTGGAAGCTTACGTTTCTGTACTGGCCTCTGAATTTTCCGATGGCCAGGCGTTGCAGGCGCTGAAACTACTGAAGGAAAATCTGCCCGCCTCCTACCATGAGGGAGCAAAGAATCCGCTGGCACGCGAACGTGTCCATAGTGCGGCAACTATCGCGGGTATCGCCTTTGCTAATGCGTTTCTCGGTGTCTGCCACTCTATGGCCCATAAACTGGGATCTCAGTTCCATATTCCGCATGGTCTGGCCAATGCTTTGCTGATCTGTAACGTCATTCGTTACAATGCCAACGATAATCCGACGAAACAGACCGCCTTCAGCCAGTATGATCGGCCACAGGCTCGCCGTCGGTATGCCGAAATTGCCGATCACCTGGGATTGAGTGCACCCGGCGATCGTACCGCAGAGAAAATTGAAAAACTGCTGGCATGGCTGGAAAGTCTTAAGGCTGAACTGGGTATCCCCAAATCGATTCGTGAAGCCGGGATTCAGGAAGCGGACTTCATGGCCCATGTTGATAAATTATCCGAAGACGCATTTGATGACCAGTGTACTGGCGCTAACCCGCGTTATCCTTTAATTTCTGAATTAAAGCAGATCCTGCTGGATACTTTCTATGGTAAAGCGTTTAGTGAAGCGGCCGTCACGGAAGAACCCCAGAAGCCTGTAGTTACAAAAAACGCGGATAAAAAAGCGAAAAAATCAGCTTAATCGACATATCTTGCACTGATAAAAGCCCTGTTTTTTCAGAACAGGGCTTTTTTTCAGCCACCTTCAGTTAATACATCGTTGATTGCCTGGCTTATCGGAGAGATTAGTGACCGGGCACCTGGTCCATCAGGCGTTATTGATACACGGACAACGCGGAGAAACCGTAGCGTACAGGTAGTACGTGAGGATTTCGCGCACTGCCGAGGGCCAAAATAGCCAGTCAAATAGACTGATAGGTCAGGCGCTAATTAATGCACAATCAATATAAAGTGATATAACTATTTCCGCGAAATTTATCTCACAGGTAAAAAAGTCGTATCAACCTGCCATCAGGCGTCAGAAATGCCACTGATAGCCATCGGGAAGCTGTTACTTGCCTGGGGTGTATTTATTCTGTACCTCACTCAATGATGCCAGCTGTAAGGCTTCTTTATAATGCTTACGACAGACAGACACATAGCATTCATTGCCTCCAATAACCACCTGTTCCCCACTATTATAAGGGCGCCCTTGTTGATCGAGACGAAGCACCATGCCAGCTTTACGACCACAAAAACAGATCGTTTTTAATTCAACCAGCTTATCCGCCCACGCCAGCAAATACTGACTACCACCGAATAATTCACCGCGAAAATCCGTTCGCAATCCGTAACACAGCACCGGAATAGCCAGCTTGTCAACGACTTCAGACAATGCAAATACCTGTTCGCGCGTCAGAAACTGGCTTTCATCCACCAGAACACAATGAACCGGCTGCTGTGCATGTGCCGCGGTAATATCCGTCAATAAATCCGTTTGCGGATTAAATAGCCTGGCGGGAGATGACAGACCAATCCTTGAACTCACCTTACCCGCACCAAAGCGGTCATCAATTTCAGCGGTATAAACCAGGGCACGCATACCCCTTTCCTGATAATTATACGCTGACTGCAATAAGGCCGTGGATTTACCTGCGTTCATGGCAGAATAGTAAAAATAGAGTTGAGCCATCAGTGACATAATCCCAATCAAAAGTGTTTCACTTCAATAAAATTGTAACATATTTCCTGTGACACCCTGCCCTTTCCGGCACGCACGTCATGATCGTGACTGACCGACTCTTCTTTAATTGCAGCAACGGTTATCTGCTGAATAATGCCTGTCATCACTGGTCAATAAATGCATGGCTAATCAGCCAACAACGGTTTTGATTTTTACCTGATATGTCCAGCCGGGTAAAGCGCCTGGCAATAAAACCAATATAAAGCTTGTCATCAGGTACCTAATATTGAGTCGTTATCCACTGTATTATATTAGCGACTATCATGCCTAATCCCCTAATTTTGCAAGAGAATATTTATAGCGGAAAAGTATGAATTTGCCGCAGGAGTATCTGAAAATCTAACTTTCCCGGTAGCGTCGGCTTAAGCGTTGCGTAGTTTCAGATGTGAAATTGTACGAAAATTTAGCTTAAATTAAATAAACCAACCGCTAAATAACAATTAATTTGAATTCATATCCCCCTTGCCTATTGCACATCTGATTATATCATTCTATTATTACAGCCATGTTTGTTCTCCCCCAGTATAAATTTGAGATTACTACAATGAGCGAAGCACTTAAAATTTTGAACAATATCCGTACTCTCCGCGCTCAGGCCAGAGAGTGTACCCTCGAAACATTAGAGGAAATGCTGGAAAAATTAGAAGTTGTTGTCAACGAACGTCGTGAAGAAGAAACTGCCGCAGCCGCAGAAATTGAAGAGCGGACTCGTAAGCTGCAACAATATCGTGAAATGTTGATCGCTGATGGTATTGATCTCAATGAGCTAGTTAATACTATGTCAGCGACCAAAGCAGGCACCAAAACTAAACGTGCGGCTCGTCCGGCGAAATACAGCTATATTGATGAAAATGGTGAGACTAAAACCTGGACTGGCCAGGGACGGACGCCGGCTGTAATCAAAAAAGCCATCGATGAAGAGAATAAAACGCTGGACGATTTCCTGCTTTAATAACGTTTTGCATTAAAAAAATCCCGCTAACGCGGGATTTTTCTTATCCGATTCGCATAGCTAACGTTGCATCGCCAAAAACTGACATACCACGATTATTATCGCTATTGAAAACAATTACTTTTCGATAGTTTCTTTCAGCCAGGCTTTAAAGTCCTCTCCCAAAGCGTCATGGCGAATACCATACTCGACGAAAGCTTCCATATAACCCAGCTTATTTCCGCAGTCATGGCTTTTGCCTTTCATATGATACGCTTCAACGGTTTCTTGCTCTATCAGCATATCAATAGCGTCTGTTAACTGAATTTCATCACCCGCACCTGGAGGCGTCTTGGCTAATAGTGGCCAGATATCAGCACTTAATACATAGCGACCGACAATGGCAAGATTCGAAGGTGCCACATCTGCTTTCGGTTTTTCCACCACACCCACCATGGGAATACTTTCACCAGGCTGTAACGATTCACCTTTACAATTAACGACACCATAAGCAGTGACATCAGCGACAGGCTCCACCATAATCTGACTGACACCGGTTTCATCAAACCGGGCAATCATCTCTGCCAGATTGTCACGGCACAGATCCGATTCATATTCATCCAGAATAACATCCGGCAAAACAACGGCGACTGGCTCATCTCCGACCACCGAATGTGCGCACAGAACCGCATGACCAAGACCTTTGGCCAGCCCCTGGCGAACCTGGATAATCGTGACATGGGGTGGGCAAATAGATTGAATTTCTTCCAACAACTGGCGTTTAACACGTTTTTCCAGCATGGCTTCCAGTTCAAAACTGGTGTCAAAATGGTTTTCGATCGAGTTTTTCGAAGAGTGAGTAACCAGAACAATTTCTGCAATCCCGGCGGCGATACACTCATTAACAACATACTGAATTAAAGGCTTATCGACTAATGGCAACATTTCTTTTGGAATAGCCTTAGTCGCAGGAAGCATCCTGGTACCTAATCCTGCAACCGGGATAACCGCTTTTTTTACTTTAGAATGAGAGGCAGTCATCGATATCTCCTTGTCTGTTTGTTTTTCAAACTTTTATTAATCTGCTCATTATCTCAGTTCACTCAGACAGAACTGGGGTAAAAAGATTCATATTTTATTGATTCAGGGCTTTTACTTATCAGCCCAAATAGTAGCACCACAGAAGAAAGTTTGATATTGATATCGTTATTCCCTGCTATCCCGATGACGGCAAATCATGAAAACAGATATAGATACCGATATAACTGTTCATTTCGCAGACAACATTAAACGCAGACGTCCTCCCTTTCCCCAGACCAGGCATTCCCATGAACGACAGTGCTCACTTATTTGATTGAAATAAACCTCACCTAATGTGCCTAAGGGAACCCCGACACTAAGCGGAATCTGTTGCCCACCGGTATTCAAAATAGCGTCCAGGCCGGCGGAAGCTAATGTTAAATTTTGTGAATCGTGACGATAATAGCCTGCCAGCAGAGGAAATTGCCCCGGTAAACTCGCCTGCCGCAGTAATTGATTCACTTTATTTAACAAATCTGCCATCTCGGGTAACTGTTGTCCCTGATGAATTAATGGTTTTTGTAACAGACTATTAAATAATACCCGTAGCAATAATGCTGCCAGAACACCATTATCACCCGCTCGCGTCACATCCAGACAATAAAAAGCCACATCGTTTTCCGATAATGGTGCAATATCAAGCACCAGCCCCGGCCTGTCGGCCAGAACCAACTGACGATAACGAATATGGCACTGTGAGACTTCCTGTTGCACGGGGGGCTGCAGGTTCTGCAACAGCCGTGATGCCGCTGAGGGATCATTCACCAGTGCATCCCAGTCAGCAAATAAATGCGCTTCTTCTTTCACCCGTGAATTGAACATGGTGGGATATAAACAGGCGTAGACCGTTTCGCGCAATAAATTAAAATCTTTTATCGGCTTTAAGATTATATCCTGCACTCCCAGACGCATCGCTTGCGCGACATCGGTCATATTTTCGGTTGCTGAAATCATCAGCACTGGCAGTTGATTGCCCTGATTACGCAAACTCTCAACCAGTTGCAAGCCATCCATTCCTGGCATTGAGATATCACAAATCATCAAATCAGGTTCCGACTCAGCCACTTTTTTCAGCGCTTCAATACCTTCCGAAGCCAGCACCGTTGTCGCCCCTAATGAAACCAGCCAGCTCTGCAAAAGCGTGCTGAAAACGGCTTCGTCTTCCACGATCAGAATCTGTTTTCCTGCCAGTGGCTGTGTCATAGCGTCTCCTCTGACTGCCGAAATAAAATAGTGGTATCTCACTGATACTATCTTCTCTTCATATTGACTGAGTATGAGGAGATAGACAACGCGGAAAGAAGTCCAGCCCTCTGCCAACACGATAACGTTATCACAAGGTACTAAGCGCCTGGCCCATCAGGCGTTATTGGCGCAGCCAGTTTGGACACGGACAGCGCGGAGAAACCGCAGCGTACACGGAGTACGTGAGGATTTCGAGCACTGCCCAGGGCCAAAATGGTAAGTAAAATAGCCTGATGGGCCAGGCGCTAAGGATATATATTTTCTGCTATGCATATAGGCACAACTTCAGCAACTCTGTTAACATCGCGCAACAGGCCGGAAGATTCCCCGTGGAGACCCAATGTCACTATTATGCCCTTGCGGTAGTGCCCTGGAGTATAACGCATGTTGTCAGCAATATCTGAGTGGCAGATTACTGGCACCCGATCCCGCAAAACTGATGCGTTCCCGATACAGCGCTTTCGTGATGAAAAACGCCGATTATCTCATCAGCACCTGGCATCCCAGCTGTCAGGCACAACAATTTCACGCTGACTTAGAAAAAGGGTTCACCACCACGCACTGGCAGGGTTTGACTGTTTTTGCCATCGAAAAAGGTCGCACCCCTGATGAAGGCTTTGTCAGTTTCATCGCACGTTTTATCGATGATAAACACCCTGGGGTTATTATTGAGCGGTCACGATTCTTAAAGGAAAACGGACAATGGTACTATATCGCGGGCAGTCGGCCGTCACTCTGTCGTAATGCGCCTTGTCCATGTGGTTCAGGTAAAAAATTCAAAAAATGCTGCGACCAGTAACAGGGTACCAGCCATAGAAAAAAAGAAAGGATTTTCCTCGCGATGCACTTATCACAACGAAAAATACTACGCACGATTTGCCCCGACCAAAAAGGACTCATCGCGCGTATCACCAATATTTGTTACAAACACGAACTCAATATTATACAAAACAACGAATTTGTTGATCATCGTACCGGGCGCTTTTTTATGCGTACTGAGTTAGAGGGGATTTTCAATGATGCGGTGCTGCTGGCTGATCTTGATAGTGCTCTCCCGCAAAGCTCTATCCGTGAGCTGGTACCGGCTGATCGCCGCCGTATCGTAATTCTGGTAACAAAAGAGGCTCACTGTCTCGGTGATCTATTAATGAAAGCCAGCTACGGTGGCCTGGATGTTGAAATTGCTGCGGTTATTGGCAACCACGATACCCTACGTGCGCTGGTTGAGCGTTTTGATATTCCCTTCCGCCTGATCAGTCATGAAGGGTTAACGCGCGAAGAGCATGACCAGCAAATGGGTGATGCGATTGATTCTTATACTCCCGACTATGTGGTTCTGGCCAAATACATGCGTGTTCTGACGCCAGAGTTTGTTTCCCGCTTCCCACAACAAATTATTAATATCCATCACTCATTTCTGCCCGCTTTTGTCGGTGCGCGGCCTTATCACCAGGCTTATGAGCGCGGTGTAAAACTTATCGGTGCTACCGCCCACTACGTTAATAATAACCTCGATGAAGGTCCGATTATTATGCAGGATGTGATTCACATCGATCACACCTATACCGCTGAAGATATGATGCGTGCAGGGCGTGATGTAGAGAAAAATGTTCTGAGCCAGGCGTTATATCAGGTTTTAGCGCAACGTGTATTCGTCTACGGCAATCGGACGATTATTCTTTAATCATTGGCATAACAGGCCGGATCATTCTGGCGCTGAATGGGTAAAATTCGGGCAATCAACTGACTTTTACCCGCTCAACGCTTTACAGAAAGCTGTTATCTGATATAATGCGCGCGCTTTCTGAGGAGAAAGCGGCTTAGCGCCTGTGGTGGGGTTCCCGAGCGGCCAAAGGGAGCAGACTGTAAATCTGCCGTCTTCGACTTCGAAGGTTCGAATCCTTCCCCCACCACCATCACTTTTTATTTATCTAAAATACCCTTCATATCCTGTTATATTCCCGCGAACGCTCACAACGAACAGCACTGAATGGCAAGCCCTCCCGCGATGTTGCCCGGCTGTTTATTTATTAAGAGTCTATCCCACCAGGCGTTATTGGCGCAGCCAGTTTGGACACGGACAGCGCGCAGAAACCGCAGCGTACATGTTTTCGAGCATGGCCCAGGGCCAAAATAGCAAGTAAGATAGGCTCTAAGAAGCGCATAACAACCATATTAAGCGGGCATGGCATCGATCTGATGGAATAAATGACCTAATCCAGTGATCACGCTTGCCATACCCGTACTGTTTTTGCCGCTAAATGGCTGAAGACACTTCAGCACAACGCGGCATCAGGCAGATAATGAAGCGCCCTGTCAGCGACGGGCGCGGACAATCTGATATTGCCGACTCAGATACCCCACCGGCGCACTCCAGATGTGTACCAGCCGGGAGAACGGGAATAACAGGAATAACGTCATCCCCAGCACCAGATGCAGCCGGAAGATAAATGCAACCCCCTCCAGATGCCCGGCAGCATTGCCGTGGAAAGTCACCACCGCTTGCGCCCAGGCAACCAGTTTCATCATTTCGCTGCCATCCCTATGATGGGCAGAGACCGGAATAGTGAGTAATCCCAGCACGCACTGCACCACCAGCAATATCAGGATCAGGATATCGGCGCCTGTCGTGGTGGCCCGTATCCGGGGATTCAACAGGCGACGTTTCAGCAATAGCGCCCCGCCCACCAGCGTCATCACGCCACAGACTCCGCCACCCAGCATCGCCATTTTTTGTTTCACCGCCACCGGCAGGAACGCTTCATACATCCAGTGTGGCGTTAACATGCCGAAAAAATGCCCGACAAAAATGCCAAGGATACCGACGTGAAACAGATTGGATGCCAGATGCATCCCTTTTTTATCCAGCATCTGACTGGAACCTGCCCGCCAGGTGTATTGGCCATAGTCATAACGCAGCCAGCTGGCGATTAAAAACACCGATCCCGCAATATAGGGATAAATGTCAAAGAAGAACATATTGAGGAAATGCATTATGGTTGCCCTCCAGCAGAGATATCCAGATATTGCGGAGCTACCGCCCCGGCAAAACGCCGCTGATGAGCCGCCATAGCAGACGAATCACACCCTTTATCGGCAAAGAATTTCACCTGCTCCTCTTCCCATACCGCATCCAGTGCTTGCGGCGTATCATCGCGGGCCTCGGTGCTGATTTTTTCCGCCACTTTCTGGCTATCCACCGCTGTTTGTCCCAGATTCAGCAACAGCTCAAATAACAGAGCATAGCGGCTATCACGCTGTTGCAGACGGGCATGGAGTAGCGCCAGGATCGGCGCGACATCCCGTAATCCGCGCAAGGCCTCCTCTTGCGGTAACTGAGCCAGATACTCCAGATACAACGGTAAATGGTCAGGTAACTCGCGACTATCGAGGATCAGGCCATGACGTTCATATTGCGCCAGCAGATCTACCATCGCCTGACCCCGATCACGGGACTCGCCGTGGACATGCTCAAACAGCAGCAGTGAGGTCGCCCGTCCCCGATCAAACAGTTCACTGTAAGCGGCCTGCGCATCTAACAGATCCTCGCCCGTCAACTGATGCAAAAAAGCATCCAGCCGCCGGGCATCCTCGTGGCTGAACGTTTCACCCGAAGCGATGGCCTCGGCGATCTCCTGCTGATGCTGCCATAAACCGGCATCAGGATACTCAAGCAGACGAGAAACAATGATAAGTTCGATCATGACTGTGTCTCCTCGGTTTTGCTGGTGACGTCAATGGCATCAATACGTCGGCTATTGAAAAGATTGAAAGTCGTATCGGAACCATGACAGCCATCACCAAACGTAAAACCACAGCCCCCCTGTTCCGGGAACGCATTGCGTGCCAGTTCACGATGATCACCCGGCACCACAAACCGATCTTCGTAGTTGGCTATCGCCAGATACCGGTACATCTCCTGAGCCTGCGCTTCGCTCAGTCCGGCTTCTTCCAGCGCACGGGTATCCACCACCCCGTCCACGGTTTCGGCTCGTTTAAAATGACGCATTGCCAGCATCCTTTTTAACGCCAGCAGCACCGGTTGGGTATCGCCAGCGGTTAATAAGTTCGCCAGATACTGGAGCGGAATACGCAAACTTTCGACATCCGGCAGAATACCGTTACTGCCCAGTTCCCCGGCATCCGCGGCCGACTGGATCGGTGACAGCGGCGGCACATACCAGACCATCGGCAGTGTGCGATACTCAGGATGCAGCGGCAGCGCCAGCTTCCACTCCACCGCCATTTTATAAACCGGCGACTGCTGCGCGGCGCTAATCACCCCCTGCGGTATCCCCTGTTTGAGCGCTTCTGCCATCACCTGTGGATCATGCGGATCGAGGAATATCGCCAGTTGGCGCTGATATAAATCCTTTTTATTTTCACTACTGGCCGCCTGCTCAATCGCATCGGCGTCATACAGCAGCACACCGAGATAGCGAATACGCCCCACGCAGGTTTCAGAACATACCGTTGGCATTCCGGACTCAATACGTGGATAGCAGAAAATACATTTTTCTGACTTACCGCTCTTCCAGTTGAAATAGATCTTTTTATAAGGACAGCCGGTAATACACATCCGCCAGCCACGACATTTATCCTGATCGATCAGCACAATGCCATCTTCCTCACGCTTGTAGATAGCGCCACTCGGACAAGTGGCAACACACGCCGGATTGAGGCAGTGTTCACACAAACGCGGCAGGTACATCATGAAAGTATTTTCGAACTGACTGTACATCGCTTTCTGGACATGGGCGAAGTTGCTATCTTTCGCCAGGCTGGCGAACTCTCCGCCTAGATCATCTTCCCAGTTTGGGCCGTGGGTAATTTTATCCATCCGTTGCCCGGTGATCCGCGAACGGGGACGGGCCACAGGCTGATATTGACCTTCTGGCGCCACATGCAGATGCTGATAGTCGTAATCAAACGGCTCATAGTAATCATCCATCCCCGGCAAATCAGGGTTAGCAAAAATTTTGCCTAACAGCGTAACCCGGTTGCCCATCCGTGGCTGCAAGCGACCATTGATTTTACGAATCCAGCCCCCTTTCCATTTCTGCTGGTTTTCCCAGTCATGGGGAAAACCGACACCCGGCTTGGTTTCTACATTATTAAACCAGGCGTACTCTGTCCCTTCGCGGCTGGTCCAGACATTTTTACAGGTAACAGAACAGGTGTGGCAACCAATGCATTTATCAAGATTCAGCACCATGCCCACTTGTGAACGAATTTTCATTTTACGCTCTCCTGTACCTGGTCACGACCTTCATTATCTAACCAGTTAATATTCTTCATCTTACGAACTACAACGAACTCATCACGGTTCGAGCCCACGGTTCCGTAATAGTTAAAGCTATAGGCCAGATGCGCATAGCCGCCAATCATATGGGTCGGTTTGGGGGTAATACGGGTAACGGAATTATGAATACCACCACGTTGACCGGTAATTTCCGAGCCAGGCAAATTCATAATTCGCTCCTGTGCGTGATACATCATCGTCATCCCGGCTGGCACCCGCTGACTGACCACTGCACGCGCAGTCAGCGCACCGTTACTGTTAAACACTTCAATCCAGTCATTATCGGCAATGCCGAGTTCCTGCGCATCGGCTTCACTTAACCAGACCACCGGGCCACCGCGACCCAGGGTCAGCATTAACAGATTATCGCTATAGGTCGAATGGATACCCCACTTCTGATGAGGAGTAAGGAAATTCAGCGCTTTTTCCGGATGACCATTCGGCTTTTTACCCATCACCGCCTGCACCGAACGGGTATCGATCGGTGGACGGTAAACCAGCAGGCTTTCCCCGAAGTCCCGCATCCACTGATGATCCTGGTACAGCGACTGGCGGCCAGAGAGGGTACGCCAGGGGATCAACTCATGCACATTGGTATAACCGGCGTTATAAGAAACATGCTCATCTTCAAGACCCGACCAGATAGGGCTGGAGATAATCTTGCGCGGTTGTGCCTGAATATCGCGAAAGCGGATTTTTTCATCTTCTTTATGGATCGCCAGATGGGTCAGATCACGACCGGTAATCTGACTGAGCGCCGCCCAGGCTTTCACCGCCACCTGACCGTTGGTCTCTGGTGCCAGCGTCAGGATCATTTCTGCGGCATCAATCGCCGTGCTGAGCATCGGCTGACCTTTGGCGGGCCCTTCCATTTTGCAGCGGTTAAGCTGACGCAGAAAATCGATTTCACTTTCTGTATTCCAGGCAATGCCTTTACCACCGTTGCCGACTTTCTCCATCAACGGGCCAACCGAAGTGAAGCGTTCATAAGTCGCCGGATAGTCCCGTTCCACGGTCATAATATGGGGCGCCGTTTTGCCAGGAATCAACTCACACTCGCCCTTCTTCCAGTCCAGCACCCCCAGTGGTTGCGCCAGCTCCGCAGCAGAGTCGTGCTGAATCGGCAGGGTCACCACATCGGTCTCTTTACCCAGATGACCGACGCAGAGTTGTGAAAAGGTTCTGGCGATCTCTTTATAAATCTCCCAGTCACTTTTTGACTCCCACGCCGGATCCACAGCCGCTGAGAGCGGATGAATAAACGGATGCATATCCGAAGTATTCATATCATCTTTTTCATACCAGGTGGCGGTGGGCAGCACAATGTCAGAGTACAGACAGGTACTCGACAGACGGAAATCCAGCGTCACCACCAGATCCAGTTTGCCTTCCAGCCCCTGCGGGTGCCACTCCATCTCTTCTGGCTTAACGCCCCCCTGCTGACCCAGATCTTGGCCCTGAATACCATGCTCCGTACCCAGCAGATACTTCAGCATATACTCATGGCCTTTCGCGGAAGAACCCAGCAGATTTGAACGCCAGATAAACAGATTACGCGGATGGTTTTTGCCATTTTCCGGTTGTTCTGCGGCAAAACGCAGCGTGCCTTCCTTCAGCGATTTCACCGTATATTCGACTGCGGTCATGCCGGCTTTTTCCGCTTGCGCGGCGATGGTCAGTGGATTGGTGCCAAGCTGTGGCGCAGAGGGCAGCCAGCCCATCCGTTCTGCACGCACATTAAAATCGATCAGATGACCGCTGTAGCGTGTGGGATCGGCCAGCGGGGACAACAGCTCCTGAGCGGTCACGGTTTCGTATCGCCACTGACTGGAGTGATTATAGAACCACGAAGTGCTGTTCATATGGCGCGGTGGCCGTTGCCAGTCAAGAGCAAAGGCCAGCGGTAACCAGCCGGTTTGTGGCCGCAACTTCTCCTGGCCAACATAGTGCGCCCAGCCGCCACCGCTCTGTCCGACACAGCCGCAGAAGATCAACATATTGATCAATCCACGATAGTTCATATCGAGGTGATACCAGTGGTTAAGTCCGGCACCGAGGATAATCATCGATCGGCCATGAGTCTTATTAGCATTATCGGCAAACTCGCGGGCGATACGGATGATATGACTGCGCGAAACGCCAGTGACCTGCTCAGCCCAGGCGGGCGAGTAGGCTTTGACCTGATCATAAGAAGTTGCGCAGTTTTCGTCCTCAAGGCCACGATCAAGGCCGTAATTGGCCAGCGTCAGATCATAAACCGTGGTAACCAGCGCCGTTGACCCGTCGGCCAGGATCAGCCGTTTGACCGGCAGTTTGTGCACCAGGGTATTTTGTAAGGTCACTTTATTGAAAAATTCACTGCCATCGCCGCCAAAATAGGGAAAGCCCACATCCGCTATCTCATCATGCTGACCCAGCATACTGAGGGAGAGTGTCACCTCATCACCGCTGTGGCTGTCGCGCTGCTCAAGATTCCACTTGCCTTTATCACCCCAGCGAAAGCCGATCGAACCATTCGGCACCGTGAGATGGCCCTGCTGATCAAAAGCCACCGTTTTCCATTCTGGATTATGTTGCTGGCCGCAGGCATCGGTTAAATCAGCGGCGCGCAGCATCCGACCGGCGGCATAGTAGCCCTCCCGTGGCTCCAGCATGACCAGCATTGGCATATCGCTATAGCGGCGCACATAATCGGTAAAATAGGGGCTCGGTTTATCGAGATGGAACTCACGCAGGATCACATGGCCCATTGCCAGCGCCAGCGCCGCGTCAGTACCCTGTTTGGGTGCCAGCCACAGATCACATAATTTGGCGATTTCAGCGTAGTCAGGAGTGATGGCGACGGTTTTCGTTCCTTTATAGCGCACCTCAGTGAAGAAGTGTGCATCCGGGGTGCGGGTTTGCGGCACGTTGGAGCCCCAGGCGATAATATAACTGGCGTTATACCAGTCGGCTGATTCCGGCACATCGGTTTGTTCCCCCCAGGTCTGCGGGGAGGCGGGTGGCAGATCACAATACCAGTCATAAAAACTCAGGCAATTGCCACCAATCAGTGACAGGTAACGGGCACCTGCGGCATAAGAGACCATCGACATCGCCGGGATCGGCGAAAAACCGGCCACCCGGTCGGGGCCGTAGGTTTTCACGGTATACACATTTGCCGCCGCGATCAGCTCATTAACCTCCTGCCAGGAGGAGCGCACGAACCCTCCATGACCACGCGCCTGTTTGAAACTTTTAGCCTGCTCGGCATCTTCGATAATCGATGCCCAGGCGACAACCGGATCAGGATGCTGCGCTTTTGCTTGCCGCCACATCTTCATCAGCCGTTTACGCATTAAGGGATATTTCAGCCGGTTTGCGCTGTAAAGATACCACGAATAGCTGGCACCCCGCGGGCAGCCACGCGGCTCATGATTGGGCATATCCGGGCGAGTGCGGGGATAATCAGTCTGTTGTGTCTCCCAGGTGACGAGGCCATTTTTTACAAAAATCTGCCAGCTACAGGAACCAGTACAATTGACACCGTGAGTGGATCGTACCACCTTGTCATGCTGCCAGCGCTGACGGTATCCCTCCTCCCAGTCACGATTGGTGTTAATAAGCTGACCATAGCCATTGGCAAAGGCTTCGCCCTTCTGTCTAAAGTAACGAAACCGGTCCAGGAATTGACTCATTGGTTTTCTCCTGTATGGAGCCTGATAGCTCTCTGATTAAATCGACATTGCTGAAACTGGCAGTGAAGGTAACGCGATAAAAACAAAGCAAAATTGATAATGATCAATGCAGAATAAGTTATAAATTGCAGTATCCTGCTCACTACTCCTGAAGGAGTATAGCTACTTTTTTCTATCACTTTGTTTTTTAAAGCATTACATGAAAATATCGTCGCTAACAGAGCAATCTGTTATTTATCAGGGTATTAAGGGGTAGAAAAAAGGGCGCCATGTTTGCGCCCATGATGCTCACTGGATACGGCGATTCAGGTGTTGAATTTACGCCCGTAAACCGCCCAGGTGATGATGATGCAAATGACATAGAAAATGAAAAACACTTTCATCGCATCGGTCGGCGAGCCACTCAGCTTGACGGAAAAACTAAATCCTTGTGAGATCAGGAAGCCGCCAATGGCACCAATCGCGGAAATAAAGCCTAATGCCGCGGCGGTATCCGTGGTCGCAACATGCGCCGCCTGTTCGTCACTGCCACCCTGCGCCTTAACCCGATCAGCCGTCATTTTACGGAAAATAACCGCGATCATCTGAAAGGTAGAAGCACTTCCCAGACCGGAGGTCAGAAACAGAACGATAAATACGGCAAAATAGATCATAAAGTTTCCACTCTGGCCCTCTGCAGGTAGTGTCAGGAATAACAGGCCGCTGAAAAGCGCCATCACCACGAAATTGATCAGCGTGACACGAACCCCCCCCAGCCGATCAGAGATCGTACCGCCCACTGAGCGCGCCAGCGCACCGATAAAGGGGCCGAAAAAAGCGTAATGCAGCACTTCGACCTGTGGGAACAAACCTTTTGTCAGGATTGCAAAGCTGGAACTAAAACCGATAAACGATCCAAATGTGGCCAGATATAACAGCGACATGATCCACAAATGCCCGCGTTTCAGTACCGGTAACTGATCGCGTAATGAGGCTTTCGAGGTCGCCAGATCATTCATAAAGAACCAGGCGGCGAGGGTCAGGATCAGCAGAAACGGTATCCAAATCCAGGCGGCGTTTTCCAGATACAGCTCAGAGCCATTCGGTTGCATCGTGCCACTCGCGCCGAAAACGGCAAAAATGGACACTGAAATCACCAGCGGTGCGACGAGCTGCATGACACTGACGCCCATATTACCGAGGCCGCCATTAATTCCCAGCACTCCCCCCTGCATTTTTTTCGGGAAGAAGAAACTGATATTGGCCATACTGGAAGCAAAGTTAGCCCCGGCAAAGCCACACAGCAGCGAAATAATCACAAAAGTGCTGTATGAGGTTGTCGTGTCCTGCACCGCGAAACCGAGCCACAGACAGGGAATGATCATGATCCCGGTGCTAAACGCGGTCCAGCGACGACCACCAAACAGCGGCACCATAAACGCATACGGCACGCGCAATATGCCGCCCGCCAGTGCAGGCAGTGCGGTCAGTGTCAGTAACTGATCGGCGGTAAAATGAAAACCCACCTTATTCAGATTGACGGTCACCACACTAAACACGATCCAGACACAAAACGCCAGCATCAGACAGGGAACCGAGATCCATAAATTACGGTTTGCAATACGATGACCGTACTGTTGCCAGAACTGGGGATCTTCCGGTCGCCAGTCAGTGATCACAGCATGATGACCCGGTTCCGTGGGGGAAGTTTGACTCATAAGTACCTCTGATTATTGATATATCTTGCCGTTACCTTAGAAGGTATAGAGGGTGATAGTTTGATATAAATCAAAGACAAAGTTATCATTTATTTCCTGACAGGCGATAATTACCCCAAATGAGTAGTCTTTTGGCAGCAAAAAAACCTGACTTTTCACATGGCTACCTGAATGGCGTTACGCTGTTGCTGACAGCGATCCGCTCCCGGCAATTAGTAGGTAATACGTTATAGGTAGCGATGAAGATACACGGCGCTTTCTGCGCACTGTCGGTGTCCAGACTGGCTGCGCCTGACAGGATAGACGCTAAGTATACTTGATAAAACATGTTACCACTGACGCCACTGGCTAATGATTTGCTGCTCAGGACCCACGCATGATATGTTAAAACGTTTTTTTACCCCGCTGACACTGGTCAATCAACTGGTGTTCATTGTTCTGCTCTCGACCTTCACTGGCATCACCGGGATCGGGATATCGGCTCGCCTGATGCAGGGTGTCCAGGGGAGCGCTCATGCGATCAATAAAGCCGGTTCACTACGAATGCAAAGTTACCGTTTGCTGGCCGCGATCCCGCTGCAGGAACGTGATAAGGAATTGCTCGCTGAAATGAACGCGACGGTATTCAGCGTCGAACTCCAGGATGCCGCCCGCCAGGATGGTCAGGAAAAGCAACTGTCCGCCCTGCAGCAATACTGGCAACACCATTTAGCCCCAGGCCTGAAACAGGCGCGGCACCCGGCCAGTGTCGCTGCGGATGTCGCCCGTTTTGTTAACCAGATAAATCACCTGGTGACCGACTTTGATCATACCGCTGAGCAGCGCATTCGTTACGTCGTGTGGCTGCAGCGCATTATGGCCATCGGCATGACACTGTTATTACTGTTCACCATTATCTGGCTCCGCATGCAGTTGCTGCGTCCGTGGCAACAGTTACTGGCGATGGCCAGAGCGGTCAGTCGTCGTGATTTTAGCCAGCGTATCCCGATGAGTGGCTGTAATGAAATGGCGACGCTTGGGATGGCACTGAATAATATGTCCGCCGAACTGGCACAAAGTTATGCCGTGCTTGAACAGCGGGTACAGGAAAAAACAGCCCGCCTGGAGCAGAAAAACAAGATCCTCGCCTTTTTATGGCAGGCCAATCAGCGTCTGCATACCCGTGCGCCGCTTGGTGAACGCATTTCTCCGGTGCTCAATGAGTTACAGGGACTGACATTATTGCGTGATATTGAAGTGCGTGTTTATGACTGTGAAGATGAAGAAAATCATCAGGAATTTGTCTGCCATTCTGATCTGCCATGTGATGATCAAGGCTGTCACTTATGCCCACGCCATCTCTCTTCGCCATCAAAGCGTGACACCACACTAAAATGGCGGCTCGCGGATGCCCATCACCAGTATGGCATCCTGCTGGCGACACTGCCTGACGGGTATCATCTGAGTTATGATCAGCAACAGTTAGTCGGCACCCTTGTCGAGCAGCTGACCGCCACGCTGGCGCAGGACAGACATCAGGAATATCAGCAACAGCTTATCGTCATGGAAGAGCGCGCGACGATTGCCCGCGAACTGCATGACTCCATCGCCCAATCGCTCTCCTGCATGAAGCTTCAGGTCAGCTGTCTGCAAATGCAGGGGCAAACACTTTCAGAACAGAATCGCCAATTGCTGAGCCAGATACGTAGTGAACTGAACTCCTCATGGACACAACTGCGCGAGCTTCTGACCACCTTCCGCCTGCAGTTAACCGAGGCGGGATTACGCCCGGCGCTGGAAGCCAGTTGCCAGGAGTACAGCGCCCATTTTGGCTTTACGGTCGTGCTGGATTACCAGCTTCCGCCGCGCTTTGTGCCTTCACATCAGGCGATTCACTTACTGCAAATCACCCGCGAAGCACTGAATAATGCCTTAAAACACGCCCAGGCGAGCAAAATCACCATTACGGTGGCACAACAAAATCATCAGGTTCGCCTGGTCATTGCCGATAATGGCAAGGGTATCGCTGAGCAGAGCGAACGCAATAACCACTACGGCTTAATCATTATGCATGACCGTGCACAAAGTTTGCGTGGTCAGTGCGAGATACGCCAGCGGGAGAGCGGTGGTACAGAAGTGGTGGTGGTCTTTACCCCGGAAAAATCCGTTTCAATCTGATAAGGAATACCTTATGAAGCAACAGGAGCAGGCAACCATTCTTCTCATTGATGACCACCCGATGCTACGTACTGGCGTCAGGCAGCTGATTAGTATGGCCAGTGATATTCGCGTGATTGCTGAGGCGGGAACCGGCGAACAGGGGATCAGACTCGCGGAAACCTGGGACCCGGATCTGATTTTACTGGATCTCAATATGCCCGGCATCAATGGCCTGGAAACGCTGGATAAATTACGCGAAAAAGCACTCTCTGGCCGGATCGTGGTCTTTAGCGTCTCTAATCATGAGGAGGATGTCGTCAGCGCCCTGAAACGCGGTGCTGACGGTTATTTACTGAAAGATATGGAACCGGAAGAGCTGCTCAAAGCCTTACAACAGGCTGCGGCGGGTGAAATGGTACTGAGTGAGGCACTGACCCCGGTTCTGGCAGCCAGCCTGCGTGCTAATCGTGGTACGGCTGAGCGCGATATTAATCAGCTTACGCCACGCGAGCGCGATATCCTCAGGCTGATTGCCCAGGGATTACCGAATAAAATGATTGCCCGACGACTGGATATTACCGAAAGCACCGTAAAAGTGCATGTTAAGCATATGCTGAAAAAAATGAAACTCAAATCACGGGTTGAAGCAGCAGTCTGGGTTCATCAGGAACGGCTACTGTCATAACCCATCCGGATTTTGTTACCCGGCAGCAGCAACTACCGGGTAACAGCGGGGCAACGGATTAATCAATAACCCAGAAAAAACGCCAGGTTTTACTCATCTTTATTAACATAATTAACTGATGAGCGCGTCGCGATACCGTTTAAGGTCGCAATCAGATCCTTATAATTGGTTGCCAGAAAAATGTTATTTTTCCCGGCACAGTGATCACCCCACATCTCGAAAGAAGCGCCCGCTTGACTATTATTGACAGTAAAAATAAAGAAGATATCGGCCTTTTTTGTCGGCGTGCCGGCCGGATAGCGTGTTAATCCCTCTTTTATTTTGTTACATAAATCATAGTTTACAAACAACTCTTTAGTCAGACCAAGATTGTCACTATCGATACCATCCGATATCACAATGATCACTTTACGCGGGCTCTTACCTTTTGCCAGAACCGGCACCGCGCGCAACATTCCCAGTGAATTAATATTTTCCGCTCCCCATAGCGCAGTCATTGAGTTTACCTTCTGGATTTCAGATATATTATCAGTTAAATCGATCAGATAAGAGTATGGCAATGCCGATGGACTGGTTAACAGACGTCTTGATTCTGCGATAGATGGCGAACCAAATGCCGAATAACAGTCATAATAAAAGGGTCTACGGTTATCACCACCATTTACCATATAGTTATAAGTGAATACCGAACGATCGGTAAACATATAATCCCCCTCAACCAGGCCAGCAAAATCCATGGTATAGCGGTTGAAAGTGACATACCTTTGAGTGTTATATGTAGCGAGTTTACTGAATGCAGGATATTCGTTAAGATACTTATCATAGTTTTTATATAAATTAGCATTAGGGTCCGCATCACAACTATATTGCGGATTGGTCCCTGGTTGATTTTTCACACACCAGCCCTTTGTTGTCATCTCATCCAGAGATAACCCCATAGCCGGTCCAACGACATCATTATACCAGGAAAATAAATTAGTATCAGCAGCAGAAGCAAAGTTTCCAGGCGTGGGACTACCAGAGTAGCGACGACCATACGCTTTATTGTACCAGAAGTTCATATCGACTTTTTCATACTCGGGTTTAAATTTACCGACATAGGAGCAGCCAAAATTCCTGCCACCAAACGCGTTGGTACCTGGCAGGATCACTGGCACACCGATACTAAATGGTACAATGCTAATCTTGTTATTGACCACGGGATTACTTAATATGCTAGTGGAAAAATCCGTTACCACTTTTTTCAGCAACTCAATTCGCTTCATACCCCGTTCAGCGGAATCATGATTCATCGAACCAGAAAAATCCAGTACCAGCGCGTAATCGGTCGCTATAGCGGTTTCTTCTATTGTTCTGCGCACTGTCCCGGCACTGTCACTGGCAGCCACTTTAATCTTGTCTTCAAAGCCGACATCCATCATGATATCGCTATTACTGTTCTCTTTATTGCCGCTGATTTTCGGATGCACGGCCACCGTACCTTTGGCACTGTAATCGACCGCCACCAGTTTTGTGCTGCCAGATGATTTATAATGTAGTGTTTCGACGACCGCCAGATCCCGGTCAGAAATAACGGCATCAGGTAAATACCAGGCAATATAATTATGTAACATTTCAACATTCTGTTTTTTGTTTTCCGCGCTGGTATTACGATTATCGGTCATCGCGACGGCCATGATCCCCTGATTCACCGCATCTGCCAGCCTGGCGCGCGCACTTTGTGCATTGGCACCATCAAAGGCTACCGAATAAAACAGGATTAACAACGGTAACATGATGGCAAATGCGACGATGACGGCACCCGATTCACGGCACCAGAAATGAACAATACCACGTAACAAGTGATTACGCATAATTCTTTCCTCCCAGGACAAAATCTCCGCTATAAAATAAATATTATTGTTTATCGGCATCAATTATTTGTTAACATTAAACACACGATAAAGTTATTAATATTTAAACGTTATGTCATATACAAATAGCAGATATTTTCACCTTGTAAGATAATATCGAAAACATCTATTTCATTAATATGATAACTTTGTGTGTTGCTGGCCAAAAAAACATCACAGGACATCATCGTGCCTGCATGACAGAATATGCAACATTAGTCAAAGCATTTATTAACGCTTAAGGATATCCTGAAAATGATAGTAACATATAATACATATTGACGATTTATAAGCATAAAATAATTGATTATCTCTATCGCTTAATAAATTATGTTCATCTATTCTACAAAATTATCCTCTTAAAATAATATTAATCATGTTAATTATGAAAATATAAATAGTTAAAATAACAGAAAGTTATGATTAAATTTATACGCCGCCTATTCGATTCGCATGATATAATTATCATCAAACTCAAATAACACACTAGCTAATTATTTAATGCACATAATGGGAAAAATAGATAACTGCGACAGATAGAATTAGAATAAGTAAATATCAGTGAGGCCGTGCCAGTAGCGCCAGGTGGGCCTGGCGCTTAGTCAGGATAACAGAAAAGTGACTGATTTTATTCTTTATCATTAACATAATTAATCGATGATCGGTTAGTAATGTTATTTAATGTGGTTATTAGCTGCTGATAATTGGTCGCGAGAAAAATGTTATTTCTTCCGGCACAATGATCACCCCACATCTCGAAAGAAGCGAGCGCTTCTTCATTATCGACCGTAAAAATAAAGAAGATATCAGCTTCTGTGGTCGGTGTACCGGCGGGATAGCGTTTTAGCCCGGATTTTATCTTTTCACATAAATCATACTTAACAAACAACTCTTCAGTCAGACCAATATGATCAGGATAGTGGTTATTAGATGAGCCAGAATACTCGGTATCGATACCATCCGATATCACAATGATCACTTTACGTGGGTTCTTACCTTTCGCCAGAACCGGCAGCGCACGTAACATTCCCAGCGAGTTAATATTTTCCGCTCTCCACACTGCCGCCATCTGCTGAATCTGATCAATAACCGAAATATCATCTGTTAAATCGATAAGATATGACTCAGGCTTTACCGATCTATCGGTTAGTGCACTTTTTGCGGTGGTGATGTTCACGTTGCGGCCAAATGCCGAGACACAATCCTCCACAAATGGTCTGGTAATATCGCTATTGACGACATAGTTATAAGTGAATATCGAACGGTCGGAAAACATATAGTCCCCCTCCACCAGACCAGCAAAATCCATGGTATATCGGTTGAAGGTGGCATATGTTTGACGGTGATAGTCGATAAGTTCTTTAACTAAAGGAAATTCAGCTCGAAACTTCGCTTCATTTTCAGATAAACGGGCATAGCGATCGGCATCACAGCTATATTCTGCTCGCCCGCCATTGATGCCCATGACTGATTGTGGATTTTTCACGCACCAGCCTTTTGTCACCATCTCAGCCAGCGATTGCCCGGTTGCTACCCCCACAACATTTTTATACCAGTTAAACAAGGTGCGATCCGCATTGTAAGAGAAGGCCGGAAATCGACTGTTGGTATTTTCTGCTTTGTTATACCAGAACTTCATATCCAGATTTTCATATTTCGCTATAAATTTACCAACATATGAGCAGCCAAAGTTATTGCCGCCAAAAGGATTGCTGCCAGGCAGGATCACTGGTACACCGATGCTAAACGGAACAATACTGATCTTATTGGCTAGCGTACGGTTACTTAACATATCACTGGAGAATTTTTGCACCACTTTTTTCAGCAAAGCAATTCGCGTCATACCGGGTTCAGCGGATGAACGATTCATCGATCCCGAAAAATCCAGCACCAGCGCATAATCTGTCGATACCGCGTTGCCTTTAATAAATCTTCGTACTTTCCCGTTATTGCCGCCGCCATTCACTTTAACTGATTCTTCAAATCCGACCCCGGTTGCAGCGGATCCTGTGCTCCTGTTGCCAGATATTATCGGTCGTAAATTAACCACCCCGCTGGCATTGTATTCTATGGATGCCAGTTTTTCGCTACTGCTAGCGTGATACTGTAATTTTTCGCTGATGACCAGATCCTGATCAGACACTGTAGCATCGGGTAAATACCAGCTAATGTAATTATGTAATAACTCAATATTTTGTTTTTTGTCTTCTGCACTGAGATTGCGATTATCGGTCATCGCCACAGCCAGCGCCCCCTGATTGATCGCATCCTCCAGCCTGGCGCGCCCGCTTTGCATTCTTGCACCATCGAAAGCAACGGAATAAAACAGTATTAATAACGGTAGCATGATGGCAAATATTACCGTTACCGCGCCATGTTCATGGCGCCAGAAATGAATAATAAAACGTAATAAGCGATGACGCATGATCCCTGCCTCTCAACACAAAAATCCGCGTTACAAAACAATCAGTAAAAAGCAACATCTAACCATTCCGGGTTGACATTTATTGATTAAATATATTAGTTTAGTTACCTTTGTATTTTATTTATTAACATTAAGAACGAATCATTCTTAATAGTGATAAAATAATCACAAAAAAATAACATTTAATTATATTTAAAGCTCCATGAGCGATAATATCAACACGACTAATGTCACAGGGTTACTGATTATTTCACGTAAATATTAGTTTAAAATGATATCAACATTGCAATTAATAATAAAGCATTAGTCATTTATTATATTTCTTATCTTTATTTTACAATATTATATTAACAACAAATATACATATAAAATTCAACTTGATTATATAATAGATACTTAGTGGTAAAAATAAATAATCATAATAATATTTTTATCATCAACTCAGTCAGTCATTGCAATAAAATTTACATCATAAATTACATCTGATAATCATTCATAACGTTAAGAGCCTATCCCATTAGGCGTTATTGGCGCAGCCAGTTTGGACACGGACAGCGCGCAGAAACCGCAGCGTACACGGAGTACGTGAGGATTTCGAGCACTGCCCAGGGACAAAATGGCCAGTAAAATAGCCTAATGGGATAGGCTCTAAGCGCCTGATCGATCAGGCGCTTAATGATAACAGGATAATCCTGTACGGATGGCTGGCGTCTCACCGATGGCGATTCATGAAGGGGGTGGCGATCATTATCCGGTACAACACGGCAGACATCACATCCAATTTAATTTTTATTTATAAAAAATAACCATATGAATTTAAACATAAAAATTAAGATAATTGATATTTATGATGATTTTGAATAAAAATTAAACAATATCGGTAAATTTAGGTAAAACCCAGTCCATATTATGTCCGTTATTTTAGTAAGTTATATATACTTATCTATAATTCGAATAGCGGTCTGGATGGAGAAAGCCCATAATGCATACAAATGAAGCGGTGAAAACCCGCCATAAGGAAACTTCGCTTTTATTCCCGATTCTGGCACTGACAGCGCTGTTTTTCTTCGGAAGCAGTCAATCGCTCCCGGCAGTTATCGCTGTTAATCTTCTGGCTCTTGTCGGTATTTTATGTAGTGCATTCAGTGTTGTTCGTCATGCTGATGTGCTGGCTCATCGGTTAGGGGAGCCTTATGGATCGCTGATTTTAAGCCTTTCAGTCGTTATTCTTGAGGTAAGTCTTATTTCCGCATTAATGGCTACCGGAAATGCCGCTCCCACGGTGATGCGCGACACACTCTATTCGATCATTATGATCGTCACCAGCGGGCTGGTCGGCTTTGCGCTGCTATTAGGCGGCCGAAAATTTGCCACCCAGTATATGAATGTGCTGGGCATTAAACAGTACTTAATTACCTTGTTTCCTCTCGCCATTATCGTGCTGGTCTTTCCAATGGCGCTGTCAAAGGGCAATTTCAGTACTGGGCAGGCGTTGCTGGTCGCCCTGATTTCTGCTGCGATGTATGCCGTCTTTTTGTTAATTCAGACCAAAACCCACCAGAGCCTGTTTATTTACGAACATGAAGATGACAGTGATGATGATGATCCGCATCATGGTAAATTATCAGCTCACAGTAGCGTCCGGCATACGGTATGGCTATTAATTCACCTGATCGCGGTTATTGCCGTCACCAAAATGAATGCCACGCCGCTTGAAACGTTACTTTCCAGCATGAACGCCCCGGTCGCCTTTACCGGTTTCCTGGTGGCACTGCTGATCCTCTCACCGGAGGGACTGGGTGCGATGAAAGCGGTGCTGAATAATCAGGTGCAGCGGGCGATGAATTTATTTTTCGGTTCCGTACTGGCTACGATCTCGCTGACGGTCCCTGTCGTCACCGTGATCGCTTTTTTTAGTGGTAAAGAGCTGCATTTTGCGCTGGGAGCAGCAGAAATGGTGGTGATGGTCGCCGCGCTGGTGCTGTGTCATATCTCCCTTTCATCGGGGCGTACCAATGTGCTTAATGGCGCTGCACATCTGGCACTTTTTGCCGCCTATCTGATGACCATCTTTGCCTGATTGAGGCATCGCGCGATAGATAAAAGAATGGCCTGGCATCACCAGGCCGTTATTTCAGTCACTGGTATCCAGTTCAGCGAAACTTTTCACCAGTTCATCAATCGCTTTCATCTGTTTGAGAAACGGTTCCAGTTTATTCAGTGGCAGTGCTGAAGGCCCGTCACATTTTGCCTGGCGGGGATCAGGATGCGCTTCCAGAAATAATCCTGCCAGCCCTACGCCCATTCCGGCACGCGCCAGTTCGCTCACCTGTGCCCGACGACCACTGGATGCGGCACCAAACGGATCACGGCACTGTAAGGCATGGGTGACATCAAAGATAACCGGTGAATAACCAGAAACCTTCTTCATCACGCCAAAACCCAGCATATCAACCACCAGGTTGTCATAGCCAAAGTTCGCCCCACGATCACATAAAATTACCTTATCGTTCCCGCCTTCGATAAACTTATCGACAATATTTCCCATCTGTCCGGGGCTGACAAACTGCGGTTTCTTGATGTTGATAACCGCGCCGGTTTTCGCCATCGCAGCCACTAAATCGGTCTGACGGGCAAGGAACGCCGGTAGCTGAATCACATCAACCACCTCGGCAACCGGCTGCGCCTGGCTGGCTTCATGGACATCGGTAATGATTTTCACCCCGAACGTTTGTTTCAGTTCGTGAAAAATTTTCATTCCCTCTTCCAGCCCGGGGCCACGATAGGAGTGAATCGAGGAACGGTTGGCTTTATCAAAAGAGGCTTTGAACACATAAGGAATGCCCAGTTTTTGTGTCACCGTGACATAGTGTTCACAGATACGCATCGCCAGATCACGGGACTCCAGCACGTTCATACCACCAAACAGCACGAACGGCAGATCATTGGCGACCTTGATATCACCAATGTTAACCACTTTTTGTTTCATAAAATCGCCTTATCAGAGGAATCACCAGAATCATTTCAGCCGCAAAAGGAGCCTGCGCAGGTTATCGGTGCGCTCTGATGACCGTTCAGGTCGCCATCAGACTTATCGGATCGATAACCCCTTGCTGGCCCGGATGTTTAATGAAGAATAATGTGTTTATGCGAGATTGTATTAATTTGCGCCCGGATCATTTCGCTTATCGGATCTTCGGGACATTGTTCGATAAAATAGCTGAGATCGCGCAAGGCAACATGCTCACACTCAAGCTGGGCGTAAATCAGCCCACGATCACGGATTTCATAAGGATCTTCAGGGTTAATCTGGAGTAACACTTCGCTGACACGTAACGCCAGCTCCATTTGCTGTTCTGCCACCAGCGCTGATTTTAACGTATCCAGTAGTTTATCAATCACTTCAGCGTTATCGGCCTCTTCCAGATCTTCGTTGAACAGTTCAGCAAGCGGACTGATGTTGCCCTTCAGCCAGACTTCCAGCGTGTGTTCGTCCAGCGTGTCACCATTAAATGGATTGATTAACCAAATTTGCTGGCTGCTTTCCAGGTCTGCCCGCAGTAACATCTGTGTCGGAAAAATAACCGGCACCAGTGGCAGTGACAGACGCTGAGCGATCCATAACAGGATCGCCCCTAAAGAAACAGCACTTCCCTGACGATTTAACAGCACTTTATCTATCCATAAGGCATCTGATAGCCGATAAACCCCCTCAGAACCCCGGAATCCCCATTCGTAATAGAACAGATCGAGTAATCGCTCTAACTGACGCTCCTGATCCCAGCATCCGGCAATTTCTTCCTCTGCCAGATGTAATAAACGCTCAAGCTCATGCTGTACATAATGGGTCGGAAAATCGTCACGGATTAATTCAGAAATAAGGACCATCCCGTCACACAACAGCGCCTTATTAAATTCGAAATCAGCTAATGATCTCATGCTTACTCCAGTAACGCTCTTCTTACGATGGCGAGTGGTATCATGCTGAATATCAGCGCTAACGTGATATATCACCACTGACCTGCACAGGTACGATAAAATCTCATATTTTCTGGTATGATAACGCCAAACCGCTTTTCAGTCAGCCCTTTCCCTGTTCGAAGCCCATCCCAGCGTCAGGCGCTCATTGTCACCATAGTCACGACAGGTGGTGATATCACTGTAACCCGCCTCGCGAAACAGTGCCCGTACCGCTGCCCCCTGTTGCCAGCCATGTTCCAGTAGCATCACACCATCGGGTGTCAGGAAATGGCGACCTTCGGCAATAATATGCGCGAGGTCAGCAAGCCCCTTATCGGCGGCAACCAGCGCACTTCTCGGCTCAAAGCGCACGTCACCCTCGGCAAGATGGGGATCGGCTTCATCAATATAGGGGGGATTGCTGACAATCATGCTGAACGGTTGCCTCGCCAGGGCGCTGAACCAGTGACTCTGCTGGATGCGGACATTGCTTATCGCCAGCCGTTCGGCATTTTGCCTCGCCAGCATTACCGCTGCGGGCATAACGTCAACCGCCGTTATCTGGCAGTCCGGCCGTTCACTGGCTAACGCCAGCGCAATCGCCCCGGTGCCAGTGCCTAAATCCAGGATCTGACACGGCGTGGCGGGCAATCGCGCCAGCGCCTGTTCGACAAGGCATTCACTATCCGGACGTGGTATCAGTGTGGTCGCGGAGACACGCAAGGGTAACGACCAGAATTCACGCTCACCGACCAGATAAGCGATCGGTTCACCGCGCTGACGACGCGCCAGTAACGCCTCAAGCATCGTCAGTTGCTCTGTCGTCAGCACCGTCTCATCAAAGGCGATGATCGCCGTTCGCGATTTCCCGGTGACATGCCCGAGCAAAATTTCCGCATCACGCCGTGGGCTTTCACTGGCGACAAGCGAGGCCGCAGCCTGCTGAAGCCATTGACGAAAGGTCATCATTCCTGTTCAGCGAGTGCAGCGAGTTGATCCGCCTGATGTTCCTGAATAATCGGCTCAATCAGCATATCCAGCTTGCCCTCCATCACTTCATCGAGGCGATAGAGCGTCAGATTGATACGATGATCCGTGACCCGTCCCTGCGGGAAATTGTAGGTGCGATTGCGATCACTGCGATCACCGCTGCCCAGTAAATTGCGTCGGGTGGAGGCTTCCGCCTGTTGTCGTCTGGCCACTTCTGCGGCGTGAATACGCGCCCCAAGCACGGACAATGCTTTCGCTTTGTTTTTATGCTGCGAGCGTTCGTCCTGACACTCCACCACAATACCGGTCGGTAAGTGAGTGATGCGGATCGCCGAATCGGTGGTGTTAACATGTTGTCCACCAGCACCGGAGGATCGGAAGGTATCAATACGCAGATCGCCGGGATTGATTTCCGGCATTTCTGTCTCGGGCAGCACCGGCATCACCACCACCGTACAGGCCGAGGTGTGGATCCGCCCCTGCGATTCGGTAGCCGGAACACGCTGGACACGATGGCCGCCTGACTCGAACTTCAGTCGGCCGTAAACATCATCACCACTGATTCTGGCGATGACCTCTTTAAAACCCCCGTGCTCACCGTCGCTGGCGCTCATAATCTCTACCTGCCAGCGCCGGGATTCTGCGTAACGGCTGTACATCCGGAACAGATCCCCGGCAAACAATGCCGCTTCATCACCGCCAGTACCGGCACGCACTTCAATAAAGGCATGGCGTCCATCGTCCGGGTCCTGCGGCAACAATAGCACCTGTAATTGCTGTTCCAGCTGGTCATTTTTATTTTTCGCGACGGCCAGCTCTTCCTGTGCCATCTCACGTAATTCGGCATCGTCAAGCATCGTCTGCGCCGCAGCGATATCCGCCTGGACGCTGCGCCATGCGTTATAACAACCTGCGACGCTATCCAGTTGCGCATATTCCCGTGACAGGGCACGAAATTTATCCTGATCGGCAATAATCTGCGCCTCTCCTAACAGCGCCTGAACTTCCTCATGGCGTTCGTTGAGAGCTTCCAGTTTGGCAATGATAGACGGTTTCATCGGTGTCAATTCACCCTGTTGTGAAAAAAAGAACTGCGCTATTCCAGCCCGAGGCTATTACGCAGTATTTGCAGACGTTCGTCATTTCCGTCACGTGCCGCCTGTTGCAACGATTTAGTCGGCATGTGGATCAGGCGATTGGTTAACTTATGGGTAAGATCTTCGATAACTTCCCGCATATCGCCCCCTTGTGCCAGTACCGCCAGCGCTTTCGCCGTCAGCTCTTCTCGCGTCTGTTCGGCGCGGGAACGATATTCACGAATGGTTTCGCTGGCCTCCTGAGCACGTAACCAGGCCATAAATTCATCTGTTTCCTGTTCCACAATCGCTTCTGCATGCACCGCCGCGACTTCACGCCGGGCGCGGTTATGCTGAATAATATTTTGTAAATCATCGACACTGTACAGGTAAGCATTGGCCAGCTTACCCACCGCAGGCTCAACATCTCTCGGTACCGCAATATCGACCAGCAACATCGGCTGGTTACGCCGTGCTTTCAGCGCACGTTCGACCATCTCTTTCTTAATGATCGGCAGTGGGCTGGCTGTGGCACTGATAATAACATCGGCCTCTTTCAGTCGCTGATCAATATCGCTCAGCGCGATAATCTCCGCCCCCACCTCTCCGGCCAGCGTTTTTGCCCGTTCACGGGTTCGGTTGGCGACGATCATTTTCCGCACCTGACTTTCCCGTAAATGCCGGGCAACCAGCTCGATAGTCTCGCCCGCGCCCACCAGCAACACCGTTACACTGTTCAGTGATTCGAAGATTTGTTGTGCCAGAGTACAGGCGGCGAAAGCGACAGAAACGGCGCTGGCACCGATATCGGTTTCAGTGCGTACCCGTTTGGCCACCGAGAAAGACTTCTGAAACATCCGATCCAGTTCACTGACTTTGCCGTGCCCGCGGCTGGAGTCAGCAAAAGCCTTTTTTACCTGTCCGAGGATCTGTGGTTCACCCAGTACCAGTGAATCGAGGCCGCTGGCGACACGCATCAGATGGCTGACCGCATCGTTGTCCTGATACCAGTACAGGCTATAACGCAGATCTTCCTCATTGAGATGATGATAATCACATAACCAACGAATCAGGGCTTCACGCAAATTATCCTGTTGCGCAACACTGAGATATAACTCCGTCCGATTACAGGTTGAAAGCACCACCCCACCCTGTACCATTGGCTGAGCCAGTAAGCTCTCCAGCGCTTGATCGAGCGTATCAGGCGAAAACGCAACGCGTTCCCGCAGCGCGACAGGGGCTGTTTTGTGATTAATACCAAGAGCTAAAAGGGTCATAGTGAGGGAATAGTACCAATATTACCAGGGTTAGTCCGCGCTATCATACAGGATGCGCAGAATCAATAAAAGAGAAGCCCACGTTTGCCATCGTCCCAGCCAGATAACGGAAACAATGAATGATAATTTTTTCAATTTCAGCGGGTTTGTACATGGACTCCATCATCGGGTAACGCTAAATGGTGGCGCCGAACAGTTGATCCCTTTAAGCGCACTCTGCACGGAGTGTGTGATCTGATCAACTGCCAGAAGAATACCGATCATAGCATCTGTTCTCCGTAACGAACGACGCCTGATGCGGAAAATGATTCATAAAACCTGCGATAAAAATCATGCCCGCCGACTGACCACCATGCTGATGCTGCATCGGGGTGGCCCAGCGCTGTCTTCGCTGCCGGTTGTTACCTGCGCGGTGTGATTCCCGTTGTGGGAATCGGCCTGCCATGCCCTGTACGTCGGTCAGTTCGCGTGGCAGGCCGGAGGCGTCGTTGTGATACTCGTAGACCCGTGCCTCTTTTTTATCTTCGCCTGCCCGGTGGGTGACCTGCGCCAGCGGGGCGAAGCCGTGCTCGTCTTCGTCAATCCACAGATGGCTGCGCGGGTCGCTGATTTCATTCAGCAGCCGGTCGCCGTCCCAGATAAAAACGGTTATCCCGCTGGCGTCCTGTTTCCACGTCCGGCGGCCAAAGACATTATAGGCACCGTGCGGTGTTGCTTTACGGTGATATTTAGCTGGATGCGATTATAGTTATACAGAATGATTTACAAGAGTTGATGGATATACAGAATTATTTACAAGATCTCTTTAAACAATCAATTAATCGTTGCACCTCTTGATACTCTGAATCAGCAAATTCTCTGACCCTGTAAATCATTCTGTGTAACTGCCACCGTATTAAAGGACCCGCTCAGGCGATCACCAAACTCAATAATAAAGCGACTCATTGCCAGTCGCCAGTTCTGGATCGGCATACTCCATTTTTTTGAGGCTGACTGGATTGCCAGATAAATCACTTTCCGTACCGAGTCGTCTGACGCCTCCTTGAGGATGCCGGGGGTAACTTCTTTGCCTATTGCGACCGAAAGGTCTCGCAAAATCCGATAAGTCAAACGACGCGTGGAAGTTCGCTTTTTCCTGCCCAGCGGCTGACAGCTTGGGTGACTGTTCGTGGCTCATAGCCCGCGTTAAGCGCGAACTGGCGCAAGCTACTGCCTCGTTCACCGGTATCGCGCCGACGATATCGAGCCCGCTGTGCACCATCTCGCCCCACTCGGCTCACCAGTCGTTCTTCACCGGCGGATTAGCGCTGCCGCCATCGACCGTGTCGAGCGGCGGCGGCACATACTGCAGTTTTCCGATGGTGTTGCCTTTGCGCATGACCGTTCCCTGTGCTGAAGTAAGGCGTGGATGATTAACCTTTTATTATTTACGGATTTACCAGCCAGGTACCCGGTTGTGTAATATTCAGCACCTGCGTGCGGGTTTTGCCATTGTCCTGTAGATCTATCGTGAACTCACCCACAGGCAGACTGAGCATCGCATAACCATCCGATGCCGGATGCACGGTTTTCAGCTCGCCATTGACCGTCAGGGTCTCACCGTCCAGCATACGAATATAGACTTGTGCGATCGGGCTGGCAGCCACTGAAAGCGGAGCGTTCTCCCCGTCTGACGGCGGCGTCTGATCGTTAAGCGGAGCCACTTCGGGGGCATGTGTCGCGTCCTCAACTGGCGGCGTTGCGCCAGGTGTGCCAGCAATGTGCGCTGGCGTATCATGACCGCCACCACTCAACAGTATTGCGCCTGTGGTAATGCCCACCAGCAGTACAGCAGCGATAATTGCCGGGATCTTATAGCGTCGCCAGTCTGGCGACGGGACTATTTTTTCTGCCACTGGCACCGGCTCCTTCGCCGGTTTTTTTGTGACCAACACCTCTTCAATCCCGGCGACCGGCATCTCAATCAGCGCGGCAAATTGATCAATAGATTGTGGCCGATCAGCGATATTCAGTGCCAGCGCACGGTCAATGGCGTTGAGTAGCGACAGGGAATATCCCTGTGGTCGCAGCTCCACCAGTGGTTGACAGGTATCCTCAATCGAACGTACCACGCTAACCGGCGGCGGCGAGCCAACGATCAGGGTATGTAATACCGCACCGAGCGCATAGATGTCAGTCCACGGCCCCTGTTCGCTTTCATTATCGTCAGTATACTGTTCGACTGGCGCAAAGCCGGGTCGCAACATGGTTTCGGTCTCATCAGAAAGGCTTCCGATAGTGCGACGGGCTGAACCGAAATCGAGCAGGATCGGCAAGCCGTTATCCTGTATTTGAATGTTATCCAGCGAGATATCACGGTGCAGGTAGCCTTCATCGTGGAGCGTCTTGATGGCTCCCAACAGCATTGGCAATATATGGCGGATCCAGGTTTCGTTGATGATTTCCGGTCGCTCTTCACGCAGACGCGAAAGTGTCGTACCGCTATAAAATAACGTTCCCATATACGCGGTATCGTTTTGTACCCAGAAACGCAGCACATGCAACAGGTTTGGGTGATTAAAACGCGCCAGCAGTCGTGCTTCCTGTATGAAACTGTTCAACCCAACGGAAAACGCTTTGCTGAAGCGCTCACTGCGCAGTACCAGCGCCATATTCTCACCACGTACCGCCAGTGAGGCAGGCATAAATTCTTTAATCGCGATCGTGCGTTCGAGCTGATGGTCCCAGGCCTGGTAGACAATGCCGAAGCCACCACCACCAATCACTTTTTTGATTTCAAACTCATTAAAACGATACCCGACCGGTAGTGCGTTCGGGACAGCCCGATTATTATCCGTCATCTTTTCCAGCTCTCTTGATGATTATTACACAGCAAACTGACAGTGAAATTCACCCTGCTCACAGCGCACAGACAGATGTCGGTACTGTTCGTCGCTGCGACTGGCGGTAAGCAAAATCTGGCTTATCCGCGGTAGCAGGGTGTTGGTCAGGATCGCGTCCACCATTCGTCCCCCTGACTCTACCTCGGTACAGCGCTGAACAATCTGTTCCACTACACTGTCATCAAATACTGAAATAATGTTGTGGTTTTCTTCCAGTCGACGCTGAATGCGTTTGAGTTGCAGATGTACGATCTGCCCCAGCATCGCATCACTGAGCGGGTAGTAAGGGATGACCAGCAGGCGTCCCAGTAGCGCCGGTGGAAATACCTGTAATAGCGGCTGACGCAGCGCACCACTTAACGCTTCCGGTTCAGGCATCAGTTGCGGATCGGCACACATGGCGCTAATGAGCTCCGTTCCGATGTTGGTGGTCAGGATAATAATCGTATTACGAAAATCAATGTGACGATCCTCACCATCCTCCATCCAGCCTTTGTCGAACACCTGGAAGAAGATCTCATGCACATCCGGGTGCGCTTTTTCGATTTCGTCCAGCAATACCACGCTATAGGGGCGACGGCGCACGGCTTCTGTTAACACACCGCCTTCGCCATAACCGACGTAACCCGGCGGGGCACCTTTTAAGGTAGAGACGGTGTGTGCTTCCTGAAATTCACTCATGTTAATGGTAATCACGTTCTGCTCACCGCCATATAGCGACTCGGCCAGCGCCAGTGCGGTTTCGGTTTTGCCGACCCCGGAGGGGCCACACAGCATAAATACGCCAATCGGTTTGTTGGGGTCGTCGAGCTTTGCCCGCGAAGTTTTTACCCGCCGGGCGATCAAGTCGAGGCCGTGGCGCTGCCCGATGACCCGCTGATTGAGGGTATCGGCGAGGTTCAGTATCGCATCGATCTCGTTTTTTACCATCCGCCCCAGCGGGATACCGGTCCAGTCAGAGACCACCGCCGCGACGACGTTTTCATCCACCGCGGTAAACAGCAGTGGCTCATCGCCCTGTAGACTGTTCAGCGCCTGTTGCTGGCTGGCAAGCTGAGTGCGCAGTTCCGATGCTTCGCCCTCATCGGCGGCAAACAGCGCGGCCCGCAGACGGATAATCTCACTGACCAGGCTGCGTTCCTGTTGCCAGCGTTGTTTTAAGCTATCCGCCAGGATCTGGCCGCTGTCGCGCGCCGCAGTGAGTGTCGCGATGCGTTGTGGATCGCCCACCCCCATACGCGCTTCACGTTCAGCAATCGCCAGTTCGGTCTCCAGCGCAGTAAGCTGGCGCAGGCAATCCTCCAGTTGTGCCGGTGGCGCACTCTGGCTGACGGCGACCCGGGCGCAGGCGTTATCCAGTAAGGCGACGGCTTTATCCGGCAACTGGCGGGCCGGAATGTAGCGATGCGAAAGCTTGACTGCCGCGCTTACCGCTTCATCCAGCAGCAGCACCTGATGATGGGTCTCCAGTGGCGAGACGATACTGCGCAGCATCCGTATCGCTTTCGCTTCGTCCGGTTCGTGAACCTGCACCGTCTGGAAGCGGCGGGTCAGCGCCGGATCTTTCTCAATATATTTTTTGTATTCGGCCCAGGTGGTGGCGCCGATAGTGCGCAACTGTCCCCGTGCCAGCGCCGGTTTGAGCAGATTGGCCGCATCGCCGGTTCCCTGCTGTCCCCCGGCACCAATCAGGGTGTGGATTTCATCGATAAATAAAATTATCGCAGTCGTACTGGATTGCACTTCATTAATCAGTGCCTGCAGACGGGCTTCAAATTCCCCTTTCATTCCCGCGCCAGCCTGTAACAGTCCGATATCCAGTAACCATAACTGGATATTCTGTAGTGGCTCTGGCACATCCCCTTCAACAATACGACGCGCCAGCCCTTCGACGACCGCGGTTTTACCGACCCCGGCCTCCCCAGTCAGTAACGGGTTATTCTGGCGACGTCGCATTAAAATATCGATCATCTGGCGGATCTCTTCATCGCGGCCGACGACCGGATCGATTTTTCCTTCACGCGCCCGCGCCGTCAGATCCTGGCCATAGCGAGTTAATGAGCTCTGCGCGACAGGCGGCGCATCGGCAGGGATCGCCTGGCTGGCATCGTCCGGTTGCGCCTCTTTGCTGTCTGCACAAATGGTCGCAAACTGTTCAATCAACATGCCGCTGTTAATCCGGCTGAACTGCCCGGAGATGCTTTTCAGTACATTGGCCAGATTGCCGCTTTTGAGTATGCCGATCAGTAAATGGCCGCCGCGAATACGGTTGACCGCAAATTTGAGCGAGCCATATACCCAGGCACATTCCACCGCACTGTCGATATGTTCTGACAGGTCGGAGACCGAGCTGGCGCCACGCGGCAGCATATCCAGCGCGAGCACAATATCGTCGGTCAGCTGTTGCTCATCAAGTGCAAAGTAGCGGATCACCTGTTGTAGATCGCCATCCTGCTGTTGCATCAATTGATGCAACCAGTGTACCAGCTCGACATAGGGATTACCGCGCAGCTTGCAAAATGCGGTAGCACTTTCCAGCGCGGTAAATAAGTGTGTATCCAGTTTGCCGAACAGCACGGCACGGCTGATTTCTGACATGTTGGCTTCCGTTGGTTTGAAATTTATTTTTCTGCGCGATAAATCAGATCACCACGCGCGATCGGCTGTGGCTGATTCCCCAGCCAGGTGCTATATCCCAGCCGTCCGCCAGTGCCACCCAGCGTGACACCCCGCACCGCATCGGCGCGTAATATCACACGAATTTCTCATTCAAAATCGATGCCAGCGTACTGGCGTACCCAGTCTCGTAAGGCAGTGACACTGGCTTCGCCCGGCAGAAAGCGGTCATACGCTTCTGCGCTGAGCGGGCCCATGTCGAGCCGAAATTTGTGCTGTACATCACGCACGGCGATGCCGAGAAACGCCGACTCTCCGAGGCGCGGCAGACGCCGTCCCTGACCTAACTGCGCCTGTTCATCACGGGTGAGCGGCATCCATTGCGGCACATTCGCGACCAGTTTGACCGGAATGTTAAAATAGCCGCTCAGGATCTTTTCCAGTCCTTGTGGATCGCGTCCGTGGCGCGAGAGATGCCCGGTCCAGGTAAAGCGTGCATGGCTACTTAAGCTCCCTTTCTTCATCTGACCCGGCTGGCCCATCCCAATCAGCGAGGCCAGATAGCCCTCAAACCGATTGTTATCGCTGCGATCAAGCGAAATAGCTGGCTGAGCATCCGCCCAGGCATGGTAAAACAGTAGCGTCAGACGGTGGTGGAACAGGTCAGCAAAGGCGCTCAGGCTGGCATCCTGGTGATGCTGGAGACGTTCGCGGGCATATTCTGTGATATGCAGCGGTAGCGGGCCGTTAGGGCCAAACAGGCCAAAACTCAGGATCGCTATCTCATGCAAGCCGTTTTCGCCGCGCTGGCGAGCAGCGGCCAGGTTGGCATATAATCCCAGCAACTGCCGTAGTGCTGCAGCGCCCTCTTCATTTTCGCCATCCATCAGGCTGAGGTAGTTCATCTGTAGCTGGCTGATGAGCCGCCAGGTGCTGAACCCTTCCGCCAGTGCCGGTATCGGTGAGGTCGGGCCTTTACGCAGGGTGAGGGATTTTACCGGCATCGAGTCAGCCACAATGAATTGCCCCAGCTCCTGCTGTAACATTAAAGGCAAGTCACGGCTGGTACAGAGCACTTCGGCGGAAATATAGCGCAGCGTATCCTGCCAAGGCGCATGCTGGGCATCCACCAGCGAGGCGAAGACTTCGGAACCGATATACCCGGTGCGGGTGCCATAATGCAACGCATGTTCAGACAAGACACGCTGTTCACGGCGTAAGGAAAAATAGGCGCCATAATTGCCGCTATCGCCGCTCCAGGTGTGCCAGAACGGGCGAAAGGTCTGGTCGTCGTGCTGGCCATCCTGACTGCCATAGATTTTGTTTACCGCGTAAATTTCATAATCCAGTGGCCGGATGTTATCCACCACCAGGTGATATTCGTGCTGCCCTTCATTGAGCTTCTGGCGGCCCCCATCTTAGGAAACAGGTTGATCACCGGGGTGCAGTGCAGTGCCAGATGGCTGGCATCGATGATGCGTTCCAGTTGCTCGTCAGATTTATCGAGCAGGATAAAGATATCGAACGCTTTTTCGCTGTCACAGCGCTGAATGAATTTGTCCAGTCCGCTAAGAAGGGGAGCCAGAAATAACGACCATTAACGATGGTTTCGCACACCGGCCCGAGACGCGCATCACCATCCATCAGCCAGGCAAATTGTTGTGGCGGCGCGTCTTCAAACGTGAGCTGACCACGGTGAGCCGTTGCCTGCTCCAGCGCGGTCAGGCGCAGGGTCTTTGCCTGGGCGTCGTCTGCGCTGAAGGCATCCATGAGCAGGGTCATCCATCCGTCATCGGATACCGGCATGATCGGCCGAGCCTTACCAGCGAAAACCTGCTCCCGTTGCAGCTCGCCTTGTATTGATTGCTTAAGTAACGTCACCGTCGGTTTGGTCTGCGGTTTTAGCGCCAGCCAGCTTTTTAACTGGGTCAGCGCCCGTGTCCAGTTGCCATCGAGGATCAGCAGCTGGACGAATGCAGCACGCAGATCCGCGTCAGCCGGTTTGGCTTTGATATCGGCTTCCAGTCGCAATAAGGTATTGCTGAGCGAGTCACCCGCCAGGTATTGATAAAGCGAATTCATAGCCATTCCTTACTCTGCCGTCCGCCAGACACCGACCGCCGGATCACGTAACTGAGGGCGGAGCGTGTCAATCAGGATAATATTCAAGGGGGTTTCCGGGCTAATCCACCGTTGCCAGATCTGTTTGACAGCGGTAATATGTGCCTGCAGCTTGGCGTTATCACGGGCGGTTTCTGGCGAGATCGCCATCGCTATTGTGCCGTTGCTTTTCCAGACATTGAGGGTGTTGTCATAGGGCAGGATCATCCAGCTTTGCCCGCTCTCCTGGGTGCTGAACACCATCCGTTCGTTATTTACCGAGGCGATTAATGCGTTTTTCGCATCGACACGGCTATCCAGCCCGACCACCGGAAAGCCGTGAACATAGGTGACGGCGAGCTCTTCCTGCACACCGTTGCGGATCTGTGAGATCACGGTGTGACCATTCAGCCAGCTACCGTCACTGCAGCGTGCCAGGCCGGAATCGGGGATAAACAGCGCCGAGGCGGTAGCGCCTCCCTGCCAGAAGGTGCGCAGATGACAACCATCCTGGAGGGTAAACTCCTGCCACGGTGTCCGGTCGGCAGCCACGGTATGGGATTCCGGGTCCTGCTCCGGCGGCAGTAACGGGTCACTGGTCGCCGCATAGACCGGTGCGCTCTCCGGCGACTGGACTATCGGCCCCCATCCCTGCGCCTGACTGGCGCTACCCTGCATGAGCATGACGCCTGCCGGGTTATTGAGTGTCCAGTGCAGGGTATTCAGTTTGCCGCACTGATGTTCGAGCAGTGAACCGAGACGCGGCAAAAAGTTTTTCAGCACCGACAGATCTTTCTTACCGTGCGCCACGATACGCAATGTTACATCAGACTGACACCAGCTTTCGGGCGTATTGTCCCTGATGTCGTCGATCCAGATATCCAGTTTTTGCATCGGCGACTGCACGATGCGAAAATTTTCAGCTGCTGCGCTCAATGTCACCGCAACAAGTGCCAGAGCCGATAGCCAGAGTTTCATATCACTCCTTGTGTGTTTAATCTGTGCTGCAGGAAAAGAATTGTGCGGCATCAGAGAGAGTATGTAACAACGTGGTATCCTGGGGATCACCCATCCATACCGCCACTGCGGTATAGTTATCCTGGGCACTCCCCTCCTGTTCGCTATTCTTTTCAATCAGCTGACTCATTAATGTCAGCCACTCCTGGGGCGTTTTGACCATATGCAGCGACTGTTTCATCTGCTCTTCACTGACGCCATGCCAGAAACCATCGGTGCAGAGCAAAAAGACATCGCCATCTTCCACCGGCACGACATCGCTATAACTGGCTTCCGGGCCACCGGTTTCAATACCCAGCGCCAGATAAAGCAGATTGCTATTGAGGTTCTCGGTCTGTTGCCCGGCATCTTTCATCTGCTGCACAAGGCTGTGGTCGGTAGTGACATGCCATAGCCAGCCACGACGAAACAGATACAGGCGGCTGTCACCGGCGTGTGCCCAGTAGGCCAGACGGTAATCACGATCAATAAACAGGCTGACCAGCGTCGTCCCCATCCGGCGATAATTCTCTACGCTCTGCTGTTCACCAAGGATAGTGCGGTTTGCCGTTTGCACGTAGTCGCGGATATGCTGGGCGTTAAGATGTTTTTCACCATCAAAGCGAGAAATAATGCTGTTACGCGCCAGCTCAGCCGCCACTTCACCGCCAGGCAGACCGGCGATACCATCACAGACGACAAAACAAGCGGCATGTTTACCGATGTTTTCTCCGGTCTGATCCTGATTGCTGGCGCGTGTCCCCTGGCGGGAGAGAGAAGCCGTTACAATATTCATTGTTCTTCTGATCCACTTTGTGAGTCTTTGTACTGATTAACCTCCATGTCATAAGCATGGAGGAAGGCCTCGCCAAATAGCGTATGAAAATCATCTTCAATCTCGCCCGCCGTTTCACCATAGTGACGGACAAAATAGTCCCACAGTGCGGCTTTCCGGCTACCAGGCAGCGCGAGGCGCGATGTCACACCATGCTGCTTCGCCTGTTCCTCCAGCTGTTCCGGATTAAAGGATTGCAGCATCGCGGCGATGATGGCGCGAATGCCGGAAATCATCCCCAGCTGATGCGCCTGCAGATCAATCAGCGCATCGCGCACCGATTTGGTCGGCGACATAAAACCCGGCATCAGTGTGCCAAACATCTGAATAAGCACCGTTTTTCCGGTTGGTAACAGTTTGAACGGGTTATTCGCATCATCCAGTACCATCGTCATATCTGCTTTGACGCCACGTTTGAGAATCGAACGCGACGAGAGCAGTGCCACCGTTCCCTGCGAGAACATGCCCAGTATCTGCCCCAGCTGATACATGTTTTGCCGGTCGAATTGCGGTACTGGCTGCATGTCGTTTAATCCCATCCCTTCCAGCAAGGCGGTCAGCAGCTCTCCCTGCAGGATGTCACCCTTTTCAGCGTTCTGGTCGGGCGCGGTGGCGGCGGTGGCATTTTTGACCGGGTCGATTCGCAGGCGCCCTTTCGGTGTTTGTGTCGTGTTACGGGCGATCGCCTGTGGGGTTGGCAGGATAAAAGCGGCCGGTTCTTCATGGACTGGAGCGTCATTACTGACCTCTGGCTGTGGTGCTTCCTGGGGGGGTGGTGAGACAAACGGCGCCTCACTGACGAGTGGCTGTTCGTTCTGTTTCGGCTCTGAGATGCTACTCAGAATATCATCGGGATGGGTGAGCGGTGCCCCGGCCATTAAACCAAGCGGATCATGATGACTGCTGGTCGGCGCACTGGCATTACCGTCAAACAGAGCCAGCGGATCAAGCCCATCAACCACCTCTTCTAAGGGCGTCGGTTTATTCTCAAACGGTGGTTGCAGGGTGGAGGGGGTGACATCGTCAAGAATGCTCTCGCTGTTAAATAAGCCATCATCGTTAAAGAAGGTACTGGGATCGACATTTTTATGCTCAAGCTGCGGATCGCTGTCCTGATATATCGCCAGCGGATCTTCTGCGTTACGTGACGGGAGGGTCGGTTGTGATAACGGGTCAGGTAACGCCGTTGCGGATGGCTGCGCACGATGGTTATGAGAGATACTGTCCGAGATGGAAAACTCCTGCATCAGGCTATCCCATATTTCCGTCGGCACGGCGGCAGGCTTCCCTTGCGGGCTATCCGGGACATGCTCTGGCGCAGGTGCCGTGAGCAGCGCGGGAGCGGTTTGCGCGGGCTCACTCGCCGTCTGCTGACTGGCGGATGACGTATCTCTGCTGATAGCGGTAACTTCGATGCGATAATCATCAATCGCGAGGATATCGCCTTCCTGCAGCTCCACCTGACGTCCTCGTTCCAGCGGAATATTATTCATCACCACACTGGTGACGCTACCGCGATTGGTGACGCTACATCTTCCCTCAGAATCAACGTGTACTATCGCCTGCAAACGCGAGATAGCGCGGTCATTATCCGGCAGCACCAGATTATTATCCGAACTGCGACCAATGGTGCCGCCAGGGGTATAGAAATCACAGCGGCTCTGGGGTGGCTGATGACCGGCTTTCGTTGCAATAATCGTGAATCGCATGACATTTTCCTGCTGAAATCATTAATGCTTAAACGTTGCGACCCCCAGGGTGAGAATAGCAACATCAGGGGCACTGTTTTCTGCCACGTATCGCGCTTGCGTGGCATGGCCGAAATGACAAAATAGCCTGATGGGCCAGATATTTATTCCGGGATAGCTCGACAGATATAACATCTTATTTCCCTGAATCTGTTCCCGCTGGCAGCAAAAGCAACCACAGATAAAACATGCTTTTTTCTCTTATGAAGAAGTTAAAGATGCGCAGAGCCACTTTTTTATATTTTTCATTGATGACGATATGACGATGACCTTGCCACCGTCTGTCATGTATTCATCACGGCCACGCGCTGTCAGCAAAATAGCAGGAGACCGGGACAGATATTATCTGCAGCATGTTTTAGCATAATGATAGTGGATTTGTCGATCAACCAGTGACGCTTTCATCGATTACGCTATCGGCACTATAACAGGAAAAAATAGTGAGATATAGCATATTATTTTAGATAATCAGTATCTTTAGCTTAAAGGTGTATCAATAGCAATAATATCTGCTATAAATTTCTGTTTTTATCCGCCATCTCGCATAGTAAAAAAAATAGCTTATGTCTCATTTTTGTTAGCAAATATTCGCCTGGCGCTTAACCAGATTTTTACTTTATCACTTTTTTATATCATTAATTATCACGCAGTTATGATCAACCATGTGATCGCTTATTAGCCTGAAATCAGTAGTTTTTCGACGATGACGATTTTTTGATTGTCATCGGGCAGATATTTAATCGTGGACAGATTACCCTCTTTATACATCTCTATCTCCTTAAATGTTAATGCTTTTAATAACGATGCGGTGACTGTTTTGCCCTCTTCGGTATTGAAGCGGAAGTGGCGATAATATCAGCATGGGCAACAAGGCCTTTTTCTAAAGCTTCGTCCTGGGATGAAGCGTCTTTAAAGTAGGGATAGATATCTGTGTACAGATACCTTGCTAACGGGAATGCCCAAAACACAAGCATGAAGATCACTATTGCTATAATAATACCCGTACTCATTTTTCCTCCTGCTTTTATAAAAATAATGTCAGTAATTTAGACGATATAGACACACCACCAGACTTGATAAGCGCCTTTATTTGCTTAACTTCCATACCCTTATTACTGGAAACAAATGTATCATGCTTGAAAACAACATTAGTGTGCGACAGTGAAACACCTATCCTCGAACCTGCTACTGCTGTAGCAGTTTCAGAAGCTCCATTAATACTCAATGAGTTCCCCGTAACGCTTTCACTCAATGCCGTCATTGAAAATTTATGAAATTCGGGATGAAATTCTGCCTTTGGCGCATGAAAATTAATAGCCTCATCGCTAAAAATATCGATAGCCTGCTTACAGTAAAGGGCTATCTTTCCATTCTCAATTTTTTGCGTCCAGTTACCACTCTGAACCAGAGTATTTATTCCGCCATCAATGATCTCTTTTTTCCCTGCCGCAGAAATTGTTGTCTCTTGTCCATTTTCATAGGTTTCGGTGAGTTTATCAGTGACATGATGAATTTCTTTGCCTGTAATTTTCGTGTTCCGCCCCTCGTTCACGGTTATCTTAATCGCCGCCGGAGGTGATATTTATTTCTCGTCCATTTTTTATGGTTTCAGTCTGGCTATTATTGAAAACGCTGGTTTCTTCCTGATCCACCTGCGTCGCTCGTTTTGCCCGATAGTAAAATATTCCGTCACCGGTCACATCATCCTGTTGTTCCTTGAGGATCACGGTCGTTCGGCTGCCATCAATACTAACCGCCTGATCATTCTCCACCGAAACACGCATATCTTTTTCAGCATGCAAATCTACCGACTCTTCTCCGGCCTTGTCTTCGAAGAACAGGAAGCTGGCGTTATCGACATGGCCATCCTTGCTGCGTGTCATAAAACCCATGCGGGTGGCGTTAGCGGGCAATTGCCACGGCGGCATGCTCGCTTCGTTATACACCCGGCCAGTGACCAGCGGGCGATCAGGATCACCGTTGATAAAATCAATCACCACTTCATCGCCTACGCGCGGTATCTGCACGCTGCCAAATCCCTGCCCTGCCCATGCGCTCGATATATGCTTCGGCACGGGTTTTGGCATCACGTTCCTTGAGCATGGTTTCCGGCAGACCAGCATCGAGGCGCTGTTGTAACAGCGAAAACTCCTGCTGGAAGTTGGTCATCAGATCATAATCGGTGTGTTTGGTCTGCTCCCACGGCAGAGTAAAGCCCCAGATCTGGTCGCGTTGACTTTTATCGTAATCGGTAAACCACGCGCGGAAGCCTTTGAGCAGGTCAACTTTGGTGACGATAACGTAAACCGGGAAACGGATGCCCAGTTGTTCATGCAGTTCCGAGAGCCGTTGACGGAGATCGGCCGCCTGCTGCCGGGAGACCTCGGCGGAATGGGTCAGTAGATCAGAGATGCTGATGGTGATGATGACACCGTTAATCGGCTGGCGGCGGCGATATTTACGCAATAAGCCGACAAATTTCAGCCATTCATTGGCATCCTGAATCTGTTCGCTATCCTGGGTGGTATAGCATCCTGCGGTATCAAGTAATACTGCCTCGTTAGTAAACCACCAGTCGCAGTTACGGGTGCCACCAATTCCCCGCAATGCGGTCTTACCAAAGTGATCCGCCAGCGGGAATTGCAATCCGGAATTGGCCAGTGCAGTCGTTTTACCGGAGCCGGGAGCGCCAATAATCACATACCAGGGCAACTGATAGAGATATTGGGTACCGAAGCGCTGGATCCACTTTGCACCATGCCCCGCTTTACTGAAGTGAGCCTTTTTCAGTATCTGAGCGGCTTCATCAAAACGTCCGGCGAGGATCTGTTCTTCGCTGCTCAGTCGCTTTTGTGGCTCGGCCGTTTCCCGGTTGCGGCTGTTTTCATTGAGCTTATCCATCAGCTTGTGGTTGAGCCAGGCATTATAGAGCTGGGGCAGAATATAGCTCTGTGCCCAGAGCAGATACAGCACCACAATGGTGATAATACGGCTCAGTTCGGATTCGAGCGGTCGGATATCGGCGATGGATAAAAGCGGGCCCATTATCCAGATCACTGCCGCAAGCGCAGTGACGCCCAACAGACTCCACAGAATGCGACTGGTCAGTATAGAAAGAAGCGTCATCAGCATTCTTAGTTTCCTTGCGGCAATTCATTCAGTTCCGCACGCGTATTTTCAGGCGACACCAGCAGCGTAATTTCTACACGGCGGTTACGGGCGCGGTTTTCCGGCGTATTATTCGGGACCAGTGGACTGGCGTCACCACGCCCTTCCGCCTTGACACGTTCTGGTTGTGACAGATTTTCCTGTAACTGTTTTTGTACCGCCCTGGCACGATCGAGAGAGAGTTCATAGTTGGAGGCAAAACGCGCACTCCGTATCGGAATGTTATCGCTGTATCCAACCACCAGTATTTTGCCGCTGACGTTGTTCATTGCCTGCGCGATACGGTTGATGACCGGCTCATAACGGTCGCGCACCACGGTGGAGCCAGAAGCGAATAATCCATCGCCTCTCAGTAATACGACGCTACGATCCGCCTCATCTTTCACCGTCACCAGACCGGCATCGATTTCAGGTTTCAGGAAACCGCGCAGGTTGAGCATCGCTGGCTGTTGTCTGGCCGGTTGCTGAAGGGGAATATCCGGCAGCTGAGACTGATAAATCTTTGCCAGCACCGGATTGGTGTTGTCGCTGAGACTCCAGTTAAGAAAAATATAAAGCAGGCAGGCAGGCAAGGAACCCAACCAGCGCGACACAAGCCCATAGCGGTATCATCGGGCGCCATAATTTATTCTGGATCGGGCCGTCTTCCGGGTGCGAAGAAAGCGGCAGCGGGCAACTGCCACGCACACTACGGATCATCTGCCATAGCCGCTGCTTGATGGTTTCAAGCTGGGTGCGGCCATTATCCAGTATCTGATAGCGCCCTTCGAAACCCAGTAACAGGCAGTAGTTGATCATTTCCAGCAGCAGAATATGTTCGCGTGGGTTTTGCGATAAACGCGCCAGTAACTGAAAGAACTTTTCGCCTCCCCAGGTTTCGTTATGAAGGGTGACCAGCAACCCGCCGCTGGACCAGACACCGCTGTTTCCCCACGGAGTGAGTGCTGCAGCTTCATCCAGTGCGGTACATAAGCAGTAACGCGCACCGATGATCATCTCATAGGGCAATCCTGCCTGCTGACAGCGAACTTCGAAACGGCGAATTTCATCGATCAGATACTGACGCAACGCCTCCTGATCCTCATGGGAGACTGAATGACGAATTTGCGGGATCGCGTTGAGCAGCGGATTGGCCGCCGCTACCAGTAGGTTATTGCCATTGACTCCGCTAAACAGAGTATCACTTCCCGTATCCTGTCGTTCCTGCATATTCAGCGCTCGCTTTGTTATTCTGTCTGACTACGGAAGGCCCAGAACTCCATCTCAAGACCGGGAAACTCGCCAGCGAGATGCAGCGCAAAAGCACCGGATTTATCCATTTCCTTCCACAGCTCACTGCCTTTCTCCAGTTCGAAGTAGCTGTAGCCTGCATGCCAGGGAAGTTGCGGCAGCGCGCGCAGCACAATACCGGGCAGTTGCAGCTGTACCAGGTTGCGAATTTTAGATACCGGCGCTACTTTCATCTGCGCCGGGAAATGGGTGCGCAGATGGTCACCCGGTACATTGGCTTTCACTGCCAGCACGAAGCCAAACTCATGAACCATGTTGACTTCCGGCACCGTGGCAATATTGAGGCCATGAGAACGTTCATGCAGTGGCAATTGAATGGCGTGATCTTCGATCACCAGCGACAGCCCCTGACGTAACATCAGCATCAGTTTAGCGAAGCAGACCGCCAGGGCGTCATGATCATACACCGGCAGCGCATGTTCCGCGGTACGCTGAGAAGTCCAGGTGGTCAGCTCAGTGGCAAACGGTAACCAGCTACGCCAGAGCGTTTCCGGATGCAGGAGCGGCAGCGCTTTTAAATGTGAGATTTCACCGAGATGGCGGTTAATCAGTGAGAGCAAGGTAAACTCAGTCAGCTCAGAGGTGTTAAAACGCCCAGGCTGACGCAGGCGGACAGCAATTTGCTGGCTACGCTGTGTCAATAAACTGTATAGATCGTTGATCATGCTATAGAGTTGTGGGCTATTATTAGCATTCAGCATCGGCGGGATGTAGCTGTTATCCAGCGGCACCTGATTGTCATTGCGTTTTTCGCTCACCATGGCTACACCAATCGCAGACCATTCCGCCGTCAGATCTTTTTCCAGCATTAATGTCAGACGCAGACGGCCAAACTGTACCGTGACCTCGCCTGTCGAGATGGCGTTATCGTCTTCAACCTCTTGTTCATCGCGCCAGTGAGGCTTTTTCCTCGCTGAAAATCACCTCTTCACGATCACCTCGCCGTACCGGCAACGCCAGCACCACTTTTTCATTGCTGATATTGTCAGGAATTTTCAGTGGCACCGGGCCGTGGCGAGTACGACGCACCTCGAAAAAGGTGCCGTCCGGCAGTAATCCACTGCAGTAGCTGAGGGCAATACAGCCCTGACGCAACATCGCCTCGTCCAGTTCAAGATCAAGAAACCCCCAGAGATAGGATCGTTGTAACGCCCCTCATTGACGAACATGGTTGAGCAGGTAACTTTCTGTTCGCTGAAAATGGTGTGGACGCAGGAACATCCCTTCTGTCCAGACAACCTTTTCTGCTTTCGTCATGATGATCTGTATCCTGTGTAGGAGGCCGCATTACTGCCGGATGATCCGAATGCCATTGACATCAAGAAAGACCGTGGCCTCAAGTTCATCATCCGACCACTTCCAGAACTGATAGATATGCTTTTCGCTGGGGTCGGGCAGTGGCAGTGAGACACGCCATTTTTTACCATCCAGCGTCTGATATTCCGCCATCACCCCGATATAACGCGCTTGTGGATCGCTTTTCCCGCTCAGGGTTTTCGCCAGTGCACCGGGCATCAGGAAGAACACATCACTGTTCAGCAGATTGGCGCCCAGTGTGGCAGTGGCGTTATTCTGCAACGAGTAGAAATCGCTGGACATGAACTCAGCATCGGATTTCAGCAATAACATTCTGACCTTGAGCGGGGCAGAATGATTGACTTGTGGATTAGCCCGAAACTGCAACGTATAGCGGGATGGCGTGCTGTTTGAAGATGTGGTACAGCCACTGACCAGGGCGATTAACACCAGATAAAGGGTCAGCCACATCTTATGAAAATTTTTATTATTCATAGAAACAAGCCCATAAAATCTGCTTAGTCCAGAATCCAGGTGCCGTTTACGCTGTCTTTGCAGGCCTTACTATTGCCATCGACATCGACGCAGGTTGTCTTCTTGCGTGCCTTGGGACGCCGTGCCTGTTTACGCACATTGGCTTCATACTGATCCGCTTTGATTACCGCCCGCATGGGGACATAACCGATAAGCTGATCACCGTCTTCATCCGCGAGAGCCATCCAGAACTGTTCCGTCTGCCCTAGTACCACGTAGGTTTTTCCCGTTTCCAGGGTGCGCAGCACTTTGCCACCAAAGTTAGTACGACTCATCAGCGAAGCGGGATACATGGCACGATAAGGTTCATTAATCTGAGTGAATTCAACAGGTGGCGTAATAATATGCCGGTGTTTTAACGTCACGCCATTGACCTGAGTGGTCTCAATGGTATCGTCGGTTATTATGACTGGCTTCGGCGTTTTACAGCTCGATACTGCCATGACAGATAAGAGTAAAAACAGTACGCGCATTATCATAATGCTTTTCCACAGCGATAGTTAAATGATGACAGATAAAATTAATGCTGGATATTTAACAAATAATTTTACCCTATGGCTATTCGGTGTCAGAGTACAGCTACCGCACAAACCCAACAGAACAAGATTTGTGCTCATATATTTTTATATTAATTAATATGATATAGAGCAATATAATTGGCGAGTTTACATTGGCTTTTTATCAATTGTCAACGGCGGATAAATCATGACTCCGATCATGCGCAATGCGCGGATGAGTACGGCTTTCAGGCCATGATATCAACTTGCTGATTTCCTGCATGATGATGAATCTGCGCTGCCTGATCACCTCGTTTCCTTCATTTTTTATATCACCGCCGAAAATAGTATGCGCAACGATAAAAATATATCCTGATCGCGGTGCGCACCATGCCCCACGGCAAACGCACCCTCAGAGACCCTGCCATTATCGTCCCTTTTTTGATATTAAAAAATACCAGTTCACAGTCAGTGGTACAGAAAAGATGAATATAAATAGAACTAAAAATGGATAGATCGTGGGATCATCAACATGGTAAGCCGTAAGTATTCCACTGTATTCAACGGCTGGCTGATATTATCAGTCAGCCGTTGAGAAAAAATAATAGCCACGACGGTTATCAATACTTAAATTTATCTCAGCATGAAGAAGTTAATTGTTTTTTATCATTAAGTTTTAATGACTGCTCAGCAATAAAAGAACAATTTAATATCAGAAGATACATTTGCATAAAATAACGGCTTTGTTGAATAAATAGATATTATGTTGCGTGCCTACAAAAACATCGGTCTTCCTCAACGTAAAATCAGAAGGTTAAGGTCAGGGTCGGAAGCTTCTCGCAGTAGAGACCAGCATTTATGACCAAAACAGGTGTGATAAAACAGCATGGTTCACTATTATTCAACAAAGCCTAAAATAACCTAAATTGCGCTTTCTTTTTTAACAAAGTGTTGCCAATGTTCCCGGCAGCCGTTCAGCATGACCACCATAAGTCACATGACTGAATGTCATCAGTTTTTATCGATAACAGAAGCAGAGAGGCAATACCGACGTATATCAAGGACAGTCACGATCTGTTTCGCCAGCAAGCGGTTTACTCTCCTTAACCACAACGCTACAATGCCGCCACCTGGAGTGATTCCCCTTCCAGCTCGCCCCATTGCATGAGGCGAATCTGACCTGTCATCAGAATGAGAACATCATGTTTAAACCAGAGCTTCTTTCCCCCGCTGGCACGCTTAAAAATATGCGTTATGCTTTCGCCTATGGCGCAGATGCCGTATATGCTGGCCAGCCACGTTATTCCCTGCGTGTCCGCAATAATGAATTCAACCATGAAAACTTACAGCTTGGCATCCATGAAGCCCACCAGGCTGGGAAGAAATTCTATGTGGTGGTTAATATTGCGCCCCATAACGCCAAGCTGAAAACGTTCATTCGCGATCTGCAACCGGTGGTGGATATGGGGCCGGATGCGCTGATTATGTCCGATCCGGGGTTGATTATGCTGGTACGGGAAAACTTCCCGGCGATGCCTATTCACCTGTCGGTACAGGCCAATGCGGTCAACTGGGCGACCGTGAAATTCTGGCAACAGATGGGGCTCAGTCGGATTATTCTCTCGCGCGAACTCTCCCTCGAAGAGATCGCTGAAATTCGCCGTCAGGTTCCGGATATCGAGATCGAGATTTTCGTTCATGGCGCTTTATGCATGGCCTATTCCGGACGTTGTCTGTTATCGGGCTATATTAATAAGCGTGATCCGAACCAGGGAACCTGTACTAATGCCTGCCGCTGGCAATATAAGGTTCAGGAAGGAACAGAAGATCTGGTGGGCAATATCGTGCCAGTTCAAAATAGTGAACCTGACCTCGGCATCGGTGCGCCAACGGATCGGGTTTTTATGCTGGAAGAGAGCCAACGTCCGGGTGAGTATATGGCGGCTTTTGAGGATGAACATGGCACCTATATCATGAATTCGCGCGATCTGCGCGCGGTTGCCCATGTCGGACGGCTGACTGAGATGGGCGTCCATTCACTCAAAATCGAAGGCCGTACCAAATCATTTTACTATTGTGCCCGTACCGCTCAGGTGTATCGTAAAGCCATCGATGACGCGGTGGCCGGAAAACCGTTTGATCAAAGCTTACTGGCCACTCTGGAAGGGTTAGCGCACCGTGGTTATACCGAAGGTTTTCTGCGTCGTCACAACCATGATGAGTATCAGAATTACGAGTATGGCTATTCGGTATCAGAACGCCAGCAATTTGTGGGAGAGTTTACCGGTGAACGCAACCACTACGGCGCTGCTGTGGCGGTGAAAAATAAGTTTTCTGTTGGCGATAGCCTTGAGCTAATAACGCCACAGGGTAACATTAATTTCACCCTTGAACAGATGTTCAACGGGAAAGGCGAAGCGATCTCTGTCGCTCCCGGTGATGGCTATACCGTCTGGTTACCAGTGCCCGATAACATCGTGCTGGATTACGCCCTGCTGATGCGTAATCTGTCTGGCCAGACAACTCGCGATCCGCATGCTTAACTTTCTGTCACCATAAATTAGAAACTGATCACAAACTGTCTGACCGCAAGCCGTGTATGATTGTCGCCAGTAAAAGCATAATCAATAAACTCTGCGTCTGAAGTAATCTCCCTGACCTGCGTAACCTTCTGTTACGCAGGTTTATTTCTCCAGCGGATGTCCATAATAATCACGCTTGCCGATCGGTTATGTTACCCATCGGCACATTTTTTTCCTGCTCAGGCAATGGTGACTTTACTGTCGAGATAGACATCCTGTACCGCATTAATCAGTTTCACCCCCTCTGCCGTCGATTTTTTAAACGCTTTACGTCCCAGAATCAGCCCCATTCCCCCGGCACGTTTATTGATCACCGCAGTGCGTACAGCATCAGCCAGATCGTTCTCTCCACTTGCGGCTCCGCCAGAGTTGATCAGCCCGGCACGTCCCATATAACAGTTGGCTAACTGATAACGCACTAAATCAATGGGATTGTCGCTGGTTAGCTGGTTATAAACGCGATCATCTGTATAGCCAAAATTCACCGCTTTATAGCCGCCATTATTGTCAGCCATCTTCTGCTTGACGATATCGGCACCAATGGTGGCCGCCAGATGGTTAGCCTGGCCGGTTAAATCAGCGGCGGCATGGTAATCCACCCCGTCTATCTTAAACGCCGGATTGCGCAGATAAGCCCACAGTACGGTAACCAATCCCAGTTCATGTGCGCGCTCAAAGGCGGCAGAGATCTCTTCAATCTGGCGACGGGATTCCGCAGAGCCAAAATAGATTGTCGCACCGACTGCTACCGCGCCCATATTGAACGCCTGCTCCACACTGGCATATAACGTCTGATCGTATTGCGTTGGATAACTCAGGGTTTCATTGTGGTTGAGCTTCATCAGAAAGGGAATGCGGTGCGCATAACGACGGGAGACCGAGGCTAGTACGCCATAAGTCGATGCCACGCAGTTACAGCCCGCCTCAATGGCCAGCTCAACAATATTTTTGGGGTCAAAATAGCGCGGGTTAGCGGCAAAAGAGGCACCGGCTGAGTGTTCTACTCCCTGATCAACAGGAAGAATAGAGAGGTATCCGGTTCCCGCCAGGCGTCCGGTATTATACAGCGTTTGCATATTACGCAGCACCGCTGACGGACGATTGTTATCAATCATCACCCGGTCAATATAATCTGCCCCAGGCAGATACAACTGATCGGCGGGGATCGTCTTACAATGGTGCTGTAAAAGGCTATCGGCATCTTTGCCAAGTAACGATGTAATATCAGTCATAAGTCATAACTCCTGTTAATGCAGGCCGAAACCTGCCTGTCTTCCTGCCCGGCGATGAGGGCAAGTTAATCGATTACCAGACGCACCTGTGTTCTGGCAAACGTACTATCCTTTAGTTTAGAGGCTATCCCAGCCTGGGCCTGACAGCGCGGAGAAACCACAGCGTACACCTGTTTCGGTCACGGCCGGAGACCTGAATAGCCACGCTCTTAATATGACGCATTGTTGTCCCTATGTTAATCCGCCAGAGTGATTAATGTTACCTGGCCACCCTTTTCTGACAATTTTGCGCAAATGACTGCTTGCCATCGCTCCCCTGTTTCAGGAATGATACCAGGCTATGACGGTATAGTCATAATGATAGAGGACGAATAATGAGGGTGTTATGGGTAAAGTAAAGCTACTGCTGCTGAGCGTGTTATTGATCGGTGCCGGTTATGGATGGGCGGCCAGTGTAGAAAAGTTCGAGCTGGATAGTGTCATCGCCGATTTCGTCTCATACCATCGCGGTGATGCCGTTCCGCCGTTGTATCTCACCCCGGAATACGCGATTACACAATGGCAGCTACGCAATCTGCCTGAGCCGATGGCGGACACCCACTATACCTATCTGGGCGGCAGCTATGTGCTGATCAGTGATAATAGCGGTGAAATTGTCAAAATTTATGATGGCGATATTTTCTATCGTCATTAATATCACAAACAAAATGCCCTGTATTTTCCCGTGCCTTACCGGCGCACAAAGACACAGGGCATACTGCCAGCGATCAGGTGAGATCACAATGCGCGAAAAGCAATCTCTCCGGGAATGACTTCCCCTTGCCAGTAAAGCTGTGCTACCACGCGATCCGCCAGCTGACGATAGATCGTGGTGAACTCACTCTCCGGACGGGCAATGACCGTCGGTGTGCCATTATCCAGATCCTCCCGCAGCTGGATATGCAGCGGTAAACGGGCCAGAAGCTGGGTATGATATTTTTCGGCCAGCTTCTCTGCCCCACCACTGCCGAAGATAGCTTCATGATGACCACACTGACTGCAGATGTGTGCGCTCATATTTTCGACGATACCGGATACCGGCACCCCCGCTTTTTCAAACATGACAATCCCTTTTTTGGCATCAATCAGCGCGATATCCTGCGGTGTGGTCACCACCACGGCACCGGTGACGGGTATATTCTGCGCCAGAGTTAACTGGATGTCACCCGTGCCTGGCGGCATATCGAGTACCAGATAGTCGATGTCCGGCCACAGGGTTTCCTGAAGCATTTGCATCAGCGCTTTGCTGGCCATCGGACCACGCCATATCATCGCATTGTCATCCGCCACCAGATAGCCGATCGAGTTAGTGGCGAGTCCGAATTTCATGATCGGTGCCATATGAGTGCCATCGGGAGAGGTCGGGCGCTGATCTTCCGCTCCCAGCATAGCGGGCACGGATGGGCCGTAAATATCCGCATCAAGAATGCCGACTTTCGCCCCTTCCATCGCTAATGCCAGTGCCAGATTAACCGCAGTTGAGGATTTACCGACTCCGCCTTTACCGGAGCTCACCGCAATAATATTTTTAACGCCATTGATTCCCGGCTGATTGTTGACCCGCTTCAGAGTCGCGATATGGTATGACAGTTTCCAGTCAAGCGCCTGAGCACCAGTGACCCGCAGTAGTTCTGCGGCACATTGCGCCTGCAGCTCAACAAAAGCGCTGTGCCAGACAAAAGGCATCTGGATTTCAATATGTACGGTATCATCAAGCCAGGCAACATGATGCAGGGCTTTCAGATCGATCAGATTATGTTGCAATGTCGGGTGCTGAAAATTAGTCAGTATTCCGGCGACCATCGCCCGCAGCTGTTCGGGGGATTTAGTCTGGGATTGTGCAGTCATCCCAACTCCTTTGTTATTATGAAAATTCTTCACTCTTTTTGAGTCTATCATAACTGGCGGTTTTCCAGATAGTCAGCCATTTATGGCGCACTCAATACCCTTTTGATAATATCAAAAGCCCTTTTCCTAACCAAAGATGCAATACCCATTATGACTCAAGTCGTGAAAAAAATTCTGGTAACGTGCGCCCTGCCTTACGCCAACGGCTCTATCCATCTCGGCCATATGCTGGAACACATCCAGGCTGATATTTGGGTTCGTTACCAGCGAATGCGCGGCAACGAGGTCAACTTCATCTGTGCCGATGATGCCCACGGTACGCCGATCATGTTAAAAGCCCGGCAGCTTGGCATCTCTCCGGAGCAGATGATTGCCGAAGTGAGTCAGGAGCATCAGGCTGATTTTGCTGGCTTTAAGATTAGTTACGATAACTATCACTCCACGCACAGCGAAGAGAATCGTGCCTTGTCAACGCTTATCTATCAGCGTCTGAAAGAGAATGGCTTAATTAAAACGCGCACTATCTCCCAGCTTTTTGATCCCGAAAAAGGCATGTTTTTGCCGGATCGTTTTGTGAAAGGGCGCTGTCCGAAGTGTCACGCCGCTGATCAATATGGCGATAACTGCGAAGTATGTGGCGCGACTTATAGCCCGACAGAGCTGATTGCCCCTGAATCGGTGATTTCTGGCGCAACCCCGGTTATGCGTGATTCCGAACACTTCTTTTTTGATCTTCCGGCATTTAGCGACATGTTACAGGCATGGACACGCAGTGGCGCATTGCAGGAACAGGTGGCGAATAAAATGCAGGAGTGGTTCGAATCCGGTTTGCAGCAATGGGATATCTCGCGCGACGCCCCCTATTTTGGTTTTGAAATTCCCGACGCCCCCGGCAAATACTTCTATGTCTGGCTGGATGCGCCAATCGGTTATATGGGATCTTTCCGCAATCTGTGCGACAAACAGGGCGATAGCAGCCGTTTTGATACTTACTGGCAGCGCGATTCCAGCGCTGAGTTGTATCATTTTATCGGTAAAGACATCGTTTATTTCCACAGCCTGTTCTGGCCCGCCATGCTTGAGGGCAGCGGTTTTCGTAAACCGACCAACTTATTCGTTCACGGTTATGTCACCGTTAATGGCGCGAAAATGTCCAAATCACGCGGCACCTTCATCAAAGCCAGCAGCTGGCTGCAACACCTGGATGCCGATAGCCTGCGTTACTACTATGCCGCTAAACTGTCATCACGTATCGATGATATCGATCTTAACCTGGAAGACTTCATTCAGCGTGTCAATGCCGATATCGTTAATAAGCTGGTCAATCTGGCATCCCGGAATGCGGGCTTTATTAATAAACGTTTTAACGGCATGTTGGCCGCCGAACTGGCCGATCCGGCACTGTATAAAACATTTACTGATGCTGCAACAACCATTGGCCAGGCGTGGGAAAGTCGCGAGTACAATAAAGCTATCCGCGAAATCATGGCCCTGGCGGATCAGGCTAACCGTTATGTTGATGAGCAGGCACCGTGGGTGGTAGCGAAGCAGGAAGGTCGAGATGCCGATCTGCAGGCTATCTGTTCGATGGGGATCAATCTGTTCCGGGTATTAATGACCTGGCTTAAGCCGGTTTTGCCTGATCTGAGCGCACGCAGCGAGGCTTTCCTTAATAGCGAACTGCGCTGGGATAGTATTGAGCAACCGTTGTTAGCGCATCAAATCAATCCGTTTAAGGCGCTGTATCAGCGTATCGACAGCCAGCAAGTGGCGGCACTGGTCGAAGCCTCTAAACAGCAAATCGCGGCCACGCCAGCAACGGTGAGCGGCCCGCTGGCCGATGACCCCATTCAGCCGACCATCACATTTGATGATTTTGCCAAAGTGGATATGCGTATCGCACGCATCGATAATGCTGAATGGGTTGACGGTTCAGATAAGCTACTGCGTCTGAGCCTGGATTTAGGGGGCGAAAAACGCAATGTCTTCTCTGGCATTCGTAGCGCCTATCCGGACCCACAGGTGCTGATTGGCCGTCTGACCGTGATGGTCGCCAACCTGGCACCGCGTAAAATGCGTTTTGGTCTCTCGGAAGGGATGGTGATGGCCGCAGGTCCAGGCGGTAAGGATATCTTCCTGTTAAGCCCGGACAGCGGCGCACAGCCAGGTCAGCAGGTTAAATAAGCTGATAACGCATTCCCGGCGCGGGGGTCCCCTCCCCGGCCGGGAATGCGTTCAGCAAGCCGTGTGGCTACGCTCACTCAGCCCACGAAGAAAATAGCGCAGGAGCTGATCGCCACACTGGCGATAATTTTTGTGCTCTGGCGCACGCAGCATGGCGGTGATTTCCGGCATGGATACCCGGAATTTTTGTTGTGTCAAAATGGTGAGAATATCATCGGTTTTCAGCGCAAATGCAATGCGTAACTTTTTCAGCACAATATTGTTATTTATCCGCCGTTCAACAGCCAGCGCGGGTGACGATTCATTTTTACCGCGTCGGTCATAAATCAGGCCATTGAGGAAAATAGCCAGCATAATATCCGGGCAGCGCTGAAACCCCGCCTCATCTTCTTTTTTCAGCCATGCGGTCAGTTGTTCAGCACTGACAACCGCATCGCCGAGGGCAAAAATACGCGCCAGCCCGTGATTATTGACTTTCAGGGTATAGCGCAGACTACGCAGAATATCGTTGGTGATCATAATAATTTCACAATAAAAAAACAGTCGCGCTGAGTCTAGCATGATTCCACTGATTTACAGCCCAATCGCCCCTTTCAGGGTTCTTAAATAACGGCGGCTCACCGGCAGGATATGCCCGTTGCGCATCACCAGATCGGCCTGACCACTCTCTTCAAAACGGATCTCTTTCAGATGCGCGATATTGACCAGATACTGGCGATGACAGCGCAATAAAGGTGTACGGCTCTCCAGGGTGCGTAAAGTCAGTTCAGTAAAGCCCTCCTGCCCTTCACGATCCGTGACATAAACCCCGCTCATCCGGCTGCTGATAAAGGCGACATCGGCCATTTGCAATAGCCAGATCCGGCTGTGACCGGTGCAGGGGATATATTTTAACATCTGCAGGCTATCATCAGGCGGTGTCAGATCCTGTAAGCTGCGCTCCTGACGCAGACGCATCAGCGTCTTTTCGAGGCGGCTGGCTTCTATCGGTTTTAACAGATAATCAAAAGCATGCTCTTCAAAGGCTTTCACTGCATATTCATCAAATGCGGTCAAAAATACGATGTAAGGTCGCTGTTCGGGATCGAGCAATCCGACCATCTCGAGACCATTTATCCGTGGCATCTGAATATCGAGAAAAATCACATCGGGACGCAACTTATGCACCGCGCTAATCGCCTCTATCGCGTTTGCACATTCACCGACTATCGTAATATCGGCCACTGACTCCAGCAAAATACGCAGATTTTCGCGCGCCAGCGGTTCATCATCGACGATCAATACTTTTATCACACGCTTCCTCCACAGGTAGCCGCAGTGTCACACGGGTAAAACGTTCTGGCACACAGGATACCGTCATGTCACAATCTGCACAGAAATGCGCCCGTAAGCGTCGCTCGACCAGACTCATTCCGAGGCCGCTGGTGGGGCAATTTTCCTGATATAGCCCGGCATTATCTTCAATCTCCAGCCGCAACCAGTGTTGACACTGACTGGCACGGATCACGATCTCGCCGATCCCGAAATGCTGTGAAGTACCGTGTTTTATGGCATTTTCCACAATCGGTTGCAGCGTAAACGCCGGTAGCTGGTAATGTGCCAGCGCATCAGGCACCAGGATCTGAATTTGCAAATTAGTCTGAAAACGCGCTTTTTCAATTTGTAAATAGGCATTCACATGTTCGATCTCATCCGCCAGGGTGACAATCTCAGAGGGGCGTTTCAGATTCTTACGGAAAAAGGTCGACAAATACTGCACCAGCTGTCCCGCCTGATCGCTATCACGACGAATCACCGCTTTCAGAGTATTTAACGCATTGAATAAAAAATGGGGATTGACCTGTGCATGCAGCAGTTTTATCTCTGACTGGGTCAGTAACGCTTTTTGCCGTTCATATTGTCCGGCCAGAATCTGCGCCGATAACAGCTGGGCGATCCCCTCCCCCAGTGTGCGGTTAATGGAGCTAAACAGGCGATTCCTTGCTTCGTATAATTTAATCGTTCCAATTACCCGTTGATTCTCACCACGCAGCGGGATCACCAGGGTCGAACCCAGTTTACAGTGTGGGTTGATGGAGCAGCAGTAAGGCACTTCATTGCCATCGGCATACACCACTTCGCCACTCTCAATCGCTTTTTGAGTATAAGACGAGGCGATAGGTTTGCCTGGCAGATGATGATCATCACCAATGCCGGTGAAAGCCAGTAATTTATGACGGTCGGTGATGGCGACGGCGCCAGTACCCAGCTCCTGAATCAGCACCTGCGCCACTTTCATGCTGTTCTCTTCGTTAAATCCCTGGCGTAAGATCCCCTCAGTTAAGGCAGCCACTTTCAGCGCTGTCGCCGAAAAAGCAGAGGTATACTTTTCAAACATCGCCCGCTTATCCAGCAGGATACGCATAAATAACGCGGCACCAACGGCATTGGTCACCACCATCGGTGCGGCAATGTTCTGTACCAGATGCAGGGCACTGCTAAAGGGGCGCGCAATCAGCAGAATGATCACCATCTGTACCAGCTCGGCGAAAAAAGTCACCGCACCGGCGGTTAACGGACTGAATACTTTATCGGGTCGGCCACGCCGCACCAGTACACTATGCACCATTCCGCCCAGTAAACCTTCAATGATGGTCGAGAACATGCAGCTTAGCGCCGTCATGCCACCGAGTGAGTAACGATGCAATCCGCCGGTCAGCCCAACCAAGCTACCGACCAGTGGCCCGCCCAGCAAGCCTCCCATGACCGCACCAATAGCGCGCGTATTGGCGATAGAGTCATCGATATGCAGACCAAAGTAGGTTCCCAGAATGCAAAAAATGGAGAAAGTGATATAGCACAGTAATTTATGCGGCAGACGAACCGTCACCTGCATTAGCGGGATGAACAGCCGTGTTTTGCTCATTAACCAGGCGATGACTAAAAAGACACACATCTGCTGAAGCAGCAGTAACACTAATTTAAATTCATACATCGCTGCAAACCATGACCGTACTGATGACGATGTAACATACACCGCTGGCGCCGTGTTGTCCTCGCAGCAAGGCAAAAAGTGATTTTTTCATCGCAATTTTGCCGCTGGCGAGGACAACCGATAAATCACCACCTGCTTTTGACGGGCTACCTGATGTCGCCAGTCTGCTTTGTCCGTCAATTACAGCAATTCAAATCCACTGCGTCGCACATGTGCAGAATCTTCGCCGATAAAGAGATTAAATTTACCGGGTTCAGCGACATACTGCATATTCTGATCCCAGAATTTAAGCATATCGACGGTCACCGGGAAACGGACGGTTTTTGTCTCACCGGGTTTGAGCGCCACCCGCTGGAAGCCACGTAACATTTTTACCGGACGGCTGATTGAGGCTGTCACATCCTGTATATAGAGCTGGATCACCGTCTCGCCTTCCCGTTGTCCGGTATTACGCACTTGCACACTGGCGCTAATCGTGCCGTTGCGCGGCATGATCGGCGAAGACAGCTTTACATCAGACACACTAAAAGTGGTATAGCTCAGGCCATAACCGAAGGGATACAGAGGGCTATTGTCCTGATCGAAATAACGCGACGTATATTTATTCGGTCTTTGCGGGTTATAAGGACGACCAGTATTGAGGTGACTGTAGTAGACCGGCAGTTGTCCGACTGAGCGTGGAAACGACATCGGTAATTTTGCTGATGGGTCAATATCACCAAACAGGACATCGGCAATCGCATTACCCCCTTCGGTTCCGGCAAACCAGGTTTCGAGGATCGCATCCGCCTGTTGATCTTCCGTTTCCAGCACCAGCGGACGACCATTCATCAGTACCAGCACCAGCGGTTTACCGGTGGTTTTCAGTGCGGTGATTAAATCGCGCTGGCTTTGTGGCAGCGTGATATCGGTACGACTCGAGGCTTCATGTGCCATCCCCTGCGCCTCGCCTACTACCGCTACGATCACATCAGCGCGCTTTGCACAGGCGATCGCTTCGTCGATCATCGCCTGTGGTGAACGTGGATCGACCTGTACCGCAGGTTCATATTGATTGAGAAAAGCGATAATGCCACTATCGTGAGTCACATTGGCACCACGGGCGTAAAGAATTTTACCTTTATCACCGAGCACATTTTTGATCCCCGTCAGCACGGTCACTGACTGCGCAGCGACCCCAGCCGCTGACCAGCTTCCCATCATATCGCGTTGACTGTCGGCCAGCGGCCCGATAACCGCAATCGTCGCCGTTTTTTTCAGCGGCAGCGTCGCCAGACGGTTCTTCAGCAGTACCAGGCTTTGCCGTGCCACTTCGCGTGCTTCTTTACGATGCAGGCGGCTCTCGGCATTGGTATCCTCAGGATCGCTCTCCTTTGGCCCCAGGTGGCTATAAGGATCGTTAAACAGCCCCATATCATATTTAACATTCAGCACATGGCGTGTTGCTTCATTCAGCACAGCCATCGGGACTTTTCCTGATCGCACCAGGCCAGGCAGATATTGACTGTAATACTCATCGCTCATACTCATGTTAATGCCCGATTTGAGCGCGATGCGTACCGCATCCTGCGGATCAGTGGCAACACCATGATTGATCAACTCTTTGATCGCACCATGATCGGATACCGTAATCCCACTAAAACCCCATTTATTGCGCAGGATCTCTTTGAGCAACCAGCGGTCTGCGGTGGCTGGCGTACCGTTCAGTGAACTGAGCGCCACCATGACCGCCCCACTGCCTGCCTCCAGCGCCGCCTTATAGGGTGGCATGTAATCGTTAAATAAACGCTGAGGGCTCATATCGACCGAATTGTACTCTTTGCCCCCTTCCACTGCGCCATAGGCAGCAAAATGCTTGACGCTGGTCATCACAGAGTAGCGATCTGCCGGGCTTTTGCCCTGCATGGCGGTGACCATCGCCCGTCCCAGCACTGTGGTTAAATAGGTGTCTTCACCAAAACCCTCAGACACCCGCCCCCAGCGCGGATCACGGGAGACATCGGTCATCGGTGCCCAGGTCATATTCAGGCCATCATCCGCCGCTTCATAAGCAGAAATGCGCCCTACCGTGCTGATAGCCTCCGGACTAAACGAAGAGGCTAATCCGAGGTTAACCGGGAATATCGTGCGTTGCCCATGAATAACATCGTAAGCAAAAAACAGCGGGATTTTCAGCCGACTAAGTTGCATAACCTGATCCTGCATCACTCGGATATCCGGACGTGTCACGGTGTTAAAAATCGCCCCGACCTGGCCCTGACGGATCATTTCGCGGATCGCTGTTTTGGGGGTATCCGGCCCGACGCTGATCAGTCTGAGCTGACCAATTTTTTCATCGACGGTCATTTTATTCAGTAATTCACTGACAAAAACATCCCGTGCCTGTGGCGTTAACGGGAGGTGTTTGCCGGAAAGTTCATCTGCCAGCACTGGTTGCAGTGCCAGATTGACAATGACACCGAACATACAGAGCCATCTCATTTTATTCTTTTTCCTTAATCTGTCGCTGATAGCAAAACATCATAAAAACGCAGTGTGCCATACATTACAAAAATAGCTGTAAAATATCCGTGTTATTTATCATTTTTGATCGTCGGTTTGCTTGTGGGTATGTCGCCTTAACCACCAGCGGATAACAATAACCAGTGCGATCACCAGCAGCAGCCAGAACAGATACTTCAGATAACCATCAAGGTGATGTAGCCACGGCTCAATCGCTTTGCCACCGAGATAACCGAGCGTGGTAAATAAGCCTGCCCAGACCAGGGCGCCGATAATATTTAGCGGCAGGAATATGCGCGGGGGCAGATGGCTGGCACCGATTAATAAAGGCCCAACCACCCGGAAGCCATACATAAAACGGACACCGATAACAAACAGATAGGGGTGTTGATGAATCATCCGTTGCGCCTGGTTTATCCGTGCCTGATAGCGGGAGAAATGCTGCAAGATCCGGTCGCCAAAAAAATGGCCTAAGAAATACAATAACTGATCGCCAATCATCCCTCCTATCGCCACCGCCATTACCACCAGCGGAAACTTTAATAATCCCTGATGCGCCGCGATGCCGCCAAGCAGGGTGACGGTTTCGCCTTCCGCAAGGCTACCCACCACCAGCGCAATGTAGCCATAATGAGAAATCAAATGATTAAAATCCATGCAAAGCGCCCCCTCCTTCAGGATATCATGTTGCTTTAAGCATATACGCTGACGCTGCGGATTGGGTGAAAGACATTAGTATAAAAGCAAAATAGTCATGCAGGCATTATATCCGCTTGCGCTGTTCTCTTTTTCATTGATTCGATTATTCGATAATTCCTGTTAGCCAGTTGTGATCCTGTCGCTATATAATAGATATAGTGACGATATTTATTTTTATCTCGTTGCTTATATTTAGCCTGCAAACACAATTTTCAGAATATTGATAATGTTTAAATTTCACACTTTTTTGATCAGTCTGGTTTTATCCCTGACGATCTCTGTCACATCACCGGCCATCGCTCAGAAAACATCGCACGCTGCCACGTCACAGCCTGAGATTGCCGCCAGTAGTGCCATTGTTATGGATTTGACCAATAATCAGATTATTTACCAGAACCAGGCCGACCGCGTGCGCCCCATCGCTTCCCTGACCAAAGTGATGACCGCAATGGTGGTGCTGGATGCGCATCTGCCGTTAAATGAAATGTTGACGGTGGATATTCGTCATACTCCCGAGATGAAAGGGGTTTACTCGCGTGTGCGCCTGAATAGCCAGATTAGCCGTCGTAATATGTTGTTACTGGCACTGATGTCCTCGGAGAACCGCGCGGCTGCCAGTCTCGCCCACCATTATCCCGGTGGCTATAACGCCTTTATTCGTGCCATGAATGCTAAGGCGAAAGCGCTGGGTATGAACCATACACGTTATGTTGAGCCTACCGGGTTATCGATTAATAATGTGTCGACCGCACGCGATCTGACGAAGCTGCTGATCGCCAGTGCGCAGTATCCCTTAATTGGTCAGTTAAGTACCACTAAAGAAGCGTTCGCGACATTTAGCAATCCCAGCTACACACTGCCATTTCGTAATACCAATCATCTGATGTATCGCGATAACTGGAATATTCAGCTGACTAAAACCGGTTTTACCAATGCCGCAGGACACTGTCTTATCATGCGCACAGTGATTAATCAGCGCCCGGTAGCGATGGTGGTGATGGACGCTTTTGGCAAATACACCCATTTTGCTGATGCCAGCCGTTTGCGTAGCTGGCTGGAAAACGGAAAAGTGATCTCTGCCCCGTCCGATGCCCGCCGTAATAAGAAACAGCGGGAAGCACAATATGTGGAGGCGCTATTAAACGGCAGTGTACAAACTGCGCAAAACCGTTAGTCAGCCGCCGGAAAGTACGGCGGCGATAGCTGGCGAGGTTTTCAGTGTCCGGATAGCGCTAAACAGGGTCTGAGCCTCGTGATAGTGTTTACGCAAATAACTGAGCCATTGTTTAATACGTGCAACATGATACATTCCATTATCATTTTGTTTTTCCATGTAAATATATTTTTTCAGTAGCGCGTTAACCTCAGGCCACGGCATTGGGGGGAGATTCTCTTTTATGACCCGGCTTAAATTGGGTATCATCAGTGCTCCGCGCCCGACCATCACACCGTCACAGCCGGTGACCGCCAGACAATGCTGAGCACTCTGCCAGTCGTTGACTTCACCGTTGGCGATAACCGGAATCGACAGACGCTGACGAATTTCGCCAATCGCCGCCCAGTTAATGCGCTCTGCTTTATAGGCATCTTCTTTAGTACGACCATGCACCACCAGTTCGCTTGCGCCCGCCTGTTGTACCGCATCGGCAATTTCAAACTGTTGTGCCCCGCTGTCCCAGCCAAGACGTATCTTTACCGTTACCGGTAAATCATCGGGCACCGCTTCACGCATCGCTTTCGCCCCACGATAGATGAGTTCAGGATCTTTGAGCAACATCGCACCACCCCCACTGCCATTGACCAGCTTAGAAGGACAACCACAATTAAGATCCACCCCCCATGACCCCAGCGCCACCGCCCGTGCAGCATTTTCCGCCAGCCATTGCGGGTGCTGACCCAGCAGTTGTATTCGCACACGAGTGCCAGACGGGGTCTGACTGTGGCGATGTAATTCCGGACACAGGCGGTAAAACGATTTTACCGATAACAGCCGGTCTACCACCCGCAAAAATTCAGTCACACAGAGATCGTAATCATTCACTTCAGTCAATAATTCGCGCAACAGCGAATCGAGTACACCGTCCATCGGTGCCAGCAAAACACGCATATCATTACCCGGAGAAAAAGCGCCATTGTGTTAACTTCTGCCTGTCACTTCAGCATCACATCCAGCAGCAAAAACCGCCTCTGACATCGGCTTATCACAGAGATATGCAGAATTCATAATGTGATTAATGGCACATTTTAAAGTTTAATTATATGATGATTTTAATTTATCAAAGGTTATAAATCATGAGTCACTCGTTAAGTCTTGTCTGGCGGTATCTACGGGCCTTCGCACTGATCTACGCCTGTTTATATGCCGGTATTTTTATCGCTTCTCTGCTGCCGATTACCATTCCTGGTAGCATCATCGGTATGCTGATCCTGTTTGTGTTGCTGGCACTACAAATTTTGCCTTCTGCCTGGCTTAATCCCGGCTGTACGCTGTTGATTCGCTATATGGCGTTGCTGTTTGTGCCGATTGGCGTTGGCATTATGCAATACTGGGATTTACTGCGAGTACAATTCGGCCCGGTGGTGCTCTCCTGTCTTCTCAGTACCTTCATTACTTTCGTGATGGTGGGCTGGAGCTCGCACCTGGTACACAGAGGATCTCAGCAAGCAGAAGCAAAAAATGAGGATAAAAATGATGCATGAAATAGTGTGGTCTTTGCCACTGACGTTAATCGTTTTTTTCCTCGCCCGCAAACTGGCGGCACGGATTAAGTTTCCGTTACTGAATCCGCTACTGGTGGCCATGGTGACGATTATTCCTTTTTTACTGATCAGCGGCATTCCCTACGCACGCTACTTTCAGGGGAGCAAAATTCTTAACGATTTATTACAACCCGCCGTTGTTGCGCTGGCTTTTCCGTTATACGAACAACTGCACCAGATTCGCTCACGCTGGAAGTCAATCATGGCTATCTGTTTTGTCGGCAGTGTCATCGCGATGGTCACAGGTACTTTTATTGCCCTATGGCTGGGCGCAACACCACAAATCGCCGCCTCGATTCTCCCTAAATCGGTCACCACGCCAATTGCGATGGCGGTCAGTAGCAGCATTGGCGGTATCCCGGCAATCAGTGCAGTGTGTGTCATTTTTGTTGGCATTATTGGTGCCGTATTCGGTCATACCTTACTGAATCTCATGCATATTGAGACTAAGGCCTCGCGCGGGTTAGCGATGGGGACCGCCTCACACGCACTGGGGACAGCCCGCTGCGCGGAAGTGGATTATCAGGAAGGCGCTTTCAGTTCACTGGCCCTGGTGCTCTGCGGAATTATTACTTCACTGCTCGCCCCCTTTTTGTTTCCGCTGATCCTGGCGCTAGCGAGCTGAATGTGATTTTTATTACATTTATGAGTGCAATATAACGTATTTGCGATAACAATGTGGCAGCATTCGCGTATCGCGGTTTTGAGTCTCCTGAACGCGATCTCTATTACATTGTTATGAGGCAACATCATGCACTTACGTTTTCAGTCTGCCCTGCCCCTGCTGATGGCCGATTTACAATCGGCTATCACGCCGATGCTGGCCGACCGCCATTTTCCGGCACGGCTCACCGCAGAACAGATTGCACACTTGCGCCAGAAAACATCACTTGATGAAGACGCACTGGCTTTCGCGCTGCTGCCACTGGCAGCGGCCTGTGCGCGTACCGCTATTTCTCATTTTAATGTCGGCGCTATCGCCCGTGGCATAAGTGGCAGCTGGTATTTCGGCGGTAATATGGAATTTCCTGGTACGACCATGCAGCAAACCCTGCATGCAGAACAGAGCGCTATCTGTCACGCCTGGCTCAGCGGTGAACAATCCCTGCACGCACTCACGGTTAACTACACCCCCTGCGGCCATTGCCGCCAGTTTATGAATGAGCTGAATAGCAGTCAGCAATTGCAGATCCACCTCCCTGATCGTGCCGCCTGTTCGCTACAACACTATCTCCCGCAAGCCTTCGGCCCGCGGGATTTGGGGATAAAAACATTGCTGATGGATAAACAGGATCATGGTTTCCCGTTAAGCGGCGATCCCCTGATGCAGGCCGCTATCCAGGCGGCTAACGGTAGCCATATGCCCTACAGTGGTTCGCCGTCTGGCGTGGCGCTGGCGCTGAAAGATGGCACGATTTTCAGCGGCAGCTATGCGGAAAACGCGGCCTTTAATCCCACGTTGCCTCCTTTGCAAAGTGCACTTAACCTGCTTAGCCTGCACGGTTATGACTATGCTGACATTCAGCGGGCGGTTCTGGCTGAAAAAGCAGAGGCTTCACTGAGCCAGTGGGATACCACCCGTTCCATGCTAAAAACACTGAATTGTCAAAATATTGAACGCATATTCCTCGGTTAATTATCATTCTGATGTTGCGGGTCAATTGACCCGCTGTGCTGAAAATCACGACAATTAAACAATGCTTTCTTGCGCTTATCCGGCAGGTAAAGTAGCCTGATAGCTCTGTTATTCTGATGAGCCAGCTTCATGTTAAAGCGTGTGTTATACAGCTTGTTAGCCTTATTCGGTTTACTGCTGTTACTTGTGCTGGGCCTTGATCGCTGGATAAGCTGGAAAACAACCCCTTATATTTATGATGAATTACAGGATCTGCCTTATCGTCAGGTCGGGGTGGTACTCGGTACAGCGAAATACTATCGCACAGGCGACATTAATCAGTATTATTACTACCGTATTCAGGGGGCATTAAATGCTTATAACAGTGGAAAGATCAATTATCTGTTACTGAGCGGTGATAATGCACAGCACAACTACAATGAACCGATAACCATGCGCCGTGATTTCATTAAAAACGGTGTTGATCCTGCGGATATCGTGCTGGATTATGCCGGTTTTCGTACCCTTGATTCGATTGTGCGCACCCGCAAAGTGTTTGATACCAATGATTTTATCATCATTACCCAGCGCTTTCATTGCGAGCGGGCACTGTTTATCGCGCAGTATATGGGGATTCAGGCGCAATGTTATGCCGTTCCTTCCCCGAAAAATATGTGGAGTGTGCGTCTGCGTGAGTTCGCCGCCCGTTTCGGTGCGCTGGCTGATCTGTATCTTTTTAAACGTGAACCGCGCTTTTTAGGCCCGCAGATCCCGATCCCCGCGTCCCAGGAGGTGCCTGAGGGAAGCCAGTCTTATCCGGCAGTGACCTATGAGCAATTGCTGGACGCTCAAAAGATACCGAAGCCCGATCCTGCTGATACCAGTCATTATCGCACCGCTACCAAGCACCACTGAACATGATATCGCGTTCAGTAGTGATGACGAACCGCACGCAGAAATTCCTGACGGGTATTCTGGCTGGACTTAAACAAGCCACCCAATGACGTGGTGGTCGTCGCGCTGGTAGCATCACAGATACCTCGTGCTTTCACGCAATAATGGACAGCATCAATAGAGACGGCGACATTATTCGTCCCTAGCAGTGTCTGCAACGCGGTCAGGATTTGTTGTGTCAGGCGCTCCTGTACTTGCGGGCGCTGAGAAAAAAACTGCACAATACGATTGATTTTCGATAAGCCAATGACGGCATCTTTCGGAATATAAGCTACGGTGGCTTTACCATCAATGGTCACAAAGTGGTGTTCGCAGGTACTGGTTAAGGTGATGTCGTGAACCGTTACCATTTCATCAACCTGCATTTTATTTTCGATCACCGTGATTTTGGGAAAGCGGGTATAGTCAAGGCCAGAGAAGATCTCATCAACATACATTTTCGCTATCCGATGCGGTGTCTCTTTCAGGCTGTCATCGGTCAGATCAAGATTGAGCAATTGCATAATGTCCGCCATATGACCAGCAATCAGACGCTTGCGCATCTCATCGCTTATTTCCAGCGCTGGCGGCTGCAAGGGGGTTTCCAGCCCACGGGCAACCAGCGCATCATGAACAAGCCGGGCTTCTTTACTCAATGCTGACATTTCATTCTCCTGCAAGCATCATAGGCTTTACTTTTCTGCGGATAAAACAGCGCTTGCCTGTAATCCCGCCGATATACCGGGTCATAATGACAGTTTTCCTGCTGGAGAATATCATATTTTTATATCATAACGGATAAAACTTCTCCCCGGACTATCGCCCCTTTATCCGTAACGAAAAACAGGATTTCTCACGGTGAATTTATAAAAATTTTTTAGCGCCTGGCCACCTGGCGCAGCCCGTCTGGACAGCGACAGCGCAGCATACAGGGAGTACCTGAGCATGTCAGGCACTGCCCAGGACCAGAATGGTAAGTCAAGCCAGGCGCTTAATATGGTCAATATAGTTTTTAGCAGATATCTCTAAATCAGCGAGGGTATATTGCGGTGCGACCCCCGGATCACTGATGGCACCATTAAAATAAAAGAGCGGCTGATAATCGGCCCTGATATATTTCGCGACCATTTCAAAAGGTCTTAATATATCCGGCAATGTAAAACCACAACGCCCTGCCTGACTAAAGTCTTTTTCACTCCCCCCTGCCGATACAGCAAGCCCCATTTTACGCCCCTGCAACTGAGTTGCAGTTGAACCATACGCCCAGCCATAGGTAAACACATCATCAAACCATTTCTTTAATAACGGTGGACAATTAAACCAATAAAGCGGAAATTGAAATATAATACCAGCATGGTCTTCAATTATCTTCTGTTCTTTTGCAATATCAATATGCCAGTCCGGATAGGATGGATAGAGCTCATGTATAGTAAAAAGCTCAGGATATTTTTTTACTTCCTCCAGCCAGCGTCGATTGATCACAGAGGTTTGAATACTGGGATGAGCAACAATAATAAGGGATTTTTTCATTTAAAACTCCGGAAATATAAATAGTGTAAACAGCTGGTTTCAGAAAATATATTCAGAAAAATTAACTATGAAAAGTATACGAGTCACTGAATTTTATGTAAAGTACTATCCCGAATGTAATATACTTACTTGCAGGATAGTATAAATGATCAATATCCCTTGTGATGGCCCCATACTGAAGCTGGATGATACGGGTTTTGGATATACACTTTCGCTGATTAATGGCAAGTATAAGATGGTCATCATCTATTGGCTTTATCAAAATAAAGTGATGCGATTTAATCAACTAAAACGAGTTGTTGGCACCATTTCATTTAAGACATTAAGCACCACATTAAAAGAGTTAGAAGGTGACCAACTGATTGAAAGAAAAGAGTACCCGCAGATACCGCCTAAAGTCGAATATCGTTTGACCAGCCGGGGAACATCTTTAGTTCCCATATTTAATCTGATGTGCCGCTGGGGAGAGGATAACCGAATTTGATTTTACCGGAGGCCAGAAAGCGCTGCCGGGCGTATGACAGAGACTTTGTTGAATAAATCAGGGGCAGTCGATGGGGACTACGGTTCCCTCGGATACATCCGTTATGCGATCCTGACACTATGCGGCATACCCAACGATGTTATTCGGTTCAGCGCTTTGATCATCGCCATCGCTTCATCCACCTGCGCATCATAGTCTCGCAGGCTCAGATAACCTCCCGGCAATGTTTTGACGCAGTACATTGCTGCTTCTGTCACTGAACGCCGGTGATGGCGCTCCCCTGGCTGGCAAACATTGATTAATGGTCGGTGGGCCAGAACAGCGCGTTCAGGCGGTCTTATTGGATGAGGGTTGCCATGGGTAAGGGTCGCGATCACGTTATATGATATAACCATTATTTCACACAGAACTCTCTGGCACTATAATCTCATAGTCAAACCTGAGGACAGAATATGACACCTGTCGATGATGCTGTGCTTAAATTTGTCAGAGATGAATTACGTTGTGAGGCGCTTGATATTGATTCATCACTGAGTACAGGTAAATATCTGACTGTTCGTGAAGATGTCTATGAACTGGTCGATAAATATGCTGAGGTTTTTGGTGTTGATTGTAGTTCTATAGACTGGCGTCGTTATTTCCCAATACTCACATTGCCGTTTCTCCCTAATCGTATAATGCCCGCTCGTTTACGCTCAGATCGACATAAGCCCCAGCCGTTTACCGTCAGAATGCTTGCTAAGTCTGCAAAAGTGGGACGCTGGCTTTATGACTGAGCAGTTAAATGAATGATTTTGTAAATTATTCACTACGGGGAAACCGACGGGGACGCTGCGCATGAGTGTCATCAGCTCATCCGGTGGATTAATGAGGCCATCGCGGCAGGAGCCCGACGCAGGGTTGCCTGCCGTGAAGTGAATCTGCGCCTTCGCACCTGGCGGCGCTGGCAAAAGCACCATGAGGATGACCACCTGGCGACTCACCGCTTATACGACAGCATTAATACTGAACCACAAATTCATAAAACAAATGATTTTAATTATCATTTGTATTTACAATCTGTATTGGTTTTGTACAATCCACTGATCTCTTCTTCATTCTTCATCGCATTCATCAAGTAAATCAACATTGTTTACCGGGTTATTGCCATGAAGTTTTATTGATTTAAAAGGGAATACCAGAATGACAAAACCACAGACCAAAATACTCTCTACGGTAATAGGTATCGCTGTACTGCCCTCTTTTGTTCACGCCAGTGATGAAACCATGGTGGTTACCGCTACCGGATTTGAACAAAAAATCAATAATGCCCCTGCCTCTATTACTGTAATTACTAAACAGGAAATTGAAGATAAGGCCTGGCGCGATATCACTGATGCGCTAAAAGATGTTCCTGGGATTGTCGTGACCGACGGTGCCAGCAATAGTGATATCAGTATCCGGGGGATGTCCGCAAAATACACACTATTTCTGGTTAACGGCAAACGTATCAGTACCCGTGATACTCGTCCCAATAGTGATAATTCAGGGATTGAGCAAGGATGGTTACCGCCGCTGGAGTCGATTGAGCGCATTGAAATCATCCGCGGCCCCATGTCTTCGTTATACGGTTCCGATGCGATGGGAGGCGTGATTAACATCATCACCAAAAAAATCTCCACCACCCGTGCCTGGACCGGTTCTTTGCACGCTGACGCAACACACCAGCAACATCACCGTTCCGGGGATCTCTTACAAACCGATGCTTATGCTTCCGGGCCGTTAATTAATGGCTTGTTGGGTGCCAGCGTCACGGGCCTTTTCTCTCGTCGTGCGGAAGATAAAATCATCAACGGTTTCAGCGAGCAGCGGATGCGCGATGGCGGGATCACGCTGAATCTCACTCCCGATGATAAAAATGATTTTGATTTCAGCTATACACGCGAACTTCAGGAGCGTAACGGTACGCCGGGCAAAACGATAGCATCGCAAAACTGTCGGGGACAGGTGTGTACCCCCAGTCGCAAAAGTGAGGATCAGTATCAGCACAGCACGTATACCCTGAGCCATAACGGCTATTACACCGACTTTAACAGCACCAGTTATATTCAGCGCGAAGAAACCCATAATCCACGCCGCCAGATGAGGTCATACAACACAACCTTCAATAATCAGAACCAAATCTTCCTCAATGATCATACCCTGACACTGGGAGGGCAGTATCTTTATGAAAAACTGACTGACCATACCAGTAACCGGCTGAACAATGCCGATGCCCTGAACCAGCTGACACGCTGGAGCTGGGCCCTGTTTACCGAAGATGAATGGGCGATAACCGAAAGCGTGGCACTGACCGCTGGCTTACGAATGAATAAAGATCAGAATTATGGCACTCACTGGACGCCACGCGGCTACGGCATCTGGCATCTTACTGACAACTGGACGCTTAAAGGTGGCGTCTCTGCGGGCTACCGTGCCCCCGATCTGCGTCAGTCTTCCGCAGGATGGGGACAAGCTACGGGTGGATCACGTCTTAATGGTATTATCATTGGTAACCCGGATCTTAGTGCTGAGAAAAGCCTCAGCGAAGAGCTGGCGCTACTGTGGGATAATCACAGCGATCTGAATGCCAGCGTCACGCTGTTTACCACCCAATTTAAAGATAAGATCACCGAAGTACGCCGTTGTAGTGACAGGTCCGATCCACGCTGTACGCTCGGTCATATTCAGTACGACTTTATCAGCGATCGTATTAATGTCGATAAAGCCGATATGCGCGGTGCAGAAGCCACTTTTGGCTGGAAAATCACCCGTGATATCAACTGGACAACCAACTACACCTATACCCATTCAGAGCAAAAAAGTGGTCAGTTTTCTGGCAAACCGTTGAACAAAATGCCAGGCAATATGCTCAATACCCTTATCGACTGGCAAACCACACCGACGTTCGGCCTCTGGGGTCGCCTCAATTTTCGCGGCAAAACCTCTGAATACCTGAGCCGTACTTCGATGGCGCAGGGAACGCCATCCTATACTCAGGTTGATCTTGGCCTGCGTTATCAGGCCAGCAAACATCTGCTTATCTCTGCCGGTATTTACAATACGCTCGATAAAAAAATTGATTATGCTGATTATGATACTGTGCTGGATGGTCGCCGCTATACTGCCGGGATAACTTACAGTTTCTGATCACATAATAACGAAAATAGCCCTGCATCAGCAGGGCGTTAAATCAGGCTATTGTTTATCGTGTTGCGGAAATTTCATTTCGCTATACCTGACAAAATGCGTACCTTTAATCAGTTTATAGCTAAACCAGATAACCAAAAACAGCGGAATGCCGATATAGGTGGCGACAACCGCTCCCCAGTCAATGGTATCCTGCAGAAAAGCCTGATAATTCTGCCCGAGGGTAATAATCAGGCATAATACAAAGGCAAAAATCGGCCCAAGGGGGAAGAAACGAGAGCGATAAGGTAAATCATTCAGATCATGGCCCTGTAACACATATCCCCGACGGAAACGATAATGGCTGATCGCGATCCCCAGCCAGGCGATAAAACCGGTCATACCGGATGTATTCAGTAACCACAGATAAACGGTCTGGTTACCAAACATTGAGCTGAGAAAACACAACGCCGCAATCACCGTAGTGGCATACAGGGCATTTCGCGGCACCCCTCCCTGAGAGAGACGCGCGAAGATACGTGGCGCTTTGCCGTGACAGGCGAGGGTATATAACATCCGCGTTGAGGCATACATTCCGGAATTACCCGCCGATAATACCGCCGTCAGGATCACCGCATTCATGATGGCGGCGGCTGACAACAATCCCGCATGCTGAAACACCAGAGTAAATGGGCTGACAGTGATGTCTTCTACGTTATTGCGCAATAAGTTGGGATCCGTGTAGGGAATGATCAGGCTGATGATCAGAATCGCGAATATGTAGAATAACAGAATACGCCAGAAGACTTGCCGTACCGCGCGGGGGATATTCTTTCCTGGGTTTTCTGACTCACCTGCCGCAATACCGATAAGCTCGGTTCCCTGAAACGAGAAACCGACAATCATCGCCACACCGATCATCGCAGGTAATCCGCCGACAAAGGGCGCATCTCCTGTCGTCCAGTTACGCCAGCCCGCAGGTTGTACACCTTTAAAAATTCCGGCAATCATCATAATACCGATAATAATAAAGATGATGACTGTCGCCACTTTAATCAGCGAAAACCAGTATTCCGCTTCGCCGAAACCTTTTACCGAAATCCAGTTCAGCATGAACATGACACCGAGGAACAGCGCACTCCAGATCCAGCCAGGAACATCAGGAAACCAGTAGCTCATGACCAGCTGAGAAGCGACAAGATCAACGGCGATAGTGACCGCCCAGTTATACCAGTAATTCCAGCCCAGCGCGAAACCGAAACCCTCTTCGACATAATCCTGACCATAGACGGCAAAGGAGCCCGATACCGGCATATAGGCGGCCAGTTCACCGAGGCTGGTCATCAGGAAATAGACCATCAGGCCAATCAGAATATAGGATAGAAGCGCGCCCCCTGGGCCCGCCTGGGAGATGGTTGCTCCTGAAGCAACAAAAAGCCCGGTGCCGATAGAACCGCCAATGGCAATCATGGTCAAATGGCGTGCTTTCAATTCACGGCGCAAACCCGTTGCTTGTGTGTTTTTTATATCTGAAACCATGTAAAAATGTTACTAATCCAACAACAAAGGTCTGATTGTAACAGATGAATTTCACCCTGGTCGGTATAAATGCGGTGTCATAAGAGAGCTTCATAATGGGTAAGTAATTATTAGTAAAGCACTCTCTCGCGCGCTTTTTACCTCGCCTTACCAGGCTGACAGTGATCATTGATGTCATGCTGCTGCTAAACCGTTATGATGATGCTTTTCCTCGTGGCTTACCCGGAGTTTGGTTATGAAATATATCGGCGCGCACGTCAGTGCTTCAGGCGGACTGGCTAATGCTGCGATTCGTGCGGCAGAAATTAACGCGACAGCCTTCGCGCTGTTTACCAAAAATCAACGACAATGGCGCGCTGCCCCGCTGACAGAAAAAAGCATTGCAGAATTCAGGGCTGCGTGTGAAAAGTACCATTTTACGCCCGCACAGATCCTGCCACACGACAGTTATCTGATAAACCTGGGTCACCCGCTCGCGGAAGCACTGGAAAAATCGCGACAGGCATTTATTGATGAATTAAGCCGTTGCCAGCAACTGGGGCTGACATTGCTGAATTTCCATCCGGGTAGCCATTTACAGCAGATAAAAGAAGAGGCATGTCTGGCGCGTATTGCAGAATCGATTAATATCGCGCTGGATAAAACAGCTGGCGTTACCGCTGTGATTGAAAATACAGCGGGTCAGGGCAGCAATCTGGGATTTCGCTTTGAACACCTGGCGGCTATTATTGAAGGTGTGGAAGATAAATCGCGTGTCGGAGTGTGTATTGATACCTGCCATGCTTTTGCCGCAGGCTATGATCTGCGCAGCGTCGAAGCCTGTGAAGACACCTTTGCCCGTTTCGACAGCATTGTCGGTTTCCAGTATCTGCGTGGTATGCATCTGAATGATGCTAAAAGCGATTTTGCCAGTCATGTGGATCGCCACCACAGTCTGGGTGAGGGGAATATCGGCCAGACCGCTTTTCGCTGGATCATGCAGGACAGCCGTTTCGATAATATCCCCTTGATTCTGGAAACAATTAATCCGGATATCTGGGCACAGGAAATTGCCTGGTTACGCGACCAACAAGTCGCGACAACGCCAGCCTGATGGGTTGTAAAAGGATAAAAAAAGGCCGTGTATTCGGCCTTTTTTTACTGCCCGATCATGAGATCAGGCCAGGGTTTCCGCCGTCGGGGCTTCTTTCGGCTTCAACGCCGCGTAAGCCAGTCCGGCAATCAGCGTTCCGACGACAATCGCCAGCAGATATCCCAGTACCGGGGTGATCGCACCAGGGATTAATAGCACGAACAGCCCTCCGTGCGGTGCCATCAGCTGTGCTCCAACCAGCATCGAGATCGCACCGGTCACTGCCCCTCCCACCATACAACATGGCAGTACGCGGATCGGATCACGTGCCGCGAAGGGAATCGCCCCTTCCGATATAAAGCACAGTCCCAGAACCAGCGCCGCTTTTCCTCCCTCACGCTGACCCTGATCAAATTTCTTACTCGCCACCAGTGTCGCTACCCCCATCGCCAGTGATGGTACCATCCCGGCAGCCATAATCGCCGCCATTGGCCCATAAGTCTGTGTACTCAACAGGCTGACCCCGAAAGCATAGGCTGCTTTGTTAATTGGCCCCCCCATATCCGAACACATCATTCCGCCAAGGATCACGCCCAGCAGTACCGCATTGGTTGTTCCCATTGTCCGTAGCCAATGGGTCAATCCGTCAAGAATAGCCGCCACGGGTTTGCCAATCAGGTAGATCATCGCCAGACCGACAATCAGGCTGGAAATCAGCGGGATGATCAGAATCGGCTTGAGTGCCTCCATACTGGATGGCAGTTTTAATCGGGTACTGATCAGCTTCGCGATATAACCGGCCAGGAAACCGGCGATAATCCCACCGATAAAACCAGAACCGCCGGTGGCGGCCAGCATACCGCCGATCAGGCCAGGCGTCAGGCCGGGGCGATCGGCAATAGAGAAAGCGATATAACCTGCCAGTACCGGAACCATCAGGGCAAATGCCGTATCACCCCCGATATGCATTAATGCGGCAGCCAGCGTGCCTTTCACCTCATAGGCTTTAATGCCAAAAGCGAAGGACAGCGCAATACATAACCCCCCCGCCACCACCATCGGCAGCATATAAGAAACCCCGGTCAACAGGTGACTGTAAATACCGGCACCCTCTTTCTTCTTCGCCACCCTGGTTTGTGGGGTACTCTGGCTACGCGGGTGATAGGGTTGGGCTTCAATCAGCGCTTTATCCAGCTCCTGCGCCGTTTTTTTCAGCGCCAGCCCGGTTGAAGTATGATACATCGGTTTACCGGCAAACTTGGCCAGATCAACATCAATATCGGCAGCCACAATGACTAAATCCGCCAGGGCGATTTCTTCCGGGGTAATCACGTTCCCGGCACCGACCGAGCCGCGTGTTTCCACTTTCACTTGCCAGCCACGTTTTTTTGCTTCCTGTTCAATGGCCTCTGCCGCCATAAAGGTGTGTGCCACCCCTGTCGGGCAGGCGGTGATCGCCACCACACGTTTGGCATGTTTGTCATGATCAGATTGAGCTGATGCTGCAGGGGCCACATAAGGAGTAGCCTGATTTTTTGCTTCGTTGAGCAATTTCCCCGGCTCAATAACCGCCATAGCCGCGCACTGAGTATCACCGTGATAGACACGTTTACCATTAAGTGCTTTATCTGCCGGCAGCGCCGGGCCTAAAACGATCACCAGTTCCGCATCATCCGGATTATCAGTGAGTTCCAGTTGAGCGCTATGTGCCGCAGCACGCAACTGATTTTTTAACATACAGGCGCGAGCCTGTCCGATGCTGTCATCAATAATCAGCAGCGTTTTCATTATGCCTCTCCTGCTGTCAATAAAAGGGTTTCAGGTCGATACGGGCCATCATGGCCGCCAGCTGATTACGATCCGTAATACCAACATTGCTCTGGCTGACCGCCAGAACAGCCACCGCAGTAGCCAGTCGCAGTGTGTGTTCACTCGATTCGCGCATCAGCAGGCCATAAATCAGTCCCCCCACCATCGAATCTCCCGCACCAACCGTGCTGATAACATCGACTGAAGGGGGTTTCGCCAGCCATTCACCGGAGGCATTGACCCACAATGCCCCCTCCTCACCTAACGAGATAACGACATGCGCAATCCCTTGTTCGCGTAAAGCGTGAGCGGCTTCGATAACATCTTTTATTTCCGGTAGTTTACGACCGGCCCACAACTCCAGCTCCCGGCGATTCGGTTTCACCAGCCATGGTGCGGCTTTGAGTCCGGCAACCAGCGCTTCCCGACTGCTATCAAAAATGATGCACGGACAGAGACTACGCAGACGCACCATCCAGTCAGTGAAGGCTTCAGGCTTGACACCCGACGGCAGACTGCCGCTGACACACACCATATCGAATTGCCCCAGCCAGCTCAGTGAGTCATTCACAAAGCGTTCCCAGTCTGCTGTCGTTACTTCAAAACCAGAGAAGTTCAGATCAGTGACTTCGCCATCTTCTTCCGTCAGTTTGACATTGATACGGGTTCGGCCTTGTACGATCTGAAAGCGATTAGCAATCCCTAATTCACTGAATAATTGCTGAAAACCATCCTGATTATCTTTACCCAGAAAACCGCCGACAGTGACATCAATACCGAGATCTTTCAGCACTTTTGCCACATTAATACCCTTCCCGGCCGCATGCAGACCCGTGGTACGTACCAGATTGACTTCACCGTGTTCGATACGGGCAGTATAGCCCACCAGGTCATAAGCCGGATTTAAGGTAATCGTTGCGACACGCCTGCTCATTTATACCCCCTCCCCCAGGCCAGCTGCGATGACTTCACCTATCGCATTCAGCGCCTGTTGCGCATCTTCACCTTGCGCCGTAAAGCGCAAGCGATTTCCTTTTTTTACCCCCAGCGCCACAACTTTCATCAGGCTGCGCCCATTGGCGGGTTTACCTGAACCATCCAGATTGGCTACCGTGATATCACTGTTGAATTTTTTGATCGTATTGACCAGCATCGCACCGGGCCGTGCGTGCAGGCCATGTTCATTACGCACGACAAATTCGGCACTTAACACATCGTCAGCCGTGGCCTCATCACTGGTTAATAATGCCAGCAATGCCGCGCTATCGGCCTTCAGCAGCCGATCGACTTTCTTTTCACGCAAGATCTGACTCAACCGATTCAGCACCGCGACAGGCTGATCATCGGCCATCGCTACTGTGATCAACAGAGAGACCGGTTGCCCGTCAGCAGTGAAGCTCTTTAGCGGACGCGCGATGGCAATCGCACTATGTAAATTGCCTTCCGGGCTGTCGTTCAGCCAGACGCCCTCTCCCAGATTCATCGGTTTATCATTAATCACCTTGCTGACAAAAGCGGCATCCACTGCCCCCGCTTCCTTCAGGCGAGCGGCGTTCAACGCCTGTAGCGTCAGCAAATCACTGGCGGCAATATCAAGGTTCAGCATCTCATTATCCAGCTTCAGCGTCTCCCGCTGTTTTTCGCCCATCAGCAGCGCACGCAACGCTTCTGCGCCTGGCGCGGTCTTAAGCTGTTCAGCAATCTCATCATCGCTCAGGATATGCGTCAGCTGGCGTAGCAATCCGAGATGCTCATCGGAACGGGCCGCGATACCAATCACGATATAGGCTGTCTGCCCATCTCCCCAGTCAACGCCCTGCGGAAACTGGTAAACCTGAACACCTGTTTTTATCACTTTATCGCGGGTATCGGTGGTGCCATGAGGTATCGCGATTCCGTTTCCCAGAAAAGTGGAGGTTTGCTGTTCTCGTGCCAGCATACCATCAACATAGCCTTCTGCCACATTGCCTGCACTGACCAGTGCGGCGGCCACCTGGCGAATGGCGTCCTCTTTATTACTGGCCTGTTGGCCAGGATGAATATCCTGCTCAGATAACTGGAACATAGTTCTCCTCTCTCGCTGACTTGAATCGTTTCAGTCATTTTTGCAAAAACAGACTCTCTTTTTCACGGAGATACAAGGGCTAATACCGAAACGGTGCAATAATTCTGAACCTGTATTACCTATTGCGCAAGAATAGTTGGATATTCGATATCAGAAATAAGAAGTACCGCATGTTTTATGCTGAATCGGCCGCAGATTTCTGTCCTGATTTCAGCTTTTGCTGAAATCCAGTGACCTGTCAGCCGTTGTTCAGATGCCTGGCTGGTAGCGTGAAAAGACGCCAGCAAGACAGATAATTTGATCACCCGCGATCACGACATCACTCACTGATCAACCATCAGTCCAATGACAGAGATATCTATTTATTGTTATCGCGCGTAAAATCATCCGCTCTGATAACGCTGATTCACTTTCTTACTTATGCAAAATAGTGGTTCTTTTCTGAGGGGCCGATTTAATCTGACCTCGTTTGCTTTCCTGTGCGTTGCCTTCCTGACGGGGATTGCCGGTGCGTTACAAACACCTACACTGAGCCTGTTTTTGAGCGATGAAGTTCACGCACGGCCCGCCATGGTCGGTTTCTTTTTTACCGGCAGTGCCATTATCGGCATTTTCGTCAGTCAGTTCCTCGCCGGGCGTTCAGATCGCCGGGGCGATCGCAAACAACTTATTATTTTCTGCTGTCTGCTGGGGGCGGTCGCCTGCGTACTGTTTGCCTGGAATCGTAATTACTTCATTCTGCTTTTTGTCGGTGTCGTCCTGAATAGTTTTGGCTCCACTGCCAATCCACAAATGTTCGCCCTGGCACGCGAATATGCAGATAAAACCGGACGCGAGGCTGTGATGTTTAGCAGCATTCTGCGCGCTCAGGTTTCGCTATCGTGGGTTATCGGGCCACCACTGGCTTATGCACTGGCGATGGGTTTTGGCTTTACCGTGATGTATCTCTGTGCTGCTATCGCTTTTATCATTTGTACTGCCATGGTCTGGCGATGGCTGCCGGGGATGCGTAAAGAGGAGCAGCCAGGCGCTACACACGTCGAAGCCCCGCGTGTCAATCGTCATGATGTGCTGTTGCTCTTTATCATCTGTACATTAATGTGGGGCAGCAATAGCCTGTATCTGATTAATATGCCACTGTTTATCATTAACGAATTGAAACTGCCTGAAAAACTGGTGGGGTTGATGATGGGTACGGCGGCCGGGCTGGAAATTCCGGTGATGTTAATCGCAGGCTATTATGCAAAACGCTTTGGTAAGCGTTTTTTGATGCGTCTTGCGGCAGCGGCAGGTTTACTGTTTTACAGCGGTATGCTCCTCGCCGATACCCCCGCAGAACTGCTGGCGTTACAACTACTCAACGCGATCTTTATCGGTATTCTGGCCGGGATCGGGATGCTCTATTTTCAGGATCTGATGCCCGGTCAGGCGGGGTCAGCCACCACTTTATATACGAATGCCAGTCGTGTCGGCTGGATCATCGCCGGTTCACTGGCGGGCGTCGTGGCGGAACTCTGGAACTATCATACCGTTTTCTGGATTGCATTGATAATGGCCGGGATCAGTCAGATGAGTTTGTGGCGAATTAAAGATATATAATGTCCGCATCTGATGTCGCGATACCCGTGCTACTGACGGAGATTATCAACATGGCGAACGGATTTATTTCCTTTGTTTCCCGTGATTTTATTCATTCCGCTTGCCTGAACAGCCGGGTGCGAGTAGTTTTACGCGATATTTTTCAACCTTCATTGACAGGATGATAACAATGCCCAGAGCGAATGAAATAAAAAAAGGTATGGTACTGAACTACAACGGAAAACTCCTGATTGTAAAAAATATTGATATTCAGTCGCCGAGCGCCCGTGGCGCCGCAACACTCTATAAAATGCGCTTCTCTGATGTCCGCACTGGCCTGAAAGTGGAAGAGCGTTTCAAAGGGGATGACATTGTCGATACGGTCACGCTGACGCGCCGTCCGGTTGATTTCTCGTATGTCGATGGCGATGAATATGTGTTTATGGATAAAGAAGATTTCACGCCTTACACCTTTAATAAAGAGCAGATTAAAGATGAACTGGTTTTTATTCCTGAAGGCGGCATGCCGGATATGCAGGTATTAACCTGGGATGGTCAGTTGCTGGCGCTGGAACTGCCACCTACCGTCGATCTGGAGATCATTGAAACCGCACCAGGGATTAAAGGTGCCTCTGCCAGCTCCCGTACTAAACCCGCCACCCTGAGTACCGGACTGGTAATTCAGGTGCCGGAACACCTGTCTGGCGGTGATAAAATTCGCATTCATATTGAAGAAAAACGTTATATGGGGCGCGCAGATTGACAATATCACCGGATAACACAGCGTACAGGGAGTACCTGAGGACTTCGAGCACTGCCGAGGGGCAAAATGGCCACTAAAATAGCCTGATGGGCCAGGCGCTAAGGGGTAACATAAAGCTACCCCTCGTCAATCGTGACAACGAAACAGGATGGCTCACTGCTTTGTTGAAATTTCGTTTAACATAATACAGTTATGTTTCTTAGCCATTTGACACAATTCATAACGACTATGATTAAAAATCGACTGCCGCTGATTTTGTTACTTAATATGATGGGTTTGATACTCTTTTTCTCATGGTATCTCCCGGCTAATCACGGTTTCTGGTATCCGCTGGATGCCGCCATTTTCCATTTTTTTAATCAATGGGTAGCAAAAAGTCATAGCTACGCCCTGCTGCTGGCATTGATCAACCATCGGGTTTTCGATGCCTGCTCTTTACTGGCGATGGGCGCTCTGATGTTATCCTTCTGGCTAAAAGGCCAGCATGCTGAACGACGTCGGATCGTCATGATAGGTTTGGTTATGTTGCTTTCGGCGTTGATTATTAATCAACTGGCGCAACATCTGATGCCGGTTGACCGTAGCAGTCCCTCCCTCGCTTTTAGTGATATCGTCAGAGTCCGTGACGTCGTCTCTTTGCCAACCAAAGATGCCTCGAAAGATAGTTTTCCGGGTGATCATGGCATGATGTTGCTGGTATTCGCGGCCTTTATGTGGCGCTATTTTGGCTCTCGTGCTTTTATTATTGCCCTGGTTATTTTTATTGTTTTTGCTTTTCCCCGGGTGATGATTGGCGCTCACTGGTTTACGGATATTATCGTCGGTTCATTATCGGCGATACTGATTGGCGCACCGTGGATCTTATTGACATCACTCAGCGATAAACTTATTGCGTGGTTTAATCATATCATTCCGCTCAGAATAGGGAATTTTAGTCTTTAAATAGACAATGGTGCTCTGCGCTTATTTCGCGAATGATTCCGCTGGTGCCAGCGCATACCATGAGCTTCTCGCTGGTCATATCGATAATGGTATCGACCAGCAGACTTGTGGATTATTGCTCTTACACGGTGTTTTCCTCTTTACATCCCTTCATCTTGCAACGCCAATACTTACAATAAATTGCATAAAACTACTCGTCATCATAGCGTTAATACGGTAATCTCTCTGACCGTCAGCTTCATGGTAAGGTCAATCCTGTTAGTAAAATGTAGGTATTACCGTGCATTTTAAGGAATTGTCTTATTGCTTATTGATGGTATGTGATCGGATTTTATTGTGTTTTCTATTTTTACTGTGACACCGTTGTTAAGAACCTTCAGCAGGACCGTCAAATCCTGGCCTGTTATAAAACACATTATGCGGTTGATCCTCGCTATTCTCGTCTCTATTTTGCTTTCCGCCTGCAGCGCAACCAGCCATACCATAAAGAATCCCTCTTCTGAGAATCATGAAGACTTCTCATCGCTACAAACTTCTCAGAACGAATTTGAAGCCATGGTGCACAATCTTGATATTAAATCCCGCTTGATGGAACAATATACCCGCTGGCAGGGTGTTCGCTATCGCCTGGGCGGCAGTGGACAAAATGGCATTGATTGTTCGGGCTTCGTGCAACGTACTTTCCGGGAGCAATTTGGGCTTGAACTTCCGCGCTCCTCTTATGAACAACAAAACTCAGGGAAATCGATTTTACGTTCTCAACTCCGCATGGGTGACCTGGTTCTGTTTCGGGCGGGTTCTACCGGACGTCACGTGGGAATTTATATCGGCAACGACCAGTTTGTTCATGCATCGACCACCCAGGGAGTGACCATATCCAGTATGAATGATCCTTACTGGAAAAAGCGCTACGATAACGCACGCCGGATTTTAAGCCATTCGTAATTAGCGCCATCCTGACCCCTGTTTCTGATGCAATCAATCTGGATACGGACAAGGAATAGGGAAGAATCTTATTCCATGACTATCCACAAATACTAAACGATGCTGACTCATTACTTTTCATCCCGGCGCAATATCTGGTTAACCAGCATATTTATCGGCATCGCTGCCGCGCTGCTGGCTGGCGTGATACAATCTATAGCACTCTATCACAGCCGCACTGAACGGCTTGATACCATTATCAATAATATCAGCACCCATCTGACTGAGCATTTCAGCGAACTTAATAAAGCGATTACTCATTTGCAAACGCTGGCTGATCAGGATTGTCAAAGCATTTTATCCAGCCCGTCGGCACAAACGATATTTGAGCTCGATGTCAGTATGTTCATGCTGATAAAAAGAGGACATGTTATTTGCTCCTCCACGACGGGCGCGATAAATGTCCCGCTGACTCAGATTATTCCACAAATCAACCCGCATAAAGCACTCGATCTGCAGTTACTGTCTGGATCATCCGGGATACCACGAGCCCGGCTGGCGATGTGGCTGCGTAGCTCAGATGAAGATCAGGATGGAGTGTATGTCTCAATGAATCCCAACCTGATACCTTACCTTCTCTATTCCGATCATCCGGATAATTTCAGTAAAATTGCGCTGGTGGTTGACGATAAAGCTATTTTCAGATTAAAAAACAGTCCTGTTGATCTGCGAACACTGCCGGACAAACCGACGCGGCAGATACCGGTCCAGGGATTACCGCTAAAGCTCTCTCTCTATACCAGCGGTCAATTATCAGAAAGAAATATGCAGTTTATCCTGCTGTTAAGCGTGGTGTGTGGTGTGTTAGCCGGTTTCGCTGGCTACTATATCATGGCGATAAAATGTGGACCGCGTAAAATTCTGCAAACCGCGATGAAAAATCATCAGTTTTATCTCGTCTATCAACCAGTGGTAAAAGCCAATAGCTTACAAATTGTCGGCGTTGAAGTGCTGATGCGCTGGCATCATCCAGCGGCAGGCGAAATCCCACCGGATGTGTTTATTCGCCTTGCCGAAAAGCAACAAATGATCGTGCCGCTGACACATCATTTACTAACCCTGCTCGCGCTCGACGCACCAATGTTACAGACCATTCTTCCGGCCGGGAGTAAGTTAGGCATCAATATCTCACCAGCCCACCTGCAAAGTAGCTGTTTTCAGCACGATATACAGCAATTCGTTGCCGCTCTGCCAGAGGGTCACTTCAATCTTGTGCTGGAAATGACCGAACGCGCTATGATCGATACCAGCCAGTCCGAGGCGAATTTCGACTGGTTACACCGACAAGGAGTGGAAATCGCCATTGATGATTTTGGTACCGGTCACAGCGCCCTGATCTACCTTGAACGTTATAACTTCGACTTTCTGAAAATCGATCGCCGATTCGTGCAAGGCATTGATACCGAAACTGTCACCTCTCCTGTTCTCGATGCGGTCCTGAAGCTGAGCCGCCACCTGCAATTGACTACCGTTGCCGAAGGGGTGGAAACACCAGAACAAGCGGAGTGGCTGACCCGACATGGTGTTGATTATCTGCAAGGTTACTGGCTGAGTCAGCCTTTGCGTCTGGAAGCGTTAATTGCGGCACATAAGCAGCAGGTAAAATATTTTACAGGCTGATGATCACATACTGAACAGACCCGATAGGATGATGCACATGATCCCACCAGGTTATCGTGTTACTAAAAAGATGAATCATGGGGCAAGGAAAGAGAATCGTGCTCTCTTTTAACATTCCATAACGGGCATGCACTGACCCGTTTCTGATACTCAATATCTCCTCAGAACAGAACGTTAAACTAAAAATGGCTCAGCGATCGCCACACCGAAGTTTTTCAGTCGGCCGATTGCCAGAAACTCATCCTGTTGTTTAACAAACAGACAGGGTGCGTCGTCGTACTCAATGATAGAGCAATCGACATCAATACCACTCAGCGCCTGGCCGACTTTATTCATGGCTGGCCACGCATTTTCGCCTTCCGGACTAATCAATTTGATAGCCACCAGATTATTTTCAGTCTGTACCCCATTTTGTGGAACAGGCTCCACCTTTGAACCTGTAAACCCCGCCTGCCATCGATAATACTGTGGCAAACGACTTACGACAGCGCGTTGTAATATATCCATATCGTTTCCCCGGCATATAATTATTAACAATTATTTTACATCAATGCAGACAAACTGGTGAAAAATAATCATCAATGGTATCAGAACCGTTTATCTTCCTGCTATATCAGCATTAATGCACCTTTACCCGGATGCCATCATTTCACAACAGAAACTCAATGGTGTTATATATCCCTAATTTTGGGATCTATAGCAACTTTTTTAGCTTAATAATACGATTCTTTACGTAACTTTATTTTACATAAAACAAACATTTCCTCCATATTCCCACGGTGAATGATGACGGGAATCAAATTCAGAAGATAAATATTTGCCAATATTGATAGATAATAACAATTGATAATTTAAAGGTTAGTTGAATTATATTATAAAGACAGACAATTCCCTCTCCGGTAACGCAGATAATGCGGCTACCAGAGTTGGAAATGTGATCAATAAAGGGGTTATCTGATATAGGCGAGAGGCCAGAAATAATCAGCCAAATACAGTTGATGTCTATTTATCAGAGGATATCCTATTCCATCGGCGATGAGTTACAGACTAATATGGCTAATTTCTTCTTCCGTCAATGGACGGTATTCACCCGGTGCCAGTGCACTGTCCAGTATGATATTGCCGATACGTTCACGATGCAGTGCAACCACATGATTACCGGTAGCGGCAAACATGCGTTTCACCTGATGATAGCGCCCTTCAACAATCGTCAAACGGACATCAGTCGGTGTCAGGACTTCAAGACGCGCAGGCTTCGTTAATTCTTTTTCATTATGCAACTGTATTCCTTTGGCAAACTGCTCTACTGTTCGTTCATCCAGTGGATATGCCAGCGTTACCCGGTATGTCTTCTCACAATGATGACGCGGTGAGGTGATCCTATGTGACCATTTTCCATCATCAGTTATCAGTACCAGTCCGGTGGTATCGATATCGAGGCGACCTGCGGCATGCAGTTTGTTTGCCATCGGTACATCGAGAAAATAGATGATAGTCGGATGATCAGGATCATCGGTAGAACAGACGTATCCCTGCGGTTTATTGAGCATAAAATACCGCCAGCCACGGTGCTGGATCAGCGGAGTATCATTATACTTCACCTCATGCTCCGGCTGGAGCTGAAATGAAGCGTCCTTGATGATTTTATTATCCACCAACACACGGCTGCTGCGGATTTCACGACCAGCCATAGCCCGGCTGATACCCAGTTGCTGGGCGATAAATTTACCAAGTCGCATAAGTTTTTTTGCCTGTGATCATACTGAAACGGGCACTGGCCCGAAAAAAAGAAATGAAGCGGTTAGTATAGCGGGCTCTTCATGTCACTCAAGAGGAACAGAAAAAGAGTGATGTATTCAGTGTGTTTATATTGTCTCAAACATCATATTCGCGCTCAATAAAAGTACCGATGATCCTGTTATGCATCTCAACAGATTTTGAATACCCCAGGGTCTTACGATTTAAGCGGTTACGCAGATTCAGATTTTCCCGCGCAATCCGCTGCGTGTAAAGCTTACTGATGCCGCGCGCGATAAATGCACCTCGAAACGCGCGATAAATCACGTTGAATTTATTTTCAGTATACGAAAATGAATTACAAAAAACACGCTACTAACAGCCCCGTCATCAATCCAGCATTGTGGGCGACTTGGGCAATACCAGGTTGCTCATCCCAGCGGATAAACAGACCACTCACTGTCAACAACATTAATCCTCTTAACAGATATAAATCACTGACGTGATTACGTTCACCCTGTAACCACAAAAATCCTGTCAGGGCATACAGCACACCAGAGAGACCTCCAAACCATATTCCATTTGCCATAAACTGTGCCATCCCACCAGTTATTGCAGCAGTCAACGTTAGTATCAATAATTGCAGGCTACCCTGATTGCTTTCCATTCTGCCTGCGAGATAGCACCATCCCAGCATATTGCTAAATAAGTGAGCAAAAGAAAAATGAATAAGAGAATGGCTAACGTAGCGCCATATCTCAGGGCTTACGTTAGTTTTTGGCCAGCTCAATAGCATCATTACAGATTGTGATTCGCCTGTTTGCATTACGCCATATATAAACAGGCTTATAATCAATACTGACCATGTAACTGGCAGACATCGATGCTGCATATCACACCGGTTTTGTAAGCTTGTACTCTTGCCAGCTTTGCAGACCATCGCGTTCACTGCATAGCGTAATCTGGTTAAATATCTCACCTTCTACTGCCACCGGGTCAGGCCAGCTCCAGCTTGTTTCACTGGTGATAATCGTGCGAACAATCCGCGTCCCCTGTAGTAACGTGATTCGGTATTGCGTTCCGGCTTCTGGCCCCGTATCAGCTTCGCTGTGGGAAACCAGATTATCTGCCTGCAACAATCTGTCGCGGTGTGACCACGATAACGTCAGGCCGGGTTCTGTTAGTGCTGGCAGCGTAGTAGTGAGTTTGCCGTTCACCCGGACATTACCTGGTGGATAGGGACGCGCCTGGCGCTGGCGGAATTTGAGTGTCTGAACAGTGGCCACGGAGGCATCCAGTGACCCGTTCGCAGTTGTCGTCAGTAGTCTGACACTGGCCGTTTCCCCTGGCAGGTAGTCAACACCATCACTCTCCAGCCAGCCGTCATAGCACCAGATAATCGCACCGCCTTTATGTTTTTGTGGCACAGTATCTGCGCAACCACGTCCCGTTGTAAGCGTACCGCCAGCCAAATCAATACTGTCAATACGGACAATTTCATCATCAATCAGCAGGGCGTCTCCAGTTGTAAACGTCGCGTTGTTAAACGAGACAGCAATAACACTGTCCAGACGGTCAATATCAGTGAGCAGTAATCCTGCTGGCGTCCAGTCCCCCGTACCGTGATCGAGATAGTCAGCACTGCCAGTGCGTGACTGGATAGTGTAATTAATTGATGTTGCTGTCGGGGCAACAGCCAGAATCCCCATCATACAGATTTCTGCTGTCAGGGCATTCAGGTCTGCTGTACTCATTCCGGCAGCCAGCGAGGCATATGGAATTTCTAACAGCCTCTGTTGTGTGACCGGGCATAGCGCTGTATCCGGGGGCGTCCATTGTCCCTGTGGCTGGCTGCTGCTATAAACCGTCGAAGGTAATCCAAATACGTCCTGCACAACTTTGACTGTTATCGAACCATCCTGCTCTTCTTTCAGGCTACCGACCCGAACTACCATATTAGTAATATTGTGTTCTGGCAGAGAAATACGGAAAACACCAGCTGGTGTTAACTGACAGGCCCGACGATCCATTTTTAGTGCAAACCGGTTTAATCCACTGCCACCGGCTTCGAGATCACGTTGGGCCACACGGGCAGCCAGTGACCAGGTGGGCAGTGCTGGATAGTCGCGTTTTTCACTAATCAGTCCCACTGACTGGATTGCGCCGAGGTTCTGCGCCCGGACTGAACTGTCAGTATTACTCACTGGATCATGCCAGTTTACAACAATTTCATTGGGTGCATTATCACTGGCGGCACTGTCATCATCCTGCACACTGAGAATACCGTTATCACAGGTGAATAACGGCAAATCCGCGATGTTATAATCGTTCCGAATTAATCTGGCAGTTAATTTACCACTGGATAAATCACAATATTGTACTGCACCAATATGGTCTAAGATTTGCTGAATAAAATTATCCAGCGAATCCTGGCGATTATAACGAAAACAGAGACCGAAATTTTCGTTATACAGCGTATCGGCCATCTGCTGATAGGCATTCAAATCCAGATCGTCATTCAGCGATAAACCGCGCCCCCATTCCCGACTGGTTGCTGCCTGCACCAGAATATGCGCCGGATTCATCGCGTAAATAGCGCGGTAATTTTCCTCAGCGGCACCTTTTATATCTCCACTCAGTACCGCATCGCCATTGTTTAGCTTAATCAGTGCTTTTTCCGGGTACCAGACCACGCCATTATCCCAGCCCTTTTTAACGCGCCGTACCCGGTAGACCCACGGCTTCGGGCTGGCGCTGTAGGCACTGACCAGACCAGAAAACAGAGTGCTGACAATACCGCGAAAACCAGGCACTAATCCGCTCAACAGGTTACGTAACCGTGCACCAGGTTGCTGGTCAGGTTCACCAAACATCACATCAAGCCACCCCTTAATACCGCCTTCGCCGCTGGTTTCTGTACCGCCAAATAAATCGGGTTTATCAATATAAATACTGGTGTTAGTCGTAATTTGTTGTGGTGTAGTGGCAAGAATAACTTTTTTATCAGCGATAATAGCCACCAGTTCGTCAATCGGCCCCCGGCCAAGTCCCGCGTGAATATCCCAGAAATATTTATAACCGACGGTTACCTTCTTTTTTTTACCGCCCATTACTGGCTCCTGTTGCTATTCTGCCGAGCCAGATTGACTACCCGTAATGCAAACGCATCACCAGTCTTCAGCAATATCTGGCTACTGATCCTGCCCGTCTGAATAAACTGACGAAAATCGAGGTTATATTGTTTAAACCACGTCCGTGCTCCGCGTGCGCAGCCACCGGCAGCACGAATATCTGCCATAGTGATAAATATCTCGGTTTGAATTTGCTTCATTTTTTAATCGCCTGATAACGATAATTACCATACGCCAGAACCTGCCAGTCTTCCGTCCAGCAGTCACCGAAAAAAATACATTGCGGTGTTCCCTCATCTGTCTGGGGAAACTGCCAGCTATCAGCAGTCGCCGCTTCGGTTTTATTACGTACCTTTTTCGTTAACGCTTGGTTCAGAAAATAGCTGGCGATCATTACCGCGATATAGTAGACAATCTGCCAATAGGCTTGTGCTACGACGTGACCATCAATTACCACCTGAGTCGGCTGCAATAACTCCGGGATAAACGCCAACATAAATCACCTCCGTTAAAAAACTTTAATAATCTGCCACGGGTTGACATCAGGCAGGTGTGGAATGCCTCCATAATTCAGGCAATTAGCAAACTTGTTATTACAGGTGGTTATTGTCAGATCACAGCCAGGATAGGCGGTAATTTCCTGCCCGACACTCAGGCCGTCACAACCACCAAACAGGGCAATCGTGTTATTAGTGTGGCTACGTGCTCCCCGGCGCTGCAATACACCACCCACCTGATATTCGATATAACCACCACTAAACCAGCCGTCAGGCGTGGCTGCAGGCAGATTGACGGTGATTCCGTTACCTGTCAGGGCAGTAATAATCAGTGCCACCGCATACTGGCTCGGATTAACCCGGCAGTTTACATCGTATAGCGCATACGGACAGGCCCGGCCCCAGGTTAACCGTACACCGGAGCGGGTGAACGTGGCCGCGAGGCTGATATCTCCCACTCATATACTGCCAGGCGGTTAAACTGCCGTGGTGTTTGCGGGCCACTAATGCGAATACCATCACTACCACTGACCGTAACAGCCAGCAGTGTCTGGGATTTAAGCCAGGCATTCCAGACTTTTACCCTGACGGTCTGTACAGAGCTGACTGCTCCCAGTGAAATTGCCGCTGGCAGCAGTCTGATGCGGTTGTAAAAACGACTGAGCCAGGCATCCGCCAGATAGCCGTTGTGATGTGTCTGACTAGCTGTACTGACTGGACGGGTCGCGATACCAGCAGGTAATAACGTTGTCGGTAGTGCCAGTCTGGCCCCACCCTGACGGGTGACTAGTTTGTGGACATTACTGCTGACGGGTGGCCGGATCAGCGCTCTGCCAGGAGTGAGATAGCCCGTGCTCATTCGACAATCCTGTATCCAGAACACTGATAGAACACCTCGACTGGCAGCAATGTGTTACACGTTACGACCGTTCATACACGCTGTTTTACTGCGACCCACCGTACTGGGGAACTGAGGGCTATGGCGTTGCGTTTGAGCTGGATAATTATCAGCGACTGGCGGAACTGGCACGTAGTATAAAGGGGAAGCTGATTGTTTCCGTCAATGATATCCCCGAAATGCGGGAAATATTCCGGGGATTGAGACAGCAGTCTTTAGCTGTTAAATACAACCTGGCCGTTAGTGGGCAGCCCACTGCGCGCAGGGAACTGGTGATTTGTAATTTTTAACAAGGAAAGTGGTGGTGATAACGTGGTGCTGAAAAGTGATTTGCTGGTGAAATGAGCAAGTAATGATAATGATTCAAATTTTATACACATTTTATTTTTCCTGTTTATTTCGGTATCCATCTAAATCAATAATTTTTGAGCTTTTCTGTACTGAAACAGTAGGGCCACGTATTGGCGGTGGCCCTTGGGAGGTTTTGTCAGGGTAGAAACTGAATATCAGCGTTACATTATCCAGCAAGCCTGCCTGATTTTGGCTGAGTGAGAACCTTGCCAACCTCAAGAATGGCCCTCCGTTGTTCCGGCGTCATATTATCAAATGCATCTATCAGTTCTTGCTTCTCAGAAGAATGCTCTGGATGCACTTGCACTACTGACTGACTTGGTACGCCAGTAACAACATACAAAACATCTACACCAATATTTGATAGTGCAGATAACTGCACTGCAGTCGGAGAAGTACGATCTTTCTCCCAGTCAATAAAAGTTCTTTTAGCAACACCAATAGCATCTGCTATTCCTTGCTGAGTAAGTGATAGTCGTTCTCTTTCTTCTTTAATACGCAAACCGATCATGTGAGTTTTTCTGCACTATATAGGTTGACTGGTGAGGATATCTGCACCATAATCTATCACACATAAGGCAAACATCATTGCATCAATCAAGGAGACAACGATGACTGCGGAACAAGTTAAGTCGCACTTCCGGCAACGGGGAATTACGTTCACTCGCTGGGCTGAAGAACATGGCTATAGCCGCAATGAAGTTTACCGTGTACTCAACGGTCAAACCAAAGGACGCTACGGCAAATCACACGAGATTGCCGTCAAACTGGGACTGAAATCAGCGATCCAGGCAGCCTAACATTTTACAACCTGCGTAACAGGTTATCACATATTGCAAAAAGGAGAATGAATGACATGAAGGCTACCATTTTAAAACCTCGGATGCGTGTTCTATTACAGTGCGGGCAGGACTACCTGGAAGCTACTGTTATCAAAAGGATACCTCGTAACAGTTATGGTTTGAAAGCACGCACCATTATTAGTGTAAAGGAATTTGTCGGACTGAGAGGCCCAGCAGATCAGGGGATTGTGGAACTTTCAGACTATGAGGTCTCCCGAAAACTGCAACCTATCGAGTGTTGAGGTTATGACTATGAGAGCAAATTCAGTTTCCAGTTCCGGTACCCGATGCTTTCACCATAAGTTCTAGCCCGTCACCATCACGGTAGGGGGTGTCCTGCTTTTTACCTGTAACCGGATCTGTTTTGGCTTTAGCGTTAGCAACTTCAGTAGGTGTTAAAGGCGTAATAATCCTAAATAGCTGCGCCTAATACCGCTACACTTTCGCCAGCCCATGTTTACCTCCGGGGAATGGGCTGACGGTTTCCATAAAATGGCGAACCTTTTTCAACAGTTGCCACATCGAACGGCACTGGTGGTTTCGGGTTATCGTATCGTGAAGCGCCAGCCATAACCGCTCAACATGATTCACCCATGGCGAGTATACAGGTTGATAAATTACTCTGAACTTCGGGTTCGCTTTCAGCCAGTTTCGTGTTTTCTCACTCTTGTGAATAATGTAGTTATCCACGATGAGCGTTATCGTTTTTGCACGGCGATACGTCGCTTTCAGATGCTCTAACAGACTGATAAATAAAGATGAGGATTTGCTACTGCCGCCTACATAGCTGACCTTTCCTGTATCACTATGCAATGCACCTGCCAGATAATATTTTTCATTCTGACCGGGTGTGACCACCCGTTTTTGCTGCCCGCGTAACTGCCAGTCAGCACCGATTTTCGGGTTGAGATGAATATCCACCTCATCTTCGTAAAACACCGGGTTTTCTGCGCTGCATTGCTCCAGCGCGTTATGGATTGCCGCCATTTTCTCTTCTTTATGCGGATCGCGTATATGTAGAGTGGGTGCTGCTCTGCGCCACACCAGCCCCGCGGAAGGCAGCCAGCGGCGGACTGTACCGGGATGAAGTTTACATCCGGTTATCTCGTTGATTTTTATTGCTAACAGTTCGGTGCTCCAGCGGGAGCGCTGATAACCGAAATCACCGGGAGAGCGGCTGACGAGCAGAACCAGCAGTTTGCAGATTTGTTCAAATGGCCATTTGCGTTCACGGCCGGACTCAGTGATATCAGGCCTTCCGCGCCATACAGGGTAAACCAGTTAATCCAGCGCCCGACGGATGAACGGGCACAGCAGAGAGTTCGGGCAACATCGCTGACACTGAACCCGCGGCTCAACATCAGCATGGCGGTCAGCCTGCGGGCATGGTTTTTATCGCGTGTTTTATGGATAGTTTTCTGCATCAGGCGTCGTTCGTCACGGGGTATTGGTGCTATGATTGTCATCGCTCAGTCCGGTAGGTGATGTGAGATATTTGGCGATTGATCAGATCGCAAAATCCGGGCTGAGTTCCCTCAAAGTGATCTACTATTTGGCGCAGCTATTTAGGCATAGTGCAGTCTTCCGGCATACTACCAAAAACCAGAGTGGCATACTGCTAACCCCTGATCGTCCGGGAATGGACAGGGCGTGTCCCTGTTTTCTCTGCCCGTGGACAGGGTGTTTTTACCCATATTAGGCTGTGTCCCTTAACCTATTTGAAGGTCAGAATTGAAAGCAAAAATTATCTCTAAAAAGGCAATTTTGGCTGATAAATGCACTTTTTGTGGCGATTTTTCACCCTCACAATGATGCTGTATTGTACAAAAAACAGTTACGGAACACACCCTAGTAAGTAAAATCATTTAGTTACGCCATTATGGACAGCAGGACAGGCCGGACGTCCTAAAAAAGCATATAGGAAATAGAAAACATGCTTTTTTATGTAGTAATGGTTTTTGGTAGTACGCATTTTTGTAGTACAGGTTATCCACTACCAAACATACTACCAAAGTTTACGAGTTAAAATGATACTAAACGAATGCTAAAGGCACTAAAAAAGCCCTAACTCATTATGATTTAGGGCTTTTTATTGGGTTTTCAATAGTTAGAGAACGCTACCGAATGCTTAATTGGGCTGGCGTCCCTGTAATTAGCTATTCATTCCATTGATTTTTAATATTATTTAAACTTTGAATTTTATGTGTGGTTCTAAAAAGGAACCATAAATCGTAATGGTATGGGTTCTCACGATTAGCGGATTGGAGAATTGTATCAAAAGGAAACAAATTCTTCAGTTCAACTCCCTGCTGGTAGCTGAACTGCGCAAGCAGGATCTGCTTTTCACCGATTAGTGAATGCGGTAGTTTTTCAGCAAAACTGAATTCTATCCGTAGGGCAGTACCAGCATAGGTGGAGAATGGATTTTGAACAACTGGTCACCAGAGCACACAAAAGACATCAAGAGTTGGTTTAAGATTGATACATATCGCAAATTTGAAGACCTCTCATTGCTCCAGTTTTACCATGAGATATGGGCTCGTAACTTGTTCTTTAAGGAATATCGGGAAGAGTTTGAGAGCAGAACTCTTATGGGTTACTTCTCAAAAATTTTCAGTGGCAATCCTTTTTTAATTGAAGAAGGGCAACTGGGATACATGACTCCTGCCAACAAACTCTTTCAGCCTCCCCATTTTTTTCTAACAACTCTTGATCGCCTTGCTGAAACGAGCATCATTGCTATGCAACGCGGAGGTTTTGTTTGGGATGGTGATGACAATTATTCAATAAACAGAGATCTTCGGGAAGAATCACTTTCAGATATTATGCCAGATCAGTTTTCACGAACAGTCATGTTCGAGATTGATTTGGCAAGTGGCACAGACGAAGAGATTGCAGAGTCGCTTAAAGCTGCATTACCGCAGTGGCGTAAAATCAAAGGTATCGAACCAGATCCTTTAGAATCAGTTCGCTTTGGGTATGGAACTATCAAGAAACTCATCAGTTATCGTGTGATACCTATGCTGGATATCCTGGTGTGGGCAGCCGTTAAAAAAATCCGTGTCTCTGACGACAGGTTATCCAGACTGCTATATACAGACGATGACGAAGAAAGCGAAATGAGGCAGTCTAGCCAAATCAAAGATACCGACAGGCCTTTGGCTCTTAAATCCTGCACAACTGACTTTATCCGACAATTCCATTACTTCATGAACAAAAATAGCCATTTGAAGCAAATGAAAGTCTCTGATGTAATGAAACTATCGGATTAGAATTACATTTATAACTATTTGTTTTAATTGTGAAAATTAACTAAAGGCATCATTGTGAATGGTGCTTTTTTTTTGTGATTTTTACTTTAAACCGGGCATTTTGACACTTGCTATAAAACGGGGGAATTTCAGCTACTCTCAAGTTCCCCTTTTCTGTACGGCACCAACTTCGAGAAAACCATCCTGCATAGCTACGAAGAACCTCCGCTTCAGGAGCTTCGCTCTTTTCTTTTCCCAACTGCTCGTATAGTGACTTCACCGCAACGACAAGGGATAACGAAATGAAAAATCAAGCAACCCGCCTCATTCGCTTACCAGAAGTTCTCGAACGAACTGGCTACGGAAAAGCCTGGATATATCGTCTGATCAACGATGGTAAGTTTCCTGCTCCTGTCAAAATTGGAAGTCGTGCAGTAGCTTTCGTTGAAAGTGAGATTGATACCTGGATTCAGTCTGTTATCGAAACAAGTCGAAATAATGTTGCTTAATTGAACATAGGAGCGATTTTATGAATATCGAAGAATTTGTAAGCGAAGAAAACCATATGTGCAATTTATGCGGAGATCTTTTTTACAAGATCTTTGACCAAGAAGTGATTTATGACTTACCTAATAACGAGTTTAATAAAGAAATCATTTACTGGCTCAGTCAGTACCTTGTAGGAAATCTGAGAGAACCTTTAGACTCGATCTCTGAGCTTAATGCTTGCAAACAGATATATGTTTACGAGACCTGGTTATCTCTAATTAAATGTCCTGATGAATTGAAACCCCTAGCGAAGCGGATAATTTTATATCTAATTGATTAAGAGCTTTTTATGAAAGTGTAAAGTTTGGCTGCATAATTTACCTTAAAACTTTACAGAATAAATTACATTATTTTGGTTGTCGTTTATTAGCAAGGCAGTGAGATAGTTTTCGAAGTATTAGGTGTACATAATATTAACTAGATCTACCAGATGATAATTTGACAAGAATAATCGTCTATCTCACTGTTTTAATTTAAATAAATATCTTAATCGAACCAAATAAATTTGTAAATCTACGAAATGCTTATTATTAATATATTGGAATTATACTTTTTGTAAAGTTTAGGAGGAAAATATGTGCAGTATTTGTGTAGATTCTTTTATGTTCGAAAATGGTGAGAGATATTGTCATGTTGTAAATAAAGATACTGGTGAGCCATTGTATTATCCAAACTTGTATATAACAACACAAGTCAGGAATCGGTCAGAGTCTATATCAACAATGAAGGTTATCGCTGGGAGCATTTCATTGTTATATCGATTTTTTATGAGGAAAGAGATCAATATTGATGAAAGAATTCAGAAAAAGATATTTCTGGCTCCTCATGAAATTGAAGATTTGATTGAATTCACTTCATTCAATTTCCGAGATGGCGAGAATGATAATTTTAGGAGTTCAAATGTCAAAAAACCAACTAAGTACTTTCGGATTACAACCATAGCTAACTATCTGGAATGGCTGTGCAAAATACATCTTTCTCATACAGGACAGAAGGATACTCTCAAATATATTTTAGATTTCATTAACAACATAAAACGAAAGAAACCGAGAAACAATGACAAATATAATATGGATATAGAAAAAAGCTTAGATAAAGAACAATTGGATTCTTTGTTTAGCATTCTTGCACCGGGTAGTAAATTAAATCCTTTTTCAGAAAAAGTGCAAAAAAGAAACAATCTAATATTCCTGCTATTACACTGCTTCGGCCTGAGAGTAGGTGAACTTTTGAATCTGCGAATTGGTGATATAGATTTTGCAGAATCGACAATTGCAATAAGAAGAAGAACAAATGATAAAACAGATCCGCGAGTGTATCAGCCATTAGTTAAAACTTGTGAGAGGAAATTAATTGCTGATACAAAGCTCATGTTTGAAATTTCAGATTATATTCTGAATGATCGAAGAAAGATAAAAAATTCTAACAAACATGATTTCCTATTTATTACTTATAAAGCAGGAAAAACTCAAGGGCAACCTATTTCATTTTCTTCATATCACAAAGTGGTGAGTGTTGTTCGTCAATCCTCCTCACTTCTAGGGGGATTGACAGGTCACAAACTCAGACATACGTGGAATTATGAGTTTTCGAAAGCAATAGACAAGAATCAGGACATATCCGATGAAAAAGAGCAACAAATTCGTTCTTATCTCATGGGATGGCGACCGGGTTCAGAAACTTCAATGATTTATAATCGCAGGCATATTTTTGAGCTATCGAAAAAAACTGCACTTGAACAACAAGAGCAACTATTCAAAGGAGAATTTGATGAATAATTTAATTAAAAATAAATCTGATAAAATATCTTTGCATGAGCATAAAATCGTCAGTTCGATTGAAAATAACGGAATCAATCTTACAAACTTAATATATGCTATGAACGAAAATTTGGTTTGTGGATTTGTATATACAGTACAATGTTATTTTAATAGCAACAGCTATTTGTATGTGAAAAATATTGTTAGAAATATGGAGAGTCTTATCCGTAAACTATCTCCTACTCATATTGATGATAAGGTTCTAATTGAATATCAAAATAAGAAATTATCAAAAGCCCCGGCATCATTTCGCGTTTTACGACCATTTTTGATTAAATGGTTTGAGTTAGGATATCCAGGAATAGATGAAAGTGCGGTAGAGCTGTTAAAGCATTTGGACCTAAAGATAAAAAAATCTGGTCAGTCTGTGCTTCAAGATGATCCAACAGAGGGACCACTAACTAAAGAAGAACATACTTCTTTGATTAAGGCTATGAATCATGCATATAGAAAAGGTGAACTGTCACTGCCACATTATGCAATATCACTATTGATCAGCCTTACAGGTAGAAGACCTCAGCAGTTAGTTATGTTGAAATATAAAGACCTTCTTCAAAAGAACTTAGATAATGGCAAAGCAGAATATGTAATTTCAGTGCCACGAGTTAAACAACGGGGTAAAGAACTACGATATCGAGAACTTGCAATAATATCAGAGGTTGCATCAATTGTTCAATTGCAAGCTAATCAATCAGTGAAACTTGTTGAGCAAGCTCTTGGAAAAACTCTTGATGATTATTCTAAACGAGAAGTTCCTATTTTCTTAAATGAGGAAAAACTCTCAGATTTATCCATAACAGGTTCAATTCTTCTGGAATATAATAAATTATATGCGAAGCCTACAATTGCTAATATAGCATTGAAAAGTATTGTTAATAATGAGGGTGTAATATCCAACCGTACCGATTCGATACTAAATGTTACTCCTCGTAGGCTTCGTTATACAATAGCAACTATGCTGGCTAAGGATGGGCATAATGTTAATACTATAGCTGAATTATTGGATCATTCCTCTACTTCAAGTGCGGGGATTTATATTAAAAATCATGCTGACAGTGTTGAAAGGATTGATTCCGCTGTTTCAGAACAATTGTCATTTGTCGCTGATATTTTTATGAACGGAATCAAATCGAAAAAGAGTTGTCATTTCAATTTTTTTTCTTCAAGTAGATGCCAGAGCCAGAATTCAGGATTCCCTTGCAATCAATGTATATTTTTTATTCCGATTGATCGCAGTGAGGTGAATCAACTATGAATAATATTATTTTGTTCAAATCAAAAAAACATATTCTTGTAGAAGAAAATTATAATGAGTTTATAAAATTTTGTCGCTATCAACTGCCCGGACTAACCCAAACTCAGGATTGGGAGCAGTATGCCTGGAAAGGATATGTAACATTTAGAAAAATAGGGGTTGGAAATAAAGTCTTTGATTCCATTGATGCAATGCACGAAGATTATATCAATTTTGCGAAAGCATATATCAGATATCAACACTCATTGAAACCATTGAAAAATTATGGGGTTATTATGATGGCCTTGCGATGTCTCGAACAGGCCCTTTTGCAGGTTCAGAACACTGGTCTCATTTATAATGTTACAGCCGTTGTTTTCGATGAGGCAATGCAGATCGGGAGTAAATATTTTGAAGGTAACGTTTTAGCTAAATGTGGAATACAGCTTGAAAAAATATCAAAGTTTCTATGTGAACATAATCTTGTGAAGTCAGGATATATCTCATGGAAAAATCATGTAAAACAGAAAGTCAAAAACAATTATCTTCCTGAGATTGAGGATTATCACCGAAGCGATAAGTTACCAGATGAAGAGGCATTACTCGCTATTGCTGATATTTTTTCACAAAATGATGAGTTACTGAGTCCAAGGGATAAGTTCACCAGTTCAGTATTTGCACTTCTACTTTGTTGTCCGAGCAGAATCTCTGAAATTTTAGCCTTACCTGCTGATTGTGAGATTACACAAATAGATGGCAAGGGTATCGAAAGATATGGGTTGAGATTTTATTCGGTAAAAGGGTATGGTCCTAATATCAAATGGATTCCACGGGTTATGATACCAGTTGCAAAGAAAGCGATTAGAAGATTACTTTCCTTATCACAACATGCAAGAGCACTTGCTCACTGGTGCGAAAAGTACCCGGATAAATTTTACCGACATGAGCTTTGCCCAACAGTTGATGAAAAAGCTAAATTGACCGTTGTACAAGTTTGCCATGCACTGGGATATCATTTATTTGATCATAAATCATGTGTTTTAAAAATTAAAAGAACGAGTTTGGATGGTGGGAAAAGCTTCTTAAACCACAATGATTACAACTATTCATTGAGTGATTTGTGGGAAATTATTAGTTCTAATTTTAGCAGAGACTTTCCATGGTATGATAAAGAAAAATCCATAAAATTTAGTAATGCTTTATGCTTGCTCAATACTGATCAATTTTCTTTATCAAGAATGACTTCAATTTTCACATTTTATAAGCCTACTAAAAGTTTCTTTTTCAGTGATATACAAAGTAAAAAAAGCTATGAGATGAATTATAAAAATATATTTTCCCGATATGGGTATTATGATGATGAAGGTAAACCACTACTTATTCGCTCACACCAGCCACGGCACCTTTTAAACACAATAGCCCATTATGGTGAAATGTCTGAACTGGATATAGCTAAATGGTCTGGTCGTATCAATGCGAATCAGAACAGAGTTTATAACCATGTGTCAGAAGAAGATATGTTAGATAAAATCAAAGCTATTAAATTGAATAGGAGTAATTACTGTCAAAGGGAGTCAATACCCACAAATGAATTGACAATTGATTTTGATAACCTTAATCAAGGTGCAATACACTTAACTGAATTTGGTTACTGTGTACATAACTATTTAATCAAGCCTTGTGTAAAAATTAATCAGGTTATTGAGTGTGATAATGAAACACTGGGCATTAATTCAGTAGATAGAATTAGACTGCAATCTGTCCGAGAGAAAGTAATGCAATTAAAGAGAATAACTCAGATCGCTTATGAAAATGGTGATTATGGTGCAGACAAATGGTTGCAACACCATGAAAAAAATTTGGAAAGAATTAATAAGCTTTTGAATAATTAAAACAGGAGATACTTATGGCAAAACATTTGAACAGGAGTGAGATAAAGGCAATTAAACACATTATACTGACTTGGGACGGTAAAATCACATGGAGTGATTTATGTGAATCAGTTTATAAGAATCTAAACAGAACTATCACAAGGCAATCTTTAAGTGCTCATGATGAAGTTGTTGAAGCATATAGAACAAAGAAAAGTTTGTCCAATTTGAAAAAATCTGGTCTAAAGAAACCAGCTAACTTAACTATTGCGGCACAACAAATAATAAACCTTAAAGCCGAAAACGAAATGTTGAAAAAACAGAACAATAGATACAAAGAGCAATTTAGCTATTGGCAGTATAATGCTTATAGACACGGTCTTACTATGGAACAGTTGAATAGGCCATTTAATAAAAAATAATATTTGATAGGTTACACCTATTGACAAGTTGAATAAATGCGATAAATATAAATATATGGTCAGGAAGACTATTTAACTAATGCAAGGATGCATTTTATGGACAAGAACATTATCTATCCAGAGTTTACTCTGGAAGAGCAACTTATCATTATCGTCGATAAATATATCTCAAAAAGATACCAGCCCGGAGATAAAAGTTTCTCATACCAGCTTTACTTAATTTTTGTGGGCTATCATTTAAAATATTTCTACCCTAAAAGGATTTATTCCAAATCCAATCGTAATATTGATAACATAATGGCTATGTTTAGCTCAGTTTACAAAAGTCTGACAAGCAATCTTTTACAACGATTAAATAACAAAGAAGGCGTTATTAGGGAACTAAACTCGCTTGTTAATTACATAGATAACAATCAAGAAAAAGCAGAGGAAATCTATGCTACTGTCAGGGCACAATATGAAGTTAAGGTTATCGAGAACGAGCTAACCCATGAAGCAGTTCGCATAAGAACCGTCAGATTATAGGTAATAAAAAGCCCCTAAACAGGGGCAAAAAGACTTCTTTATATAGCTACTACTGAACTTCTTTCCAGACACCATCAGCTTTAACTAATTTGATTGGCTTTGTCTGTTTATTGTTGCTAATAGAAGCATCTACAATGCAGTTATATACATTATTTGCTTCTTCTGAACAGCTAACTTTCTTCACATAATCGATTCTTAAAAGATCCTTTTCTGAAACTCTTGAATCAAAAGCTTTCATGCTTGCGTTTGTTCTATCTACAACACTTTTGAATGCATTATAGATGTCTTTGTCTGATGGTTCAGAATTACATGCGGTTAATAGGAAAGTAGAAAGAATGATTGTAAGCATAGCATATGCTTTCATGTTTAATCCCTTTTGTACTAAATTAATGTTTGTGTGTGAAAACTGCTCTATGTGCAAATTTTTTACGAATATACAATCTTGTAGAAATCATTAAAACCAGCAAAATAACGAAAGCTACTAAAAAACTTTGACTTATATAAAGTATGATGTAGGCAATGGCTAATAAAATAAATCCTATGAACAACGATAACCAGGGTGAAACTTCGCCATATTTGATGGTTGAATGACAGCCAGTGCAGACACGTACTCCGAACTGGCTCTCTTTAAAGCAAAATGGACACTTTATTATTTCGTTTTTCATAGCTATCCCAATCTGGAAGATTAAATGCTGTTTGTAGGGATTCTCGATGACCGGCTCGCTTTAGTAAAATTGCTTGTACCGATCAATGAATGTTACTTGATAGGTGTAGTCTATCATAAATGCATTATCGATCTGTAATAACGATCAATATTTTCTTGACTAAACACAAATCTATTACTAGAGAATAGAGTGTGGTTACGAAAGGTGTTTACAACTAGCTGTCTATAAAAGGATTTTTCTCGCCTTGTTTAAAGGTTTCATTGCGGAGATATTTGAGAAGGTCATATGGGTTTTGTGAAGAATGCTCTTCCCATAGCTTCTGAGAAGCTCTGCGAGCCTTCTGAGAAATGGAATCCAGCCGATAAGCCTGAGATGCTTTTGCTGTTGTACTGAGTTTTTTTGAAGAATCTTTTCTACGATTTCGTTTCTTCTGTCTTCTTTGAGTCGTAATTCGAGTTCAGCAATTTTTTCACTGATACTTTCCTTTCTCTCAGTGTTTATCAAAACTGTTGCAGGAGCAGGAGCAGGGGGGGCTTCTGGTGGTATGCCGGTTCGCAGAGCTTCGAGATGGTCTGGGTTGTAGTTGAGCCTATTACTAGGGTGTGTCCCGTAACTGTTTTTTGTACAATACAGCATCATTGTGAGGGTGAAAAATCGCCACAAAAAGTGCATTTATCAGCCAAAATTGCCTTTTTAGAGATAATTTTTGCTTTCAATTCTGACCTTCAAATAGGTTAAGGGACACAGCCTAAGATTTGCCCAACTGTAGCTCTTGCCCAATTGCGAAGCTTTGAAAGCTATATCGCGGTAGGAAAATGAGAACCCGTTCATTTTCCCCGTAGAAGCGACATTCGCTGTCCATGATACTTCCGCTTCTTCCAGTCGTTTTGTGAAAGTGAAAAGGTCCGGCTTATCAGATAAACTTTTATCAAGTATCTGTTGGAGAGCTTCTTTAGGGGAGGGAAGGCCAGTCCGTTCTGAAAGCATCTGTTCATTGCGGGAAACCTTTCTTCGCTTCTGTTGTTTTGGTGTAATGGAAGCTGCTGTCTTGGTCACTGTCAGACCGTGAGCGATTTCGAGTTCACTGATTATGCGGGTGCTGATGAGGTTTTCGTTCCTACCCAAGTAGAGCTTCCCACCATTGAGATCTATGCGACTTGCAATAATGTGTATGTGCTGACCAGCCTGATCATCATGAAGAACATAGCAACGGAGGTGTGTATCACCGAACCCCATTCGCTTCATGTAATCGTCAGCAATTCGTTTCCATTGTTCGTTGGTAAGAGATTCTCCCTGGGGTAATCGAAGTGAATTGTGCCAAACAGGTTTTGCCACATCTGAACGAAGCTCTTTCGTAAGGTTAAATTCGTCGATTAACTCTTGTGAGCAATCACCTGTCATGTTGCCACCAATTACTTCTGGAACGGTTCTATGGTGTGAGCCTGGCTTTAACACATAGAGAACCACACCTGAGAAGCTTTTCCCCCTTTTGATCTTCTGCATTCCCTTCATGCGAAAAAACTACCTTACAGACGGATTAGAAACTGTAAGACATGATCGAAGCTCTTTGATCTGTTTCTTGACAGCGAAGATTTCTGTTTTCGTCAATTCACTATTACTGCTTTTAGTATCAAGGTGATTTATTAGACGATTTAGCTTTTGAGATATATCAGACAATGATTGCCAAACTTCTAAATTGATTGCAGGAATGGTAGGAGGAAGCTTTTGAAGTGATGCCATGCGAAGCCATTCACCTTTTCGTTTATCACCACGGCTTGCATTGAGAAGCTCTAACTCTTCTTTATTTAATCGTACACTGACACAGTGTGTTCGCAATGATTGAGATTTATTATCGCTGACTGGCTTGAAATTATTTGTATACGACAATGTTATTATTTTACTCATATAAACTCCTTTTCATATGTGCATTAGCTTTAAAGTGAGCAATTCCTTTGCAACACATTATATATTTATAGTGAAAATGCAATTCATGTCAATGAGTTAGGTACGACTTTGACTTTCTTTTTCAACCAAAGGGCGAAAAACAAGGGAACTCAAAGAAGCGGAGCTTCGATGAGTTAGCCCTTGCTTAACAAATATTTGATGTTTTAATTTCAATATATTAATAATAGTACAGGAGGTGATATTATGAAATTGAGTAAAGAGCTTGGATTTATCAGAGAATGTCCTGACCCAGTAAGTTTGCCGGAATATAAACTGCAAATTATAACTGAAAAAATTTACGAACTACTGGATACTTCTTTTTTATATAAAGATAATTTGAAATATGCATTGTCAAGTATTTTTGTAAGTAGCGATAATAAATTTTACATAAATAATTCAAAGCTACCTAATAATAAAAAAGATTTTTTTGTAAATTCAGTTTTAGATATAAAAAATAATATTGCAGTTGATTACTTATTTTTAAGCTTTGGACGAGGTCGATTGGAGTACATAGATATATTTGATGGCCCTTACATTAAAGCTTATAACAACTATGGCTATTTTATGAGGTACTATGCATTTTGTTTCTGGTCGGGAGAGTTTAAACATTTTGATGTAATGGATATAATTTTCTTATATATAAAAAAGCACGAATAATTTCATTTGAAAACTGTAGTATAAAAATGCTTAAAGAGATTATACTTTTAGGTTATAATTTATTAGTGAAATTTAATTCTATCCAAGCCATGAAATTAGTACAGCTTTTTTATTTTTATGAATTGGAATCAATTGCAGATAAGATTATGGAAAAGTTATTTCAAAGAATCAAAAAGAAAAACAATGTTTTTTTTAATGCAAACAATGTTTTTTATCTGCAACAATGTATTAAATCAATGATAGATTTAGAAAGAGTTAGAATTAATGTGGCTGATATTTATATGAAAAATGAAAAGGAAGTTGGTTTAGGAGTCAATGAATTACTAAAACATTTTAATAAAATTAAAATGGAAATAGATTCTATCGAGGTTGATTAAAATCAACCTCTTATAACGGTGAATATCTACTTTTATTTTGGAGATGATTTTCGTGAGGAGGAGTACTTTATATCGGTGGAAATGCTTTTTAACTGTTCGATAATGATTTTAATATTTGATTCAATTGCAGTTAATTTGTTTTTGATTGTGTCTTCATCATTTTCATCAGATGCGAATCCGATGTCAACCTTCTCTTCTAAATAAACTGTTTCATCCGATTTTTTATATTTATCGAAGTTAAATTCCTTGAAACCAAATGCTCTGTTTTTTTCATTGCATTTGTCAAGTGCCGATATATTGTCTCTATAAGAAAAAGAAAGAGTAGTATGGGAATCTCTATCGAAGATAAAAAATACTTCTGTTGTAAGGTTTAACTCATTACCCGAAGATATATAGTCAGAACCAGACCCCACATACTTTGAGAGAACATTTTTTGGTACAAACAATGAGTAAACAAAAAATCTATTCGACATTTTATTCCTTTTTCTTGTTAGGTTAGTGATCTGATAATTCTTTAAATTCAAAATTCCATGTATTTCTATCGATACCATTTTGAGCACAAACTTTTTGGAATAAGATTCTTAATCCTTTATAAAAGGCTTCGTTAGCTTTATAGTTCTCGTCCCTCTCTAACCAATTGCGTAAAACCATGCGGAAGAAATTTATATTATCATTAAAAAGAGCCTTATTTCGCTCTCTCTTAAACCCTTTAGTCGATTGACCAAGTTCTTTTTTATTTTGGTAATCAATCTCAATAGACAGTATTTCGGGTTGAATTTTTGTTAAATAATATTCTTTTGTAAAACCTTGATTATATATATCAGGGTTGATCCAAAAAGATTCATCATCGCTTTTATAGATTAATTCGGCATGTTCAAAAAATAATTCTTCCGGAGCTAAAGAGCCTGGAAGTGCAATAGTACTTAGGTTTAAATCAGTTTGATGATCGCCATCGAGAATACAGATCGATTTCAGTGAAGTTTCTGATAAATGTGGATCTCTGAAAATCGTTCTTAGGTTATCAGCCCCAATAAAGCATTCTACAAAATGGAAATAACTTCTTATTATTGCCATTTCAGGCTTTCTGTGTATCCAAAAAGAAAATATTTCTTCGAGAAAGAAACGAGCTTCTTCATCTTCTGTGAAGAGTGGTATCTTTTTACGGGTATATGTTTCATCTCTATTTTGATTTTTCAAGAACATCGATATCTTGAGGTAGTCTGGATCTTCAAGACAAAAAACTTTACTCATGTTATTCATTAGATATATAACATTAAATTTCTTGGAGAACGCATATTCTAATAAAGTTAAACTATGGGTGGTAAAGAAAACCTGTATTTTATATGCCTTAGCGTATTCATTTATTTTATCAAGTAGTCTTATTTGTAATGAAGGGTGCAAAGTAGCATCGAATTCATCAATCAACAATATACTTTCTTTAATATCATTAGATTCAATTAATGATTCAAAATAATATCTTAGACTCACTAAGGCTTTTATTATAATAAATGAATTGTCTTCCCCAGATGATATAGTGTTTGAATCAATTTCGGGATTATCTGTGTCAAATAACGGACCGGATTTGAAATCACCTATATTATTGGATTCAATGTTAGTGATACTTATTTGGAGAAGATCTTTGTAAAGTTGAGAGATGTAACTTACATATTGATCGGGGAGATTTAAAGAAATTTTTGTAAGGTCGCCATCCTTTGTTTCCCCAATAGGAAATAATCGTGATAAGCCTAAATATAAAACTGGTTTTGAAGGCAGTGATTGTTTTGGTCCACCTCTTGGATATAATGGCTTAATCGCGTACCTTTGAGCTTCGTCTGGGTTTCGTGAATTATGTTTTCTAAAGCCCAACTCACTCCCATCTAAATAGCTAATAGAGAATAGGTTTCCTTTTGCTCCCTCAGCTGGGTCTGTATAGCTTTTTGACTCCCTGACTATTGCTTCCATTTTTGGGTTGGCAATTTTATTTATAGCTTTAATTACTTTGAGGCAATTATTATTTGAATAATTTGTGGACCGAGTAGGTGGCATTTGAAAACCATTGCTAACTAAGTGGAGCAATGTCGTTTTACATGTGCCGTTGGTTCCTGAGATGATGTTAACATCCTTATCGAATGAAAAATCGATGTCGATAAGTTTCTTGAATTTTTTGAAGCTAATATCTTTGATCATTTCAACTCATCCTTAAAATCAAATCTCAGGGATATTTACCCCGTCATTATAAATAATAACTTCAAGCCCTTTTTTCTTATCCTGAGCCGTATAACTTAATGAATAATCAGCCATGTTAAGGCCCCGATAGATTTCTCTTATTTCATTAACGTTATCGTAAGAAACAATCCAGGGAAGCGTGATATTTCGCAAGGTTTTAGCAATTTTAACATGGTCATCATGCTGATAAAAGTTGCGATATAGTTCGGCACCCTTAACATAGTAGGGAGGATCAAGATAGATTAGGCTTTTCTTAGGTAATGAACTTTTTTGAGCCATCAGAAAATCCACAGCATCAAGATTCGATACATGAATTTTATCTTTATAGGTGCCAATTAGTTTTATTCTTTTGGTTAAGTCCTGTTTATTAAACCTGGCATCTAATTTCCACTTTCCTTTTTGTTCTTTACCGCCAATAACTCCGGCTTTGAGAATGCCTGAGCGGTTTGTCCTGTTCAAAAAGAAAGTCGATAAAGCGACTTCAAGCATACTATATTTATCATTATTAAGTAGTATGTCTCTTTGTATATGCCAGTTCTCAATAGTTACAGGGATTTCGTTAATCATTTCGCATAATGATTCGTTATAATTTACAACAGCCGACCAAAAAGCATAAAGTGCTGGGTCTATATCATTAATAAAAATGTCCTCAACAAGACCGTTGAGTAGCAAACCCAAAGCAACACCTGCTCCACCAGCATAGGGTTCCGCATAGCAACCTCCGACTAAGTCGTTACAACGGAGAATTTGCTCTATATGTGGAGAGAATTTTGCTTTACCTCCAGGATAACGGAGGGGAGTTTTGAAATGAGAAGGCTTTGGCATCCGTTATCAACTCAGTAAAAAAATAATCGCAATTTTACCATACTACCCACATTGAATCCATCAAATCTATGTGTAAATATAAAGATGATCTGTGGATTTATTTTGTGAGTAAAAGATGTTGCAAATGCTAATGATTTACTCATTATTCTGTTGCTTTATTTTTTTAGCTAATTCAATCATCTCTTTCAGGTATTGCAAATGATTTGCTACATTTTTAAGTGCTAATGCTCCAAGTGATAACCCAAAAAGAAAAGCCAGTCCAAATACGATTAATGTATTTGCTGTGCCGGAATTGAAGATCCCTTTTGATATGGTATCACCCAATTTGTCTAACCCACCAAAACCTTGAACTGCTGAGTATGCTAATCCTATTATTGATAAGACAGCAGTTTTTTCTCCAAAGAAATCATTTATTCTTGATTTCACTCTTTGTATCTTTATGTTTAACCAATCTATTGAATAGTTTAATTCAGTCAACGAGTAAGGCATCAGTTTTTCTATATTTTGTTCATCATTGTCAATTTCACAAATTAGATCATTAAAAATTTCTTTTTTGAAGTTGAGCATGAACTTCACACCTGGAATTATAGGTGTAAACAAATAAACTATACCGGCAACGGAATTGAGGGCATACAGTACGAGTGCTGGTAAAAGAAATGGCTCCTTGGGAAGGTCACAAATTTTATAGATAACTGCCATTATCACCATTAAAATAAGAGAAATGAGTGATGTGAGAAATGAATATACTTGAACCTTTCTAAGTAAGTTACTTTTTTTATTTATTTGATTATAGGGAGCATAAGAATTCATTTTGCTTATTGTTTTGATGATTTGATTTACTCTATACATTGTTTATAATTCCATTAATAAAATTAATTTCTATACAATTAGGCAGCAATAGCTTTTAGCCTTTGAGCTTGCACATAGTCACTCCACCACTGCATGAGAACCACTCGTTCTGCCAGATACTCTGCACGATTATAAGCGGCAATTATTTCATCCTTCTTCGAGTGGGCAAGGGCTGCTTCTAAGACGTCTGTCCTGAACTTTCCAGACTCCTCAGCAGCCGTTCTAGCGATGGAACGCATTCCGTGGGCTACAAGCTCACCGCCAAAGCCCATTCGAATAATAGCGGCATTGGCTGTTTGTTCATGCATGTGATTGAGCGGAGCTTTGATACTGGGGAACACCCACTCTCTGTGTCCACTGATGGCTTTCATTGAATCCAATACTCGCAAAGCTTCTTTACTTAATGGCACCTTATGTGGCTTCTTCATCTTCATAAAATCGGATGGTATGTTCCACATGCCGGTTTCTATATCAATATCTGACCATCTTGTGCGAACAGCTTCGCCAGGGCGAACCCATGTGAGAAGTTGCCACTCAATCAGTAGCCTTGTTTCTAAACGGATAGAAGCATTGTTTAGAGCAACCAGGAAGCGGGGGAGTTCGGAAGGGGGTAATGCTGGCATATTTTGTTTTTTAGGCTTACTGAACCGTTGCCCCAGGTTGTCAGCCGGATTGAATTCGATAAGTTCCTCAGTTGCTGCATAACGGAAAATTTCATTTAATCGGGAAATTATTCGCCGCAAAGTTTCGAGGACTCCTCGTTGCTCGATAGGGTCAAGATGTTGCTTTAAGAGTTTAGGTCGGATCTCATTGATAGGAACATTACCCAAGCCGGGAAAGATATTTCTCTCCAAGCTTCGCCAGATGTCTTCTGCATGGTCTTGTGAGATACCTGAGGTCTTTACCTTCTCATCTAACCATTTCCTTGCCACGGCTTGGAGAGTGTGTTCAGTAGCATTCTTTAAGGCATTAGCTTTATCGTTGTTATGGACTTGAGGATCGATGCCATTGGCAAGCAAGGAAAGGTATTCATCTCGCAAGGCTCTTGCTCTTGCCAGTGTGAGGTGAGGGTAGGTCCCAAGGCTCATTTTGGTTCTTTTCTTACTCACCGGCACTGCATATCTGAAATACCAATTCTTCTTTCCTCCTTTCGAGAGAGGAGCGATTCGTAGTATCAAACCATCTCCGTCAAACAAGTTGATTTCTTTGTCGGCTGGCTTGGTGCTTTTGACTTCAGTGTCAGTGAGTTTCTTAGCGATTTTTGCCATTTTGGGACCCTCGGTTTTTGGACCCTTCTTAGTGGGTCCCATTCAGGGTGCCATAACTGATAGTTCTCAGCAATTCTCACTGGACGACAATAGACGTAAAAAAGCCCGCAGAGCTTGTGCTGTGCGGGCTTAGTAGACTTCACTGTACTTCAAACAACTAAAAAGTGGTGGAGCTGGCGGGAGTTGAACCCGCGTCCGAAATTCCTACATCCTTGGTACTACATGCTTAGTCTAATCTTTACATTCGCAAGTTAGCTGCGGACAGACACGCTACTAACAAACTAGCCTGATTGATTTTAACGCTTCCACCCCAGGCAGGATATCCACGCGATCTCTTTTGGGTTTGACCTCTCTTGATCCCCGTCCTAAGAGCGGAGGCTAGGGAGAGAGGGCTCTATGCAGGTTATTAAGCTGCTAGTGCGTAGTTTTCGTCGTTTGCGACTATTTTTTGCGGCTTTTTACGAGGCCAACCGCCCCTCGGCATGCACCTTGGGTTTTGCGAATCCCGTCGAATCCAGAATCAGCCCCAATGTGTTGGCCTGAGTATAACAGATTTATGAACGCAGTTTCCAGTATTCACCAGAAGATATCTGGTCGCGGAAAAGCAGATGCCAGCAAGGATAAAAGCCCGTTAAGCTTATTCCGACAGCGGATAACTAGCGACTGGCATGTTTCATAATGCGTGCCTTATCCAGCGCCCATTCACGATCTTTCAGATCGGTTCGTTTATCGTGCTGTTTCTTACCTTTGGCGATCCCTATTTTTACTTTGCACCAGGCATTCTTCCAGTACAGAGACAGGGCGACAACAGTATAACCATCGCGATTGATACGTCCGTATAATGTATCCAGTTCACGCTGGTTAAGCAGAAGTTTACGGGTGCGCGTCGGATCGCATACGTAGTGCGTAGAAGCGACTGCCATCGGTGTGAAATTCGCGCCAAAGAGATAAGCTTCTCCCCCTTTCAGAATAACGTAGCTATCACCGATGTTAGCCTTACCAGCACGCAGGGATTTCACTTCCCAGCCTTGTAAGGCCAGCCCAGCCTCGTATTCATCTTCAATAAAATATTCATGGCGAGCGCGTTTATTCAGCGCGATAGTGGCAGATCCAGGTTTGTGAGCTTTTTTTTTGGTCATAATGTCCTGAAGTCATTGCTAAACGGGAATACAGTACCTCAATATTCTGCGAGGCGTGATACCCTATCTTATCATGAGTTGTGGCACTGCGTTTTTTTAGTATCAGATAAATGATATTATTTTTGCAATCGTGAGATATGGAATTTGCTATGCCTAAAATTAGCCGTACTGTGTTGGTGCCTTTCAGTGTGGAACAGATGTATCAGCTCGTCAATGATGTGCTGTCATATCCTGAATTCCTGTCTGGTTGTATTGGTAGTCGTATCATTGAGTCAACACCTACGCAAATGATAGCAGCGATCGATGTTTCCAAAGCTGGCATTAGCAAAACATTTACCACCCGGAACACCCTTATTCCTCATCAGAGTATCTTAGTCAATCTGGTCGATGGCCCGTTTAAAAAACTGACCGGTAGCTGGCAATTTACTGCCCTGAGTCCGGATGCCTGTAAAATTGAATTTCATCTCGATTTTGAATTCAGTAATAAATGGATTGAAATGGCGTTTGGTCGCATCTTCAAAGAGCTGGCGGTCAATATGGTGCAGGCTTTTACCATCAGAGCGAAAAAGATTTACCATGCTAGCTAAAAAATTAATGGTTGAAGTCGCTTATGCGTTATCACAAAAACAGTATCTGTTGCCTGTTTGCCTGGAGGAAGGCGCAACCGTCGAGCAAGCGATTATTGCCAGTGGTCTCCTGCGGCTGCGTGATGATATCGATTTGACAAAAAATAAAACAGGCATCTACGGGCGGCTGGTGAAGCTCAGCGATCCGGTGCGCGAGGGAGATCGGATAGAAATATATCGCTCACTAATCGCTGACCCCAGAGAGTTACGTCGTCAAAGAGCGAATCAGCTTATCCGGAACCGCAAGCAGTAATGTATAAACATCAACCAGGCAGGGTTCTCTTTGACGTCTGTTTTATTGATTCGTTCCCCCATTAATGTTTGGTTAACGCCGGTTTGTTATCAATATGTGTTAATACGCCATCACCATTGAACGTCAGCGTCAGGGTCTGTTGCGTGATTTCTTCATGTCCGGGTTGCTGACGGAAAACATAAAACCAGGTGTTCGTACCAAACGGATCTGACATCATTGGCGTCCCCAGCGCATAAACCACCTGCTGCTGTGTCATACCCGTATGTATCTTAGCGACATCGCCTGAGACTAAGTAATTACCCTGGTTGATATCAGGACGATAGACCACCCGCTCCAGAGTAGAACAGCCAGCGGTTAACATGAGAAGAACCGCTACGGCGGCAGTCAGCGTTTTACAGCACATAGTGATTTTATTCCTTGTTCGAACCAAACAGTGTATGACACATCTGTAATATGCCGATAATAATAGACCTTTAATCACTTGGAAACCTTCGGCTGCGCTTCTGACAATAATTTATTGTTTGCAATAATACGATGATACCTGAACCGGTTATGCAGCAAGCAACTCTTTTGCACTTGCCAGCGTATTGCGTGTTACCTCGCTCCCCCCCAGAAGACGCGCCAGCTCCTGTAATCTTGCACGTTTATCGAGAGGATACATATGGGTTTGTGTCATTTCCCCATCCGTTTCTTTGCAGACAAAATAGTGTTGATGCCCACAACCTGCTACCTGCGGTAAATGAGTCACACACATCACCTGGGTGGATTCACCCAGCTGACGAAGCAGCTTACCGACGATAACGGCCGTTGAACCACTGATTCCGGTATCCACCTCATCAAAAATTAACGCTGCGGATTTCATCTTTTGCGCTGTGATCACCTGAATAGCTAAAGCGATACGCGATAATTCCCCCCCGGACGCGACCTTAGCAACAGGCTGAATCGGTTGCCCGGGATTTGTGGAGACAAGAAACTCAACACGATCTGCACCGTCAACAGTGAGATAGCGTGGATCAAAAATAACCTCAATCGCGAATACACCATGGGGCATGGCAAGCGAATGCATGCTTTCAGTAATGCGTTGCGCTAATTCATGAGCGCTATGCTGGCGTACAGCGTGCAGTTGCTGAGCGGTTTCCAGTGCCCGCTGATGATACTCCACCGTCTGTTGACTGAGGGTTTCCAGGATATCAACGCTATCTTCTAACCGTTGTTGCTCTTCCAGCAGCGACTGATAAAAAGCAGGAAGTTCTTCCGGAGAAATTTGGTGCTTACGTGCCAGAGCAACCTGGCGGGAAATACGCTGTTCCAGTTCGAATAACCGATTAGGATCAAGATCCAGATGATCACTGAAATGGCGTAACTCATCACTGGCTTCATTGATCTGAATGGTGGCCTCTTCGAGCATATTCAGAACACCCGCCAGTTTGTTATCCATACCGGCCAGTTCAGCGACTAATTGCCGGGTGCCGTAAAGCTGACGCTGTAAATTGGTCTCTTCGCCATCGGCCAGTATCGTCAAGGCATGCTGACAAACAGAGAGTAACTGACCGCTATTGGCCAGCCGTTTATATTCTTCATCAATTTGCTCGAATTCGCCCGGCTGGGGGTTAAATTCATGCAACTCTTTCAACTGGTATTGCAATAACTCAGCACGGGCGGCACGTTCCTGATTCTGCTGCTGGCACTGCGCCAATTCATAACAGCTTTGATGCCATTGCTGATAATGCTCCGCCATGCGTTGAGTCATGGCGTGCTCTCCCATATAGCCGTCCAGTAATATTTTTTGCTGCTCAGACTGTGTCAATAACTGGTGCGTATGCTGTCCGTGAATCTGAATAAGGTATTGACCCAGTTCGCGTAGCTGAGAAAGCGGAACTGCCGTACCATTGATGAAGCCACGAGAGCGGCCATCGGCGTTGATCGTGCGGCGAAGCAGACACTCCTGCCCATTTTCCAGTTGGTTTTCCTCCAGCCAGCGCTGGGCGGCGGGGGTATCTTTTAAGATAAAACGTGTGCACAGATCCGCGCGCTTCGCCCCCTGACGTACCATGTCTGACTCTGCCCTGCCCCCCAGGCACAGGCTTAGCGCATCAATAGCAATGGATTTACCTGCCCCGGTTTCACCGGTGATGGCCGTCATTCCAGGGTGAAAATCAATTTCCAGTTCACGAACGATAGCAAAATTATTAATAGTGAGTTGCGCTAGCATAATCGCATTCCTGTATGAAAAAACATTACTGTGTTTTAATACAGTATAAGCAAGTTTTTTATTCAGTAAAGCAATACCGCGTAAATTCAAAACAATTTTTTCGACCAGCCTAATTTTGTACTCAATGTATTAAAATAACTGTAATCTTTTGGATGAATCAGCTGCAGATGATAGTCGCTGCGACGGATAATCACCTCTTCCCCATCCTCGACTGGCAGCGCTATCTGACTGTCACAGCTGATCTCCAGATTGCGACATTGCAAAGAGAAACGCAGGCAAATCGTGCTATCGCCATTAATCACCAGGGGACGAGCCGATAAGGTATGCGGAAACATCGGGACCAGTGTAATCGCATCTAATGAAGGCGATACAATGGGGCCGCCCGCCGACAGTGAATAGGCGGTAGATCCGGTAGGCGTTGAAATGATCAGGCCATCTGAACGTTGAGAGAAAGCAAAAGTATCATCAATATAGACTTCAAACTCTATCATATGAGCAATTTTGCCAGGGTGTAAAACCACTTCATTTATCGCTGTGCCAATGCGTTTCTGACTATTTTGCTGGCATACCTGAGCCTCCAGCAAAAAACGTTGTTCGGTGATATAATTACCTGTCAGAACATCAGCGAGTTGCTGGCGTGCATTGTCAGGATCAAGATCGGTCAGAAAACCAAGGTTCCCGCGGTTAATACCGATAACGTTAATATCATATCGTGCCAGCGTTCGTGCAGCGCCAAGCATATTGCCATCTCCGCCAACGACAACCGCAAGATCAGCCTGCTGACCAATTTCGGCTAACGTTCCGGTTCTGGCATTGCTAAACTGAAGTTCATGGGCGATTTGCTGTTCGACTATAACTTCATAACCCTGGCTGCATAACCAGTGCCAGAGCATTTCATGTGTGGTCAGCGCAGTTGGGTGGCGAGGATGTCCCACAAGGCCTATACACTTGAAATGATTTTTCATGTTATGAATGTCCTTGCATTAAATGTGTGGTGAGAATACTTCCCTTGAAACCAGGAAGTGAATCCCCATAATAATCCAGGTTAGCGAAATGAATGTAAAAAAACGCGGAGAAATTGATGAGTAGTGAAAAACAGAAAACAGCTGACGGGCAAGACCCGAAAGAGAGTATCGCTGAACATCACGAGGATATTGAGGCAGTAGAGCCTGACGTTTCTGTTGAGCAGGTTGATCCGCGCGATGAAAAGATTGTGAATCTGGAAGCACAGTTAGCCGAAGCGCAAACCCGTGAACGCGAAGGTGTTCTGCGTATTAAAGCAGAAATGGAAAACCTGCGACGTCGTACCGAGCAGGATGTCGAGAAGGCACATAAATTCGCTCTTGAGAAATTCGTCAATGAGCTGTTGCCGGTTCTCGATAGTCTGGATCGGGCTCTGGAGGTCGCGAATAAGGATAATCCCGATATGTCATCGATGGTTGAAGGGATTGAGTTAACGCGGAAATCGATGCTGGATGTGGTGCATAAATTTGGCGTTGACGTTATCGACAAGGTCAATGTTCCTCTGGATCCTAACATCCATCAGGCTATCGCAATGGTTGAGTCTGACGATGTTCCGGCGGGTAACGTCCTGAATGTCATGCAAAAAGGCTATACCCTGAATGGCCGTACCATTCGTGCAGCAATGGTAACCGTAGCGAAAGCGAAGTAACATCGCGAAAAGAAATCCGATAAACCCCATGCTTCTGGCATGGGGTTTTGTTTTTCCGTGCAACACCTCGTAGCAATAAAAGAATCCATCGCCACTCGCGCGAAAGAAAATCAGAACACGGGAATAAATACTGATATCGCAATAGCAACCTGCTATTTCGTCAGCCATTAATAGCGCAGATAGTTTGGCCACGGACCGTGCAGAGAAATCGTCATGGACAACTTCAGGCACTCTCCGTGGCCAGATGGCCTGAGACAGGCGTAAAATAACCTTATAACTGCATCCTATTTTTTAGACTGCACATACTCTTTATGGTATTGCTCCGCCAGGCCACGTAAAGCTTTACCAATAGCGACATACTGATATTCATACAAGTTAGCCAAAGAGGCACGCGCAGAAGGATGCAGGACACCAAATCCTTTGCCCGGCAGTAAAACAATACCCGTTTCACTGGCAATATGGAAAAGAATATCAAGGGGGTCCTGAGTTTTCATAATCCATTTAGCAAAGTCCTGACCATAAAGCTGCTGGCAGATCTTTTCCAGATCGAGCAGCGTATAGTAGTCGACGCTGTTTTCATTATCCGGTTGTGGGATCCCCAGATGATTATAGAGCGCCGCATGCCGCCGCCGGATTAAGGATTTGATCATCGCTTTATAGCTATTCTGGACATCCATCATTTCAAATAACGCAAATAAAACCATTTGAGCTTGCTGTGGTGTCGAGAGACCAGCGGTATGGTTCAGTCCCACTGCCCGGCTGTCAGCGACCATTCGATCAATCAATTTGATTTTTTCTGGTTCCAGCGTCAGGGAAGAGTAACGCTGATTGAGCACTTTAATTTCTTTCGCCGGTAAATGTGCGATTTTGTCATCGAGAATATTATCTTTGGTCAATGCAATAACGCCTAACCGCCAGCCTGTGGCACCAAAATATTTCGAAAATGAATAGACCAGAATCGTATTTTTCGGGCAGATAGAAAACAGCGAACGGAAATCATCTGCGAAAGTACCATACACATCGTCGGTCAGAACAATCAACTCAGGATGTTTTTTGATAATATCGACAAGAATATCCAGACTACGATCATCAATCTTCACGGAAGGCGGGTTGGATGGGTTAACCAGGAAGAATGCTTTAATTGCAGGATCTTCGAGTTTCCGCAATTCAGCTTCCGGATATTGCCAGCCCTTATTAGGGTCAGCTTCGATCATGATTTCAACCAGCTCATAATCATTCAATTCTGGAATTTCCAGATAAGGGGTGAAAATAGGTGCGCCTAGCGCAATTTTATCACCCGCTTTAATCAGATCATTTTCTTTCAGCGAATTAAATATGTAGGCGATCGCGGCAGTGCCCCCTTCGACAGCGAAGAGATCAAAATCGTGGGTACTGATACCGCGCATTCCCATTTCCTGCACCAGATAGGTTTTAATGATCTGTTCGCTCATTTCCAGCATACGATCCGGGGTCGGATAATTACAGCCGAGAATCGCCTCACTCATTTCCTTAATAAACAGATGGCCATCCAGTCCCATCTGATCACGTACGTAAGATAAGGCTTTGCCTAAAAATGTCACACCCGGTTTATCATGATTGCGACGAATAAAACCGGAAAAACGTTCCAGCAAGTCATGTTGTAACGGATATCCCCCCAATCCTTCGGGAATGAAAGAGAAAGACATTTCCGATTCTTCCAGCGCAAACAGGCCAAACTGAAAGAAAGCCTGTCGTGGTATCGTCGCCAGGAAATTAGGGTTACCACGCCCGGCATTCAGCATGCCACGATCAGTGACCGATTGTGCAAGACTAATCAGTTTATTCTTGAGTTCAAAGGGGCTTAGTTTGCTGTAAGTCACTTCGTCATTTTTTTTTGCCATGATATTTTGTTCCAGATTGATGAGTAATAACGTTTTTGCTATTTACGCCAGCGCGACAACCATTGGTCCTAGCAAAGTAAGGAAAACATTAGCCAAAGCATAAGTAATGGCAAATGGCGTAGTGGGTACTGAATTACCGGCTTTATCCAGAACGCTACCAAAAGCAGGATTAGCACTGCGTGAACCGGCTAATGCACCGGCGAAAATAGCCGTGTTTTTATAGCGTAAAATATATTTCCCGAAAGGAATGGCCAGTAATAAAGGAACGATGGTAACCACGACACCAATTAAAAATAGCGAGATGCCACTTTTTTCAATCGTGGTGATGGCCTGTAAACCCGTTTGTAACCCCACTGCGGCAACAAAACCAGAAAGACCAAAATCTTTCAGTAAATCAGAAGCGGCAATGGGCATATTGCCAATTAACTGATGGCGGCTACGGAACCAGCCAAAGATCAGACCCGATAATAACGCGCCCCCGCCTGCGCCGAGGGTAATGGGAATACCACTGATATTGATAACGATAAGTCCAATAATCAGTCCACAAACAATCCCGAAGCCGTGATAAATCCAGTCTGTTTTCGCGCTGATCGGAATCAGATCCCCTACTTCGTGAATAATGCTGCGTAAATCACGTTCCGAACCATAAAGTGACAGGATATCTTTGGGTTCCAGTACCGTATCGCTATCCAGAGGAAGTGAATTACCATCACGCTGGATCGCCGTCAGATATACCCCGTGGGCAAGATTGATGGCGGCTCCGATATGACGGAATTGACCCAGTTTGCAATGAGCATATTTCTGGTTGTGTAGCACCACTTCCCGTGAATCCATGATCACATCCATACCGGATTCATTTTCCAGCTCGGTCCCTAATTGCGGTGCGGCAGAGACGATGGCGGCACGAGAACCAACAACCAGAATAGTATCGTTATGGATCAGTTGAGTGTCTGGCGTAATATTGATAAGGCTATTGCGCCGTTTGATACGTTCCACCGTAATACCCGGTAGTAACTGTTCCAGGTCGCCCACGGTTTGTGGGGTGGTCATATTAAGCCGGTAAACCCTGCCCACCATTTCGGGTAAGCTGCTTACCTGACCATCATGAAGAACAATCGCACCTTTCAATTGCTCCATTTCAGCTTTTACCGCATCATCGCGAATACCGTTTTTCATAAAATAAGGCAGTATATTGACACAGATAATAATGGTGCCTAACGAGCCAAATATATATGTCACGGCGTAGCCAACCGCCACGTTACCTTGTAAAGTTTTAACTTCATCCGCTGATAATCCCAGGTGAGTCAGCGCATCGCTGGCCGTTCCGATAATCGCAGATTGTGTTAATCCTCCTGCGGCCAGCCCAGCGGCTAACCCTTTATCAATATGGAACCATTTCGCCATTACGATGACAGTAATCAGGCCAGCAATCGCGATAAACAGTGCCAGAAATATTTCGCGCAGAGTTTTGACGCCCAGCGATCGGAAAAATTGAGGCCCACTTTGAAAACCGACAGCATAAATAAATAGCGCAAAGAGTAAGGCTTCAATGCCGCTATCCAGCGATACGCCGAAGAGGCTGAATACCACCGCCGCTATCAATGATCCCGCGACTCCCCCCAGCTGAAATTTACCAAACTTAATTCTGCCTAATAAATAGCCACATGCAACTGAGAGGAAGAGTAATATTTCAGGGGAGTGCTGTAGTTCTTTTTGAATCCAGCTCAACATATCAATACCCCTCTGAGAACATCAGCAACTCATCCGCTGTGATGCTGGTTATTTTTGTTGTCATACGATATGTATCAAAGGGATAGATACTATTGGTCGTGCAACTCATAAACCGTCTCCTTTACAATTTATCGCGTTATCGCGGGTGATAGCCGTTTCCGCTCATCAATGTATTGATGACAAAACAAGCAACTTCATGGCGAAACAGATTCGATGAACATCACAAATCATTAATATCAACACCCGGTATCGATCGCTTAAATGTTTGTTTTTTGTTAAAAATAACTAACAATACATCTGATTATCTCACCGGCTTAGCCGGGAATAACCCTCATTACGTTATTGAATTACTGGCTCCTGAGAAGTGAAATTACAGGCTGAGTAACGCGGAAATCGTACGAATTACCAGATAGGGTATAGTACATGACGGGAAAAGAGACAAATTTACCCCTGAGCGATTTGGCGACAATAAAAGGTGATTTATCGGCGGAGACAAAAGAAACAAATTGATAACATTAACAAAACAAATAGTCAGTGGATGTTGCTTTCTGGCGTCATCTGCCTGTGGTCAATATCACGATACCTGAACGCATTCTGGTTGCGAATCCCGAAAGGCTGTGATGTTATAGCGCAGCTAACCATCACCACCAACAGACAGCGTACCCATTACAGCTGTTTTACTAAGAATGCGGAGCAGGAGGCAATGAAATATTTTCTGATGGGCGTTTCTTTTATTCTTATTATTTGGCTGGGAACGTTTGTTATGATGATTGAATAAAAGCGGGCTTCATCCGGTGACTGAGGTAGCGCTTCTGATGTCAGTCAGCGCAATGAAACCACGGTATACAGGGAGAGATGAACGCTTCTGGCGTCCGCCTGCGTCAGAATGTGAGAACAGCTGACCGCAGACAGGTTACCCGACACGTTCCATCACCGGAAAGGACATTAAAGACGCTGGCCCAGCAGCTGTCGCAGATAGGCGCCGGCACCTAACAGACCGGGGTTATCGTGAATGATCAGATAGACCGGAATATCCCTGACAAAGGATTTGAAACGCCCTTTATCCTCAAAACCATAGCGGAAATCAGAAGATTTAAAAAATTCAAGAAAGCGAGGAATAATCCCGCCAGCAATATACACACCGCCAAAGGTCGCCAGATTCAGCGCAAGATTACCACCAAAGCGTCCCATTATCACACAGAACAGGGAGAGTGCCCGGCGGCAATCCGCACAACGATTTGCCAGCGCACGTGCGGTAATATCTTTGGGCTGAAGTTTTTCTGGCACACGGTTCTCTGACTGCACGATAGCCCGATACAGATTCACTAATCCAGGCCCCGATAATATCCGTTCGGCGGAGACGTGTCCTAATTCTGCACGCAACGTGTTGAGGATGATGCACTCTTCTTCGCTATTCGCGGCGAAATCAACATGTCCCCCCTCCCCCGGCAAACTAATCCAGCGTTGATTAACCGACACCAGATGGGCAACACCCAGGCCGGTTCCGGCACCATAGACCGCTACCGGCTTGCCCGGCACGGGCTCCTTGCCGCCTAGCTGAATCAGATCCTCAGCTTGTAACATCGGAACAGCCATTGAAACAGCGGTAAAGTCATTGATAACTTCAAGATGAGAAAAGCCAAGATTTTTTTTCATCGTGGCAATAGAAAAGGCCCAGCTATGATTAGTCATCGCCACCCAGTCATCGGCAATCGGACAGGCAATCGCAATACATGCCGCTTTAATTTCGACATGCTGCTCCTGCAGATAGACCTCAATCACCGCTTCCAGACTGGGATAATCGAGTCCGTAATAGGTTTTGACAGCGGAGATTTTACCACTGGTCATTTCACATAATGCCAGTCGGGCATGGGTTCCGCCAACGTCTCCCACTAACGCAAATTTTGTCATTTCGCTATGGCTCCAGTAAAAGGCACACGGTCAATATAGAGAGTTACGCAAAAACAGTCGTTACCTGACAAGTTATATCATGTTTTATGGCAGCACCGTGTGGTAATCGCCAGACAGCAAATCAACGGATAAATTCATCTATCATTCCCATAGCGTACCGATCAGCAGCCAGCCATTCAGTGCAATCACAATAACCACGATCACCCATCCGGTGCGTTTTATCCATCGCGTATTGACTAAATCTCCCATCAGTCGGGCATCGCTGGTAAAGAGGAGTAACGGCACCAGTGCCAGCGCAATACCAAAACTCAGCAACACCTGACTCATCACCAGAATACGGGTGGGTTCCAGTCCCATCATGATGACGATAAACGATGGCAACATGGTCACCAGACGCCGTACCCAGAGGGGGATATGAAAATGAATAAATCCCTGCATCACCACCTGTCCCGCCAGTGTCCCGACAACGGTTGATGATAAACCGGCGGCGACCAGGCTGAGGCCAAATATCACGGCGGCGGCCTGACCTAATAATGGTTCCAGGGTGACATACGCTTCATCGAGATCGGCGATACCGGTATGGCCATGAAAATGAAAAGCGGCAGCCGCAGTGGCCATCATCGCCAGATTAACAAAGCCCGCAATCGTCATCGCAATGGAGACATCCCAGCGAGTCGCATGGTAGCGCTCTTTCCGTGTGCCATGAGGCAGGCTCTGTGTCAGTGATGAGTGTAAATAGATAACATGCGGCATAATGGTGGCGCCGAGCACGCCAGCCGCCAGAAACACCGCCTCACCATTGGGTAAAACGGGAACAATCATCCCTTCTGTCAACGGCAGTAAGGCCGGTTGCGAAAAAACCAGTTCTGCAATATAAGCGGCTGCCACAAATAACAATAATCCGCCGATCACTTTTTCCAGTAGTTTTTGTTTTCTTAGCTGCAACATCAAGATGAGATAAGTGGCTATCGCGGTTAATACCGTTCCCTGAAGCAGGGACACGCCGAGGATCAGTTTGAAGCCTATCGCTGCACCAATAAATTCAGCAAGATCGGTCGCCATCGCGATAATTTCTGCCTGTACCCAGTAAAACCATACTACGGGGCGCGGATAATGATCACGGATCTGCTCAGCAAGATTTTTACCGGTTGCGATCCCCAGTTTGGCAGAGAGTAGCTGAATCAACATTGCCATCAGATTGGCCCATACCACCACCCACAATAGCTGATATCCGAAGCTGGCACCGGCCTGAATATTAGTAGCAAAGTTACCGGGATCGATATAACCGATAGCCGCAATGAATGCAGGCCCGATCAAAGCGAGTTTTACTTTACGTGCCGCACGAGCACCACTTTTGTCGATGCCACTACTTGTCATATTCCGCCCCTAAATATAGCCTTTGCTATGTCTCATATTAGCAAAATGAGAATTATTATCAAGTATGTTTAGCGCTGATAATCATCATTGCTTTAACATACGGTTCGATAACGGTTAACAATAAAACATATATCAATTATGAAATAATTTATTAATATTAAATTATCATATGCGGTGATAGATTCATCCGATGATGAGTGATTAACAAAATGACATTACGCAATAATATTATTTGTTCTCGTTTTCTCTGCTTTTGTTACATAGAATATGCACAGATGTTTAACCCGCCTCATTTCTGGAGCAAATATGGACCGCGTCCTGCATTTTATTCTCGCGCTCGTCGTCATCACTGTCCTCGCCCTTTTGGTCAGTAAAAATCGTAGAAAAATTCGTATTCGCTATATTATTCAACTCGTTGTGATAGAGATATTCTTAGCATGGTTCTTCCTCAACTCTGACACTGGCGAGGGTTTTGTGAAAGGCTTTGCCGCTATGTTCGGGAAGCTGCTCAGTTTTGCCAATGTGGGAACCGACTTTGTATTCGGCAATATGAATGCTCAGGGGCTGGCATCCTTTTTCCTGAAAGTGCTCTGCCCGATCATTTTTATCTCCGCCTTGATTGGTATTTTGCAATATATCCGCATTCTGCCGCTCATTATTCGCGCTATTGGTACTGTGCTGTCTAAAGTGAATGGGATGGGTAAACTGGAGTCCTTTAATGCGGTCAGCTCGCTGATCCTCGGACAGTCAGAAAACTTTATCGCCTATAAAGATTTCCTTGGAAAAATGTCGCGTGATCGGATCTACACCCTGTCAGCCACCGCCATGTCAACGGTTTCGATGTCAATCGTCGGCGCGTATATGGAGATGCTGCAACCGAAATACGTCGTCGCAGCGCTGATTCTGAATATGTTCAGCACCTTTATTATTCTGTCACTGATCAACCCGTATCAGGTGGATGAAAGCAAAGACAATATGCATATGTCTAACCCGCATGAGGGACAAAGCTTCTTTGAAATGCTGGGAGAATACATTCTGGCTGGCTTTAAAGTGGCTGTGATTGTCTCGGCGATGCTGATCGGTTTTATCGCCTTGATCGCCGCACTTAATGCACTATTTGCGACTGTTACTGGCTGGTTTGGCTACAGTCTCTCCTTCCAGGGAATGCTGGGATATATCTTCTATCCTGTTGCCTGGGTGATGGGAATACCCGCCAGTGAAGCATTACAGGTGGGCAGTATTATGGCCACTAAGCTGGTTTCCAATGAATTTGTCGCCATGCTGGATCTGCAAAAAACGGCCGATATGCTCTCACCACGTTCAGTCGGTATTCTTTCCATCTTTCTGGTCTCCTTTGCTAATTTCTCCTCTATCGGGATTATTGCTGGTGCACTGAAAGGACTGAATGAAGAACAGGGCAATGTGGTATCGCGTTTTGGCTTAAAACTGGTCTATGGTTCGACACTGGTCAGTATTCTTTCTGCTTCTATCGCTGCCTTAGTGCTGTAAATCAGAGAGATGATACGGCCCGGTTATCCGGGCCGTCAGTGTTACTCTTTCAGGCTACCGCCATTGGTGGCGATAACTTGTTTGTACCAGTCAAAACTCTTCTTCTTTTTGCGTGCCAGCGTGCCTTTTCCCTGATCATCACGATCAACATAAATAAAGCCGTAACGTTTAGACATTTCCGCTTTTGAAGCGCTCACCAGGTCAATAGGCCCCCAGGTGGTAAAGCCCCATAGTTCCACGCCGTCATCAATGGCTTCCCGCACCTGAACCAGGTGATCATTGAGGTAGCTGATCCGGTAATCATCGTTAATCGTTCCGTCCGCTTCTACTTTATCTTTTGCCCCGAGGCCATTTTCGACAATAAACAACGGTTTTTGATAACGATCCCATAGCTCATTAAGCAGTGTACGCAGACCTAATGGATCGATCTGCCAGCCCCATTCCGAACTGGCCAGATGAGGATTAGGCACCATGCTGAGAATATTCGCTCGCGCTTGTTGATTCAGCTTTTCATCGGCGGTGACACAGCCGGTCATATAATAGCTAAAGGAGACAAAATCTACCGTCTCTTTCAGCGCCGCGCGATCAGCGTCAGTTATTTTTATCTCAATGCCCTGATCGCGGAAATAACGCAGCATATAGCCTGGATAGTTACCACGGCACTGTACGTCGCCAAAGAATAACCAGCTGCGGTTTTGCTGCAGGGTTTCAAACACATCTTCCGGTTTACAGCTGAGTGGATACATCAAGCCGCCGAGCAGCATATTACCGATTTTACCTTCCGGAACAATCTCATGGCAGGCTTTTACTGCCATTGCGCTGGCCACCAGCTGATGGTGTATGGCCTGATAAATCTCCGCTTTACTGCTCCCTTCCGACAGACCAACCCCGGTCAACGGCGCATGTAAAGACATATTGATTTCATTAAAAGTCAGCCATAATTTGACCTGATCTTTATAACGTTCGAACACCGTTCTGGCATACCGATCAAAGAAATCAATCACCTGACGGTTACCCCATCCGCCATAACGTTTTACCAGCGACCACGGCATTTCATAATGCGAAAGCGTGACCAGCGGGGTAATGTTATAACGCGCCATTTCAGCAAACAGTCGATCATAAAACTGCAATCCTGCTTCATTCGGCTGATCATTATCACCATCAGGAAAGATGCGTGTCCAGGCAATGGACACCCGCAGGCAACGAAACCCCATTTCTGCAAACAAGCGGATATCTTCGGGATAACGATGATAAAAATCGATAGCAATATCTTTAATGCCACTATCGCCCGCTACACGCTCAACGACACCGCCAAAAATACCTTGCGGTTGCACGTCGGAGGTTGATAAACCTTTGCCATCTTCCAGGTAAGCGCCTTCCACCTGGTTTGCCGCCACTGCGCCACCCCATAAAAACTTCTCCGGGAATCTCTTCATCTTTCTCTCCTGTGATTAATGGCTAACAGACAATAGCAACTGACCCGCGTCGACCCGATCCGTCGGGACAATATCGACCGCCTGATAATCATCGCTATTGCTAATAATAATGGGCGTTACCAGCTGATAACCGGCATCCAGAATAGCCTGCCGATCAAACTCAAGCAGTAAATCACCCGCCTTGATCTTATCGCCTTCTTTGACATAGGCAGTAAACGGAGCACCATCAAGCTTCACGGTATCAATTCCCACATGAATCAATAGCTCTATACCGCTATCGCTAAGCAGGGCAATCGCATGTTTCGTCGGGAATAATGATGCCACTTCGCCAGAGAAGGGGGCAATAACCTTGCCAACAGCAGGAACTATCGCCACCCCTTTGCCTAAAATACCGCTGGCAAAGGTATTATCAGGAACCTGATCCAGCGCCAGTACACTACCGCTCATCGGTGCCAGAATCTCACCTTCTGATGGCGGAGTCACCGGCTCGTCCGATACCACTTTCTGTTTTGTTGAGGATAATCCGACAAAAAAAGTTAATGTGCAGGAGATGACCAGTGCCACAATCATCCCGATGACCGCACCCCATACTGTGATATCAATGCCATGCTCTGGACTGATCATTTGAGCCAGGGTGAAGATATTGGCAAAACCAAAAGAGTAAACACGGCTCTTACACCAGCCGACAATAGCACCGCCTATCGCCCCAGCCAGACAGCCGAAGATAAAAGGACGGCGTAAAGGCAGATTCAAACCATAAATAGCCGGTTCTGTAATACCAAAAATCCCGGCAGATATCGCTGATCCCGCCAGCACTTTCTGCTGTGGATCGCGGGTGCGTAGAAAGATCCCCAGCGCCGCCCCCACCTGCCCCGTGACTGCGGGTAACAGCATGGGCAGCATCGTGTCATAGCCCAGCACGGATATGTTGTTTACCATCAATGGCACCAGTCCCCAGTGCAGACCAAAAATAACACATACCTGCCATAATGCGCCCATAGCAGCCCCCGCTAACCACGGTGCCACTGAATAAATCAGTTGATAACCATTCGCCAGCAACTGACTTAACCACGTTGCCACCGGACCAATCACCAGAAAGGTCAATGGTACGACGATCATCAGGCAAAATAGTGGGGTAAAGAAGTTTTTCATTGCCGAAGGCAACAGTGCATTACTCTTTCTTTCCAGCCAGCAGCTGGCCCATGAGGCAAGAATAATCGGGATGACAGAGGAGCTGTAATTGATAAAAGTCAGCGGGATCCCGAGAAAATACGCTACCGGTGCGCCTGGCACCTGGCTGGCTTCAAAGGCGCTAATCATCGTCGGATAGGTTAACGCCCCACCAATCACCATCGTGATAAAGGGATTACCGCCAAATTTTTTGCCGGCGGTATAACCCAAAAATATGGGGAAAAAATAGAACAGGGCATCACTGGCCGCAAACCAGATTTTATAAGTCGCCTGGTTGTCGCTCAGCCAGCCACAAACCAGCGCCAGCGCCAGCAATCCTTTAAGGATCCCCGATGCGGCCAGCACGCCAATAAACGGAGTAAAAATGGCGGATAAAATATCAATCAGTTTGCTAAACAAGGGGACTTTTTCCGCTTTTTCAGCCATCGGCGGTGGTTCGTCATCGCTCAAGCCCGCTTCATGGCACACAGCTAGCCAGACATCATGAACATGGTTGCCAATCACTACCTGAAACTGGCCACCACTTTCCACCACCATGATGACACCGGGATTCGCTTTCAGCCCTTCAGCATCGGCTTTTTTATTATTTTTAAGATTAAAACGAAGTCGTGTTGCGCAGTGAACCAGGCTCACAATATTTTCTTTTCCGCCAACCCGACGAATAATATCCTGCGCGAGTGCGTTATATTCCATACTTTCCTCTACTCCCGCTGCTCATGGCAACTGTGTGACAAGGTGTAAAAATAAAAAAACCCGAGAACAACACCGACTGGCGTTTTTCTCAGGTTTTGCCTGCTTGATGCAGTAACAATCCCGGATTGATTTATCAGGGATGAGAGTCCGACCCATCAGGCCCTGGGCAGTGCCCGAAATCCTCATGTATTCCAGCTACGCTGCCATTTTACCACGCTGTCCGTCCGGACTGGCTGGGTGAGATGGACTCTTAATCTCCCTCTTTTCTCACCCGTTCAATATGGATAGCGAGAAACATAATTTCTTCTGTCGTCAGCAATCGCTGATAATTTTTCTGCAGGTAACAGGCAACACTCTCTGCACAATCCCATGCCTGAGGATAGTTGTCTTTGACAACACTGTGCATCGTTGTATCGTCATCCTTAACCACTGTACGGGTTAGCATGCGCTGAGCAAAAAACTTCAGATGCGTGACAAATCGCTGGTAACTCAGTGAGTCCTCATCATACTCCAGCCGTAACCGATACTTCACCAGTTGCAGGATCTCCTGCATCACCCGTGTTATATGCATGACTTCCGGCATTTCACTATTAAGTTGTGCCGTCACCAGATGCAGCGCAATAAATCCGGCTTCATCTTCAGCGAGCTCAACCCCCAGTCGATGGGCAATGATCTCACGCGCGGCCTGCCCCAGCGAAAACTCCTTAGGATAGAGTCGTTTAATTTCCCACAATAATACGTTACGGATCATCATGCCGTTTTTTTGCCGTTCAATGGCAAAATGACAGTGATCCGTCAGGGTAATGTACAGGCTCTCCTGGAGTTTACCTAACCGCTCACGCGCCAGAACAATAATCTGATCACAGGTTGTCATCACTTCCAGTGGTATTTGATCGAGTAACTCCCCTAAACGCCTCACCAGTTCATCGCTCTGCAGCGCAAAAATTTTTTCAATTTTGCTGCTATCGAGTAAATCGCCGACACGTTTCTGAAAAGCGAGCCCTCTCCCCATCACTACCTGTTCACGCCGCTGTTCATCCAGAACAACCACCACATTATTATTAAGAACTTTGGCGATTTGCATATGCGCCCCAAAACAAAAAACCTGATCTCCGACAAACGCCGATAAATCAGGTTTTGCCTGCCGATACAGTCGCAATCCAGTATTAGCACTGTAACAATTTCATTCGCTACCTCAACCGGGTAAGCGGGAAAATGTGATGAAGATCGCAGCTAACCGATGATTTGTATAACACAAACCAAAAGCATTGCCGAATCGCACCGACTGAAAGTTGGGTTTTATCCCGGTAAAGCAGGGGATTGACTGTCATGCCACAAAGCGCAACACGGTAATAAAAAGGGAAAATAAAAGATGCGACAGGGATTGGTGGAGCTAAGCGGGATCGAACCGCTGACCTCTTGCATGCCATGCAAGCGCTCTCCCAGCTGAGCTATAGCCCCACGAAATGAACCTGCAAACCAACTCTGATGGGAACAGAGTTTGGTGGAGCTAAGCGGGATCGAACCGCTGACCTCTTGCATGCCATGCAAGCGCTCTCCCAGCTGAGCTATAGCCCCGAATTACAGGCGTACCTTAATTGGACGGGCGGCATAATATGAATTCCGCCATCAGGTGTCAACGGCAAAATCCATCACCAGTCATTAAGCGGCGAAAAAGAAAGCAATATCTATAGATTGCGAACTTTATCGCAATCAGGTATTAAACATATCACGCTTTCCTGTAAAAGGATGCTATAACATAGAAAACTAATTCCAGTAAAATGACTCAGGAAATTGTCTGTATGCTCAAGGAACGAATGACACCTGAAGAAATTGCACATCTTACCGGCTTCAGTCGGCAAACGATCAATAAATGGGCGCGTAAGGAGGGGTGGAAAACCTCACTGCGGCCTGGTGTGCAGGGTGGTAAGGCTCACCTTATCCATATCAATGAACAGGTCAGGGAATTTATCCGTAACGCACAACATGTCGCTGAATCCATGCCTGTTTATCAGGCTACTCAGGCTGATCTGCCGCCTTTGCTCACAACGCTGATAAAAGAGCTCACAGCTGATGAGCAAAAACAGTTAATTTCACTGCTTCTGCGTGAAGGTATTCGCGGAGTACTTCAGCGTCTTGGCATTAGAAATCAATAATAATATGATGAAATTAAAAGATAAAATGACTGCTGTCGAGCTGGCAAAATGTCTTGGCGTGACCAGACAAACCATTAACCGTTGGATCCGGGAGCAGGCATGGCGTACTGAAAAGATCCCCGGAGTAAAAGGAGGTCGTGCCAGATATATCATTATTGATAAATCGGTACGCGATTATCTCGCCAATGCGCCGAAGATCGACCTGTTACCCACTGATTCACAATTAGCGGAGCCGACGGCTCACTATTTTGTTAATGACGCAGATATCATCTGGCGAAAGATTACCGCAATCCTGCATGCTATGAACGCAGAGGAGCTACAGGGATTATGGGATTTTCTGGCGCGCGAAGGACTGAAAGGCTTTTTATCACGGCTGGATATTCATCAGTAAACAATCATAAAAGGGCAGGCTCCCCTGCCCTGAAGTGAAAGCGCTCAATCAGGATGCCTGACCTTCACGCTGTGTAATAAATGCCAGTGCTTTATTAATGCGATCTATGCTTCGGGATTGCCCTATCGCCTGCACAGTCACATCCAGCGCCGGTGACTGCCCTGTTCCTGTTACGGCAACCCGTAGTGGCATCCCTACTTTTCCCATTCCCACACTGAGTTCATCCGCAGTGGACTGAATAGCCTGATGAATATTTTCCGCACTCCAGTCACTGAGCGCCGCCAGTTTATCACGCACAAGCTCCAGTGGCTGACGCGCTACCGGGCGCAGATGTTTCTTTGCTGCCTCCGGTTCAAAGTCCGCGAACTCTTCATAAAAATAACGACAGTTTGCCGCCATCTCTTTTAGCGTTTTACACCGTTCGCCTAGCAAAGTGACCAGTTCAGGTAGTGACGGCCCCTGGCGGGTATCAATATTCGCCTGCTCAATGTGCCATTGCAGGTAGCTGGCAACATATTCCGGTGCCAGTGAATTAATGTATTGATGATTCAGCCACAGCAATTTATCGGTGTTAAACGCACTGGCTGATTTACTTACCGCAGACAGTGAAAACAGCTCAATCATCTCTTCACGACTAAAGATCTCCTTATCGCCGCTTGACCAGCCCAGGCGCACAAGGTAGTTCAGCAACGCATCCGGCAGATAACCATCGTCACGGTACTGCATCACACTTACGGCACCATGACGCTTTGACAGTTTTTTGCCATCATCGCCATTAATCATCGAAACATGTGCATACACCGGAACAGGGGCATTCAGCGCCCGCAGAATGTTAATCTGGCGCGGCGTGTTATTAATATGATCTTCACCACGAATAACATGGGTGATCGCCATATCCCAGTCATCCACCACCACGCAGAAGTTATAGGTGGGCGAGCCATCCGTACGACGAATAATCAGATCATCCAGCTCCTGATTGCTGAATTCAATGAGCCCACGGATCTGATCATCAAAAATCACCGAGCCTTCCTGTGGATTAGCAAAACGAACCACGCAGGGCTCATTATCGTCATGATGGCGATGATCATGACGGCAGCACCCGTCATAGCGCGGCTTCTCACCTCGCGCCATCTGCTCTTCACGCAGGGCATCCAGTCGCTCTTTAGAGCAGTAACATTTATAAGCGGTGCCCGCTTTCAGCATGTCATCAATGATCGCGTTATAGCGCGCAAACCGTTTCGTCTGGAAGTAAGGGCCTTCATCCCACCCGAGATCGAGCCAGTTCATACTCTCCATGATAGCGTCAATGGCTTCCGGCGTTGAACGCTCAAGATCAGTATCTTCAATACGTAATACAAACTCACCATCATTATGACGCGCAAAAAGCCAGGAATAGAGAGCGGTACGCGCGCCGCCAACGTGCAGATAACCTGTTGGGCTAGGCGCAAAGCGAGTTTTGATTTTCATGAAATGGCCTTACATTTAATAGCAGAGATGCCGATGGTCGGCAGAGTCCGTGGATTTTTATCAGCAAATATTCTAACACCCCCGACCGATTCCTCAACGTTGTTCAGATCTGAAAGCTATACCGCCCCTTTCTGCTTATCACAGCCTGGCCCATCAGGCGTTATTGAGGCACACGGACAGCGCGGAAAAACCGCAGCGTACAGGTATTTCGGGTACGGCCGAGGGCAAAAATGGCCAGTAAATTAGCCGGGTGGGCCAGGCGCTAAATCATGTATTGTGGACAATCGGCCATCGCTTTGCCCAATTTCACAACGAACAAACAAATTATTCCGAAAAGGCGTTGACTCATTTTCAACTCACCCTATAATGCGACTCCACACAGCGAGGGTGATTAGCTCAGCTGGGAGAGCACCTCCCTTACAAGGAGGGGGTCGGCGGTTCGATCCCGTCATCACCCACCACGACTGATGTCGTCGCCGTGTCACAAGAAATAAAGCTGTGGGTGATTAGCTCAGCCGGGAGAGCACCTCCCTTACAAGGAGGGGGTCGGCGGTTCGATCCCGTCATCACCCACCACTTTCTCACCAGTCGGTTTTCTTGTCGCAGCATACCATCACGCAATGGGTGATTAGCTCAGCCGGGAGAGCATCTCCCTTACAAGGAGAGGGTCGGTGGTTCGATCCCGTCATCACCCACCATCGTGGGTCGTTAGCTCAGTCGGTAGAGCAGTTGACTTTTAATCAATTGGTCGCAGGTTCGAATCCTGCACGACCCACCACAATATTCTTCCTGCACAGAGACTTAGAGCCTATCCCACCAGGCGTTATTGACGCAGCCAGTTTGGACACGGACAGCGCGGAGAAACCGCAGCGTACACGGAGTACGTGAGGATTTCGAGCACTGCCCAGGGCCAAAATGGCAAGTAAAATAGCCTAATGGGATAGGCTCTTAGTCATATTGAATTCCTGCGGCTTTCAGTCGGTATTATCAGCAATTCACCGCATACCGGACATAACAGCTGATCGTTTCTTTTAAACTGTGCTTCTGTCACCGGCGGTCAACGGGTAAAATCATCGTCCCGCTTAACCGGTGTGGCCATTGCATCATCTTTCTGTTGATGGAGAGATAACAAATCCATTTAATTCCACTGCACAAAAAAGCACAATAGCCCTATCGATTTTCAGGAGCCGCTATGAAACTTTTCCGTATTCTTGATCCCTTTACGCTTACTCTCGTTACTGTGGTTCTGCTGGCCTCTTTCTTTCCAGCACGGGGGGATTTTGTTCCGTTTTTTAATTACTTAACTACCGCAGCGATTGCCCTGCTCTTTTTTATGCATGGTGCCAAACTGTCCCGCGAGGCGATCATCGCGGGCGGCAGCCACTGGCGTTTACACTTATGGGTCATGTGCAGCACTTTTATCGTTTTTCCGGCTTTGGGGATACTGCTGGCCTGGTGGGCACCGGTGCCGGTCGCACCGGCGCTATATGCCGGTTTCGTCTATCTTTGTATCTTACCCGCTACCGTACAATCCGCCATTGCGTTTACTTCACTGGCTGGGGGGAATGTCGCGGCGGCGGTGTGTTCAGCATCGGCCTCCAGCTTGCTCGGTATCTTCATATCTCCCCTGCTCGTCGGTCTGTTGATGCATCTGCATGGTGCCGATGGCAGCAGCATGGAGCAAGTCGGCAAGATTATGCTGCAACTGCTATTGCCTTTTGTTCTCGGGCATCTGTCACGTCCCTGGACGGGGGAATGGATCACCCGCAATAAAAAGTGGATTGCCAAAACCGATCAGGCTTCAATTTTGCTGGTGGTATACTCTGCATTTAGCGAAGCGGTCGTTAATGGTATCTGGCATAAAGTCGGCTGGGGTTCGCTGCTTTTTATCGTCGTCGTCAGCATCGTACTACTGGCTATTGTTATCGTTATCAATACGGTCGTTGCACGAATATGTGGCTTCAGCAAAGCAGATGAAATTACGATTGTCTTTTGTGGTTCGAAAAAAAGCCTCGCCAACGGTATTCCTATGGCTAATATCCTTTTTCCCCCTGCGAGCCTGGGGATCATGGTACTGCCGCTGATGATCTTCCATCAGATCCAGTTAATGGTCTGTGCTGTGCTGGCTCGTCGCTACAAACGGCAAGCAGAAGCGACGGATAGCGGACAGAAAAAAGCGTAATAACGTCTGTATTACGGGCTGTATCAGAAGATTCAGCCCTTACAGTTCATCAACAGTGCGCCGGGTTATTCGCCAAGGCAACGCATCATTTCTGCTTCATCGATCACTTTTATACCAAGTTCCTGGGCTTTAGCCAGCTTGGAACCCGCGGCCTCCCCGGCAATAACCAGATCCGTCTTTTTCGATACGCTACCGGTTACTTTCGCCCCCAGCGCGGTCAGCCGTGCTTTTGCGTCATCGCGGGAAAGCTGACTGAGACTGCCGGTCAGAACGACGGTTTTTCCGGCAAAGGGACTGTCGATTTTCTCCGCGTTAATCATCACCGGTTGTGGCCAGTTGATGCCTTCAGCACGGAGTTGTGCGATCACATCACGATTGCGCTTTTCAGCAAAGAAATTAACGATATGTGTGGCCACCACAATGCCGACATCCGGCACTTCCTGCAGCGCGTCAATCGATGCCTGTTCCAGTGCTTCAGGATGAGTAAAATGAGTCGCCAGCGCTGCCGCCGTCGTTTCCCCGACCTCACGAATACCCAGCGCATACAGGAAACGGGCAAACGTGGTTTGTTTAGCCTTTTCCAGCGCGTTGACGATGTTTTGCGCTGACTTTGCTCCCATTCGTTCCAGTCCGCTTAATTGCGCGACAGTTAAGCGAAACAGATCAGCCGGGGTATCGACATACTCTTTCTCTACCAGTTGATCGATAATTTTATCACCCATCCCTTCGACATCTAAGGCACGGCGGGAAACAAAATGTTTTAACGCCTCTTTCCGTTGCGCCGCACAAATGAGCCCCCCGGTACAACGCGCGACGGCCTCTCCCTCTACGCGCTCAACATCAGAGTGACATACCGGGCAATGCCGGGGAAAAATAATTTCGCGCGTTTCCTGTGGCCGCTCGGATAACACGACATTGACCACCTGCGGGATAACATCTCCCGCGCGCCGGATAACGACTTTGTCGCCAATGCGCAGTCCGAGACGGGCGATCTCATCCGCATTGTGTAAAGTGGCATTGCTGACCTGCACCCCTGCCACATAGACCGGTTCCAGGCGTGCCACCGGCGTGATAGCACCGGTACGGCCAACCTGAAACTCAACATCACGCACAAAGGTCATCTGCTCCTGGGCCGGAAATTTAAACGCGATCGCCCAGCGTGGCGCTCTGGCGACAAAACCAAGCTGCTCCTGCTGTGCCAGTGAGTCTACTTTGATCACCACGCCATCGATATCAAAACCCAGATCGGGACGTGCTTTAGCAATCTGATGATAGTAGTCCAGCACCTCTTCCGGGCTATGACAGAGCTTAATGTGATCACTCACCGGCAATCCCCACGCCTTAAATTGTTGCAGGCGGCCTGAATGGCTGTCCGGTAACTGTCCCCCTTCCAGCACGCCGATGCCATAACAAAAGAACGTCAGCGGTCGTTTCGCCGTAATCCGTGGATCGAGCTGACGCAGCGAGCCTGCCGCCGCATTACGTGGATTAGCAAAGACTTTACTGCCATTGTGGCGCGCTTGCTGGTTGATCTTTTCAAAACCCGCCTGTGGTAAAAAGACTTCGCCACGGATTTCCAGGCGCGCAGGAATATCGTTACCCTGTAATTTCAGCGGAATGGCACGAATGGTTCTGACATTGGCGGTGATATCTTCTCCGGTTGTGCCGTCTCCCCGCGTTGCCGCCTGCACCAGTACGCCATTTTCATACAAAAGGCTGACTGCCAGGCCATCCAGTTTTAATTCGCAGCACCAGGTGACTTCAGCATCCGCCAGACGATCTTTCACTCGCTTATTGAAGGCCAGAAAACCCTCTTCATCGAAGACGTTATCCAGTGATAGCATCGGAACCTGATGGTGCACCTGGCTGAAAGCCGTCAATGGCGTAGCACCGACCCGCTGAGTCGGCGAATCGGGAGTAATAAGCTGAGGATACCGGGTTTCCAGGTCACGCAGTTCACACATCAGGCGATCATATTCGACATCAGGTATTTCCGGTGTATCCATGACATGATACAGATACTCATGATGACGAAGCATGGTTCGTAATTCAGTCAGTCGTTGTTCAATCGCTTCCATATCACACACTATCAATGATAAAAAACCCCGACAAAGCGGGGATTTAAGAGGCCAGAAGACACTGTATGGAATAATAGATCAGCGGCTTTCTTTTTGCAGTTTACGAATATCATCCTGATACTGACGTAACTTTTGTGGCGTCATCATCCGACGCTGATCATCCAGCACCACACCGCCGACTTCATCGGCGATGTACTGGGCAGATTGTAGCATCAGTTTGAAGTTTTGCAGATCGTCACCAAACGACGGCACCTGCATAAAGATAGTCACACCCGGTGTGACCATCTCTGCCATACTCTCCGGCCTGAAAGTACCCGGTTTAACCATGTTCGCCAGGCTGAATAATATTTTACCGCTACCATCCGGACGGAGATAACGATGGAATATTTCCATATCACCAAATTTAAATCCGGCCTGTTGTATGCTCTCCAGAAGCTGTGCGCCATGAAGTTGTGAACCATGATGCGCCGCAACATTCATCACAATGACCGCCTCATTACGCACGCTATCCTGTGATGATCGCTCACGCTGTACCGGTTGCTGAGCCTCTGTCGATGGTGTCGGGGCGGGCTGCGCCTGCTGAGGCGGCACAGGTTCATCGTATTGCGCTTCAGGCAGTGGCGTCTGGCGCGCCGGTTGTGGCACTTGACGCTCATAAGGCGGCTGGTACTGGTGCGGGGGCACCTGACAAGAAGACTCCGGCCTCTCCTGAGTGCCATTGACAGTATGGTTAGCCCGATGAACGCGAACTTCACCGACACCTTCAGCAACATCATCAAACTCTTCCTGCTCAGATTCTGAGTCATTGCCAGGCTTCATACGTTTTAATGGGCGATCGCGAAACATCGAAGAACGTTCTTTACGGCTGGTCCAGAAACCATGCACCAGTAAAGCCAGTATCGCGATCGCGCCAACAATAATTAATATCAGACGCAAATCCTGCATCATTATATTCTCTGTTGTTCTAACACTCTGCCACTACGGCAACATTTATTTATTCACTAAGAGTATTGGTCGATTACATCAAGTGCAAGTCCATCTGTGATTTTCACCGCACAAAGATGAATGCAGATGGATTTTTTGCTGCTTTTTCGAACATTTCGAGGCTGATTATTATCTGTCAAACCGATAAAATAAGCCAGTATTGACACTAAAGGTTAAAAAAGGAGCATGATTCATCTATGGGTTCAACATCCACCCCCCTCAGCCGTAGCGGTGCTGACTATTTCTGGCAAGGCTGGAAACTGATTACGATGCCGGGAATTCGTCGTTATGTTTTCCTGCCATTATTTATTAATACTTTACTGATGGGCGGTGCTTTCTGGTGGTTGTTCACCTGCATTGATAGCTGGCTCTCTTCTTTGATGCGCCACGTTCCGGACTGGTTACAGTGGCTAAACTATCTGCTCTGGCCGCTGGCGATCATTTCAATTCTGCTGGTGTTCGGCTACTTTTTTTCTACTTTCGCTAACTGGATTGCGGCGCCTTTTAGTGGTCTGCTGGCAGAACAGCTGGAGGCCCGCCTGACAGGCGCGATCCCACCGGATGTCAGCATCAGCGATATCATTAAAGATATTCCCCGGATTATGAAGCGTGAATGGCAGAAATTTATCTGGTATCTGCCACGGGCTCTCTTGTTGTTAGCGCTCTATTTTATTCCCGGTATTGGGCAGACCCTGGCACCGATATTATGGTTCCTGTTTAGTGCGTGGATGCTGGCGATTCAGTATTGTGATTACCCCTTCGACAATCACAAAGTCCCGTTCAAAAATATGCACACCGCATTACGTTCTCACAAAATGGATAATATGCAGTTTGGCGCACTGACTAGCCTTTTTACCCTGATCCCGGTGTTAAATCTGGTCATTCTGCCTGTTGCTACTTGCGGTGCCACTGCGATGTGGGTGGATTACTATCGCGACAAACACGCCATGTGGAAATAACGTTTCAATACCTGTCATAATGCATCACACCATCGACAGATGCATTATGATGATTCTTATCATTTTAATATCCTTATTATTATCACTCTTGCGCATATCGATATGCGAAATCTTTACTTCAGTCGCTCGCGAAAGCAGGTATGCTGAAGATATAATCTAAAATTACATACAGTAAGGATGTGCTATGAGTAAAATTTTTGAAGATAACTCGCTGACTATCGGCCATACCCCCCTTGTCCGGCTAAACCGGATTGGCAATGGCCGTATCCTGGCAAAAGTGGAATCACGTAACCCTAGCTTCAGTGTCAAGTGCCGCATCGGTGCCAATATGATTTGGGACGCCGAGAAACGTGGCTTATTGCAAGCCGGTATTGAGCTGGTAGAACCCACCAGCGGTAATACCGGTATTGCGCTGGCTTTTGTCGCGGCGGCACGTGGCTACAAACTGACGCTGACCATGCCAGAAACAATGAGCATTGAACGCCGTAAACTTTTAAAAGCGCTGGGCGCTAATCTGGTGTTGACCGAAGGAGCAAAAGGGATGAAAGGCGCGATCCAGAAAGCCGAGGAAATCGTCGCCAGCGCACCGGAAAAATATCTGATGTTGCAGCAATTCAGTAATCCGGCCAACCCGGCGATTCATGAAAAAACCACCGGCCCGGAAATATGGGAGGATACCGACGGACAGATTGATGTTTTCATTGCCGGTGTCGGGACAGGCGGGACACTGAGCGGTGTCAGTCGTTATATCAAAGAGACTAAAGGCAAGAAAGATCTGATCACCGTCGCCGTCGAACCCACCGGCTCCCCGGTTATCGCCCAGGCGCTGGCAGGTGAAGAGATTAAACCGGGGCCACACAAAATTCAGGGCATCGGTGCCGGATTTATCCCCGCTAATCTTGATCTGACACTGATTGATAAAGTGATCGGCATTACCGATGAAGAAGCCATGTCGACGGCACGTCAGCTGATGGAAGAAGAGGGTATTCTAGCGGGTATCTCTTCTGGCGCGGCTGTCGCTGCGGCATTAAAACTCCAGCAAGACGAAGCTTTTCATAATAAAAATATAGTGGTGATTCTTCCCTCTTCAGGTGAACGTTATTTAAGCACCGCGCTGTTCACCGACCTCTTTACTGAAAAAGAACTACGCCAGTAATATCAACAAAAATATAACAAAAAGCACTTTTTCAGGTGCTTTTTGTGGTATAGCTCAAAGTTTTACTTCTTCGCATTGATTGATCTGACAAGGTCTGGTATTTAACCAACTCATTTATTTCGATGCGCGAAATTATTCGTAACAGAATCAACATAAGCTGAATCGATTTTATGATTCAGTTCACTTTTTACTCTTACGGTATAAGGTGTAATGACTTATCAGATGATAGCAATCTGGTCGTCGGTATATCACCAGCGTCAGCACATAACACCCGCGCTAATAATACAAGCTAAAGGCTGTCCCGTGGGCTAGACTTTAGATTTACAACACTAAATTGATAAGTTGGAGAAACAAAATGTTCCAGCAAGAAGTCACTATTACCGCACCCAATGGCCTGCATACCCGTCCCGCTGCTCAGTTTGTCAAACAAGCGAAAGACTTCACTTCTGAAATCACCGTAACGGCCAGTGGCAAAAGCGCCAGCGCCAAAAGTCTGTTTAAATTGCAGACGCTGGGGTTGACTCAGGGCACGGTGGTGACGATTTCCGCTGAAGGCGATGACGAACAACAAGCCGTTGAGCATCTGGTAAAACTGATGGCTGAACTCGAATAAGTTGCCGGGTTTTTTTATATCAGTCACAAGTAAGGTAGGGTTATGATTTCAGGTATTTTAGCATCCCCTGGTATTGCTTTCGGCAAGGCTCTCCTGCTGAAAGAAGATGAAATTATTATTGATCGAAAGAAAATTTCTGCTGACAGGGTTGATCAGGAAATTGAGCGTTTTCTGAATGGTCGTGCCCAGGCCTCCGCCCAGCTAGAGATTATCAAAACCAAAGCGGGCGAAACTTTTGGTGAAGAGAAAGAGGCTATCTTCGAAGGGCATATCATGCTGCTGGAAGATGAGGAGCTGGAGCAGGAAATCGTCGCCCTGATTAAAGATAAACATATGACTGCCGAAGCGGCCGTGAGTGAGGTCATTGAAGGGCAAGCCACAGCGCTGGAAGAACTGGATGATGAATATCTCAAAGAGCGTGCCGCTGATGTGCGTGATATCGGCAAACGTCTGCTGCGTAATATTCTTGGTCTGACGATTATCGATCTAAGCGCAATCAATGATGAAGTTATCCTCGTGGCGGCCGATCTGACGCCATCAGAAACCGCGCAACTGAATCTGGACAAGGTGCTGGGTTTTATCACCGATGCGGGGGGACGCACCTCTCATACTTCTATTATGGCGCGCTCACTGGAGCTCCCTGCGATCGTCGGCACAGGAAATGTCACCTCGCAGATAACCAATGGCGATTACCTGATTCTTGATGCGATCAACAACCAGGTGCTGGTTAACCCGACTGCCGAAGAAATTGACACTTTACGCGCATTGCAGGCTCTGGTTGCGGAAGAGAAAACAGAACTGGCAAAATTAAAAGATCTGCCCGCTATCACGCTCGACGGCCACCAGGTGGAAGTCTGCGCCAACATCGGTACCGTTCGCGATGTGGAAGGCGCAGAACGTAATGGCGCAGAAGGAGTCGGGCTGTACCGTACCGAATTTCTGTTTATGGATCGTGATTCATTGCCGACTGAAGAAGAGCAATTTGAGGCCTATAAAGCAGTGGCTGAAGCCTGTGGCTCACAGGCAGTGATTGTGCGCACCATGGATATTGGTGGCGATAAAGAGCTGCCATATATGCATTTTCCCAAAGAAGAGAACCCTTTCCTTGGCTGGCGTGCAATACGTATTGCGATGGATCGTAAAGAGATTTTGCGCGATCAGATCCGTGCTATCTTGCGTGCTTCTGCTTTCGGTAAATTACGTATCATGTTTCCGATGATCATTTCCGTTGAAGAAGTGCGGTCGTTAAAGAAAGAGATTGATATCTACAAGCAGGAATTACGTAACGAAAACATCGCTTTTGATGAATCAATTGAGATCGGTGTGATGGTGGAAACTCCGGCCGCCGCGATGATTGCCCGCCATTTAGCTAAAGAAGTGGATTTTTTTAGTATTGGTACAAATGATTTAACACAATATACTCTGGCAGTTGACCGTGGTAATGATATGATTTCACATCTTTACCAGCCAATGTCGCCCTCTGTCCTTAATCTGATCAAGCGAGTGATCGATGCTTCTCATGCCGAGGGTAAATGGACGGGCATGTGTGGTGAGCTTGCTGGCGATGAACGTGCTACAATTCTATTGCTCGGAATGGGACTGGACGAATTCTCGATGAGCGCCATTTCCATCCCGCGCATCAAGAAGATTATTCGTAACACGAACTTCGAAGATGCAAAAATATTAGCAGAGCAGGCCCTGGCTCAACCGACAACAGATGAACTCATGACGCTGGTCAACAAGTTCATTGAAGAAAAAACAATCTGCTAATTGACAAGATGCGCGGCCCAAATTACTGCTTAGGAGAAGATCATGGGTTTGTTCGATAAATTGAAATCTCTGGTTTCTGACGACAAAAAAGAGGCGGGAACGATTGAGATTATTGCCCCACTATCAGGTGAAATCGTTAATATCGAAGATGTCCCCGATGTGGTTTTCGCAGAAAAAATTGTCGGTGATGGTATTGCTATCAAACCGACAGGCAACAAGATGGTGGCACCGGTAGAAGGTACCATTGGTAAAATTTTTGAAACTAACCATGCATTTTCTATTGAGTCTGATAACGGTATTGAGCTGTTTGTCCACTTTGGCATTGATACCGTTGAACTCAAAAGTGAAGGATTTAAACGCATTGCTGAAGAGGGTCAGCATGTGAAAGTCGGTGATACTATCATTGAGTTCGATCTCCCTTTACTGGAAGAAAAAGCCAAGTCAACCCTGACTCCGGTTGTTATCTCCAATATGGATGAGATCAAAGAGCTGGAAAAACTCTCTGGTAATGTCGTTGTGGGTGAAACACCGATTATTCGCATCAAGAAATAATACTCACCACAAAAAATGGCGTCATACTATCAAGACGCCATTTTTTGTCTTTTACCGATGAGTTGAATTCTGTCTCCCTTACCCGGCGATAACTTTTTAAGCTTTTTTCTCCCCGGCTGGCAGGATCAGTTCATCACAGCCCCGCTCCTGCGTCGAGATAATAACAGCCAGTACCCGCTGTGCCGCAGCACGTACTGCCTCCACCAGTGGCAGGCCAGAAACCAGACCACTCACTAACTCGGCACAAAACAGATCACCGGTTCCCTTCAGTTCGGTTTCTATTCGTCGATGTACCACCACATCCGCTGAATCGGCGGTGACAGCAATAACATTCATGGCATCAGGATCTGTTCCCGGAGCACTGGTAATCACTACCCACTTCAGTGAATCAGAGAGCAGACTCCGCGCCGCTATAATCGCCTGTTGTTGATTATGACAAGACATGCCACTGAGTTTTTCCAGTTCGAAAAGATTGGGCGTGATCCCCTGGGCCAGCGGTAACAGATGAGTGCGGCAGGCCTCCGGGATTTCTGCCGTGACATAAATACCGCTATCGACATCTCCCATCACGGGATCGACCAGAATACAGAGATCAGGGTGACTCTCGCGAACCGTTTGCAGCCACTGAGCCAGCAAGACAATCTGCCGCGCGTTACCCATATAACCGGTAATGACCGCACGAAGTTCACCTAACGCGCCACGCTCTTGCAGTGCCTGCAGATAACCACGAAACCACTTGTCCGGGATCACACCACCATAGAAGGTATCGTAATGCGGGGTATTGCTGAATAGCACTGTCGGCACCGCGATGACATGCAAACCATGCTGTTTTATCGCGGACACGGCAATACTGTTACCTACACTGCCATAAACAACCTGTGATTGTACGCTAACGATATCAACCTGTAATGCCCGATGCTTATCATTAAAAAGCACAGACTGTATTTCATCCGGGTGGCACATTCTTCTATCCTCTCGTAACGCCGTAGCCATCAAACTGGTTATTATTTATCCCATGCTAAAATTCATTCAGCCACAGGTCAATGTATAATAACCGGGAAAGTCATGGTAAAGTACGTTGATAATATCGGTTATACAGATAAAAAATAATCCATTAAAATCGGCGAGGCAGGGGCAGAATGTGACTACAAAGCAGACAACACCCTGTTTTATCCTCCCGCTCGCAAATTCAGAGCTGGTACACAGCAAAAACGATAAAGAGAATAAGACGATGCGACTCCATTTTATTATGCATGAATATTTTGAAACCGCTGGCGCCTGTTTGCGCTGGGCGCAGGAGCGTGGTTATACCACAAGCTGGTCACGCCTTTATGCGGGTGACCCGCTACCGGCGAATGCCGATGATTTTACCATGTTGATCGTGCTCGGTGGCCCACAGTCGCCGCGCACAACGGTCGCGGAATGTGCCTGGTTTGATAGCCATGCAGAGCAAAAACTCATTGCTCAGGCGATTGACGCTGGTCGTATTGTCATCGGTATCTGTCTGGGCGCGCAGCTGATTGGCGAGGCACTCGGTGCACCGGTGCTCAGCAGCCCGGAAAAAGAGATAGGCCACTACCCTATCACCCTGACCGATGCCGGTTTGCAGGATCGCTACCTTGCCCATTTTGGTCAGTCACTCATTACCGGGCACTGGCATAACGACATGCCGGGGCTGACCCCCTCCGCCAGCGTGCTGGCTACCAGTGCAGGATGCCCGCAGCAGATTGTAAAATACAGCGACCGGGTTTATGGCTTTCAATGCCATCTGGAGTTTGATCCAGAAACGATCAATCTACTGATCTCCCACGCCCAGGCGGAGCTAAATGCGGCCAAAGGTCAACGTTTCGTGCGTACTGAACAGGAGATGCTCGACTGGGATTATCGCGAAATGAACCAAAAACTCTGGACATTTCTTGATAATCTGGTAGCGGATTATCAGCCATAATCCGCCCAGTATACCCTTCTGATCAGGGGCGGTGAGAGGGTTGATCGAAAACACCGGTCGACAGATAGCGATCGCCGCGATCACAGATTATCGCCACTATCACAGCACCGGGATTGTCATGGGCAATACGTAATGCTCCGGCGACCGCCCCCCCGGAGCTGACACCACAAAAAATCCCCTCCTCTGTCGCCAGCCGTCGCATACTGTTTTCTGCCTCCTGTTGATCGATATCGAGTATGCTGTCAACCAGCGTTGAATCGAATATGCCCGGCATATATGCTGCGCTCCAGCGGCGAATGCCGGGAATACTGCTACCGATTTGTGGCTGTAACCCGACAATCGATACCGGCTGAGCCTGTTGGCGTAAATAACGGGATACGCCCATGACCGTTCCGGTGGTTCCCATACTGGAGACAAAATGAGTGAGCCGTCCTGCGGTTTGCTGCCAGATTTCCGGCCCGGTGGTCATATAGTGCGCATAAGCGTTATCCGGATTATTAAATTGATCCAGCCATTTTCCCTCACCACGCTGTGCCATTGCTTTGGCCTGATCACGCGCCCCTTCCATGCCTTGTTCCGGAGGAGTCAGGATCAGTTCAGCTCCATAAGCACACATGGCGGCCTTGCGCTCCTGGCTCATATTATCGGGCATCAGTAGCTTCATCCGGTAACCTTTCAGCGCCGCTATCATTGCCAGCGCAATACCGGTATTACCACTGGTTGCTTCCAGCAACACATCACCGGGTTTTATTTCACCCCGCTTTTCAGCCTCACTGATCATCGAACAGGCCGCCCGATCTTTCACCGAGCCTGCCGGATTATTTCCCTCCAGCTTAAGCCAGATTTCACTGCCGTTATCCGGCGTCATACGCTGTAATTTCACTAACGGAGTATGACCTATAGTTTGGACTAATGTATTCACAATATTGACCTGGTAAATTCTGCCATTATCCGTTCTGATTTGACCGGAAATAAAACCATCAGACTGACTCAGCAACCGTCCATTGTTTAACGGCTTCGATCCGCTGATCACCGTTGTATAATCGGGCATGCTGTAAACCGATGAACAGCCGCTGCCCCCGTGCCGGAACATGGTTGCCGGGGATCACCACGGTTAACACGCCGTCACTCCAGCCTGACGGCTGTACCACTAACTGGATATAGTGTCCTTTGGGACTGGCTTCGATAACCTGCACAGGCAACGGCGTCTCAAGGCTGGTCTGGTGACTGATATCTATCTCCCACGGACGCAGAAACAGATCGACGCTGCCCTGATAACAGGGGGTATAACCTAATGACCAACAATGCGCACCAACATGGACATAACTACCGCGCAGCATGCCGGACAGACAATTCACCTCCCCCATAAAGGACAGCACAAACCGCGAGGCGGGTTCGCGCCAGACCTGCTGTGGCACATCGGCCTGCTCAATATGCCCGTGACTCATAATCACGACTCGATCCGCCACCTCCATGGCTTCTTCCTGATCATGGGTGACAAAGACACTGGTAAACTTCAGCTCTTCATGCAGCTGACGTAGCCAGCGGCGCAGCTCCTTACGCACCTGAGCATCCAGTGCGCCGAAAGGCTCATCCAGTAACAGAATCTGAGGCTCCACTGCCAGCGCCCGCGCCAGTGCTACCCGCTGTTTCTGCCCGCCGGATAGCTGCGCCGGATAACGCTCAGCCAGCGGTGCCAGCTGCACCATCTCCAGCAGTTGATTCACTTTCGCTTTCAGAGCTGCCGCATTCGGCCGCTGGCGACGTGGCAGCACGGTGAGGCCAAAAGCGATATTGTCAAATACGCTCATATGGCGAAACAGGGCATAATGCTGAAAAACAAAACCCACTTTGCGGTCACGAGCATGCAGACGACTGACATCAGCGCCATGAAAACGAATGTCGCCGCCGGACTGGCTCTCCAGACCGGCGATGATCCGTAATAAGGTTGTTTTACCGGAACCTGATGGCCCCAGTAACGCCACCATTTGCCCGGAAGGAATATCCAGCGAGATATCATTCAGCACGGCAGTATGACCAAATGATTTATAAACACCGGCAATTTCAATGCTCATGATATCCCCGTCTGTGGTAGGTTTTTTTGCTGGCGCGCCAGACGCCATTGTAAAAGACTCTTTAATAACAGCGTCAGAATCGCCATCAAGGTCAGCAAAGCGGCGGCGGTAAAAGAACCGACCGTATTGTAATCCTGCTCAAGTAACTCCACCTGCAGTGGCAGAGACAGCGTTTTACCACGGATGGCACCCGAAACAACCGATACCGCACCAAATTCGCCGATCGCGCGGGCATTAGTCAGCACCACGCCATACAATAACGCCCAGCGAATATCTGGTAATGTCACGCGCCAGAACATCTGCCAGCCAGAGGCGCCGAGTAAAATCGCCGCTTCATCTTCCTGGCTTCCCTGGCTCATCATCACGGGCACCAGTTCCCGCGCCACAAAAGGACAGGTGACGAAAATAGTGACCAGCACCATTCCCGGCCAGGCAAACATGATATGCAGGTTCCAGCTTTCCAGCCAGCCCGCCAGCGGGCCATTGGCACCGTAGAACAACAGATACACCAGACCAGCAACAACCGGTGAAACGGCAAAGGGAATATCCAGTAACGTTAGCAGCAGCTGACGGCCTGGAAAGGTAAACCGTGTCACCAGCCATGCCAGCAGTATCCCGAATACCATATTCACCGGCACGGTGATTAACGCGATCATCACCGTCAGCCAGATAGCATGTAACATATCCGGATCAGCGAGATTACGCAGTACTGGCATTACCCCCTGGCTGAAAGCCTGCACAAAGATATATGTCAGCGGCACAATCAGGATAAACAGAGACACCAGCATTCCAGTGCTGATTAATAACCATTTCCCCGCATTAAAACGGAAAAATTTATCGTTGCGCAATGAAGTCACCCCGACCATTAGTCACCTGCTACACGTCGGCCAAAGCGGCTTTGCAGGGTGTTAATAGAAAACAGCAATAACAGGGAAGCTACCAGAATAACCGAGGCAATGGCGCTTGCTGCCGGATAATCAAACTCCTGTAAACGTATAAAGATCATCAGTGATGTCACTTCCGTTTTCCATGCAATATTACCGGCAATAAAAATCACTGCGCCAAACTCACCTAAACTGCGGGTAAAAGAGAGTGCCACACCGGCCAGCAGTGCCGGGGATATCTCTGGCAATACCACTTTACGAAAGCTCTGCAAGCGCGTCGCACCGAGGGTTTGCGCCGCTTCTTCATACTCCGGGCCCAGCTCCTCCAGTACCGGCTGAACGGTACGCACCACAAACGGAATACTGGTAAACGCCATCGCAACCGCGATGCCATACCAGGTATAAGTGACCTGGATATCAAACTTTGCCAGCCATGCGCCATACCAGCCATTGGCTGAAAACAGAGAAGCCAGGGTCAACCCCGCCACCGCGGTCGGTAACGCAAAGGGCAGATCCATCAGCGCATCAAGCAGTGTATGTCCAGGAAAGCGATAGCGCGTCAGGATCCACGCCATCAGTAAGCCAAAGAGACCATTAAATAGCGCCGCAGCAAACGCCGATAACAGGGTGACTTTATAAGCCGCCACCACCTGGGGATGCGAGATAACCTGCCAGTACTGCGCAAGGCTCATCTGCGCCAGTTGCATCAATAATGCGCTCAGAGGTAACAATAAAATCAAACAGATAAATAATAAGCTGGTGCCAAGACTCAACGTAAATCCCGGCAGCACCCGCTGAGATTTCCTCGTCAACATTACTGACGCCCTGCCGCCAGCAGCTTATCCAGCTCACCGCCGCTAACAAAATGTGTCGCCATCACTTGCGACCACGGGCCAAACTGTTGTGTCACCTCGAACAACGTCACTGACGGAAATTTATTCTCTAACTGAGCCATCATAGTCGGATTATTGACCCGATAGTAATAATCGGTGATGATCGTCTGCGCCTGTGGACTGTAAAGCCAGTTGAGATAGGCTTTTGCGGCCTTTTCGCTGCCATTCGCATTAACATTTTTATCCAGCCACGCCACCGGAAATTCCGCCAGGATATTGATCTGCGGCACCACCACTTCGAACTCCTGCGCCGGATACTGCTGGCGAATTTGATTCACTTCCGATTCAAAACTGATCAGCACATCACCCAGCCCATGATCGGCAAAAGTCGTGGTCGCACCCCGGCCTCCGATATCAAATACAGCGACATTTTTCAGCAACTGGATCATAAACTGCTCTGTTTTGATCTTATCGCCCCCGGCAGATTGACTGGCGGCCACCCACGCCGCCAGATAGGTATAGCGCCCATTACCGGATGTTTTCGGATTAGGAAAGATCAGCCTGACATCAGAACGCACCAGATCATGCCAGTGATGAATGCCTTTTGGATTTCCTTTACGCACCAGGAAGGCCATTGTCGAGTAGAAGGGGGAACTTTTATGCGGCAAACGGTCTTGCCAGTCAGCCGGAAGCAGATTGCCTTTGTCGTGCAGAATTTGCACATCGGTGACCTGATTGTAAGTCACCACATCCGCTTTTAAGCCCTGCAATATCGCCAGTGCCTGTTTCGACGAACCGGCATGCGATTGTTTAATAATCAGCTTATCGCCCGCATTGTCTTTTGCCCACTGCTGTTCAAAGACAGGATTGAGCGTCGCAAAAAGCTCACGGGAAACATCATAAGAGCTGTTGAGCAATTCACTCGCCTGCAGCTGGGCTGTCAGCAGCATTATCACTGCCAGCCATCCGTATGGTTTTTTCCCTATCTTTACGGTCATCATTCACCCTTATCAATAAGATGATTTTAACGCCTGGCCATCAGGCTAATTTACTTGCATTACGGCGGTCTGTTCGCGGAGGCCCGGCATACGACCCGCAAAGCGGTAATCTGAAAGAGGACAGATATCCTCATCATATTTATAACCGGTGTAAAAGGAGTAACGCTTTTATATACCGTTTGGTGATTGACAAGCAGAAAAGGGAATAAGTCATTATCAGCCAACGGGTTGGCTCTTTCGCTAACCGGAGAGAGCCAACCATCAGCGGGGGGTTATAGCGCCTGGAGCCGATCGAGAGAAGGGACAAAGTAGTAGCCACCACTCAGCGGTTTGGTAAATCGCAAAATGGCATCACATTTGCCGTCAGTATCGCCAAACATACTCAGTAGCTGTTGTTCAATATTATAGAGACTGGCGCAATAGGCACAGAAATAGAGGCCATGAACCCCACTGGCAGTCCCATAAGGCAGGCTCTGACGGACAATCTTCAGCGATTTGCCATCCACCGTTAAGTCCACCCGGCTGACATGCGATGTCGCCGGACGTTTATCGGCCGGGATCTCTTCACTGGTCGCTTTCGTTCTGCCAATCATCATCTCCTGATCCTTCAGATCAATATGGCTTAACAGCGACAGATCATGTTGCCAGCGCTGTACGAAGACGTAGCTGCCACCGGCATCGACACCATCTTTAATGATGGTGACTTCACGACGATTCTCAATCCCCGCCGGGTTTTCGGTGCCATCAATAAACCCACTCAGGTCACGCTCTTCAATCCAGCGAAAGCCGTGTATCTCATGTTGCACCTCGATACAGTCACCAAAAGCAGCCACCGCCGCCAGCGCAACAGAAAAATTGACCGCATGACTTGCCGAAAGAATATGAATCAACACATCATGCTGGCTGGCAGGTGCCATCCCGTGACCATAACCGGGAAAGTTTTTCAGCTCCTGGGCGCCGATACCGCCACTTAACTGACGCCAGACATCATGGCCAAACGCCACCACCGCACCCAGTTGCGCTTGCGGAAAACGTTGCTGCATGGCGATTAATTTGCTGACGAATACCCGACTGGCATCACGCAGGGCGTTAACATCGCCTTTAACATTGGCTTCTATCCAGATTGCCGCATGACAATGTTCCGGCAAAATGGCAGTTTGAATCTGAGACATCGCTCCTCCTGGAATACAAAAGCCACAACATGTGACGTTATAATTGCTGTTATTTTATCTATTGATATCTGGCAAAACCGAGTTTCCAGCCGCCACTAGCGCTGCCAGATGATTTGGCTGACCGGCCAGTTTTGCAGGCTATCATCCGGCGGTAGCAATCCTTGTGGGCCGTGCCACTCACCACTAAACACATAACTGATATGCTGACTCCCCTCAGCCTGACAAACAATGGCCATTGTCGTGCTGTGGTTTTCTTTCCGGCAGTGGCCAAACGCCCGGCGATATAATGTGCTAAATGGCGTGCCGATCCGCACACCTCCGGCGGTTTTAACGGCACTATCGGTTGTCGTAATCCGTGTTATCGTACCGCTGTGCCCTTCAATAGTCATCATGACCTGCCCCTCTTTCAGCGCCTCATAATAGGGCTCAATGTTACCGTTTACTGATTTCATGCCACGGCGTAAGCGATAATTGCCAGGCAAAGCATCACGGATAGCCTGTTCGCTCAGTGGGGTCGTCGCCGTGAGTTGGCCGACTCCCTGATCGCTCACTACTACCGAAGAAGTAAACCAGTTCCACGGCCAGAAAGCTGACACATTGATTGCACTCAGGGTTGAGCACCCGGTCAACAGCAGTAATAGAGGACAACACAGTAAATAGCGTAATGACATGGCGCGCTCTCAGGTTATTAATTGATAATCAGACTTGACTGGCACGGGTGACACAAAGAAGCCACCACTCAGTACCCCTCATCTTCAATAAGACGTTTCCCCATACAGAGGAGATCATCATTTTCGTAATCCAGGCGCTCATACATGCCCTGCAACAGGTCATTATCACTATCAATCATAATGTTAATTTTCGGACAACCACGGGCTATCAATTTTTTCTCCAGCCGGGTCAGTAAGGCATTGGCAATCCCACGACAACGATACTCCGGATCAACAGCCAGATAACAGGCGGAACCACGGTGACCGTCATAGCCCCCCATCACCGTGCCGACAATTTCGCCGTTAATTTCAGCGACCAGGAACAGGCTGACATCGTGGTTCATCTTACGCTCAATATCCATTTCGGGATCATCCCACGGATGTAAAAGCGCACAACGCTCCCATAGCGTAATGACTTCATCAAAATCCTGATGGCGAAAAACGCGGATCTCCATGATATTTCCTGTTGTTCAGCTGAAAGAGGCGATTATGACGTGATTTGATCAGATAGCCAATATCAGGCGCAATCAGCGAATAAAGATGACATAATAGCAACTTGTCATGTATTGAAATAAAAAGTAAAACAATTCTTTTTCCGCCTGTCCGGCACAAAAGACACGATACGATATAACATTAAACATCCTTTTTTATCACTCAGGCTGAATGAACACTTTTAATCTTTTAAAAATACGTGTATCACGTCGCCAGGTACTGAGAGCGGGACTGGCTATTCTCACGCTTTATACAACCGCGGCTCCCGTCACGGCGAAAGAGCCGCCGTTGAAAAAATCCGCTGAGCACAGTCGCACCGGGACTAAAAAGACGAAAGCCCGACGGATAGTGATGCTTGATCCAGGCCACGGTGGGATTGATACCGGCGCTATCGGCCCAGGGGGCGAAAAGGAAAAACACGTCGTTCTTGCGATTGCTAAAAATGTGCGCAGTATCCTGCGTGCCAGCGGTATCGAAGCTCGACTGACACGTAACAATGATACGTTTGTTCCACTCTACGATCGGGTTGAAATCGCTCATCAGCAGAAGGCGGATCTGTTTATATCGATTCACGCCGACGGCTTTACCAATCCTGATGTTGCTGGCTGCTCTGTCTTTGCCCTCTCTAATCGTGGCGCGAGCAGCGCGATGGCAAAGTATTTGTCGGATCGCGAAAACCGCGCCGATGAGGTGGCCGGTAAGAAATTCACTAAAAAGGATCTTCTGCTGCAACAGGTTGTGTTTGATCTGGTTCAGACGAATACGATTAAAAACAGCCTGACCCTCGGCTCGCATGTACTGAAAAAACTTAAGCCGGTGCATACGTTACACAGTCACGATACAGAACAGGCAGCATTCGTGGTGTTAAAATCCCCCTCGATCCCCTCCGTGCTGGTAGAAACCTCTTTTATTACCAATCCGCGTGAAGAAAAACTATTAGGCACGCCCGCATTCCGGCAGAAAATCGCCCAGGCGATCGCGGAAGGCATTATCAGTTACTTTCACTGGTTTGATAACAAGAAAACCCATGCGGTAAAGCGCAAATAAGCCCTCCCTGAACAACAAAAGGCAACCCGCAGGTTGCCTTAACGCAGTGACTACATGATGACTATGCCTGCATTTGTGCTTCAGCCACGGCCAGCGCGACCATATTGACAATACGGCGTACCGAAGCCTGCGGGGTCAGAATATGCACGGGTTTTGCTATTCCCATCAGCACGGGCCCTACGGTGACACCTTCCGACCCGGAAACCCGCAACAGGTTGTAGCTGATGCGCGCCGCTTCCATATTCGGCATGACGAGGATGTTGGCAGCGCCTTTCAGCGGACTATCCGGCATCCGTTCCTGACGAATACTCTCCACCAGCGCCGCATCACCCTGCATTTCACCATCGATCATCAATTCCGGTGCCTGCTCCTGCACCAGCGCCAGCACCTGACGCATTTTCACCGCCGCCGGGCAGTCCGAAGAACCAAAACTGGAGTGTGAAAGCAGCGCCACCCGGGGTTCGATGCCGAAACGACGAACACTTTCCGCTGCCATTAGCGTAATTTCGGTTAACTGT